>NZ_JAIVFS010000036.1 GCF_020829645.1 Nostoc mirabile CHAB5784 | reverse complement strand
TCTGGAGCAGATATACTACAGAATTGTTAAAGGTCGCGGATGCTTTGAGGCTGACAAGATAATATTTTTAATCTCTAATTCCATTTGATTTGCGTTCTCTCATATCGCTTTTAGTCTAAACTCCAGGAGACATCGCTTACCTACTCTGATTTCACCAATTCAATTCTCTGACAAAAGCCTCGGTACTTTTTGGGATATGTTTTACTGTTTAATCCGCGATCGCACATTAAGCTACAATCAAAATTACTCATCGATTAATTTCCTGGCACTGCCATGACCATTTCTCTACCACCGAAACTTAATAGCCTTCCAAAAACACTACCCATTGAGGGCGCGGTTCGGATTGATTTAGAGGAAGGTATTCTAGTTTTTCGAGCATCCAGCACTGTTCAAAGTCGCATTGAAGAACTATTGGTGAAACAGCAAAACGCCCCGCTTAGTGCAGAAGAAGAAAAAGAACTTGATTGCTACGAAGAAATTGATGACTACCTAAGCTTTGTAAATCGCACAATTCGTAATGTGTCTCTTGCTCAAACTCAGCAAGCTCTATAAATTGTGTCCTCTCGTAGCAAAATTCCTGAATCTATACAAAAGCAGGTACGTCATAAGTGCCGTAGTTACTAAAATCGTAGAAAAAACTGCGTCGCTAAGGGCAGCTTTGGGATTGCCGTGAATATAACGTAAAGTATTTAACGCTCGCGCTTGTTCGGTGGCTGGAACAAGAGAGCAATAATATCTCGCCTCCCAGCGCCAGTAGCGTGCGTTACGCTCTGCTAACACACCCTACAAGACTACTGAGATTTTTTCATAAATCAAATATGATTTCTGTATCGAGCAGTTAGGGATGGAAAATTGTAATCTCTAAATCCCAAGCTTCAGCCTCTATTTTACAATTTAATAAACTTCATCATGGCTGCCAATATCAATCAATAAAATAACCATTTCTAACAACTTCTCATCCTCAGAGAAATTAAAGATAATTCTACAATCATAAGCAACAGAACAAGACCACAAACCCGCCAAATTTCTTGTTAACTTATGAGACTTCAAAGACGGTGTAAATGGATCATCTGCCAAAAGCCTTAATACCTTAACAATTTGATTCTTTAATTGCGGGTTTTTCTTTGTGATCTTCCTAAAAGACCGCTTAAATCCACTACTCCAGACAACTTCCATCATCATCTCCGAGTAAATCAGCGATCAAATCATCAACGCTTCCCCTATGAGCTGTCCCATCCTTAAAAGCCTGCATCACTTCCTGAGCATTAGCCAAAATTTCAACCCGCCGATTCTCAATTCGTTGCTGGTGAAGAAACTCAAATAAATACTCTTGTTCTTCTGTGGGCAAACTTTCAATAGAATCAATAATTTCTTGTAAAGTCATCATAGAACCTCCTAATCAAGTAAACTCTACCTTTACTAACTCTATTTTAATCTCCAAATCCAAAGCCTCAGCCTCTTACATTTAGCCAATTTATGCAAAAATAGGATGCAATATTGGGCTGACTGGCGGCAAATGTTTCTGGAGGGCAGAAGCAGCGATTAGCGTAGGCGTAGCCCGCCGCAGGCATCGCTAGATGATTTACTGTCACGCTCGGAACCATTAATGGTGATTGTTAGCACGCTCCTAACACAGTTTAGAACTTGGTTATGGGTTAAGTCTGCGATTTTAAAAGTATTGGGCGAATAGAATTCGCTACTACACAAACGAAGTCCACCTCCGTGGACTAATAAAAAATCAAGAGTTTTTAACCCACGGAGGTGGGTTTTGTTTGTGTAGCCGCGACTTCTAGTCGCCCGGTAAGTAATAAATTAGACTTTACAAACATCCTCTTAACCAATTTACGGATTTGCTCTCCTGGCTGTTTTGTTCGTGGTAGCAAGTTACTGTGGTTAATGCTGTTATGTAAACACTGGAACTCTGAAAAAAGAGGATACCATGAGCCGATCGCAATTTGCAGAGATCGCAGCCAGTTCTACATCGCAAATGCGTGTATATTGTGGAAGTATGTGAGAAACTGCCAAAAAGTGTAAAAACCAAATTTACTTACATATACATCAAAACAATTGTTAAAATCCAAATAATTTTAAGTTAATATTCATACCCAACTCCTATGAGAGAAACTGTCCTAGAGGTTCGCAATCTCCAAGTTGAATTTCCCAGTGATGGCAATATCGTCAGAGCTTTGGATGGTATTTCCTTTAGGCTGCATCGAGGTGAAACTCTAGGAATAGTGGGAGAATCGGGGAGTGGTAAATCGGTGACAGCCCTAGCTGTGATGGGTTTGTTGCAAACTCCCGGTATAGTGACTGGCGGTGAAATCTGGTTTCGTCCTCAGGAGAATGCCAACCCTATAGATTTGGTAACATTGCCTCCTGAGCAAATGCAGTTACATCGGGGTGGCGACATCGCCATGATTTTTCAAGAACCAATGAGTTCGCTCAATCCGGTTTATGATATCGGGTTTCAGCTAACAGAAGCGATTATGCGGCATCAAAATGTGTCAGCAGTCCAAGCACGACAAATTGCGATCGCAGGTCTGCAAGAGGTAAAACTTCTACCTAGCGATCAGGAGATACAGCAGCAGTATATCGAAACTTGGCATCAAACCAACAGCAATTCATCGAAACTAGATCCATCAAAGTTGGCACAGTTGGTTAAAGAACACAAAGAAGCCATGCTGGAACGCTACCCTCATCAACTTTCTGGGGGTCAGTTGCAACGGGTGATGATTGCAATGGCAATTTCTTGCAACCCATTAATCTTAATTGCCGATGAACCAACCACAGCCTTGGATGTGACGGTGCAAGCAACAATTTTGGACTTGTTGCGAGAATTGCAGCAAAGCCGTGACATGGCAATGATTTTCATCACCCACGACTTGGGGCTAATTTCGGAAATTGCTGACCAAGTAGCGGTGATGTATAAAGGTAAAGTTGTCGAATCTGGTACTTCTGAGCAAATTTTCAGCAGTCCCCAGCATCCGTATACTAAAGGTTTGATAGCTTGTCGCCCCACACTCAACCGCCGTCCCCAAAAATTACTTACCGTTTCTGATTACATGAGTGCAGAAGAGACAGCAACGGGAAAAGTAGTAATTCAGCCGAAAGAACCCGTACAACCCACAGAAGTCACCACTGAAGAGATTGCTGCAAGATTGGCAAATTTCAATCAAAAGGAACCCCTGTTGCAAATCCGCAATCTGAAAGTTGGTTTTCCAGTGCGCGGGTTGTTTGGTGGTACAAAACGCTACAATATGGCAGTTAATGGCGTTTCTTTTGATGTCAAACCAGGAGAAACACTAGGTTTGGTGGGAGAATCTGGTTGCGGTAAAACCACCCTTGGCAGAACCTTGCTGCGATTAATTGAACCGATGAGTGGTCAGATTATCTTTGAGAAACAAGATATTACTAGCCTCAAAGGAGAACGGTTGCAAAAACTGCGGCGGGAAATGCAAATAGTCTTTCAAAACCCTTTCAGTTCCCTAGATCCACGGATGAGGGTTGGGGACGCGGTGATGGAACCATTGTTAATTCACGCCGTGGGTAAGACTAAGCAGCAACGACGCCAGCGAGTAGCCGAACTCTTAGAACGGGTGGGGTTGAGTGCAGATGCGATTAACCGCTATCCTCATCAGTTTTCTGGCGGTCAACGCCAACGGATTTGTATAGCCCGTTCTTTGGCGTTAAATCCTAAGTTTATCATCTGCGATGAATCAGTTTCAGCACTGGATGTTTCCGTACAGGCGCAGGTATTAAATCTTCTCAAAGAATTACAGTCAGACTTTCAGCTTACCTATATCTTTATTTCTCACGATTTAAGTGTGGTGAAATTTATGAGCGATCGCATTTTAGTCATGAATCGCGGTCAAATTGTTGAAGAAGGCACAGCCGAAAGCATTTACCAAGAACCCAAAGAGGAATATACGCAAAAATTAATTGCTGCGATTCCTACTGGTAGTGCTGAACGTGTGCGAAGTCGTCATCTGAGGGCTTTATAGAAAGGGCCGTTAGAAACCAATACAGTTCAGTTAAGCATTTCTTTTTTCTCTTCCTTCTCTTTCTTTGCGTCCTTCTCTAACGAGACGCTGCGCGATTGCGGTTCGTTAAAAAAATTGACTTTGACAAAGAGTTATATCAGGTTCGCTTGATTGCTTATTAAGGCCGAAGAACCCCACCCCGCCAAAGCTATGCTTTGTCTCCCCTCCCCGCAAGCGAGGAGGGGTTGGGGGTAGGGTTCTTTTATTATGGGTAATTTGGCGGACATGATATTAATTAAGCATTAACTTCCGAGTAAAAAGGCTCAACTTCCGAGTAAAAAGGCTCAACTGCCGAGTAAAAAGGCTCAACTTCCGAGTAAAAAGGCTCAACTGCCGAGTAAAAAGGCTCAACTTCCGAGTAAAAAGGCTCAACTGCCGAGTAAAAAGGCTCAACTTCCGAGTTCAAAGGCTCAACTTCCGAGTAAAAAGGCTCAACTTCCGAGTAAAAAGGCTCAACTGCCGAGTAAAAAGGCTCAACTTTCAAGTAAAAAGGCTCAACTGCCGAGTTAAAAAGCTCATAAACCGCGTCTATACAGGCAAAACCCACCTCCGTGGGTTATAAAACAATACGCTTGGCTTTGTGGAAAATTGTAGGTTGGGTTAAGCAAAGCGCAACCCAACAAAGCCCCGGAAATGTTGGGTTTCGTTCCTCAACCCAACCTACACAATTTAAGGTTTTTGGCGCTAACTGAACTGTATTGGGTTATAAAATTCTTTTTAACAGATATTTGTGCAAACAAAATTAATTACATCTGCAAGTCCAGACTGAGTTTTTAAATTAGTAAAAATAAAAGGTTTATCACCGCGCATTTTTTTTGCATCTCGTTGCATCACACTTAAATCTGCACCAACGTATGGTGCTAAATCAGTTTTATTAATCACCAACAAATCAGATTTAGTAATACCGGGACCACCCTTGCGGGGAATTTTATCACCAGCCGCAACATCGATAACGTAAATTGTTAAATCCACCAATTCTGGACTAAAGGTAGCAGCTAAATTATCACCGCCACTTTCCAAAAATACTAAATCCAAATCGAGAAAACGTTCCTCTAATTGTTCAATTGCCGCCAAATTCATCGAAGCATCTTCGCGGATAGCAGTATGGGGACAACCACCAGTTTCTACACCCAAAATGCGATCACTTGCCAACGCCTGAGAACGCACTAAAAACTGAGCATCCTCCTGAGTATAAATATCATTCGTCACCACCGCAATCTGATACTGCTCACGCAATCCCTTGCACAAAGCATCCACCAAAGCCGTTTTCCCCGAACCCACCGGCCCAGCAACCCCCACTCTAAATGCATTCATTTTCATTTGTCATTTGTCCTTTGTAATAATTACGAATTACGAATTACGAATTACGAATTATTTTGACTAACTCCTAAACAACCTTGTATACTGCGTTTCATGCTGCATACTCGCTAGCGACAAACCCCAACTACAACAGGCGAGTTCATCATCCTCTAACGCGAGAATTTCTAATGCCGCAGCACTGAGTAATGGTTGCAAATCTAGCAATAACTGCTGTCCTGCTGTTTGTCCAAGGGGGATAAGTTTCACGCCCGCAGTAATCAAATTACTTGCCCAACTATGCAGATATGCGAGTAATGCGGCTTGGATACTGATTTGCCAATGGGCAATGGCAATACCAAAAGCGATCGCATAATTGCAAGGATTACCGACAGCATTGGCAATAGGTATAATCTGCGGTTCTAGTTTACCAAGTAATTGGATCAGCGATCGCCCCATCTGCCAACTAGAGGCGCGTAACTCTTCTGTTTCCCTAGCTGCGGATAACCACAGATTCCAACGGCATAGCGACTCAATATCACCTATTTTTGCAGATTGCTGCGATCGTACCATCACCGCCGCCTCTAACCGAATTGCCCCGTAGAGCAACTCTGCTTTTAACCAATCTTTGAGATGTGTGTGGTTAGCGATCGTACCATTTTCTACCAGCATTTCCAAACCTTCAGAATAACTATATGCTCCCACAGGCAAAGCAGGGCTAGCCAGTTGCAAAATACTCAAAAGATGGCTGTCAGTGAGCATGATGGTGTTGTCCATAAGCTCCTAATTCTGGCTGAAACGGTAAAATTTCCTCTTTAACTTCTAACCCCAGTTGTTCCAACATCGTGTGTAAAACAGAATCTGAAGACAAGCGTAAATAAGTCGGAGTAATTTCTACAGGTACATGGCGATTTCCCAGATGGTATGCCGCCCGTAGTAATAAAAGTGGTGTTTGGGCAAAGGCAGTCAGCACTAGTTCTGGTTTGGCTGTAATTCTGATTGAACTACTGTGGGTTTCTTCTTGCAGAATGTCGCCATCGTGTAAGACAGTTCCTCTGGGTAAATGTAAAAACACAACTTTACCATCTTCCGTTTCAAAGCGATGACGACTGCGGGTACGTTCTTCTGCTGTCAGTGCCAGAGTAAAAGTGACTGCGGCATCGCGATTAGGCGGTTTAAGTTGGGTAAATATCAGCATAAGAGTTTCGCCTGAACTTCCGCTTTTCATTAGACATCTCCAGAAATTAATTAAATATGCATTATCCAGAACCTTTGTAGAGACGTAGCACTGCTACGTCTCTACATTCATTTTTGGAGATGTCTATTATGATTCTAGTGTGAACACCAATTAGCACCTTTCCATTCCCTATCACCTGTAACCCTTTGAGTGACGCTCGTACCCCTGCTCTTAACTACCCACAGGAGAAGCAAGTCATTAATCTTCTGGTGTACGGTCTGTGGAATCTGGCATATTCCAAGTTTCGTGCCACAGTTGTTTAATTTTTTGAATGTTCTCTCCTGTTTTTATTGCCTCCCAACCATCTTGAATAGCTTGCTTCTCTCTATCAGTTAACTTCCAGGATAAAGGCGGACGATACCGACCATCTTTATAAAATTCAGATACTGCAAATTCTGGAGGTATTTCAGATTCCGAGGGGAAGAAAATGGGAAAGTATTGGATATCTACCTTGTTCTCCCATTTTTTCGCCAGCAAATCTGCTTCCTTTGCATTTCGAGATGCCAAAATCGGATCGCGTACCTTGAACATTGCCAGTAATGGCCCTATAGTCGCCATAAACCAGCCTCCATTCCCCTGCACGTTTTCCGTTGAAGCAGATTTGGGAAAAGGATTGATTTGCAATATCAGGACTCGTTTTATATTTAAATTATTAAGCTGTTCATCCAGCCATTCGGCTGCCGTTACAAAGCCAGAGTTATCGAAATAGCCCCCATCAGCAACGTGATAATTCTGATTTGGGATGTTTACACTGCTGCGACAGATAGGAGAGACATAGGGAAAAGTTGCTGATAGTCTTGCAGCCGTTACAACATTCATATCATAGGCTTCATAGAGAGTATTAAAGTCTATATACTTTTTCTCAGGAGCCTTGCTAAATGTTACTGGAGTCATCAGAAACCGCCAGCCATTTTCGACTAAAATTGCATTGAATACAGGAATAGGAATTTCGCCATCAAAAATCTGTTTTCGCCAGGTTCCAAAGGTTTTTATCTTTTTCGGTTCCTTCATTTCCCCCTGCCAGTCTGTTTCAACTGCTGTACCACGATCAAACTCTGGACGAACAAGAAATGGAAGTCCTATGAATCGCCATAAGTCCAAATAAACCAGACCCCAACCAACGGCATCTAAACTATCTCTAGTAGCAGCATAAAAACTATCGTTGGTGGTTTTATCAAAAATTTGCTGTTCGCTCTCTTCTAAAAAACCATGTTTATTAAAGCGATCTAGATAGTACATTGTCCCTACTGAACCGCCTGAGACAGCACTAATCAAGCCAATTGCTTTGGTAAATGACTTTCCTAATAATTCCTGGAGACCACTTAACACTTGCACTGTCCATCCTGATGCTTGAATTCCGCCACCACTAGCACAAATAATTACTAAAGTTCGTTCTCCCTCTTGATGTTTGAGACGCTTTTCTAGGATTTTTGGGAAGTTATTTGAATCGCTATCAACTTTTTTCTTGTCTTCACTATCTTGGAAAATATTGATTTGAAAAAAGTGATTTACATCAAATGCAATATAACTAACAACGGAGAAACTAATAAAGATAACTAGTACAGGAATACGGAAGTAATCAAAATAGAATGTTGCACCTCCATAGACAAGTGTCACCATCGATATGATAAATAGCACATATAGGAGTGCAGGTGCTTCAGCTCGATTTGTTTCTGATTTTGGATTAAAACGCAAACCAACCGTAATGTAGATAACTACTCCAATTATCAAATAAGCGATCGCTGTCAGATGCCCCGCACTCAATTCACCTGTTTGAGGGTTAATATAGCCAAATGTATGATGTTTGGTTACGAAAGAAAAGATATCAACAAGTATCTTTTTTAAGAAAGCATTTGAGCTTAACCAGTGTCTGACAAAACTAACAAAAAATAGTAGCCCAATGCCCAATCCTGCACCTACAAATGTTCCCCACTGTCTTTCCTTATTGTTCAGCTTCTCTTGGGATAGGTCAATTGCAATAATGCAAATGTATAAACTTAAGGCAATAGCTATTCCATATTGCCAAAATTCAGAAATTTCTATTGTTGGTGGTACAGCAAAGCGAGCTGGTGCGTTATCCAGAATGATAGCTGCAACTGAAATTACTGACGTTCCTGCTCCAATCGCGCTCATAATTATGACTGCTAGTTGCCACTTGTTGCGAAGTACAAATAGATTCTTCAACATGGCTGGCAGCCAATCCTTAGCAAGTTTAGGAAGAAGCAGAAGGAATAAACCCATCAAAATAGGCAGGCGCAGGAAGAAAAGATATTTCCAGACAGCATCGGAAGTTAGTGACCATGTTGCTAGAACTGCCAGCACTGGCAAAAACCAGATAATTTTTTTCATATTTAAACCTTAAATTCTTGTTGTCTTGTAACTAGATTCTAAACTTTGTGATTGCTTTTTGGGTGAGAAAATATAAGTTACTTTTTTTAATATTTACAGGTAAAGAATTAAGCCTGTTGTTTAACTATATTAATAACCTACTCCCGATTGCCCTGTCGGTGAGAAAAAGTGAGTATTTTCTGAAAATAATTGTAAATTTTGCGTAATGTTCTCATGAAAACTTAAAACTAATTGATACACTTTTATGCTCTACGCAATATGGGCAAAATCTCAATGATGTGCAATCTGTAGTCTTTTGGGAAAGTTGGTTAGGACACACCTACGCAGTAATTGCGGATAAGTTAAGTTCTGAACACGACTACATAAAACAAATTGGTTCCCAGTTGTAAGCCATCGACATAAACACCTTTCAATTAGATAAAATCAAACAAACAAAGGCAACGAGCCAAAAGGGAACAATCATGAACCAAGCCATTGAGGGAGTACGCTGGACAATTCACGATTTAGAGGTTCTACCCGAAAATGAGTGGACGCGCTATGAAATTATTAATGGAGAACTCTTTGTGACTCGCACTCCTCACCGTCGTCATCAACAAGTTTGTGGCAAAATATTCCGACAACTCGATGTTTGGTCAGATTCGAGTGGTTTAGGGGAAGCAATTGTGGCTCCAGGAGTGATTTTTTCGCAAGCAGATAGCGTCATACCGGATGTAGTTTGGGTAAGTCGAGAACGACTGGCGCAAATTGAAGATGATGCGGGACATTTGACAGGCGCACCAGAGTTGGTAGTAGAGGTTTTATCCCCTGGTAAACAAAACGAATTTCGAGATAAAGAAGCAAAACTGAAACTTTATTCAGTTCAAGGCGTGCGTGAGTATTGGATTGTTGATCGCTTTACTAAACAAGTTGAAGTTTATCGGCGAGAAAAAGCACAGTTGGTTTTAGTTGCTACTTTGCTAGGTGATGATGAAATAACATCGCCAGTTTTACCCGGATTTTGTTGTTTTATTGGTTTATTTTTCCCTGAATAATAGCAAATTTGAGTTCATTTTTAACTCACTATACTAGTAAATATGACCGAGTTAGCTTGAAGATATAATTATGTTAACAGAAGCTCAATTGGCAACTTTGCAGGCTTTATATCATGTCCGCTTGATTACTTATTAAACCCGAAGAACCCCAAAGAGCCAAAGCTGTGCTTTGTCTCCCTGCCCCTAATCCCCAGAGGGGGCCCCGAGTTCCCCGCAGGCTCTTAGGGGTTGGGGGTGGGGTTCTTTTATTATGGGTAATTATCCGAACTTGATATTAGGTACTAGTACAGGTCGGCGGAAATAAACCTACCATTTGATTACAGCCAGAAAGTCCAAAATTAAAGCATGTGTGACTTTTAACTTTTGACTTCCGCCTTGCGGTACTAGCTAATAGGTAATGTAAACCAAAATGTTGCCCCTGCATCCAATGCACTATCCACACCAATTTCGCCGCCGTGAGCATTGATGATTTGCTTAGATAAATACAAGCCCAATCCCAAACTTACAGAATTGCGGATACTTGCACCCCGAAAGTAAAGGTCAAAAAGCCGATCGCTTTGTTGTTGACTAATTCCCACACCATTATCACTAACAGTACAATAAATTATCTCACCCTCATGGGTAGCGTTAATTGTCAGCAGCAAACCAGGGGCATTATGTTTAAGCGCATTGACAATTAGGTTAGAAAAAACTCGCCATAGTTGCGTGGGATCTGCATTCACTAATGGCAAATCTGCGGATACTAGATTTGTGAGCTTGGCTTGATTTTGCTCTAACAATGGTTCTAAATCTGCGATCGCAGCTTCGACAACTGTCAGTAATTGTACGGTTTTACGCTGTAAAACAACACCTTGCACCTCGCCGACATGAGCTTCCATCAACGAATTAATTAAATTAAGTTGGCGATCGCTACTTTGAATCATCCGCTCTAAAATTGAGCGTGAAATCGAAATATTCTCTTCTGGACGTGCAAGCAAATTTTTCAGCACCATTAAAGTACCCAGCACTGGGTTACGTAAGTCGTGGGAAACTGCATGGAAAAATACTCGTAGTTCTTCTTCAGTTTGTTTGCGTTGGGTAATATCTTCAATCAAACCTTCGTAGTAAAGCAATTTAAGATGTTCGTCACGCACTGCGTAGGCTTTTTCCGAAATCCAGACAATACTTCCGTCTCGGCGATAAATTTGGGACTCAAACTCGGAAACGCTGCCATACTTTTCCATCAGGCGGACAAATTCTGCGCGGCGGTTCGGATCAACGTACAATTGTTCAATAACAGTAGAATTTGCTGTCACTTCCTCCGCTAAAGAGTAGCCATAGATGCGTGCTAAAGCCGGATTTGCTGTAATGTAACGTCCATCGGGACTGCTTTGAAAAATCCCTTCAACGGCGTTTTCAAAAATGCTGCGATATTTAGCTTCTGCAACCTTGAGTTTTTGGTAGGCAGATTCCAGTTCTTGACGGGCGTAAAATTCAGAACGTTGCAGGCGATCGTACAGATAAACACCGATATCACATATAGCACAAAACCAAAAAATGTATAAAATGAACGTTATATTATATATTTCTGGATGGTCGGGGATTGGTGTTTTTAGCCCAAGTGCAGTATTCACACCAAAATAGTAAGTTAGCACAATCACTTGAGTCAGCAAGTGAAGAATCCAGCAGACAGGCATCAACACAGCTTGGCTCAAGAATAGCAGCGACCAACCGATGGTATCAGGTAGCGCGAAACCTCTGATCGTTGCAAATAGCTGCGATGCCAGACTAATTGACCAAGAAGACCCCAAAAATAATAAATCTGGACGATGACGACCTAACTTAGTTTTATGTAAAGCAAGGCAGATTAGTGTATTCAGCAACATTGCAATATTAATTACAAGGCGCTGAGTTCTAAGCACTTCTGGCAGCTGCTGCAACTCTGCAAAAGGAAAAAACAAGCCGTAAATGTCTCGCAAAGTAAAAGACAACAGACACATCAGCGCCAGCCATAACCATAAACCCAATCTCTGCCACAAAAAACGGTTACGCCAATCTCTGTAAAGAGTAGTGGTTTCATCTCTTGTTGGTGCAGAAAAGGTTTGTCTGCACCACCTTTGCACTGTTGTAAACGGAGTAGCCATTAGCATCCGAGCAACTTTGCCCATACCTTGAGGGTGTTTCCCTAACTCAACATTGCCATAAATAACACCCTCTCATTTTTTGGTGATTTATGGGCGATTTGTTGCAGATGTTGCTAAAGGTAGTGTAAACCAGAAAGTTAACCCACGCTTGCGGTTACTAGTAACACCGATTTCACCGCCATGTGCTTTAATAACTTTCCGACAAAGATACGTTTTTAAGCCAATGCTTGTGGAACAACAATCTTGGGGATCGCGGACATGCAGATCGAAAAGGCGATCGCACTCTAGTTTACTCATTACCACACCGTCATCTTGAATCTGAGTGCGAATCATTCCGCCTTCAACGCTGGCACTTAGAATAAAATTTAATCCTGGTGGATTATTTTGCAAGCTATGTGTTATCAAATGTACTAAAACTTTCTCCAACCGAGTTGCATCTGCCATTACTAACGGTAAATCGGCGGGAACCAAGTTCTTCAGAGTTGCTTGATTTTGTGCCAGTGTGGGTTCCAACTGGGTGAAAATTGCTCCCAGTAGGGTGTTAAAATCCACAGGTTCGGGTTTGATGTCAATACCTTGTTTTTCACAAGAATTAATTTCTAGCAATGAGTTAATCATCGTCAGTTGGCGATCGTTGCCTTGAATCATCCGCTCAATTATCGAGCGAGATACTGGAATTTGGGATTGGGAAGGGGCAGAGGAGCACTTAGCAGGAAGCAGAGGGGAAAGAGGTAATTTTTTATTCTCCCCCTTGCCCCCAGCTAAGTGCTCCCCTGCTTCTTCCCCAGTACAGACGCGATTAATCGCGTCTGTACCCACTCCCTGATTTAACAAATTCTTTAACACCATCAAGTTACCCATCACCGAAGTTCGTAAATCGTGAGCAACTGTGTGCAAAACAACATCTTTTACCCGATGCAATTCTTCAACTTCTTGCATTTTTTGCTGCAATTGTGCTGTTCGTTCTTGTACCTGGTGTTCTAAATTAGTGTTAAGTTCTGCGAGTTTTTGGTATATCTGGCTTTGCTGAATGGCGATCGCTACCTGTTCTGACATCTGCTGTAACAAATCAATTTCTATTGGTTGCCAATGACGCGGCCCTGAACATTGATTGGCAATTAACGCCCCAAATAATTCATTACCTAGCATAATTGGTACAGTTAAAGTCGCCTTCGTTTGGAATTTTTGAAAGTGCGCTTTGACTTTGGGAGATAATATTACTTGCCTTATATCTTCAATGACACCCACAACATTATCTTTGAGTAAGTTTCTCAATTCTTGTAGATAAGCTTCATCATTAGTAGACCATCCTGTGACTGATGGATACTTGGGAGCTACTGATTCTGCAAGAGTTTTGACTCCTAATTTGGTATTATTTAAACCAATAAAAACCCGATCTGCTTGCAGAAATTGCCTGACTTCCGTCACGGTGGTTTGAAGAACTTCCTCTAACTTAAGCGAAGACCGAATTCGGACTAAGGTTTCTGCCAACAAGCGATCGCGTTCTGCTGATAGACGTAATTGCGCTTCTACCTGCTTGCGTTCTGTAATGTCGTGATGGACTGCTAAAATCGAAGGCAGACCATCTAAATCAATGATTTCGGCTGAAAGCAGCGTTGTAATTATCTTGCCAGACTTTTGCCGAAATTCAAATTCTAAGTTGCGAACAACTCCTGTGGCTTGCAACTCCTGTAACAAATTCAGGCGATCGCGATCATGTACCCAAAGATTTAACTCAAAAGAAGTTTTACCAATCGCCTCATCTCGCTCATAACCTGAAAGTTTCACAAAACTGTCGTTAACTTCGATGAAGCGACCTTCTTGGAGTGTACTGATAGTTATTGAATCGGGGCTGCAACTAAAAGCTTTAGCAAATTTTTGGGCAAGATTTTGTAAGGCGACTTCTGCCTGTTTGCGTTCTGTGATGTCTCGGACAATTGCTACTACCTCATCTTGACCACTCACTACCAACCGCGCCTCATAATCTTTGACTCCCAAAGGCGTTGGTAGTTGATATTCGCAAGTTTGCAAAGTTCCAGAATCTAAAGTTTTAGCGATCGCTTCCAGGCTAATTGTGGCAACATCACTAGGCAATAACTCCTGCACATGTTTTCCAACTATTTCTTCTCTCGAAAGAATGACATTTGCTCCCTCACTTTTCAAATCTAGATACTCGCTATCACGGCTAATGCGAAACATTAAATCGGGGATAGCATCCAAAACTGCTTTATAGCGCGCCTCACTCTCAAGCAATTTTTCTTGGGCTTGTTTTCGGTCTGTAATATCCATGACCAAGCCATTCCAAAGCAAATCGCCTGATTCTTGTCGTTCCGGTTGCGAAGTAGCTTGAATCCATTTAAGTTTCCCACTAGGCGTAATGATGCGACCTTCCCAATGCCAAGGTGTAATATTTGTAGTACAAAAAGCTATAGATTCTGCAAAAGCTTTTATATCCTGTGGATGAATCAGTTTGTATATCACCCGAAAGTCTTTCTGTATAGCTTCTGGTTCTAATTCATACAAATATTCACAACCAGAACTAACATAAAGGACTAACACAGAACCATCCTGCTGTTGCAGAACTTGGAAAATCATTCCTGGTAAATTGACAGCAAATTTTGAGAGCAAGTTAATAGCGTCTTGCTGGCAATTTGGTGTATACAGCGATTTGACAACGGTTTCATCCACTCTTTGACCCTTTGATACACAAGCTATTGATGTACAATTAAAAGCCAGAATAACTAATTTAACAGTTTTGATTCTGTAGGCATAATCGCTAACAGAATCAAAACTGCACCTTCTTTCAGAGTAGTTCCTGGTGAGGCGATCGCATTCCCCCAATCGGGTGAACGATTTGCCAGGGGGAGAATCATTTCAGGAGTGCTGAGTTAGGGACTTCCAAATAAAAAAATACTCAAAAAACTGGCGAAAAAACTCTCTCCTCCTTATTCCTCTGTGTTCTCTGTGCCTCTGTGGTTCGTTTATTTGGATAATTTATTTCTTGGAAGTCCCTTATATCATGTTCGGGTAATTTAGTTATGATTCCATAGTCATTACACCCCACACGCCAGATGCTCCACTTGGCGTCTCCCCTTTTCCCAAAGGGAGAAGTTCCAGCCCAAGCCTTTGAGAATTGCAACCCGCAGATCCCCGACAACTTTTACGAAGTCGGGGATCTTGTTTCTGCGCGTTTGATTCAGGATTGCTATATTAGTCCATCAAGCTAACGAAAGCTTGGTACTTAGTAAGCACGCTTTGTGTTTAATATAAGGACTAAAGTCCTTACTACAAACTTATTTACCTAGCATCGTTGAATTGACAGACTACTAGAATAGAGATATTGCTTCCACCCAAACTGATAACATGAATAATACCACCGTCAGTTTACCTCCTACCCTCAAATTAAATATCGACTTGACTGACGAGCAATTTTTTCAGCTTTGCCAAAATAATCGAGACTTAAAGTTTGAGCGGACAGCTTCAGGGGAATTAATTATTATGCCACCTACGGGGAGTAGTACTAGTGACCGTAATGCCGATTTAACTTATCAATTAAGAGCTTGGAGTCGTCAAAATAAGCTAGGGAAATCCTTTGACTCTTCTGGTGGTTTCAAACTTCCCAACGGTGCAGAGCGTTCTCCAGATGCTTCCTGGGTGAAAATGGAACGGTGGAATGCTTTAAGCGAAGCAGAAAAAGAAAGATTTGCTCCTTTGTGTCCCGATTTTGTAGTTGAGTTAATGTCTCCAAGTGATTCCTTAGAAAAAACACGAGCCAAAATGAGGGAATATATGGAGAATGGCGCCAGATTAGGCTGGTTAATTAATAGAGGACAGCAACAGGTAGAAATTTATCGTCCCAATCGAAAAGTTGAGATTTTACAAAGTCCTAAAACTCTATGGGGAGAAGATGTTTTGCCAGGATTTATTTTAGATTTGGCGGAAATTTGGTGAGTAATTTCCTACCCTGAATCATTCATAATAAACCATAACCCCGACAACTTTTATGAAGTCGGGGATCTGCGCTCACGAGTTTGTACATTAAAAAACTGAGATAATCAACTTTGATCGCAACAATCAGATAGAAAGTAGTTTCTCGATACAGCTAATCTATTCTCACTTAGAACATGAATAGATTTACTAACATGGAGAAATTAATAATAGGTTTTTGGGAGTGGATAGTTTCTGTATTATGGCGATGCTCGGTCTTTTTTATCAAGAAAGGCAGGAGGACGTTCGGCGAAGGCTCAGTAGAGCCGCAGAGGTTAGGAGGAAAACCTACCATTTGCCTCACTAGCCAGTCTTTCATATTCAGGTCGTAAAACTGACATAATAATCAGGGAATCATAACCATTTTCTGATTTTAGACATTCGCGTAGCTTTCCTTCGACAACAAAACCAGCACCTTTGTAGACAGCCTGAGCACGATGATTTTGCTCTTTAACATCTAGCC
The DNA here is from genome assembly GCF_020829645.1 of Nostoc mirabile CHAB5784. Lineage (GTDB taxonomy): Bacteria > Cyanobacteriota > Cyanobacteriia > Cyanobacteriales > Nostocaceae > Nostoc > Nostoc mirabile. The sequence continues at coordinate 63,183 of NZ_JAIVFS010000036.1, read as the reverse complement.
ATAACCGATGTGCTTTGTATGTCTCAAACACCAATTTCTTAATCATTTCAACAGTGTCTTTGCCATAACCTTGCCCCTTCTGTGTGATGACAATGCGACGAAACTCAATACTCTGATTTAAATTAAGCAGTCCAGCCAAAATAACGTAGCCAATTTTTGTTTCTGTTTGCACAATCAGATGAGCAATATCAGAATCAGCGATCGCTTGAAGATGCTGTTGATATGACCAAGGAGTGATGTACTGTCGATTATCGTCATCATACTCGGCTTGTAGAACATAATCGAGATCAGCTTCTTGTGTTTTGCGTAGACTTAAACTGTGCATGATCTCACTCAACGACGTATTATCATCACTTTATTCGTTATTGTGAACGGTTACGTTTATCTTCGGTGAACATTTACCAGCATCACGCTCATCTTTGCGGATCTAGTTGTCATTGACGGTAGGGTGATGAAAGCAAATTAATTCTTTAATAAAAAATATATTGAAGGAAGCATTAATGCAATTACAACAAACACCAGTCTTGGAAGAAACTCTTTGGCAAGCAGTTCTGAATCGAGATCCCACAATTGACGGCAAGTTTTTCTACGGTGTTCACTCTACAGGCATTTATTGCCGACCTATTTGCCCTAGTCGCAAACCGAACCGCAATCAAGTTTGTTTCTTCCAGTCGGCACAAGAGGCTGAAATTGCAGGTTTTCGACCTTGTAAGCGCTGTCAGCCACAATTTGAAACAGTTCCAAATACAGCTAAATCCAAAGTTTTAGCAGCATGTCGATACATTGAAGCACAAGGCGATCGCATCCCAACCCTCTCAGAATTATGCTCTCAAGTGGGAATGAGTCCCAGTTATCTGCAAAAGGTATTCAAGCAAATAATTGGCGTATCGCCTTTTCAATATGCAGATGCGCTGCGTAGCCAACGATTGAAGCAGCGTCTTCAGTCAGGCGAGGAAATTGCTCATGCAGTTTACGACACGGGATATGGTTCAAGTAGCCAACTGTATGAGAAAGCACCTAAACAACTGGGAATGACACCAAAGACTTACCAACAAGCTGGAAAGACAATGAGTATTGTTTATGCAATCGCTCCATGTCTACTAGGATATTTGCTTGTGGCAACAACAGAGAAGGGTATCTGTGCCGTTAAACTAGGTGATGAAGCAGACAAGCTTGAACATATCTTGAACCAAGAATTTCACCAAGCGGACATCGTGCGTGATGACCACACACACAAAGAATGGATACAAGCAATCCTTGGCTTTATTGCGGGAGGCGAGGCACATCTCAATTTGCCACTTGATGTCCGTGGAACAGCATTTCAACAACAGGTATGGCAAGCATTACAAAAAATTCCCTATGGCCAAACGCGCACCTATACTGATATCGCCCATGCTGTTGGCAAGCCGCACGCAGTTCGTGCAGTGGGAAATGCTTGTGGAGCTAATCCAACAGCGCTAATTGTACCGTGTCACCGTGTACTACGAAGTGATGGCAGTCTGGGTGGTTATCACTGGGGAATTGAGCGCAAACAAAAACTGCTTATACAAGAGTCAGAGCGCTGCGCGCAGGACTGGGGAATAGGAAGTTCTAAACTCGAAGTTTTGAGTTCTGAAGCTCAAGTTTCGAGTTCTGAAGTCGAAGTTTTGAGTTCTGAAGCTCAAGTTTCGAGTTCTGAAGTCGAAGTTTGGAGTTCTGAAGCTCAAGTTTCGAGTTCTGAAGTCGAAGTTTGGAGTTCTGAAGCTCAAGTTTGGAGTTCTGAAGCTCAAGTTTCGAGTTCTGAAGTCGAAGTTCCGAGTTCTGAAGCTCAAGTTCCGAGTTCTGAGGTCGAAGTTCCGAGTTCTGAAGTCGAAGTTCCGAGTTCTGAAGTCGAAATAATAATCTTTCCTCCCCAGTCCTTTTGTTGATCGCAATTTATTAAAGATGACATTAGAAGAAACAAGCGCACAAGCATTTAAACTTGAATCGCTAACTCAAGAAAGTCTGACCCGTGGTTTGATGGTGCTTGCCAATCTTGACAGCGATTTGGCTCGTATTTTAGAGACACTGGGGCCTCCACCTATGTGGCAAAGAGAAGTTGGTTTTGCAACACTTCTGTGCATAATTCTGGAACAGCAAGTTTCTTTAGCGGCTGCAAGGGCTATATTTACACGTCTATGTGGGGTTGTTGTAACGCTAACGCCAGAAAATTTTCTGACGTTGGATGATGTTCAATTAAAAGCGATTGGATTTAGTCGGCAAAAAATTCTTTATTGTCGTGGGTTAGCAGATGCAATTGTCAGTGGTCAGCTTGACCTAACCAACTTGGAGAAAATGGACGACACTGCTATCAGAACTGAGTTAAAGCGTCTCAAAGGTATAGGAGACTGGACAGTTGATATTTATTTGCTCATGGCGCTGCAACGTCCTGATGTCTTTCCTAAAGGCGATTTAGCGATCGCGATCGCTTTCCAAAAACTCAAAAACTTGGCGACGCGTCCAACACCAGTACAACTAGAAGCAATGACACAGCACTGGCGACCGTGGCGAGCCATTGCTGCAAGACTTCTATGGCACTACTACTTGAGTAATGCCAATAGTAAGTCGGTTACAGTTTCCCAATGAATACCTTCTTGGCCGGCCCAGTCATGTAAACCCGTTGGTCTACTTCTGACCATTCAATTTGTAAGGGGCCACCTGGTAATTCTACAGTGGCGGCGCGATCGCATTTCCCAGTTAACACTCCAGCTACTAAAGAAGCACAAGCACCAGTCCCGCAAGCTAATGTAATCCCAGCACCCCGCTCCCATACCCGCATTTTCAAATAGTCACGACGCACCACTTGAATAAATTCGGTATTTATGCGTTGCGGAAAAACTGGATGATGCTCAAATTTTGGGCCGATACTTTCTAGCTCAATTGCTGCGACATCTTCCACAAAGGTAATGCAGTGGGGATTTCCCATATTTACACAGGTGACTTCCCAAGTTTGCCCCGCCACCTCTAACGGCTGAGAAATTACTTTTTCTTTATCGGGTGCAAGATTAGTCGGAATTTCGCTAGCGAGTAATCTGGGTAAACCCATGTCTACTTTAACTAGACCATTAGATATGAGTTGGGGAGTCATCACACCACCCAAAGTATGAATGCGATATGAGTCTTGATTCCGGGATTCGCCTTCTAAATCAGCCAGAAAGCCAGCTAAACAGCGAATGCCATTGCCACACATTTCTGGTTCTGAACCATCAGAATTAAAAATCCGCATGGTGTAGTCCGTGCCATTTTCTCCAGGTAGGGCAAAAATTACACCATCAGCACCGATGCCAAAGTGGCGATCGCACAACTTGATGGCTTGCTCTGGAGTCACTACAGGCAAAGATGACGAGCGATTGTCAATCAGAATAAAGTCGTTGCCTAGACCATGATACTTAGTAAATTCGATTGCCATTTCTTCAAGGATGAATTATCAAGGATTAGTTACTCTTTATTTTGCCTTGTAGGTTCATCTTTACTAAAAATGCTTACCGAATTTGACACCACTTTGCCTAGTATTAGACAAGTCCAAAACCTGATTAAACAAACAACGCCAGTAGAGTTAAAGCTGCTGACTCAGGATGTACTCACAGGAAAGGTTGTATGGCAAGATCCACAGTGTATCTGTATTGCGGATGAAAACAGTCAGCAAATCACCGTTTGGAAACAAGCGATCGCATACATCAAGCCGAAAACAAGTTAGGAGATGAAAATTGCCTTTTATAGCAGTTCTCATTTGCATGAAGTAAATTTTTAAACCTCACCCCCAACCCCTCTTTGATGCTTTGGAGAGGGGAGTGTTTGCACCCATCAAATACGGGGTGAGGTTTAGACTGTATTGCACCATTCGTGAGAACTGCTATATTGCTGGGTAGCGCTAATACCGCTCTCAGCAATCTACCTCCATCCCCACCTGTTAAATTACTATCAAGGGCAATGCTAGGGCTGCGATCGCTTTAACGGCGAGTGTTTTACAAGAAGAGACAGCGATCGTTCTTTCAGCCGGGTGTGATAACTTTCTACGTAAAAATTTTGTAATTTATAGCATTTTATACACTGGCAATCATCTAGATGTCAAATATATTTGCTGAAAATAATTCTTCAAATTTTGAATATACAGAAGAAAATTCTTTAACATCTGATAAGCTAATTTATATGTCTCAAGAAGAGATTAATCAATTCTATGAGGCTGCTTTAGAAGCAAATACTAATCTTGCTATAGGATTAATTAGAATAATTTCTAAAACAGAATTTTTAAAAGTTATTTTTCACAAAAATTGTCCATATATTTAAAATTTAGCAATTAATTGATTTAGTTGAATATTTGATTTAGCAAGGAGTAAAAAATATCAAATATTCTATGTTTAAACTTCTCAGATATGTTAGCATTTTTCTCATTATCACCTGTTTGCTATTTGCTTGTCATGCTTGGGCACCGACCGAATTAAAACGCCCTCCCTTGAAAGTGGAATTTACATCTTTTGTTGGCGAGTATCCAGGCATCATTGCTCAAGAAAAAGGGTTCTTCAAGGCTCAAGGGGTAGATGTGGAACTAATTTATAAACAATACGCCCAATTGGAACAAGCAAATTTCAGTGCGGGTAAGTATGACGGTATTATATCATCTTTGGGAAGTTTTATAATCTTGAGTGCCACAAATCCAGATATACAAGGCGTGATCGTTATAGATGAATCAACAGGAGCAGATGTAGTAGTCGCCCAACCACAAATTAAAACCATCGCTGACTTGAAATGGAAAAAGCTGGGTGCAAATCTAGGCGGTTTTAGCGAAGTTTTCGTGACTGAAATGTTGAAAACTGCTAACTTAACCAGCGATGATGTGAACTTGGTTAAATTAGAGGCTTCAGAAATTCCTCAACGCCTGAAAAATAATACTCTTCAAGCCGGACACACTTGGGAACCCCATCTTTCTGAAGCTATGAAATTAGGGGGACATATCCTATTTACCAGCAAAAAAACCCCTGGCTTGATTTTAGATTTGATTATCTTTCGCAATGATACAATCCGCGATCGCCCCGAAGACATTCGTGCATTTGTGCGAGGATGGCTGCAAGCCGCGACTTACTGGAAAGCAAATGTTCAGGAAGGAAACGCTATCATCAGCAAAGCGTTAAAAATTCCTAGCAATACAATCTCTCTGGAGGGAGTAAACCTAACTGATTTAGGTGAAAATCAAAAATTCTTTCAATCTAGCAACCCTAACTCTATCTACAAAACTGCCAAGATATATGCAGACTTTTTTATTCGCTCTGGAAACATGAATCGGATTCCTGAGCTAAAAAGTTTGTTCAATTCTTCCTTCTTGAACCCTCCTTCCTAGTTTAAATCCATGCAGCACTATCTTTTGGGCAGCATCCGTACAAAGTTGATCGCCTCGTTTCTCGTTGTTGCTTTGGTTCCGTTGCTGTTATTGGCATTTATCAACAAACAGACAACTGAAAAAGCACTAACTGACAACGCGAAACAAGCCCTATCTGCGGCGGCTAACGAAACTGCTAACAGAATAGATGCGTTTATTGATGGAAATCTCAATGCCGTGCGTGTAGAGGCGATTTTACCAGGTTTGGCACGCTACCTCAGCCTAACTCCAAAACAGCGAGATGACAGCCCCGAAAAGCAATTGGCGACAGAAACATTAATCCGTCTTAGTCGCAAAGATATGCTCAATGTTCTCTCATACTCTTTGCTCGACTTAAACGGGAAAAATGTATTGGATACAAATACAGCGAACATTGGCAAAGATGAATCAGTTCAAGATTATTTTAAAAACCCGCTAGAAACTGGGTTTTCCTTTGTTTCTAGTATGAAGCGATCGCCAACAATTCCTGACCTTGTTACCCTCTTTTTTAGCAGTCCGGTTCGTAATGCCAAGGGAGATATATTAGGTGTATTGCGTGTTTCATACAATGCTACTGTTGTCCAGCAGTTAGTAACTCGACAAACTGAACGGGCTGGGGCAAAATCATTTGCTATTCTTTTAGATGAAAATAATATTTATTTAGCACATAGCACTGCATCAGAACTGCTTTTTAAATCAATTGTGCCTCTGCCTGACGATGTTGTAAATCAACTGCAACGGGAAGGGCGTTTGTCTAATTATCCTGTCAAAGAATTAGCAACTAATGAGTCAAAACTTAAGCAAGCATTGGATAATAAACAATCCTATTTAATTGCATCTTTGTCAGCAATAAATAATCAAGTTAATCTGATTGCGATCGCTCGTTTAAAATATAAACCTTGGTCTGTGTTATTTGCACAGCCTCTTGCTGTTGCCCTAGCACCTGTAGAAAAGCAAACTCGTCACGCAATATTTCTATTTGCATTTATCGCTGGAGTCGTGACAATCATCGCTTTTACCATTGGGCAACTGCTAACAAAGCCAATAATTTCTCTTACCAATATAGTTTTCCAGTTTACCACAGGTAACTTAGATATCCGCGCCAAAATTAGCTCAAAAGACGAAATAGGTCAACTGGCAAAATCGTTTAACAACATGGCACTTCAGTTACAAACATCTTTTGAAACTTTGGAACAAGGGGTACAGGAGAGAACAGCAGAGTTAGTAATTGCTAAACAAAAAGCAGAAGATGCAAATCAGAAACTAGAAAAACTGGTAAATCTAGATGGTTTGACTCAGGTGGCTAACCGTCGCTGCTTCGATGGACAACTGCAAGCAGAATGGAAACGCCTTGCACGAGAGCAACAACCCCTGTCACTGATTTTATTAGATGTTGATAAATTCAAATCTTACAATGACTACTATGGTCATCTTGGAGGCGATGATTGTCTAATCAGAATAGCGCAAACAGTGCAACAGACAGTTTATCGTCCTACTGATCTCGTGGCGCGTTACGGTGGAGAAGAATTTTCGGTACTCCTCCCCAATACTGACTTAGCGGGATCAATCAAAGTAGCACAAAATATTCAACAAGCAATCCACGCTCAGGCCATCCCCCATGCACGGTCTGATGTCAAGGATATCGTTACCCTTAGTTTGGGTATTACTTGTGTCATACCCACTTACGACATCAAGCCAGATAGACTCATCGCTTTAGCCGATAAAGCACTGTACAATGCTAAGGAAAAGGGGCGCGATCGCTATTGTACTCATTAGATATATAGCATTGGTGTCAACTTAAGCCTAGAAATAGTTTAACTGAAGGCTTGACTCACCCGCCTAGAACTAAAGTTCTGAAGCAATACAGTTCAGTTAGCGCCAAAAACCATAAACTGCGTAGGTTGGGTGGAGGAACGAAACCCAACATTTTCGCGGGTTTGTTGGGTAACACTTAAGTTCCACCCAACCTACGATTATCCTTAACCCAAGCGTATTGTCTACTGAAGTAGACTAAAGATTTTTAAGTATATTTAGTAATCTTTAGATTACTTTTGCTATTAGCAAGGAACTTCAGTTCCTTGCGAGACATAGCTTTTACGTTAAGTTGACACCAATGGATATATAGGTGTAGATATAGCGCAACAGTCTTAAAACTTAATCAGTCACACTATCGGCAGGCAGAAACTCTTTGAGCGCTTCTGCTGAGGCAGCTTTCACCACTGGAATAGAAAGGGGTACTAAAGTGGCGATCGCAAATAACTGTTGTAGTTGACTTAAACCTGTCAAACCCCCACATAATAATACTTGGTCGCCAACTCGCAAGTCCATACCGCCATCAGGATAGCGGATAAACTTGCCATCGCGCCGGATCGCCTGTACTTGTACTCCATATTGCTTGCCGATATCTAAATCTGCAAGGGTTTTACCTAACGTTGGCGTATCTGCATTCACTGTAACCCACTGACAAGCACTATTTTCTCCGGGAACAGCAGCTTGTCCTTTAGCGAATTCTGCCAAAGCCGCCAGTTCTTCATCTGCTCCTACTACCAACAGGCGATCGCCTTTTTCCAATTTGGTTTGATTATTGGGATAATCGATTTCATCGCCGTTAGCGCGGCGAATTGCCATCAAACTCGCTCCTGTTAAGTAGCGCATATCTGCTTCTTCTATGCTCATGCCAATTAAGGGCGAAGCAGATGGTAGAGGATACCAGCGCTGATTTAGATCGCGAGTTGCTTGGCGCAAATCACGAGCAACTTCAATAGCAGAACGCTCTGGGCGAAAATCTAAATAATGATCGTTGCGGATTTGCTGCATTTCCCGTTGGACGATATCTGGCGACAACAAGCCTAAGCTAGTTAATAAATGAGTTGCCATTTCTAAGCTGGCTTCAAACTCTGGTTGCACAACTTCTTTCGCTCCCAATTGATACAGCACTTCAATATTTTTATCCTGGGTAGCACGGACAACCAAATCTAATTCTGGGCGCAATTCCAAAGCGCGTTTCAAGCAAAGACGGGTACTCATGGGGTCTGGAAGTGCGATCGCCATTCCTTTGGCATGATTCACCCCGGCGGTTTCTAGAACATGTAAACTCACGCAATTGCCATAAACATAAGACACCCCAGCCTCACGCAACTGCTGAATTCTACTCTCTGATTGGTCGATTACTACCACAGGTATGTCGTGTTGCAGCAACAACTTCACTAAATTTTTGCCGACTCGCCCATAACCACAGACTACCAGATGGTCTTTGAAAGGCAAATCTTCCGACACATCCCGCGCCTCTTCTTCTTCTAAATACGGTTTCAACCAAGGCATTGATTCGGCAAAGTTAAATAAAAATGGCACTAACCGCAGGACAAAGGGAGTAAGCATGAGAGTGACTGCGGTGGTTCCCAAAATTAATAAGTATATTTGTCGGGAGACTAACCCCAAAGTTTGCCCTTCACTAGCGAGAACAAAGGAAAATTCCCCAATTTGTGCCAGTCCCAAACCGACGATTATCGCTGTTTTCAAAGGGTAGCCAAACAGCTTTACTAGGGGCGTGATAATCAAAAATTTACCTACAAAAACTAGTGCTACCAACCCCAAAATCAATTCTAAGTTGTTCCACAAAAACACTGGGTCAATTAACATGCCAATGGCGGCAAAAAATAAACTGGCAAAGATATCTCGCAGTGGTTCGACATAAGTCAAGGTTTGATCGGCGTACTCCACCTCAGAAATCATCAAACCGGCGACAAATGCCCCCATCTCAATTGACAGCCCCAAATGCTCTGTCAACAGAGCAATGCCCAAGCATAGAGCTACAACCCCTAATAAAAATAGTTCTCGGCTTTCGGTACGGGCTAACAGTCGTAACAAAGGCGGTATCAGCCAAATCCCCGCAGCTATTGCACCAGCAGCGAATAAAGCAATCCACAACAGCGCTGTCAGCACAGCGATGCCAATAGTTTCTGCGGGTTGGTTAAGGGCTGGTAAGACTGCTAACATCAGTCCCAGTGCCAAGTCCTGTACTACCAAAATCCCTAGCATCACTTGCCCGTGAGGCGTTTCTGTTTCATTGCGCTCCATCAAGCATTTGAGGACAACTGCTGTGGAAGACAAGGATAGAATACACCCCAAAAACATCCCCTTAGCAGGTAAGGCTCCCCAGGCTCCGGTTAACCCGCATACCACAACTGTTACTAAAATTGTCAGAGCAATCTGGAGTCCACCTCCGCCAAGAGCGATCGCTTTTACTTTCTTAAGTTCCCCAAAGGAAAATTCCACACCCAAGGCGAATAACAAAAAGGCAACGCCGAACTGTGCCAGAGTCTCTACTTGAATAACTTCTTTAATTAATCCCAGTCCGGCTGGGCCAACGATCATCCCGCCAATGAGATACCCTAGCAGCACGGGTTGTCGCAAAAGTGCCGCCAACAGTCCACCGCAGGCGGCAACGCCTAAAACTAAAACTAAATCAACAATTAGCCTAAAATCTTCTTGCACCAGTTTTAAAAGAACTATTAATTAAGACCTATTAATTCAGCATACAAAGTTTTACGATCTCAAGCAGCTTGTTTGGTGAAGAGGCGACAGAATTTGCATATTGGGCATTGAGGATGGGGGCAAGTGAAGTTTTGGCGTTGCTGAATCAAGGGATGATTCTTGTAGGGTGGGCGTCTCGCCCGCCCTGAAATACAAGGGACGGGCAAGATGCCCATCCCACAAAACTAGCAAAATCATCCCGCAAATATGCAACGCCGAAGTTTTTATGGTTGTTCACGAGTATTAAAGGTGGATGAACGAGTATTTAAGACTCATATAGGAATCATATTTGATTTCTGAAAAAATCTCGGTAGTCTTGTAATGGACTGTCTAGGCTTTAATGATTGCAAAAAAATTGTAGGTTGGGTGGAGGCTAAGCCATTGCCAACATCCTGATATATGTTGGGTTGCGCTCCGCTCCACCCAACCTACGTCTAATGCACTATTTTGCGTAGACAGTCCACTACGTGCATTTCAAAAATCAAATACTAGTCCTATATTATGTCCGCTTGATTACTTATTAAACCCGAAGAACCCCTCCCCGCAAGCGGGGAGGGGAGACAAAGCACAGCTTTGGCGGGGTGGGGTTCTTTTATTATGGGTAATTTGGCGGACATGATATCATTCACGAGGTATCAAAGGTGGATGAACGAGTATCAAAGACTCATTAATGAGTATCAAAGGTGGATGAACGAGTATCAAAGACTCATTAATGAGTATCAAAGGTGGATGAACGAGTATCAAAGACTCATTAATGAGTATCAAAGGTGGATGAACGAGTATCAAAGACTCATTAATGAGTCAATACGGTTCGGTTAAGATCCCCCCGCCTACGGCGACCCCCTTAAAAAGGGGGTAAAAGAGGGTTAGAAGCTCCCCTTTTTAAGGGGGGTTGGGGGGATCTTCAAAATATTCAAACGTTAATCGAACCGTATTGATTAATGAGTATCAAAGGTGGATGAACGAGTATCAAAGACTCATTAATGAGTATCCCTGCCCTATGCCCGATGTCCTATGCTCATTAAATTTTAGGCGAACCAAGTGCCCCCAGTAGCAGTAGTGACCACGGCACTTTAATATCGGGTATGAGCCATGAGTACTTTCTCAGTACAGGTAATGCAGCCGGCAGCACAAAACGCAGAGAACGTAGCGACGCGGGGCAATCGCCATTTTCATCTACAATTCCATATTGCTTGGCTAGTTCGGCAACAATCTGTACACGTCCTGTACGGCGCATGACATTTGGCTCACCAGCAAGTGCAGCGATGTGGCTACACCAATTCGTAATTCGTAGTTCGTAATTCGTAATTAAGAAAGTCTTACTTAGTCTGCGTTTTAGGGTTTGTATCTGTTTCATTGTTTTCGTGAAATGGTATTACCAACGCCACTTTACCCTCAAGGTGTTTCATAATCGCTTTTCTCTTTGGTTAACCAATTCTGTGGGTTTAAGTCCCCTGCTTCAAAAAGTAGCAAGTTTTGTGGCGGGGTCTAAATCACCGTTGCAAAACTGAATTACGAATTACGAACTTGTACTGAGCGTAGCCGAAGTATTACGAATTACGAATTACGAATTACGAATTACGAATTATTTTAACGGTATAGCCAAACGCGCAATAGTGAAAGCAGTTGTTCAGTATCTACGGGTTTGGTAATGTAGTCTGATGCGCCTGCTTCAATACACTTCTCACGATCGCCTTGCATGGCTTTAGCGGTCAGGGCAATAATCGGCAAAGATTTAAATTGCTCGTTTTGGCGGATTAAGCGTGTTGTTTCGTAACCATCCATTTCTGGCATCATTACGTCCATTAAAACGACATCAACATCTGGTGTAGTTTCCAACAAGGTAATTCCCTCGCTGCCGTTTTCAGCATATAAAACCTGTATTTGATAACGCTCCAGCATACTTGTCAGCGCAAAGATATTACGCATATCGTCGTCTACAATTAGCGCTTTTTTGCCAGCGAGTAAGTAGTCTATGGAATGCAGTTGTTCAAGTATTTGTCGCTTGGGTGCTGGTAAATTTGCTTGGACTCGGTGTAAAAATAATGCTGTTTCATCGAGGAGACGTTCGGGCGATCGCACATCTTTAATGATGATTGTTTCGGCAATTCGTCTGAGTTCCGTTTCTTGAGCTTTGCTAATTTCTCTACCTGTGTAGACAATGATTGGTAAAGTTTTGCCGTGAGGTAGAAGCTTTATCTGCTCGATCAGTTCAAACCCGGTCATGTCGGGTAGCCCTAAATCGAGAACGAGGCAATCAAAATGCTGTGAGCGAATAGCTTCTAAAGCTGCTGCACCAGTGTCCACAGCAGTGGTAGAAACATCGCTGTTGCCAATCAACTCAACAATACTCAGCCGTTGAGTGTCGTCGTCTTCGACTACTAACAAATTTTTCACCTGGCGCTCAACAAAACCTTTAATTTTGGCCAACGCCTCGGATATTGTCTCGCTGGTTAAGGGCTTTTGCAGATATGCGATCGCTCCTAGTTGCAAACCGCGCTGTCTCCCTTCCTCAACGCTCATGATATGTACAGGAATGTGACGCGTATTTGGGTCATGCTTCAGACGATCTAATACAGTCCAACCATCCATTTCTGGCAACCTGATATCTAGCAAAATGGCTGAAGGCAGGAATTGCTGCGCTAGCATCAAACCTGTACTGCCTGTTTGAGCAGTGATCACCTTGAATCCGTGCTGTTGAGCCATATCTAGCAGGATACGCGCAAAATTAACGTCATCCTCAACAATTAGTAACACGCGATCGCCTCTTTCAATAGTAGTGCGATCGTCATTTAGGAGTGGGTAATGGGTAGAGACACGATTAATCGCGTCTGTACTGAATGGTTTTAATGTAGACTCAGGACTCGGAACTCGTGACTCTGGACTCAATTGTGGGAAGTAGAATGTAAAGGTGCTACCTTGACCGGGTTGACTGATTAGTTTAATTTCGCCGCCAAAGAGACGGGCGATTTCGCGGCTAATTGATAAGCCCAATCCAGTACCGCCGTATCTGCGACTGGTAGAGCCATCGGCTTGCTGAAATGCCTCGAAAATCACTTTCTGCTTGTCGGGCGCAATGCCAATACCTGTATCGCTGACTGAGAAGGCGATGACATTTTGGGCGCGATTTAAAGTTACTTGGTCGTTGCTCCACCCTTGCTTCGCCACCGCAATCTGTAAGCGTACTTCCCCTTTTTCTGTAAATTTAAAAGCATTGGAGAGGAGATTTTTTAACACTTGTTGTAAGCGTTTGACATCTGTATAGATGGTTGTGGGCAATTCGGGAGTCAATTCAATTGTGAAAGCAAGTCCTTTGCTTTGAGCGATTTGTCGGAAGGTGCGCTCAATCTGTTCGCCCAATTCTGTCAATGGCATTTGGGTCATGTCAATCGACATAGTTCCAGATTCAATTTTGGCGAGATCCAGAATGTCATTGATTAACGCCAACAAATCATTACCTGCTGAGTAAATTGTTTGGCTGTATTCGACTTGCTTGGCACTGAGGTTGTGATCAATGTTATCTGACAACAACTTCGCTAAAATCAACAAGCTGTTTAGCGGTGTCCGCAGTTCATGGGACATGTTGGCGAGAAACTCTGATTTGTATTTTGAAGAAAGGGCGAGTTGTTCAGCCTTATCTTCTAAAGAGAGTCTTGCTTGTTCAATTTCTCGATTTTTGCGCTCGACTTCTTGCTTTTGCATCGCCAACAACTCTGCTTTTTCTTCTAACTCAGCGTTGGTTTGTTGCAACTCCTCTTGTTGTCCTTTGAGTAAATCTTCCGAGGTTTTGAGTGATTGGGCTTGTTGTTCTAAACGCTTGTTGGTTTCCCGGAGTTCATCTTGCTGGGTTTGGAGTTCTTCAGCCAAAGATTGCGACTGCTTGAGTAATTCTTCAGTTCGCATGGATGCTGCGATCGTGTTGAGGACGATCGCTATACTTTCGGTAAGTTGGTCGAAGAAGGTCAGATGAATTTCGCTAAACCGACGGAATGAAGCTAATTCTATGACTGCTGTCACCTGGCCTTCAAAAAGTACAGGTAACACCACGGCATTAAGTGGAGTTGCTTCTCCTAAACCAGAGGCAATTCTGACATAATCACTTGGTACGTCGGTTAACAGTATTCGCTCTTTTTCTAAAGCGCATTGTCCCACCAAACCTTCACCCAAGTAGAAACGGTTAGCCAAATGTCTGCGTTCGCGGTAAGCGTAGCTACTAATTAATTTCAAATATGGTATATTTTCCCCAGACTCCATCAGGAAGAATACACCGTGTTGCGCTCCTACCAAGGGTGCTAGTTCTGAGAGAATTAGTTTAGATACGGTTTCTAAGTCTCGCTGCCCTTGGAGCATTCGGGTAAACTTGGCTAGGTTAGTTTTCAACCAATCTTGTTCGGTGTTTTTCTGCGTTGTCTCCCGCAGATTAGCAATCATCTGGTTGATGTTGTCTTTGAGTATCGCTACTTCCCCTAGTGCTTCGACAGCAATTGAACGAGTTAAATCACCTTTAGTTACAGCTGTGGCAACTTCTGCGATCGCTCTTAACTGAGTTGTCAGTGTAGCAGCAAGTTCATTTACATTATCTGTCAAATCTTTCCAAGTTCCAGCCGCGCCAGGGACTCTAGCTTGTCCGCCCAACTTCCCTTCGATTCCCACTTCCCGCGCTACTGTAGTTACCTGATTGGCAAATGTCGCTAGAGTATCAATCATCTCGTTGATTGTCTCTGCCAAGGTTTCAATTTCTCCCTTAGCATCTAACATCAGTTTCCGTTTCAAGTCTCCGTTAGCAACCGCCGTTACAACTCTGGCGATACCACGCACTTGCGCCGTTAAGTTCCCCGCCATCGAGTTAACGTTATCTGTTAAATCTTTCCAAGTCCCTGCAACACCTTGGACTTGCGCTTGTCCGCCTAACTTCCCTTCAGTTCCCACTTCCCGCGCCACCCGCGTTACTTCTGATGCAAAGGAACTGAGTTGATCCACCATTGTGTTGGTGGTGTTCTTCAAGTCTAAAATTTCGCCTCTGGCATCGACGGTAATTTTCTTAGAAAGGTCGCCATTCGCTACCGCTTTTGTCACTTCCGCGATGTTGCGAACTTGTCCGGTGAGGTTCCCCGCCATTGAGTTAACGTTATCTGTTAAATCTTTCCAAGTCCCAGCAACTCCTCTGACGTAAGCTTGTACACCAAGTTTACCTTCCGTTCCCACTTCACGGGCAACTCTTGTAACTTCTGATGCAAAAGAATTTAGCTGATCCACCATTGTATTAATGGTGTTTTTAAGTTCCTGAATTTCACCTTTCACATCGACGGTGATTTTCTTGGATAAGTCGCCATTTGCGACGGCTGTGGTAACTTCGGCAATGTTTCGCACCTGTGCTGTTAAACTTCCCGCCATGAAGTTTACACTGTCAGTTAAATCTTTCCAAGTTCCGGCTACACCTTTAACTTCTGCTTGTACACCCAGCTTCCCTTCAGTTCCCACCTCACGGGCAACTCGCGTTACTTCCGATGCAAAGGAATTGAGTTGATCCACCATTGTGTTAACGGTGTTTTTCAACTCTAAAATTTCACCTTTGACATCAACGGAGATTTTCTTAGATAAGTCGCCATTAGCTACGGCGGTGGTGACTGCGGCAATATTCCGCACCTGTGCCGTTAAACTTCCCGCCATGAAGTTCACGCTGTCGGTTAAGTCTTTCCAAGTGCCAGCTACGCCGCGCACATCTGCTTGTACGCCTAGTTTCCCTTCGCTTCCCACTTCCCGCGCCACCCGCGTTACTTCACTTGCAAATGAATTAAGTTGATCCACCATTATATTGATGGTATTCTTGAGTTCCAGAATTTCGCCTTTGACAGCAACAGTAATTTTTTTGGATAAGTCACCATTGGCGATCGCAGTTGTCACTTCGGCAATGTTCCGCACCTGTGCCGTCAAGCTTCCCGCCATGAAGTTCACGCTGTCAGTTAAATCTTTCCAAGTCCCAGCAACGTCTTTCACTTCTGCTTGTACACCCAATTTACCTTCAGTTCCCACCTCACGCGCAACTCGCGTCACTTCACTTGCAAAGGAACTGAGTTGATCCACCATTGTATTGATGGTATTTTTCAACTCCAGAATTTCACCTTTGACATCAACGGTAATTTTCTTAGATAAGTCGCCTGTTGCAACCGCCGTAGTTACTTCGGCAATATTCCGCACCTGCGCCGTTAAGCTTCCCGCCATGAAGTTCACGCTGTCGGTTAAGTCTTTCCAAGTGCCAGCCACGCCGCGCACTTCTGCTTGCACACCCAACTTCCCTTCACTTCCCACCTCACGGGCAACCCGCGTCACTTCACTAGCAAAGGAATTGAGTTGATCCACCATTGTGTTAATGGTGTTTTTGAGTTCCAGAATTTCACCTTTGACATCGACGGTGATTTTCTTGGATAAGTCGCCTGTTGCAACCGCCGTAGTCACTTCGGCAATATTCCGCACCTGTGCCGTTAAACTTCCTGCCATGAAGTTTACGCTATCGGTTAAATCTTTCCAAGTGCCAGCCACGCCGCGCACATCGGCTTGCACACCCAGTTTACCTTCACTGCCCACTTCACGAGCAACCCTTGTAACTTCACTTGCAAAGGAACTGAGTTGATCCACCATTATATTGATGGTATTCTTGAGTTCAAAAATTTCACCTCTGACATCGACGGTGATTTTTTTAGATAGATCACCATTTGCGATCGCAGTCGCAACTTCGGCAATATTTCGCACCTGTCCGGTGAGATTACCCGCCATTAAGTTAACGTTATCAGTTAAATCTTTCCAAGTCCCCGCTACTCCCCGGACTTCTGCTTGTACGCCTAACTTACCTTCAGTTCCCACCTCCCGCGCAACTCTTGTGACTTCCGATGCAAAGGAATTAAGCTGATCCACCATTGTGTTGATGGTGTTTTTTAACTCCAGAATTTCACCTTTTACATCAACAGTGATTTTCTTGGATAAATCGCCATTTGCAACCGCCGTTGTCACTTCCGCAATATTCCGCACTTGTGCCGTCAAGCTTCCCGCCATAAAGTTTACGCTGTCGGTAAGGTCTTTCCACGTACCCGCTACCCCGCGAACTTCTGCTTGACCACCTAATTTTCCTTCAGCACCCACCTCACGCGCAACTCTTGTTACTTCCGATGCAAAGGAATTAAGTTGATCCACCATGATGTTGACGGTGTTTTTCAACTCTAAAATTTCGCCTTTGACATCCACAGTGATTTTTTTCGATAAGTCGCCATTCGCTACCGCCGTTGTTACTTCCGCAATGTTACGGACTTGGGCTGTCAAATTCCCTGCCATCAAATTAACGTTGTCGGTTAAATCTTTCCAAGTACCTGCCACTCCTTTAACTTCTGCTTGTACGCCCAACTTCCCTTCAGTTCCCACCTCACGCGCAACTCGCGTTACTTCCGATGCAAAAGAATTAAGCTGATCCACCATCGTGTTGACGGTGTTTTTCAACTCCAGAATTTCGCCTTTGACATCGACAGTAATTTTTTTGGATAAGTCACCGTTAGCGATCGCAGTGGCAACTTCGGCAATGTTGCGAACTTGTCCGGTGAGATTACCCGCCATCAAGTTAACGTTATCAGTCAAATCCTTCCAAGTGCCAGCAACACCTTGCACTTCGGCTTGAACGCCCAACTTACCTTCGGTTCCCACCTCACGGGCAACTCTTGTTACTTCCGATGCAAAGGAACCAAGCCGATCCACCATCGTGTTGACGATATTAGCAGTTTGGAGAAACTCACCTTGGAGGGGTCTGCCATCAATTTCTGTTGCGATCGTTTGCGATAAGTCACCATTAGCGACTGACCGAATTACCCGAGTAGTTTCAGCTGTTGGTTGAACTAAATCTGTAATTAGACTATTGACAGAAGTAACACAATCTGACCAGGAACCACGAACATCTCCGAGAGAGGCGCGATCGGCAATTTTGCCTTCTTTGCCGACAACGTTACCAATCCGTTGTAGTTCTGCCGCCATCCGCTCATTTTGATCAATAATATCATTAAGCGTATCAGCTATCTTCCCAGCTACACCAGTATGGTCTATAGGCATCCGAGCCGAGAAGTCACCCTGTTTAACAGCATTCAGCGTTCTTAGTAGCTGATTTAAATCTAGATTATCGCTGTCTCTAGTTAACTGTTCGGTTGCCATAGCCTTATCCTTAATCTTGATTCTTGAGGAATTTTTTGTATTTTTTGCAGCCCGTACCTAGTGAGATAACTTTTAGGTAATGCGGATCAAAATAGAGAGTAGGGAATAGAAAGTGGATCAAACTAATTTTATATGGGTGCGAGTGTAAGCAGTTGATAAAGACTGCTAACTAAATGGTATTGCCGTCGATGTATCTGGCATACCACTTAGCTAATCATAGCTAGTTGAACTCTGTTATGCAGCATCAATTGTCGGCGATGCCTAACTTGGGCGAGTAAGCGATCGCACGGTAGAACACACGATGAGAATTAAGATTACGTTTTATGATTTTTGGAATTTGAGGGAAGCAGCAAATCAAGAAATCCTAACTGAGAACTGAAGGTTTGCTAAAGTCAAAAGTATCCTGCACCTCCAAGGATTGGCAAATGGTTAGAGAGTACTCAGCCCAGAGACATCTGCCTCCGCTTGAAAGTGGCGATCGCCTAACTCGCCCTGAATTTGAACGGCGTTATGCGGCTGCACCCCATATCAAGAAAGCAGAACTGATTGAAGGAATCGTTTACATCGCATCTCCTGTAAGACATGAGCAGCATGGCAAACCCCACAGTCGGGTGATAACTTGGTTAGGAGTCTACCAATCATTAACTCCTGGCGTTGATTTAAGCGTTGAACCAACCGTCAGACTAGATTTAGACAATGAACCCCAGCCAGATGTAGTGCTGTTTATTGAACCAGACGCAGGCGGACAAACCCGTTTAAGCAGCGACGGTTACATTGAAGGATCTCCCGAATTGATTGTTGAAATTGCAGCGAGTAGTGCCGCTATTGATAGAGGCAGCAAAAAGCAGGTTTATCGCCGTAATGGGGTATTGGAGTACGTAATCTGGCAATCTTACGAGAATCAAATTGAATGGTTTTGCCTAATTGATGGCGACTATCAATTGCTATCTCCCGGTGCAGATGGAATTATTCGCTCTCAGGTGTTTCCGGGTTTGTGGTTAGCGGTGGAGGCGCTGTTAAAGAATCAGATGGTGCGAGTGTTGGAGGTTGTGCAAGCAGGGTTGAAGTCACCGGAACATAATGCGTTTGTGCAGCAGTTGAAGAAATAAGAATAGGAGGGCACATCTAGTGCAATAAGGCAATTGGTATTTTAAAAACATAACTCAATTTTTCTATTGCACTATTTTAGCTGTGCCATACCACTACAACACTAGGGTGGGGAAATATCCAAATCTTTGCAAATCTTAATAGCTAGAATATCAATAATCTCAGCATGTCTTGGAACTGCCGAGGTTCTGTTGTTTGATGGATTGTAATAAATCGTATGCCTTCCAATACGGTTCGGATAAGATCCCCCCGCCTGTGGCGACCCCCTTAAAAAGGGGGTAATAAGAATGAAAAGCCCCCCTTCTTAAGGGGGGTTGGGGGGATTTTCGACGAATAAACACGTTAACCGAACTGTATTGGTATGCCTTCCACCCTCTCGAAGAAACAAACAGCCGTTCTTTTCCAAATGGCGAATCAATTCACGTCTTTTCACTATAATTTGACATTAATCTGTTCACGGAGGACATCTTTACCGGAGAGTTGTTGCTCTGCGAGTTCCCGATTTGATATTAGAATTAACTCTATCGCTTCCCGTAGACTTTCTCTAGCTTCTTCCAGAGTTCTCTCTTGGACATTTGCACCAGGTAACTCTTGAACGTAGCCGATATACCAATCATCTAACTGTTCATATACAGCAGTAAAAGAGTTTTCCATACCCAACCCCA
Source organism: Nostoc mirabile CHAB5784 (assembly GCF_020829645.1). GTDB lineage: Bacteria > Cyanobacteriota > Cyanobacteriia > Cyanobacteriales > Nostocaceae > Nostoc > Nostoc mirabile. Next base: position 43,320 of record NZ_JAIVFS010000036.1, on the reverse strand, counting down.
AATACCTCAATTAAAGTTTATAACTATATTAGCTTTTGCATTCCAGCCACAACAATTTCTGCCAGGTTATCTGATAAAGTTAGAAGCGGCTTTTGGAGTCCCCATTCTTTAACTTTACTTGCTGAAAGAGCGCCATGAGCCGTTGCATTCCGCAGTGCTTTTGCGAGTCTTACAGCTTCAACCCAGTTAGAAACAGGTTGAGATTTCACTATCCAATTTTCGATGATTTCTTGATCTCCATTTCCAAGACTGAGAAAATCTGCAAGTGCGCTCTTTCCTTTAATTGATGGATTTTTATTAAGCCATCTCTCAAGATTGACTCTTGTTGAATCGGGTGGATTTAATGGATTATAATTGTTTGGTAAATCACATTTAACCGTGAAATCTTTAATATTTTCTGTCTTTAGACCTCCATCACCTTTTTTCAATAGCAATGTTTTTGTAATTGTTTCAAATCCACCCCAGGTCATCACAAGTCGCCACTGAATACCACGTGCTTTATGTGTATCATTGGGTTTGTCAACTAAGCTATGGCCAACAGCCGGCTCCTGCCATTCTAAGCCAGATTTAATCAGATAAAATCCTTTTGATAAGCCTTGGATAACATCATAGATATGGTCTGAGTTGTCTGAATGATTCTGGTTGAAGTGTGAGAGCTTCTGGTGTATATGCTTGCACTTGGCTGGATCATTTATGCAAGATTCATAGGAACCAAGAAATTGCCATAGTTCGCGCGAGACATCTTCAAGACGTGTAGATATGTTCAGAGAATTTTGGAGAACCATCATTATGAATAATATTTGTTTGGTGGCATACAAAAATATAGACAGAAACAGCCAATTTTTAGGGATGTATTCTGCATATAAATTGGTTTAATTATTCTATTTAGATAATTTAAATATTAATCCAGTATAAATACTGAATTAAACCGTCACTCCCTCCAACTCTTCATCTGTCAACTCATACAACTGGCGCAACTTATCTAACTTCTCACCATCAGCTTCCCAGAAACCTCGCCCATGCGCCTCCAACATTCTCCCTAAAATATTGCGAAAAGCTTCAGGATTTGCCTTGCGTAATTTATCCGCCATCTCTGCATCTAACGCATAAGTATCTGCGGCTTGGTCATAAACCCAATCATCGGTAAAATCGGCAGTACCACCCCAACCAATCAACGCCGTCATCCGTTGGGAAATTTCAAAAGCACCACCAGAACCTTGATTCGCCATTGCTTGCGCCCATTTGGGATTTACCAACTTAGTGCGATACTCCATTCTGAGCAAATCATCCAAATTGCGCGGTGTAGTATCCTTCGAGAAACTTTCCACAAAACTGGTTGTAACCTTCTTACCGCTTTGTTTTTCTGCTGCCCTTTTCAAACCGCCAGTATTAGCGTAATATTCCTGAATATCAGTTAAACCATATTCTACCGAATCGATTTCTTGAACAATGCGATCGCTAGTTTTTAACAACGTATTCAACACTTCCGGTCTAGCTTGACCTTTATCTTCTCTCCCATAGCTAAACACATTGCGACTTTGCCAAGTATTCCCCAACTCCTCACCAGATTCCCAGTTACCATCAACCACCCTATCATTCACCAAAGAACCAAAATCACCCGCCGGATTAGAAAACAATCTCGCCGATGCATTTTCCACACCTTGGGCTTTCAAAGCCAAAGCATGTCTTCTAATAAAATTTTGATCATCCGGTTCATCAGCATCAACCGCCCGTTGAAATAAATCATCCAACAATTCGATGATATTTACAAAACTATCCCGGAAAATCCCAGACAAATTACCCAACACATCAATGCGGGGATGTCCAACCTCCGCCAACGGCTTCAATTCATAACGAACAATTCTACCAGTTCCTTCCTTAACAGGTTCAGCCCCCACCAATTCCAACAGAATCCCCAAAGATTCACCCTTAGTTTTAATCGCATCCAATCCCCATAACATCACCGCCACCGTTTCAGGATATTTCCCATATTCATCCAAATGCTGGGCGATAATTTTTTGAGCAATTTCTCGTCCCCGTTCATAAGCAGCAGGTGAAGGCATCCGATAAGGATCTAAACCATGAATATTCCTCCCAGTCGGCAAAACACCAGCCCCATCCCTTAACAAATCCCCCCCAGGCGCAGGCGGAATATACTCCCCATTCAACCCCCTTAACAAATTCGTTAACTCATCCGTAGATTGCATCAACAAATCCCTTATTAGTCCTTCCTCCTCTTCTCTTTCCTCTTGGCGTTCTTGGCGTCTTGGCGGTTCGTCTCCAAAATAAGCCTCCAAATACGACCCCAACTCCTCCTCATTCGGACTTTCCCCCAAAGTATGCAACCCAGAAGAAAACAACCGATTTTCTAAAACCTGCAAATATTCATACAACTCCACCAAATAATCATCAAAAGCATAACCCCTAAACATCCGAACATTCTCCGGAGTAAACGCAATCCCCAACTTCTTCGCATCCTCAAACGGACAATCTGCATCCAACCCAGAGTCCACAATTTTTTTACAAATCCCTTCCTTCAAAACATAATTCTTTTGCGGATCTTCACGATACTCCGCAATCAAATCCCGCAACGCCACCAATTCCTTATACAAACCTGCACGCCCATAAGGAGGTACATTATGAGAAATCAATACACCATAACCGCGACGTTTTGCCAACATCGATTCAGACGGATTATTCGCCGCATATATATATAGATTAGGCAAATTTCCTAACAGAATATCCGACCAAGAATAACCCGTATTACCCAACGGAGAACCAGGCAACCATTCCACTGTCCCATGCATCCCAAAGTGAACTATAGCATCAGCTTCAAACTCATTTTGCAACCATTTATAATAAGCAGCATATTGCGGATGAGGCGTTAAATCCCGTTCAAACATTAAGCGCATCGGGTCGCCTTGTATCCCCAAAGGTGGTTGTACGCCTATCCAGACATTTCCTAATTGCACACCGCCAATCTGGAATTCGTCGCCATAAGTTTTAATACCAGTTCCCGTGAGAGATTTCCATTGTTTTTCAATGCGGGAGGTTTGCAGATATCCCAGCCATTTTTTTAATGTGCGAATATTGACAGTATTTGTGGGGTGGGCATCTTGCCCGCCATTATCTAGGGGCAGGCGAGACGACTGCCCCACAAGAGGATTAGCTTCATCCGCCTCTTTCAAAGAGCGAATCAATTCTTCCCCATCATCAGGCAAATCCCCGACGCTGTAACCTTGTTCTTTAAGTGCATGGAGAAACTTCAGCAAACTACGCGGCACATTTAATAATGCAGCTGTACCCACAGCACCATAACCAGGAGGAAAGCCATATAAAATGATGGCAATCTTGCGTTCCGATGCAGGTTTTTGCCGCAAAGCCACCCAACTTTTTACCCTACCAATTAATCGCTGCACCCGTTCGGGAACCAGATAAATATTTTCACCCACCAAACCACCGAGAGGAACGGTATCAATAGCGCCATCCAATTCTGGTAACGCATACAACACCACACTTTGCAATCCGCCGACACCTTGGCGCGTCCACGAGGAAATATCTTGAATTAATAGTGGTGCAGCAACAATATAAGGTACATTCTTGGCAGTGAGGATGCGTTTTGCTACTTCCACTTGACGCCCTGCTTCCATTGAACCAGCCGGGCCACCCACGAGAGGAAAGCCAATTGTCGAAACGATCGCATCCACTTTTACTGCTTCACTTGATAGTGAGGCAGTCTCTATATTACCTAGTTGTCGTTGTTGAATTTCATAGTCGCTTGTCATCAAATCTCGTACCGCCACATGTCCTTCCACGCCGTTGATGAAGATGGGTAAAGGAGTTAAACCAGCTTTTACAAAACTGCGAATCAGTTGGGGAATGTAGGGTTGTTTCGTGATGACGTGTTTACGGTAGAGGAGAATTCCTACAACTGGGGATACACGATTTGGGGATACACGATTTGGGGATACGCGATTTGGGAAGACGCGATGAATCGCGTCTCTACAATGGGTTTTATACCATTCCAAATATTCGCGGGGAGATTCAAAAAACCCTTGATAGTCGGGGTGGAGTAATCCGATGTTGGGGGTTTCGACTAGCGGGGGAATGTCGCCGACTTTTAAACCTAAATATTTTTCTGCTAGTGTCCAGAATAATGAAACGACGTTTTCTGGGCCGCCAGCATTCCAATAACCATAGATAATTAACCAGTTGCGTAAGTCTTGGACTTTTTGCACTGGGACATATTTCAGTAGTTTGGGGCCAATTTTTAAGAAGCTGATGTAACCAGCAAGTTTGTCTTCTTCTCGTCCGTTGCTAAATTTGTCAAGGATGAATTTAACTGGTTTGGGCATTCCTTTGGGTTTGTCGCCAATGGCAAAGTCACCCAGCTTGGTTAAACTCATCAATTCCAAGGCTGACTCGAAAACTAGGCGAATGGGAATTTGGGCAATGCGATCGCAAAGCCACACAACCTGGTCATAATCAAATAGTAGGCTACCGAAAAACACATCAGCGCCATCAAGTCCTGCTTCTACCTCAGTGCGTTTGTTGGTAAGATCGCGATCGCTAAATACCCGAATATCCAACTCAGGACAGCGAGAGTTAGCCAAAAAAGCTGCTTTTCTATACAAATCAGCGTTGAACGATTCAAACCCAGCAACCAAGACGATGCGTTTCATGCCTGTAAGCTACGAAATATTTCTTTATTTTGATCTTAAACCTGCTTTCAGGCTGATTGTTAAATATCTACCAGCAGATTTTGGTCATTTAGCCGTACTAGTACAGAATGGCGGAAATAAACATCCCATTTATTCAGGCACAAAAGCCTGTGTTATCGGTTTTCTTGCTTTTACCCCTCTGCCTTCTTGCAGTAATACAGCTCGGCGCAAATAAACCTCCCATTTCATTACAGCCAGAAAGCCTTTTGACTTTTAACTTTTAACTTCCGCCAAGCTGTACTAGGTACATTTGTCATAGCTTTCTACTTTTACGAAGCGTTATTATTTTAAGGATGGGGGTAATTGCTGCATTTCAGTTTATTGCAACAATCACTATATTGTTCCCGATTTTGATAAATTATGAGAGTTGTGTTTTTTCTTCCAATAAACCTTGCAAAAAGCAGGCTTTGATACATAAAATCTGCTGAAAAAGTTTGCAAAAAACTTATTTTATTTATCAGTATGTTAATGGTTAAAATAATGCAGACGTTGCCAATAAGTAGCTAAACAAATTTACAAACAAAACTTTTCCTCTCAAACTTGAAGAGTTTTGAAGCAGTATCAAAATAAGTAAGTTGAGGATTAAATCATGAAATTTGGAATTGATAGTGGGCACAATTGTCCACCAGACACAGGGGCTAGAGGCATCAAAGTTGAGGATAATTTAACTCTAGATGTAGGCAATAGAGTTATAGCCAAGTTAAGAGCTTTAGGAAATGAAGTCGTAGTATGTAAACCAAGTAGTGCTAGTACAGTCCGTGACTCACTCTCAAAAAGATGTTCTATAGCTAATGCGAGTAGAGTAGATACTTTTGTTTCAATTCATTTTAATGCTTTTAACAGACAAGCTAATGGCACAGAAGTATTTGCAACTAGCGAAAATGGGAGAAAAATCGCTAAACCTGTATTAGATGAAATTGTCAAGTTAGGATTTTTTAATCGTGGCGTTAAGAGTGGTTCGCACTTGTATGTTCTGAAAAATACAGATATGCCTGCTATCTTGATAGAATGTTGCTTTCTCGATTCGCAAAAAGATATGAATCTTTTTAATCCTGAAGCAATGGCTAATGCGATCGTCAAAGGCTTAACTGGTAAATTGCCAAGTGTTCCTGTTAACCCTGTACAAGATGAAGAAGATAATGCAGATGCCACTATTCTCAGACTGCAAAAATCCTTAAATCGACTCAAAATAACTGATAGAAATGGTAAGGTGTTAGTAGAAGATGGCTTCACCGGGGCTAATACAAAATCTGCCGTAGAAAAATTTCAGACTATTGTTGGAGTTCAACCGACTGGAATTGCTGACTCAACTACATGGAATGCCATAAATCTAATTTTGGCAAAACGAATTATCAGACCAAACCATGCCGGTGGTGCAGTTGTCAGATACTTGCAATACCGTTTAGGTGTTGACAATGATGGCGTCTACGGGCCGCAAACAGAGGTTGCTATTAAGAACTTTCAAAAGCAAAATGGTTTAGATGCCGATGGGATTGTCGGGCCTGTTAGCTGGCAGAAATTAATTGGTTAAATTGAGGGGTAGGCATGGTTCGTAGTCGGCGCTTTAGCGCTAAAGCACCAACTACGCACTTATACGATTGGCTATTACCGAAAAAATGAGTCTATAGCTAACTGATTGCTAATCTTCACTTAAGGATAATTGTAGCGACTGTTTTAAAAGTCAAGCGACGCCGAATAGCCCGTCGTAGACATCGCTTTGTTTGTGGAGATTTATGAAAGCGATGCCGTTCGCGGAGCGTCTCGTAGAGAAGGCGGGCTACGCCTACGCACCTGTATACTTGATCGCGGTGCGACAAAGTTTGAAGTACTCCAACACGACTTTGAAGTACCTCAAAACGACTTTGGAGTACCTCAAAACGACTTTGGAGTACCTCAAAACGACTTTGGAGTACCTCAAAACGACTTTGGAGTACCTCAAAACGACTTTGAAGTACCTCAAAACGACTTTGGAGTACCTCAAAACGACTTTGGAGTACCTCAAAACGACTTTGAAGTACCTCAACACGACTTTGAAGTACCTCAACACGATGTTGAAGTACTTCAAAACGACTTTGAGGTATCTGTTGCTTATATAGCAGTCCTAAATCATTCGTGAGAATTTGAGATCGTTTTAACCCCCCTGTAGTCCCCCCTTAGCAAGGCTACCGTGTACACACAAGTCTCAAGTAGTTGATAAATCTCGGTTTTACCCCACCCTAACCCTCCCCTTATAAAGGGGAGGGAACAACATTTTTTCTGTTTCCCCCCTTTATAAGGGGGGATTAAGGGGGGTAATAGGACTTGTGTATACAAGGTAGCCAAGGCATCGGGGGGACGGCTCAGACATTGAGATCAAAAGTGCAATGCCTGCTCTGGGCTACGCGATCGCCTGATATTGTAGATTGGATTGTAGCTTGCTTCTCCTAATTGGTAAATCAAAAATTTCATGCACTTGTGAAAGAAACTTCAATCTTTAAACCGTATATTGTGTCTTAATTGATATACACCTGGGTACTCCCCATATAGAGTATGACTATGAACTCGCCTGTTCCCCAAGATTATCAATATCAATTTGGTGGTAGTCTTCCTGCTAATGCACCTACCTACGTCACACGCAAAGCTGATGCAGATTTGTATCAGGCTGTGAAAGCTGGAGAATTTTGTTTTGTCCTCAACTCTCGACAAATGGGTAAATCGAGTTTGCGTGTCCGCACAATGCAAAGGTTACAGGGTGAAGGAATTGCTTGTGTATCTATTGATTTAACCGCAATTGGGACATCAGGGCTAAAGTCTGAACAATGGTATTCTGGGATTATTGATACTATTGCTGGTTCTGAAAGTTTAAACTTAGGTGAGCAGTTTGATATAGATGAGTTATGGGAAGAAAATTCCCGCTTTTCTGATGTGCAGATTTTTGGTAAGTTTATTGACAAATTACTCAAATTAGTTTCCACGCAGATTGTTATTTTTATAGATGAAATTGATAGTATTCTGAGTTTAAAATTTCCGGTTGATGATTTTTTTGCTTTAATTCGAGCATTCTTTAATCAAAGAGTTGATAATCCTGAATATCAACGCATTACTTTTGTGCTTTTGGGAGTAGCTACCCCTTCTGAGTTAATTCAAGATAAAAAACGCACTCCTTTTAATATTGGCAAAGGAATTGAGTTAACCGGATTTGAATTTGCAGAAGCTTTACCTTTAATCAACGGATTATCTGGACAAACTAGCAACCCGGAAGCCGTACTCAAAGCGATTTTAGACTGGACTGGAGGACAGCCATTTTTGACTCAAAAAGTCTGCGAATTTGTCCGTAAATCTGCAACTGTAATATTTCCAGGTGAAGAAGCTCCTTTTGTAGAGAATTTAGTCAGAGATAGAGTGATTCAGAATTGGGAATCTCAAGATGAACCGGAACACTTTAGAACGATTCGGGATAGAATTTTAAAAAGAGATGAACAGAAAGCAGCATACTTGTTAGATTTATATCAACAAGTATGGCACTCAGGCGGAATAGATATTGATAGTAGTATTGAACAGAGTGATTTACAGTTAGCGGGAATTGTTGTTAAACAAGAGAGTACGTTAAAGGTTTATAACCTGATTTATCAAACAATTTTTGACAACTTATGGATTGAGAAAACTTTAGGCAGTTTGCGTCCTTATGCAGAGAATTATCGTCAGTGGATATTATCAGGGACACAGGATGAGTCTCGGTTATTGCGGGGTCAAGCTTTAGTAGAAGCGGAAAGTTGGGCAAAAGGTAAAAGTTTAAGTTTTCAAGATGGAGAATTTTTAGCCGCTAGTCGCACACTACAGCGAGAAGAGGAACTAGCAGAAACAGAAATACAGGCAGAGTTAGAAAGAGAAAGGAAAGAAAAAGAAGCAGCAGAAAGAGCTAGACAAATTGAAGGTAAAGCTAAACAGAAAGCAGAAAAGCAATTAGTAACTGCTAGGAAAAGAATGCGTTTTGGAGTGGTAGTTTTATCTGTTACTTTAGGAATTACAGGTTTGTTAGGCATAGGTGCATTTATCCAGCTGCAAACTGCTCACAAAAATACAAATGAACTCAACCAATCTATTGATAAAATTATAAAACTTTCAGCAGTGGCTTCTAAACTGCAACAAAAGGGAAAAACAAACGAAGCCAATCAGTCTTTGAATATTGCAGGTTTGATTTTGCAGAAGAAAATTAATAATTCTCAGCTAAAAGAGGCTTTATTAAATAGTTCGTTGGTTTTAGGGTATCAATATCTAGCTGATGCGGACAAGGATCAAAATCAAAAACAAGATTTAGAAAAAGCTGAAATAAATTTTACTAAAAGCCTGGAAGAATTATCAATAATAGAAAACAAAATTGATAAAACTTCCGATAATTTAGCTACTTTAGTTTATATTAACTACGTTAAAGGTAAATTAGAGGAACGCTCAAATCAATCTAAGGCTTTAGCAGATTATAAGAAAGCATTTGATTCTATCAGTAGTCTGAAATCTAAGTTTAAATCTAATGTTGAATTATTCAGCTTAGACCTAAATATTCTCTACAATGGCAATGCTGATATTGTAGCTTTGCTTTATCGTCAACTTAAAAAACTTGATAGCTCAAATCTAGTTTATGCTCAATCTTTAAAGAAACATTTATTAAATGAATTAGAGTATTTGATGAAGCAACAAAGATGGAGGGAAGCAGATTCAAAAAATTGGCAGTTTATTCTCTATTCGGCAGGAAAGGAAGAACAACGCTATTTAGATTTAACCGATGTCGAAAACTTTAATTGTAAGGATTTAAAACAACTAGATACACTTTGGGTTAATAACTCTAAGGGGTATTTTGGTTATAGTGTCCAGAAAAAAATATATTTGGCTAGTGGAAATTCTCTCGATTTTGATTGGGAGAAGGAAGAATGGAAAAATTGGAACGAAAAAGGGTATAATGATTTTGCAAAAAGTGTGGGATGGAGAGGACAGGATGGGGAGTGGAGAAGATATGAGGAATTACCCATGAACCTTGCGATGGTGGGTGGAGGTTCATTGAACGTTTTGGAGGGTGGAGGTTCATTGAAAGGTGAACTCCCATATGTATTTTGGCATGGGGAGCCGAACGACGGGCTGACGGGACGGGTGGGGTGGGTGTACTTCTTTCTTCATGCAGAGACTTGTAAATTGTAACAGATAAGGCTTTCAGAGAATTGTAAAGATTTATTCCTGGGATATTTTCCACGCAGTAATAAGGCTTTGGGAGATTCGATATCTAGGCAATGCACAACCCAAAGAAAAAAAACAAACAACACAAAGGGAATTGAGAAGAGCTAATTTAGAGTCGCTGATATTACCAGTAAGTAGCAAATTCCTCTAAAAAAGACATTTTTAGTAATAAATAGAGACACTGCTCCTATCTTCATCTCAAATCATTGATTGTGATTTCTAAAAATCATCCCTGCAACTTGCGGATTATAACAATTAGCAAAAATAAATTTCTCAGCCACATTAACAATTTCTAGATTACTTGCCTCCCAAGTATCCCCAGGTAATCGCATCTGTCCTGGTGATGCTTTTTTGCCTTTGCCTTTAATTACTTTAGGCAAAAATTGATTACCCCAAAAATAACGTTTTTCTATTATCGCTTTTGGTTTGTACTTCTTACAAAAACCCCGATATTTAGCAGCACATTCATTCAAAGTTTTACCCAGAGCCAAAAAAGCCGGATGCCAAGTTGTTAAACCATCATCGCCAAGTCGGTCATAGACTCCATAATTACTAAAATCATAGAAAAAGCCTTCTTGCATTCCTGCTGCTTTCGGATTGGCGTGAATATACCGCAGCGTATTCAATGCCCGTTGATAATCACTTTTAGGACTTACGCACTCACATCGACCAACCCCCTTAAAAAGGGGGCTTTAGAAGTTCCCCCCTTTTTAAGCTACGGTGTACACATAAGTCTGAAAATAGCTGAAGAAGACAGGTTTTACCCCACCTTAACCCTCCCCTTGTGAAGGGGAGGGAACCGGAAATCTCATTTCCCCCCTTTATAAGGGGGGATTAAGGGGGGTGATACGGCTTCTGTGTACACCGTAGTCCGGGTAGTGACGCGATCGCTGTATCCTAGTTTTAAGTCGCGCTGTGGCGGTGGCATAAGAAGAATTTGTTATCCTCTAATTCTCCCCATAATATCTATGCCCTTTAACATTTTTTATAAACCCCCAAAACCTGAACCCGCAGAGATGACTGGTTTAATCAAAATATCGGGATGTGACAACCCTAAGCGGTGCGGAGATGTGATTTTTGTTCACGGGTTAGGTGGTCACGCACGAGGAACTTGGCATCCACAAGAACTACGCAACGATGATAATTTCTGCTTAACGTGGCTTGCACAAGAAAGACCAGATTTAGGTATTTGGTCTTTTGGCTACAAAGCTGAACCCTTTGAGTGGAGAGGTTCAACAATGCCACTCTTTGATAGAGCTAGTAATTTACAAGAATATTTAGAAGTTTATGATATTGGAAAATACCCAATAATTTTTATCGCTCATAGTATGGGTGGATTATTAGTCAAAGAAATGCTGCGTAATGCTCAGACTTTTCAAAAAAAAGCAGTTATTCAACAGACAAAAGGCATTGTATTTCTATCCACTCCTCACACTGGTTCTCATCTCGCTAACTTAGTCGATAAAATTGGTATTTTGGCACGAACTTCTGTTAGTGTTAATGAATTGAAAGCACATATTCCCCAACTGCGTCAACTTAACGAGTGGTATAGGCAAAATGTTGATTCCTTGGAAATTACTACAAAAGTTTATTTTGAAACTAAGCCCACTCAAGGTTTTTTAGTTGTAGACCCAGATAGCGCTAACCCAAGCATCAAAGATGTCCAACCTACCGCTACAGATGATGATCATCTTTCTATCACCAAGCCAAAATCAACAGAGAATTTAGTCTACAAGGGAGTGAGTCAGTTTATTAAGCAACAATTGCTAATTAATCTAGGCATTGTTGAACAATCAACACCAAAAGTCAAACAGAACAACTCCTCAGTGATTTTTGAAAATACTGATGGTCAAGTTCCTCTTAACTCCCCCTTTTATATCGAGCGTCCAGAGGTGGAAATTAAATGTTATGAATCCATCCTCCAACCAGGGGCGTTAATCCGCATCAAAGCGCCGCAAAAGATGGGTAAAACTTCTTTAATGAGCCGCATTCTTGAGCATAGTAAACAAAAAGGTTATCGCACAGTTTCTCTTAATTTATGGAGTCAAGAAAATCTTACCGATCTCAATAATTTCTTACAGGCATTCTGTGCAACTCTGAGTTATGAATTAGGGCTAGAAGATAAAATAGATCAATCTTGGAAAAGACGCTTAAGCAGTCAAGTTAACTGCACTAATTATTTAAAAGACTATTTATTAAAAAATATTGATGTTCCCCTAGTATTAGGCTTAGATGATATTGATAAAATTTTTCCTTATCCCGAAATTGCTCAAGAATTTTTTGCTCTACTCCGAGCTTGGCATGAAAACGGTAAAAACGAAGAAATCTGGCAAAGATTGCGTTTAGTAATTGCTCATTCTCAAGAAGTATATGTTTCCTTAAATGTCAATCAGTCCCCCTTTAATGTGGGTTTATCTGTTGAAATCGGAGAATTCAACGTCACACAAATAAAAGAATTAGTCGAACGACATAAATTAAATTGGTCGGATACACAAATCGGACAATTAAGGGGAATGATTGATGGTCATCCTTATTTATTAAGGACTGCTCTTTATCAAATTGCCACAGGTAATTTAACTTTAAAACAATTTCTGAAAGTTGCTCCTACTGATGAGGGATTATTTAGAGGCTTTTTACATCCCTATCTTTCACTACTGGAAGAAGATAAATTGTTAAAAGCAGCGATGAAAAAAGTGATTGAGAGTGATATTCCTGTGAAGTTAGACTCTGTACAAAGTTTTAAATTACGCAGTCTAGGCTTAATTGAATTTAAAGGAAATGAAGTTCAATGCCTTTGTAATTTATATCGCCTTTATTTTCGAGAACGCCTATCCGAATGATTACACCCAGCTTGAGACGATAAACCATCAATAATGAGTGGTAAAATAATTAGCGATCGCAACGCCAACGCCAAAGGCATCGCACCCCAGTACACCCCAAATTTCACAAGTGCGTAGGCGTAGACCGCACTTCGGCTCCTTTCGGCTTCGCTCAAGGCAAGTCGCTCAGTGACCACCGTAGGCATCGCACTCTCAAAGTTATTAATTTGTAGAAGTGCTAAAAGATAGTGCAGATGCTTCTACTAAATGTGGATGGTGGTGTTTCCAAAAACTTAAAATCTCTTCACCAACCTGTTGAGGATAAAAGTAGTGAAAAAAATGATATCCTTCTGGGCATTCCCAAAGTTTATCTTCTGGCTTCAACCAATTCAACCAGTCATGCAATGCAGTTGGGTTGACTACCGGATCACTCTTGCTACCACATACCATCATTGGCATAGAAACTCCACCCTTGAGTAAATCAACCAACTTAAATAAAGAGTGTGACGAGGGAGATTGTTCTAAATCTTTATCTAAGGCAGCTACTAACTTTTTAGTGGTATGAGGTGGCTGATTTCCAAATAGACTGCGAACGCTGCTTGCCAAAACTAGCTCACGGCTGATGCTAAAAAGTTGTCGTTGAAAGTAATAGTGAGCGTGCCAATTGTTTGCCGGTTGAGCTGCTACAGCTAGCAAAGTGAGCGATCGCACTTTTTTGGGAAATTGACGAGCAAAGGTTAAGGCGATCGCGCCACCCATCCCATGACCTGCCAAATGCACAGGGCGATCGCGCCATTCTAAAAACTCATACAGCAACTCCACAGCTTGATCTATGCAACTGGCTTCATCTTTGGTTTGCTGGTATTCCCACTGGGCGATTCTCATATACCCAGATAAATATTCAAGTAATGGTTTATCAAAACGCTGCAAAACAGGACTAGCACTTAACCACAAAACATCAAAAGAATCAGACATAAATACCTATAACTTCTAAATTATCAATTTAAATAAAGGCGCACAGCTAGCTGTGCGCCCCTAATCTCTACAAACCAAATTCTGTCTTCAACTGAGCGACCCAAGTTTTAATTCGCTCGTCTGTTAGATCAGATTGACTACCTTCATCAAGTGCTAGCCCAACAAACTTGCCATTTTTCAAAGCTCTAGAATTCTCAAAGTCATAACCCTCAGTTGGCCAGTAACCAACAGTTTTACCGCCTCGCTGGGAAATTTTTTCTTCCAGAATTCCGATTGCATCCTGGAAGTTATCGGCATAGCCATATTGGTCTCCATCACCAAAATAGGCAACCAACTTACCACTAAAATCTATTTCATCCAGATCGGAGAAAAAACCTTCCCAATCGCTCTGAAGTTGACCAATATCCCAAGTGGGAGAGCCAATAATTAGTAAGTCATACTCATCAAAAGTCGTAGTATCCGCTTCATAAATGGGATGTAATGTTACAACATCACCACCAAACTCATCCCGAATTTTTTCAGCATCAGATTCAGTGTTGCCAGTTTGAGTCCCGTAGAACAGACCGATTTTTTTCGACATATTTTCACCTGATATATAGTTTTGCGATCGCCAGGATACCTATTTGCCTTATTGAAATATATTCTTAGCTTAATGAATATCTATCTCAATAAGCCTGAAGATATTTTACCAGAATTATTGAAAGTTTTTATTATTTAAATTAAGTAAAATTTTGTAAAGTATTTCAGGAAACAAACCGAAAAGGCGGGCGGCGGTTCATTCAACCCCAAATTCTTGTAAGTGGCTTACGATATGCTCAGACAATATTCCGAATTATTACTGGTTTCAAAACATACATCGGCAACAGAAGCTAGAGAAAGTAAATTTTTTGTGCATTTATGAAATTCATCCAAACACTAAAAGTAGCTGTAATTCCTGTTTTGACTGTATTGAGCTTGTTGTCTGCATCAAATAAAGTACTAGCTGACTATTTAAATAGTCAGGGTTCAGGAGGTGATTACCGTTATGAATTATGGTCTACCGATGATAATAGTCGTTACTATTTGAAAGTTTGGTTATATGAAGCAAGTCCAAATAGTGACCGATACTACACAGATGGGAGTTTTGACTCTACTAGAGAAGCTTTAATTTATTTTGATTGCAATTACGCTAATAAAAACTTACCAGAATGTTCTCAATAATAATTTTGAACCCCGCTCAACATAATTCGTAATTGCTAATTCGTAATTCGTAATTAAAGAATTCAATTACGAATTACGAATTACGAATTACGAATTAAACTTCGGCTGGTTGATATTCTTGTTGTCTTTCCACAAACGACTGAACACGGGTGCGGTAGTTTCTCACAGTCTCATCTACCCATTCGCGATCGTTGCTATTTGCATACAAATGCACTAGTGGTTCGCTGGCATCTGGTAAAACTAACAGCCAACTGTCATCGTAGGGTTGACAAATTTTCACTCCATCGATGAGTTCTAGGTTTTGAGCTGGATGAGTTTCCACCAAGTAACGCATCAAAGCACCCTTAGCTGTCCACGGGCAGCGGATTGTATAAGTTTTGTGAATTACACGGGGCAATTCTGACCGCGCAGCAGCAAGACTCCGCTCCTGGATAGTCAACATCTCAATTATCTTTGCAATGCAGAACATGGCATCAAATCCCGGATGCAGCTGCGGGAAAATAAAACCAGTCTCTCCACTACCTCCCAGTACCACATTCGGGTTTTTCTGGCAAGCTTCCATTAAAGCTGTAGGGTTGGCTTTAGTGCGAATCACTCTACCATCATGGCGGCGGGCGACTTGTTCAATAGCACTGGAAGCATGAACTGGTACAACTACTGTTCCTCTAGGGTTAGCGGTTAATATCATGTCTACCATCAGTGCTGTTAAAATTTCCCCACGAATTGGGAAGCCTGATTCATCAACTAAAATTAGCTGTTCTCCATTCGCGGATACTTGCACCCCAAAGTTAGCTTTTAATGCCTCCACTACATGACCTAACTGAGTCAGCAGTCCTTCGCGGTCAGTGATTGACATCGCCGTTTTAGTAACACTGGCATTCAGCACCACTGCATCAGCACCAAATTTATCCAACATTTGGGGTAAAACTGCCCCCGATACGGCATAAACATAGTCAATCACCACTTTTGCTCTGCTGTTGCGGAGTGTATGAACATGCAACAGTTTTTCAAAAGCAGTACAGTAGCGGTCATTCACTTGGCTGGGGTAAGACACATCGCCAATTTCATGAATTAGCGCCCGCCGCATATCCTCCTTAAAGTAAGCCCCTTCAATTTTCTTTTCCAGGGCTTTGGAGATATTAATGCCCTTGGCATCCATGAATTCAATCAAAATGTAGTCAGGGCGATCGGGGTGTACCCGCACATGGATACCACCAGCTACCGACATTGTGGGTATAACCGTGCGGGCAATGGGGATAGCTGTAGCATCGAGGTTTTGAATATCAATACCTACTGACATTAAACCAGCAATAAGCGATCGCGTCACCATCCGAGAGATATTACGCTGGTCACGGGAAACCGTTACCTTAGAACCTGGTTTTAAAGTAGAACCGTAAGCAGATCCCAATTTCACGGCGAATTCTGGGGTGATGTCGATATTAGCTAATCCTTGGACACCACGTTGACCAAATAAATTCCGTTGGGCGGTGTTCCCCCAAATTAAGTTAATGTTTAAAACTGCCCCTGACTCAATCTTTTTACTGGGCCAAACCCGCACGCCAGGGCTAATTTGGGCTTCTTCTCCCACCGTGGAAAGCGAACCCACAACCGCAGCTTCTAATACTTGAGCGCGGCGGTCTACACGAGTGCCACGGGAAATCACGCAGGCAGAAAGTGCTGCTTCCTCGCCAATAAATGCACCATTCCACACTATCGGACGTTTGAGATTAGCATCAGCGCCAATAGTGACATTATCTCCAATTACGGTTCCCGCATCAATTTGTACTCTTGCCCCGATGCGGCAATTATCACCAATCACTACTGGGGTTTGAATCACAGCCGTCTGGTCAATGTAAGTATTTTGACCTACCCATAATTCATGGGAAACTTCTTTGTAGGCACAATCTAGTTGCACTTTCCGATCTAATGCGTCATACTGAGCCTCACGATAGGCATCTAAGTGACCGACATCACACCAGTAACCTTGAGCAATGTAACCATACAGGGCTACATCTTTTGCTAGTAGCAAAGGGAATAAGTCTTTGGAAAAGTCAGATTCAACGTTTGCTGGCAGATATTCTAAAACTTCTGGTTCGAGAATGTAAGTGCCAGTATTGACGGTATCAGAAAAAATTTCACTACTAGAGGGTTTTTCTAAAAATCGCCGAATCCGTGCTTCCTTATCGGTAATCACCACCCCAAATTCAATCGGGTTGGGAACCCTGGTCAAAATCAAAGTAGCTTTTGACTTATTCTGTTTGTGAAATGCGATCGCTGCCGTGAGGTCAAAATCTGTTATGCTATCGCCACTAATGACTAAAAAGGTTTCATCAAGAAGTTCAGCAATGTTTTTCACACAGCCTGCTGTACCCAGAGGCTGATCTTCTTCGACGGCATAAGTCATCTGGACGCCAAAATCACTGCCATCTTGGAAATAGTCTCGCAAGACATCAGGTAAATAATGTAATGTCGCAATAACTTCTGTAATTTGATGTCTTTTGAGGAGATTGATAATATGTTCGGCTATTGGTCGATTAAGGATCGGCACCATCGGTTTAGGCAGATCGCAAGTTAACGGGCGAAGCCGCGTTCCCGAACCCCCCGCCATTAGTACTGCACGCATAAATCCTCCTTAACTAGTTACAGCCTTTGCTGCTTGAAAACGTATCAGATATATTTTCTTCTTCTTTCTCTAGTCTCCTATGGATATCGATATTTGAGGAACTTCCACAAGATGCATTACCGCAAGGCGGAAGTCACGCATTCAAAAATCACGCATTCAAAAGTTTTGTAGATCAAGGCTTTTGCAAGTTTTAAAATGGTAGCTTGATAAAAGGCAGTTCTTGCTGGGGGTGGGGTTCAGTACCTACTCAACCGAGAACCGCTTGATCACAAGTACATTCATAAGTAAAGTAAGTTAGCTGCTGATTCTTCCATTATTCTGACTCCTAAATTCTGACCAAAACAGAAAAGGATACAGAGCAAGTAAATTTATTTATGGAGAAGAAAAAAATGTATAACGAGTGGCACTGCGCGTTCGCCTTTGGCGTCTCGTAGAGAGAAATACCGCGTCCCTTGACAGAGCAACTAAATTTATTTATGGGGATTAAAAATGTTTGAATTTTTAATTTTTAATTTTGAATTCGGAGCGTTCGCGCAGCGTCTCGTAGAGAAGCGACGTGACTTTGACTAAGTTTCAAAAGATTAATTCGGCTTACCTGTAATCGTGAATGCTGCCCAGTAGTAAGGATGATTATAAAGATTTTTATCTGATGCCATTTTACTATTTCTATATAGTTGTGTCGCTAAATAAGTTTGAATTCGCAATTCTTCAGGATGCAAATTATTTAAGACATCTTCATACCATTTTGTCAGTTCTCCAGCAGTTAGTTCTTTCAGCCATCGCGTTGCTTCAGCTAAGGCAATAACTGCTGATTTATTGGGCTGTAATCGTCGGTAAAACTCTATCATCACCAAGGCACTAGCTGAAGATTCTACACTCCAGAGAGTACTCACTACATGAGGAACGCCCTGACTCACAAAACCAGTCACTAAACTTACATATTCGCTGCTGATAGTGTGGTTGCTAGTACTTAAATTTTCACAGGCGGAGAGGGTAATAAGGTTGTAACTCGCTAGATTTTGTTGGCAGATTTCAGCTAGAGTAATTTTGTCTTCACCGGCTAATGCTAATTCTGAGTTTTTGGGTTCAATTAAATTATTAGTGACATGACCAGTAAAATGTAAGATATTGTAATTATCAAATAAGGCGTTTTCAACAATATTTTTTGTAGCTTCTGAACCCTGAATTCGTTGGATATTATTGAACATCTGGCTAACAACTTCCGACTCAAGTTTGGCAAATTTGAGTGGGGGATAACCTGTATTCTCTGGATGTTCAATACTGAGCAATAATTGATTTTGCCATTGCCAGATATCCTGAGTTCTTATTGATAAACCTATTTGGGCACTAGGTAGATAGGTAACGCTGAAATTTGACTCCAGATTCGGCAATTCTTCCGGCGATGGGGAAGGAAGATGGAAAAGGGTATGAATTGGCAATCTGTACAAGTCACGGTGAGGAATTAAAACTAGTTGGGTGATGCCTTCGAGTTCCTGTGCAATTGTAGAAATATTCAGGATTTGATACAGTTGTAACAGCTTCTGTTCCATATCAACTCGCCAATAATGCTGGCTTTTACTTTCTTTGTCTTGGGCCGTAGTGCGATATTCTTGGTATTGTTGATGCCAATCTTCTAGCCAATTTTCAAATTCAATTAGGCGTTGTACTGCTTCGGGTAGAGGTAATTCATTTAGACGGATAGCGTCTTCTCCTAAAGCTATTGCCCCAGTATCTTGCATGGGTGTAAAGAGGAGGATTGGTGATGGCGCTTGGTCTTTGAGAATAAATGTGTGTAAGGCGACTGGACTAATATGCCAGTAAATAATTGCTGTTGTGGGATTGAATAGTTGTTGAATTGCGCCATAATAAGGCGAGTAAATATTATCATTCCAGCTATAAAGCAGCCAATTTAAACAAGCATTTTTGCTTTGCTCGGCAATTTCCCAGGCTTCAACTAAATCACCAGACTCTACGGCTAAATCAACTGCTAATTGATCAAAGGCTGCAAATTTCAGGGCTAACTGTTTTTTACTTTCGTCTGAGCGAGTTTCTTCACTCAGTAATTGTTGCAATAAATCTGTACCGCGTTGCAGCAATTCTTGAACTTGTGTTGTTTGTCCCAAACCCATCAGCACTTTGCTTAGAGATTGCAAAACCTCTAGATGCAACTGGGGAAAATATTCTAGTGTGAGGGTTAACAGCGCCTGATGATACTCAGATGCAGCTTTGCGCCAATAATCGCGGGGATTAGTATTTTTTTTGCCTTGGTCGTAGTAAGTATTAGCGATCGCAAAATGCAATCTACCCCAACCTTCTGGGTGGGTATCTGTCCGCAGATGCTTTAACCCTTCCTCGTAGCTGGCTAATTTTCCCTCGTAGCCGCCCTGTTGTAAGGCGGGATTTGTCGCTGTTATACTACTCGACATCTGCAATGCCTCAGCATTGACTAAATGACCGATCGCAGTTCCCCGACCAATCCAAGCTTCCCAATAATCTTGTTTAATTTGCAAAGCGTTGTCATAACAAGCGATCGCTTCGGCAAATTGTTCTAAATAAAACAATGCTACTGCCTGATTATACCAAGCTAAGTGGAAGTCGGGTTTAATGGCGATCGTTTGTTGATAGGAGGCGATCGCTTCTTGTCTACGTCCTAAGTTGTCTAACGCTATACCTCGGTTGTACCAAGCTAAGTAGAAGTCGGATTGAACTGACAGTGCTTTATCCCAGGAGGCGATCGCTTCTGACCATCTTCCTAAATTAAACAGCACTACACCCCGATCTATCCAAACTTCGTGATACTCTGGGTTAATTTCTAGTGCTTTGTCGTAAGATATAATCGCTTCTGTAAATTGTTCGCTTACAGCTAGGGCTATGCCACGGTGATACCAGTTTTCTTGGTCTTCTGGTTCCAAATGTAGCGCTTGGTCATAACTAGAAATAGCTTCCGGTAGCCAACCTAACTTCAGCAGTGCCAAACCCTTACTAGACCAAGCTTCTTGGTAGTCTGGCTTGATTTCTATGGCTTTGTCAAAAGAAGCGATCGCTTCTTCAAAATATCCTAATTCTCCGAGAGTTCCACCGCGATTATACCAAGCTTTGTAGAAGTCGGGTTTCAGTTGTGTGGCGGTTTCGTAAGATGCGATCGCTTCATCAAAACGTTCTAAATGGAACAGCGTCAAGCCTCGGTTAAACCAATATTCTGATAATTCTGGTTGAAGTGCGATGGCTTGGTCATAAGATGCGATCGCGCCTAACAAATCACCTGTTTTCGCTTGGCTTAGGCCTTGGTAAAACCACCCTTGAGCCTGGGTAACAGGATCATCGCCATGTTGCTCAATTATACCAGGGGAATTGCTGCTTTGAACTGCCAAATTAGAAGCAAGTTGTTGGACTAAATTGGTACTTTGCTCCAATCTCACCCACAACTCATCTAATGTATTAGCCACATTTGGCTCTAAATTTGTCAAAGTGTTATCCCAGGTTTCTACTGAGGGAGAAGTTGTTAATTCAGTTCTTTGTCTAGTAGAAAGGAGATTTGCTTTTGTTGTAATTTGAACAACATTATCATCATCGAACCTGAGTTGGGCTAATGAAGTGATTGAATCTTCTGCGGCGGGGAGAGGAAAATTTTCGGGTATTGTGTGGGCATCTTCCCTTTCATACTCCAATACCAGTTCCTCTAAATTTTCGGTGAATGTTTCCTCAAAAGAGGCATTTTCAGGCGCTGACGTTATTGGTTCAACATCTGGCAAATCATATTCCCATAACTGCTCACCTAAACTGCGGATTAGCTCTTGCCCAGGCGAAGTTGGGATAATTTCTTCATCAGTTGTGATTTGTACCACATCTGGCTCATCATACTCCCATAACTGCTCGCCTAAATTGCGGAGCAGTTCAAGCCCTGGAGTAGTTTCTATTACATCTGGCTCATCATACTCCCATAACTGTTCGCCTAAATTGCGGATCAGTTCTTCCCCAGGAGTGATTTCTAAGTCCTCTTCTGGATAATTCTCCTCATTTTCTATCTGTGTGGGTGATTGCATCAGCCGGATGCCAATGTCATAAGCAACATCTCCAATTCTGCCAACACCAAGTTCCCCCAATTGCACCATCTTTGTTGCTAAAAGCGGATTTGGTGCCGATGAAGCTAGCAAGCTTTCGCCAAACATCACCAACCAATCTATCCAGCGTTCAGCCGGAATGCGATTTTCTAGCCGTTGCAGATACCTCAATGCCCACTGTCGTCCTCGTGCTTGATGCACGCCTTCTAACAATTGGATAAACAATTGTTCCAGATCCGCATTGGTTAGTTCTGGTAGTATCTCCACCAGATTTTGTCCTCTCCCACCCTTGAGAGAACTAGCCTGCTTACTTTCAATAAGGCGCTTTATAAACCTTCTAAGCGACTGCGATATCCGCCTGAGCATCTGCCACACTATTGGATTTTGTTTTTCTAGATTGTAGCCATCGTAGTGTTAAAAAAATCATCAATTACGTAAAAATCCATTAGATCGGGAAAGGGCTTCCGTCGCAGGTTAGCAAAAAATATACAAAACTTCAAGACTACAGCATTACAACGTTACAATTGCCATCGACTCTTGATTTGCGAAGTCGTTAATTTTCTGCTTGCTCTGTAGTCGATTGACCGGCAGGATATAATTGATTAATCAATGCCTGGACAAGCAGTTCTGGATCATCTGTCTCAACGGCAAGCTGTTGAGCAATCTGCTGGCGTAAATTTTCATCCTGCTGCAACATCACAAACAACTCTTCTAGGGTGACAGTTTGGTATTCTCCCTCCGGGGGGTTCTCTGGGGTATCTACTGACTCTGATATGGGGGCAGTTGGCTCAGATGGTATTGTGCTAAAAGCATCTGGCCCTTCATATTCCCAAATTGGTTCGCCTTGATTGCGTGTTAACAATTGCATTCCGATACTATAAGCAACATCTCCGATTTCTCCGATGTCCAACTCACCCAGTTGCACTAACCGTGCAGCTATTTCATTATTGGGTGTAGGTGATGCTAGCAATCTGTTGCCAAAGCGCCTTAACCAGTCAACCCAGTCTTCAGTTGGGATGCGATGTTCAATATTATGCAGCCATTTTTGTGCCCACGCTTCCCCTCGCGCTTGATGTACTCCTTGCAACAGTTCGTTGAAGAGAAATTCCAGATCCGTATCGCTTAAGGGTGGCGCTGGTTCTTTTGGCACATTTCCTCTAGATTTTGAGGCAGTCTGTTTTCCACCGAACAAGCTCTGAAAAAGCTTTTTGAGCCATTGAAATAGCCGCTTGAGCATCTGCTGCACCATCGAGTTTTGCTTATCCTAAGATTGTAGCGATCGCACTGGACTATGGCGCTAGTTCAGTCATTAAAATTCTTTGGTCATTTGTCATTGGTCATTGGTCATTAGTCATTTGTCATTAGTCATTGGTCATTAGTCATTTGTCATTTGTCAAGAGTTAGAAATTCTTCCCCTGCTCCCCCTGCTCCCTCATCCCCCTCATCCCCCCACTCCCCACTCCCCACTCCCCTAGATAGAACAAATGTACTAAATGATATGCTATAATTCCCATACTTTGATATTGAAATCATAGTAGAGGATAAGCTTTGGTTACTTGCTTTCCTGAGTGCCAAAATTCATGGCATTAGTTGAGCGCAAGGACTATGGCAATATGTACAAACCAAGCAGGTACAAGAGTCTAAAATAGTTGAATCCTAAACTCGACTCGGTGCTACTAATTAACTTTGAAAGGCATTGAAGTCTATATTTCCATGTCTTACGAACCCCTGCACCACAAATATCGCCCCAAAAGTTTTGCTGAACTAGTGGGCCAAGAGGCGATCGCTACCACCCTCACGAATGCGATCGGCACATCTAAAATCGCCCCCGCCTATTTATTCACTGGGCCTAGAGGTACGGGGAAAACTTCTAGTGCCCGGATTCTGGCTAAATCTCTTAATTGTCTCAAAAGTGACAAGCCTACAGCTGAACCCTGCGGCGTGTGTGAAGTTTGTCAGGGGATCACCAAGGGCTATGCCTTAGACATAATTGAAATCGATGCTGCTAGTAACACTGGTGTGGATAATATCCGCGAGTTAATTGAAAAAGCCCAGTTTGCTCCTGTGCAGTGTCGCTATAAGGTTTATGTTATTGACGAGTGCTTAACTGGAGATTCTCTGGTTTTGACTGATGAGGGACTTCAAAGAATTGATGATCCTAAAATTAAAGACAAGAAGGTTCTGAGTTACAACGACTCATCTCTTAAGTGGGAATTCAAGAAAGTTGTTAGGTGGTTAGATCAAGGAGAACGGCAAACCCTGGTTATCAAAACAACTAACCGAGAAATTAGATGTACGGATAATCATTTAATTAGGACAAACCAGGGATGGCTACCAGCAAAGGACGTAAAAGAAGGAGTGAAGATACTATCCCCTGTGAATGTGGATGCGACATCCTCATTTACAAATTTGGTATCGATGGACGCGCCCGGAGATTTGTTAGCGGACACCAGTTTAAAGGCAATACATCTGGGCAAAAATCATACGACCTGGAATCTATCCTTAAACAAGCCGAATTACTCGCAAGCACCAGTAGAAAATGGCTGGCAGACCTTAAACAATATTCCATCCCCTCGATGGATTACAAGTTTGGAGACAGTCGAATCTGTTCACCTCGCTGGGGTTGAGCGAGTTTATGACATTGAAGTAGCAGATAATCATAACTTTGTGGCAAATATGCTCTTGGTGCATAATTGCCACATGCTCAGTACCCAGGCATTCAATGCGCTATTGAAGACACTAGAAGAACCACCGAGACACGTAGTTTTTGTGTTGGCGACAACAGACCCGCAACGGGTTTTACCAACGATTATTTCGCGCTGTCAAAGGTTTGATTTTAGACGCATTCAGTTAGAAGCGATGGTCAAGCATTTAAGTGCGATCGCATCTAAAGAAAACATTCATATTTCACCCGATGCTGTAACCCTGGTAGGCCAGCTTGCTCAGGGAGGGTTACGAGATGCCGAAAGTCTACTTGACCAATTGGGTTTATTAGCGGGTGAAGTGACACCGGATAGAGTTTGGGATTTGGTGGGGACAGTAAGCGAACAGGATTTGCTGGCGCTTTTAAATGCGATCGCTCAAGATAAACCCGAAGCTATTCTTGATAGTACCCACTACATTCTAGATCGTGGTCGAGAACCACTAACTCTTCTGCAAAATCTCGCCGCCTTCTACCGCGATTTACTCATTGCTAAAACCGCACCCAATCGCCACGATTTGGTTGCTTGTACTCAGCAAACCTGGACAGCGCTAGTTGAGTTTGCTCAATACTTCGATATGAGCGTGATTTTGGCAGGACAAAAACATTTGCGAGAAGCTGAAGTGCAAATTAAAAACAGCACCCAGCCGCGTTTGTGGTTGGAAGTAACATTACTAGGATTGTTACCCAGTGCGACGACGAATATTCAGCCACAAGCCCCAAGTGTCACGCCGCGAGTTAACACACCTGCTGTATCTCCAAGCTATCCTCCAGCAGTTGCCCAAAATCACGCAGTCTCTTCTTTACCTGTAGCTGAACCGGAAACAAATCATAATTCTGCAAACCATCATCTAGCGGCTGCCCAAAATCAGCCCGTCACTTCATCTCCCCCAGTTGAACAGCAAACAAATCACAATTCTGCTGCTAACTCAGTTTCACCACCAACCCTAGAACCTGTATCTGTACCCGTGCCACCTGCGAACCTTGAACCAGTAACTTCAGAAGTTGTTGAGGAAGAAGAAGTTGTTGGTGAAGCAGAATATGACTTAACTCAGGTTTGGCAACAAGTGCGTGCTAATTTTCCGATGCCTTCCAGGCAAGCTTTACTTGGACAAATGTGCCAGCTAATAGAGTTTAACGGTACTGTAGCGCGTATTGCTGTTAAAGGGGCTAAATGGTATGAAACACTTAAATCTGATCTCCCGATGATGAAAGCAGCTTTCCAGCAGACTTTTCAACGTGAAGTTCAGGTAAATCTGGAACAAGTCAGTTCTGCAACTCCTACCTCAGCCAAAAAAAATCCTCCCCCAAAAGACTCTACTCGCTCTCAGCAACCACCGACACCCAGTTATAACCAGCAAATTCGGCCTTCAGCGCCAGTACCACAGCCAACCACTCCACCATCAGCACCGACAGCAGCAAAAAATGGAAATGGCGTAAATGGAAATAGCGTAAATGGAAATGGGGCACATGGAAATGGCGTAAATGGAAATGGGGTGCAAGCTTTGCCTCCAACTTCAAAACGAACACCCGCACCTGATTGGGAACCTGACGAAGTAGCGATCGCAGCTCAACGTCTAGCAGAATTTTTCAACGGACAAATTATTCGTTTTGCAGATGATTTCCCAGAATTCTCCGATTCTATAACTACACCTGAGTGGGTAGAAGAATCAGAAGTGGATGATGAATAAAAAAATGCAAAATTATTTTTGGTAATTTTGCATTTGAAATTTTGAATTTTGAATTTTGAATTTTTAATTCCCCAAAGGGGCTATTCCCCATTCCCCGTATGCAAAGTTTTCACCCATTTTAAGCGCTTTGGTCTTACCGACATGCGGGCAGTAGTACTGCTCATGACGACTAACCAGTGCAACATATATAAACTGCCACGCAGCGTTTGCACCAACATCAGAAAATATGTAGAAAGTGGGAATTTTTGATCTTGACGTATACGCTTTAGACCTGTAAACATCCCTACCATCGACATAGAAATGGACAAGCCTGTGATGGGACTTAATATTGGTGGACGATGACGAGCGATCGCCATTAATAAATCTGGGACTGTTGCTGTCGGTAAAATATACATAATCAGCATAAAAATCAGTAAATCCCAGCTTTTGCGCCCTCCCATCCGGTTTTTGAGAATTAAATCCCAATAATCCAAATAGCGTTGATAACCGCCTTCTGCCCAACGGTTGCGCTGATGCCAAAGTGCGATCGCACTTGTCACTCCTTCTTCTTGCACTGCTGGATGGAAAACACACTCAATATCCCATTTATCCAAATGTAAGCGGATTGTCAAATCCAAATCATCGGTAATGGTTTCCTCATTCCAGCCACCGCAGCTTTCCAAGGCTGAACGCCGGACAAATTGACCATTGCCGCGCAGTTCGCCAATGCCACCAAGGGTAGTCCGCTGTTGCTGAAACCAGGTATCAAGTGCCATTTCGGCCATTTGACCCTTAGTCCAAAAATTTGTTTTAGCGTTGGCGATCGCTTTTCGCACCTGCACCGCCCCCACCTTTTCTCTTTGAAATAAAGGTATTACCTGTTGCAGCAAGTCTGGTGTCACTTGGGCATCAGCATCAAATACTGCTATAATATCGCCTTTTGTTAGCGGCAATACCTGATTCAACGCCCCCGATTTGCCACCACTAGCTTCTGCTGAACGCCTTAGTACTTTCAGTTGCTCGTGTTTCTGTTCGAGTTCTGCTAATAAACGTGGCGTGCTATCACTGCTGTGATCGTCAATTATCCATACTTCGTACTGCCCACCTGGATATTCCAGATTACAAAGATTTTTGACTAATTTAGCAATTACCGCTTCCTCATTTTTCGCAGCCACTAACACAGAGACAAAAGGCAAATCTCCCTGTATTTCTTTTGGATAACGACGGGATTTAGTAAACACTACCACCAAGGCATGAAATCCTAGAATGGTGGTCAGTCCTAGAATAAATATGGAAGCCCAAGAAACTAAATGTAGAGCAATCGTGCTACTCCAGACGATAGTCAAGACTAGAGCCGCTTTGCGTCTACGACCTTGAAACCGGGGTGTTAGAGACACAGGATCTGTCTCTAACCCTGACTCCTCATTTGCTGATAGGTCAGACAACAAGGAGTTGAGCGGATCAAGCTCTTGATAAGAATCTTCTTCGGGCCAGGAATTCGCTGGCATAGGTTAGGTTGCTTGATTCAAAAACCAGTATTTGTCTACAGTTAGTAATTTTACGGACAAATATCCCTAAGCTACTTTTCCCGATATTAATCGGAATGGGCAAACTGCAATACCCGCTATCCTAAGCCAAAAGCTGCTGGGACTACCTTTGTTGTCACCGCCACTCTGCGTAATTACCTCGTATTAACCACGTTTGCTACTCTTAGACAGAGGCTTGATTCCTTTGATAGCCATTTAGGCAGGAAGCTTGTAGAGTGGGACTTTCTTCAATGAGAACTCCGTTTTGGGCAAAGTAATAACAAGGTAGTAGCAGCTCGTTGTTGGGAGAAACAGCAATAATAACATCCACCACTTTACAGTGGGGATTTTTGGTGTTATCTTCCCCAGCGTCGATAAAAGTTAATGCAGCCCTATTCTAACCGAAATTTTAATATTTCTTAGCAGTAACTTCATTTTTGGGCATGGGGCATTGCTGATTTCTCCCCCTACTCCCTCATCCCCCATTCCCCACTCCCCACTCCCCACTATGTGCTTTAGACACATCTTTTGGGAATACTACTAACATCCA
Source organism: Nostoc mirabile CHAB5784 (assembly GCF_020829645.1). Classification (GTDB taxonomy): domain Bacteria; phylum Cyanobacteriota; class Cyanobacteriia; order Cyanobacteriales; family Nostocaceae; genus Nostoc; species Nostoc mirabile. The sequence goes on along the minus strand of NZ_JAIVFS010000036.1, from coordinate 15,269 downwards.
CTAATATCCCCAGTTGGCATATTTAACAATGTCTATTGACCAACTCCAGCCTGCCACTCAACAACAAGCCAGTGTTTACTTACCTTACGTTCAGGGCGCTAGGCGCAATTTCTTACCCTATGCCATCAGTCTTTATCAAAAAGGGGTCTTGGAGGGACACCGGAAGATAGAAGCCAGTGAACATGTTCCCTTTGTTGCCTCTTGGAATGTTGCGACTTTACCCTCAGACTTAACCCGTTGCCGAATCCAGTTTGATGGCAATGCTGAACTGAGTTACGAACTGATGATGGCTAGTTTCGAGTTTATTAATTTTTTAATTGAAGTTATGGATAACTATAAACGTCATCGTGCGACCGATTTTTCACAACCGTTTTATCGCAAACTACTGCGTATAGACGATTGATTAAACTCAGCCGGACTTTTGCAAGTTTGGCTTGTCTTTAAACTCAAAATCTCAGAAGCCTAGCCCCCATTCCAATGCGCTGAGATTCATTTAAATTTTTTCTCCAGCATGGTTTATTATTCCCAAGCTTCTTATAGTTATATATCTTGCACCTGCCCACTTTCCCGCCAGAGAATAAATTCTCTGGCTAATAGCGCAAGTCCACTAAGCGTGGACTCTAATCCTTATCTTCTTTAGAAGAATGCAAGCTTGTAGCCCCAGAATTCATTCTGAGGCGGTTGTTGGGACTGGTGCAAGTTCTGAGTATACCTAATGCGCCTCCAGACTGCTCTATAAGATGATGCAGATTTAGGACTTCCACCACCGTCAGGTAACGTATCATGCTAAACGTCGGTACAATTCGGCATTTTTCTTCAACACATAGTTGGCTGCTTCAGCAAACTCGCTTGTCGAGTGACTGAGCCAGTCTTCTATCCTGGGACGTAACAAATCTTCAAGCGAGATACCACTCTCTCGTGCTAATGCTTGCAGCTTCTGCAATTGTTCATCGGAAATGTTGATCGTGATGGAAGCCACAGCCATTACTCCTTAAATGCTAGGAAAGTGTAGCATTATTAGTATTTTAAGTTTCTCTGACAGGCGATCGCTATTTTTATTCTTGCTTGCGATCGCCTTATTACTTAAGCAGGTCTGAGTAGAGCCAACCAACTTGACCATTCACCTCAACTTTGTACCAAAGTTGTCCAGCAGTATTTTGCCATTAGCTTCAAAACTACAACCTTATAGTTCCCTAGCCTGATGTACTTTTAATTACTCTTGAACTTCCCAAAGGTGTTTAATATGCTTACTAGTTGTATTACCCGCAGTAGACAGTCCAGCAATCTACCATTCATCAAAGAACTATTAGATCGACAATAGCAATATAAGAAGTCTAACCAAAGCAGGTATGGGGCAATGGTGCGATTAAAACCGTGGCAGTGGGTCGTCTTAGCATTCCCGATCGCGTTTATCATTATTTTCTTACTGGTATCCGCCGGTTCGCAAATTCATGCGTGGGGCATTAATTGGATTTGGGGTGTATTCACCCTTTTATTTGTGGGTTGGCGTTGGCTATTGGTGAAATGGACTCAACCAGCTGTTAACCAAGTAGAAGCTGTATTAGCCCAAGTCCAAGAAGAACTGGAATCAAGAGCAGAGGATACAGTAGGGCTACCAGTCGGAAGTGATGTTACAAAGCTTGCAGAAGCCGCTCTTCAAGAGATTCTGCAAGCAGCACAAAGCGATCGCCCGATTTGGGAAGATTGGCAAACTTTTTGGACGCGATGCCAAGATTTGGTTGTAGCGATCGCTCATATCTACAATCCTCAAATACAATATCCGCTACTGAACATTTACGTCCCCCAAGCTTACGGGTTGATTCGGGGAACAGTGGATGATATGGATCGGTGGATGCAAAAGTTATCCCCTGTCCTGAATCAGGTGACGGTTGGACAAGCATACCAAGGATACGAAGTCTATCGAAAGTTGGAGCCATCAGCTCGGAAATTCTGGAAAGCTTGGAACTGGGCACAGTGGCTTTTAAATCCGGTGGCGGCGGTGGCCAAACAAGTCAGTAAGGGTTCTAGTAACCAAGCAACTCAGCAATTGTTGGGGAATTTGAGCCAGTTATTCCGAGAAGCTGCCCTGAGAAACTTATGTCAGCAGGCGATCGCTCTTTACGGACGTAGCACATTACCAGTTTCAGCAACCGTAGTATCTACGACTTTACCCAAGGCAAAAACCCAAACCCTCCGAGAAATCCTGACTCAAGCCGAACCAGCCGAGGTAGTTGAGCAAAAACCCGTGAATATTCTGCTGGTAGGGCGCACGGGGTCAGGTAAAAGTAGCCTGATTAACACCCTATTTCAGGCGGATCTCGCAGCCGTTGATGTTTTACCCAGTACCGATCGCATTCAAAATTATCAATGGCAGACTGAAAGTGGGGAAACCCTAACGCTTTGGGATACACCTGGCTATGAACAAGTCAACCGTGCCGATCTCCGAAATCTGGTGCTTGATTATGCCATCAACGCAGATTTGCTGCTACTAGTCACCCCTGCCCTCGATCCTGCCCTGCAAATGGATGTAGACTTTTTGCAAGACATCAAAGCAGAAGTTGCAGATTTACCTGCGATTGCGATCGTCACTCAAGTAGATCGTCTGCGTCCCATCCGCGAGTGGCAACCCCCTTATGATTGGGAATGGGGTAATCGCCCAAAAGAAATTGCTATTCGAGAAGCTACTGAGTATCGTGCCAAACTGCTGGGAAACTTTTGTAATCTAGTTCTACCCCTGGTTACAGGTGACAGCAAAACAAATCGAATCGCTTGGGGAGTAGAGGCGCTATCGTTAGGATTAGTAGATGCGATCGCACCAAGCAAGCAACTCCGTCTCGCCCGCTTTTTGCGTAACCTTGAAGTCCGCACCGTCGCTGCTGCTAAAATCATCGACCATTACACCTTCCAAATGGCAACAACACAGGGACTAACGTCATTGCTCAAAAGTCCCGTCCTCCAGTTTGTTTCTACTCTATCAACTGGATCTCCAGCTCTAGCATATATGCTAGCAGAGCAAATTCCTGTGGAACAGTTGCCGATTGTGATTGGCAAACTCCAAATGGGATATGAGCTTTTCTCGCTCTTGAATACTGCTAACCCTAACCCGCTCAACTTTGAATTGCTATCCCTCTGGCCGCTACTGCTGGAAAATTCCGCTTCACCCGATCGCAACGCCTGGGCATTTGGTCACGCCCTAGTGGAATACTGGACTCAAAATTTGACGGTTGAACAACTCCGGCAGCGATTTGACTATTATCTGTCGATTGCCAAATAATTTGTCTGCATTAGCAATGTCTACAACAGGCTACACCTACGCATCTTTCATTCTCACAATTAGCTGTCATTTAAGTATATTTCCGAGGTATTTTTTATTAAAAATAAGTATATTTATACCAAAGATAGAAAAAGCTAAAAATGCGGTAACGAGTCGTACTCTTAACATCAAAGTTAAGATTACGATTAAGAGTAGGTATCTGCTAAAATCTACCCGCTTTACCTGAGTTTTTACCCAGACATCCCTGTTCGGAGTTATTTATGAAAAATATATTACAAACCTCCATCTCACAAAAACAAAATTCACATCAGAATTATAGTATTTCGTCTTATAATCGGCTGCTTTTGGTCGTGAAGGATTTGGCTTGTGTGCGGACTATTGAGGAAATTATTGAGATTGTGCGTTTGGCTGCCCGCGATCTGACTAATGCTGATGGAGTAACTTTTGTACTGCGGGATGGTGAATGTTGCCACTATGTCGATGAAAACGCCATCGGGCCACTTTGGAAAGGTATGCGTTTTCCGCTCAAGTCTTGCATCTCCGGTTGGGCAATGCTCAATAAACAAGCAGCCGTGATTGAAGACATTTACCAGGATGCTCGAATTCCGATTGAGGCTTATAAAGTTACTTTTGTCAAAAGTTTAGTGATGGTTCCCATACGGATTTCTGATCCACTGGGTGCGATCGGAGCTTACTGGAGTACACAACACCGAGCCACGTTCGAAGAGATAGAACTGCTTGAGATTTTGACCGATACTACAGCAGTTGCGATCGCAAACGTTCAACTTTTCCAGAAATTGACGAACCAAAACGCCCTGAAAGACAAATTTATTGCGATGCTAGCTCACGAGTTGAGGAATCCCGTTGCCCCCATCTCGAATGGGGTTCAGCTTCTCAAGTTGAAGCTAGGCGAAACTGGCGCAGTTGGAGAAACAGTTTTAATGATGCAGCACCAGATTAAGCACCTCTCGAAATTGATCGATGAGTTACTTGATGTATCATCCATCACTTATGGGAAGATTTCATTAAACCTTGAGAAGGTTAATCTGGTGGAATTGGTTCGCCAGAGTCTCAATGACCATGCACAAGCAATAAAGAGATCGAACCTTAACGTAGTACAAGACCTACCAAACAAGCCTCTGTGGGCTTATGTTGACCCAACGCGGTTCTTCCAAGTCTTTGGGAACCTTCTTGATAACGCCTTAAAGTTTTCCAAGCCAGATGGGACGATCTGGGTGGATCTCTCATTTATTCCAGGTGAAAATGGCTCAGGTAGTGTAGCGGTATTATCTGTAAGAGACTCAGGCATAGGGATAGATCCGACAATCTTAGCAGAACTATTCGAGCCGTTTACCCAAGCCGATCGCAGTTTAGACCGTTCGAGGGGCGGGCTAGGTTTGGGACTCTCAGTAGTAAAAAGTCTTGTCGAACTTCATGGTGGTAATGTTGAAGCCTCAAGTAGAGGGATCAATTTGGGAGCAGAATTCAAAGTTACTCTCCCTGTATGCGAAGAGATTACAGCTTGGCATAGCGACCCAGAGATTATAGAAGCGGCTAAAAAATCGTTGAAGATTTTAGTCATCGAAGATAACGAAGATTCAGCCGTAACATTAAAAGCAGTGCTTGAGCATTTTGGGCATGAAGTTTCTGTTGCTAACAATGGAATTTCAGGGGTAGAAACTGCAAGAGAGTTTGAGCCTCATGTGATTATTTGTGATATCGGACTTCCCGAAATGGATGGATTCGCCGTTGCACAGGAACTGAGTAAAGACTCCAAATTTACTCGCTCAATTCTGATTGCGCTCACCGGCTACGGTGGCCAGGAGGATAAGGAGCTTGCGCTTAAGTCTGGTTTTAAATGCCACTTGACTAAGCCTGTGGACTTTGAAATACTTACGGCAGAAATTGATCGATACTTTGAAGGAGTATTATCAAGTTAACGAATTTTGCTAGGTAGAGCGGTGTAAATAATTAAAGGTCTGTAGTGAACGCGAGTGCGTCTCATAGTGCAATACGGTTCAGTTAAAGCTAAAACTCTTTATCAAAGTCAAATTTTTAACGAACCGCAGAGGCGCAGAGGAAACAGAGAGAAGAGAAAAAAATCCTTAACCCAAGCGTATTGTCTCATAGTGAGGACTTTAGTCCTCAAATGATGGCTGGAGACGCTAACTACAAAATAATTTCAAGATTTTTTAGATTTTAGGGACTTCCAAATAAAAAAATATCCCACTGTTCACAGTCAACAGTCAACAGTCAACAGTCAACAGTCAACAGTCAACAACTTCAAGCGGTTGTTTTTATTTCTTGGAGTTCCCTTACAGATACTCTTCCAAACTCAGTTTAATTTTTAATTGCTACTTACTTCCTCTTCTAAAGCTTTGCGTGCAATCCGGGTGACATAAACTGTCACAGCTACTGTAGCAATCAAACCTAAGATGCGAATTGCCCATTGCAAAGTTGGGTTGGTGGGTTGAGCCTCAGTACCAATCATGGCAAGATTACCTGCAAGTGAACCAATATAAACGTAAATTGAGTCAATAAAATATTACAATTTATGCCAATCTCTTATGGTTGCCAACAAATTTTAATTACTCCAGATAAGAACTTATTGGGAGTATTAGAATATCTTTGCTCCATTGCAAACAGTCTTACTAACTGTGGGATTTATTACAGCCGCCAATTATACTTTAAGACTGGGAAGTTTCCATCGTCGGCAGACTTGCACAAACAGTTAGGTACTATCCAACAAAACAAGCATTATCAAGCTTTGTATTCAGATACAGCACAGCAAATATTAACTACTGTAGCTGAGTCTTTTAAGTCTTATGTTGGACTGTTAAAAGGCATGAATTCCGGTACAGTTGCTCAAAAACCAAAGCTACCAAACTATCGTAAACCTGGTGGTTTAGCGCTTGCAACTTTTACAGGACGCTCTATCAAATTGAAAGACGGGATGCTTCGTTTTCCTCTAGGAACCAAAGTAAAAGCTTGGTTTGGAATAGATGCCTTTTATCTCCCAATGCCTTCAAACGTTGATTTCAAAGACATCAGAGAGATTAGGATACTACCAAGATCAGGCATATTCTATGCAGAATTTATTTATCAACTATCATTAGTGAAGGTTGATGTTGATACTCGTAAAGTCTTAGGAATTGACCACGGAATAGATAACTGGTTGACTTGTGTATCGAATGCTGGAACATCTTTTATTGTTGACGGCTTACATCTCAAAAGTATTAATCAGTGGTACAACAAGTCAGTTGCCAATATAAAAGTTGCAAAACCACAGGGTTTTTGGTCTTCTCGACTGGCGACAATTACAGAAAAACGTAATCGCACAATGCGAGATGCTATTAATAAAGCTGCAAGAATTGTAATCAACCATTGCATAGACAATAAAATCGGCACTATCGTTTTTGGATGGAACGAGAGGCAAAAAGACGGTGCTGATATGGGCAAAAAGAACAATCAAAAGTTTGTTCAAATACCAACAGCTAAACTCAAAGGACGCATTGCCCAATTATGCCAGCAACACGGCATTGATTTTATTGAAACAGAAGAAAGTTATACCTCTAAGACATCATTTCTAGATAATGATGTCCTACCTACAATCGGTGCAAAACCCGATGGGTGGAAAAGTAGCGGGACTCGGATTACTAGAGGTCAATTTAAAACCTCAACTGGAATCAAAATAAATGCAGACTGCAACGGGGCAGTCAACATAATCAGAAAAGTAGCTGCGATATTTAAGTTTGACTTAAGTGGAGTAGGTAGAGGCATTTTAAGTATGCCTAAGAAAGTTCTTTTATGGACTCTTCAGAAATCCCCGTCGCTTCAGCGCGGGGAAGCTTAAACCAGCCCCCAAGGTGAGAATAGAACCTGGGAAAAAAGCGACACTAGCGATAATGTAAAGAGCAATAAAAGCTATGGCTCCCAACGCACCCAGGCTATCAATCCACTGCAACGATTCCCGTAAAATGGCTTGAGGATTGAAAGAATTTGGATTTGCAGATTCTTGTGCTAAAACCGGGTCTGTGTTTAATGCCAAAGCGCTCGACAATATCAGTAATATTAATACACTTAAGCTAAAAAGCTTCTGTAAGTTTCTGGCATCAATACTTTTAAATATCTGAATGATTGTTAGTTTTGTCATGGGTTGTTATATCATGTCCGCCAAGTTACCCATAATAAAAGAACCCCACCCCCAACCCCTCCTGCTTGCGGGGAGGGGAGCGAAAGCGTAGCTTTTGCGGGGTGGGGTTGCGGGTATTATGCTTAATTGCCCGGACATCATATTATTTCTTCTAATGCCACACTTTGAGCTAATGCTTTTTGAGCAACTTTTGTGATATATACAGTCACGGCAACGGTAGCAATCAACCCAACTACTCGCATTACCCATTGCCAGACTTGAGTTTCTAGAGTAGCTGGTTGATAAGATGTGTTAATCATCGAAAGATTACCAGCTAGCGAACCAATATAAACGTACATCAAAGTACCGGGAATGATACCGAAGGAACCCAATATATAGTCTTTAAGAGAAACCTGTGTCACTCCAAAAGCATAATTCAATAAATTGAAAGGAAAAACGGGACAGAGACGAGTTAGCAAGACAATTTTCCATCCCTCTTTAGCAACTGCCAAATCAATCGCTTTAAATTTAGGATGTTTTTCCATTTGTCGGGAAACCCAATCCCGCGAAAGGTAGCGTCCAATGATAAAAGCTAAGGTTGCTCCGACTATTGCAGCAATTAGCACATATATTGACCCCCAAAATACTCCAAACAGACAACCGCCTTTGAGCGTTAGGAGGGAACCGGGTTTGACACTCCTCAGCCTAAAGGCATGAGGATTCTTGATTCAACGAGTCCACTTAAACTAGATTCCTTGCGTTATCTAACTCAGAGGTGGTTCTCTCCTCAAGCGTTAACTTTGGGTATGCCCTACCCTAGTTGCATCTACGCAAAATTTGTTTGTTGTTTAATGCTGGCCGTCTAGTCCCTGTGAATCTTTTACCTACTTTCAGGCTGTGCAAAAGCACTATTAGAACAACTTGTAGAACCCTCTAGATTCAGTTGTCAAGGTACAGCGTCTGCGTATTAGGCAGCAATCGGGTTTTTTAAGTGGTTGATTACCCTTCCACAACCCTTATTTTACCAAAAGCCGTCGTAGAACGACGGGGTTTTAGACCCAAATTTTTGATAAACAGTAATGTTGCTAAGTTGTAAATGACTATGTAGGCGATAGGCCCTAAAACGCCAGGGCTATTTCGTTCTAGACATAAACCGCCCAGAACTAAAGTTCCGCGGCTCATAGCCCAAGTCCACGCTTAGTGGACTAAAAGCCTTTCTTAGTCGTCTTTAGACAACTTTTGCTATTAGCCTCAGAATTTATTCTGAGGTGGGCTAGATGAGAATGAAATAGCTTTGCTAAAACGCCAAGACTCTCAACCCAAATGACTGAGGTTTGTAAAAGTCCCTGAAAGTTGAATTGTTTAGCGACAATTATGAGAGTGGCAATCAGGCAACTTAAGAGTAGTAGTTTGAGTTTGGAATTTAATAAACGCTTCTTCATTTTTATAAGTTTCACCTTCTGAGGCTCGATGTTGACCTTTTGAGGCTCGATGTTGACCTTTTGAGGCTCGATGTTGACCTTTTGAGGCTCGATGTTGACCTTCTGAGGCTCGATGTTCACCTTCTGAGGCTCAATGTTCACCTTCTGAGGCTCAATGTTCACCTTCTGAGGCTCAATGTTCACTTTCTGAGGCTCAATGTTCACCTTCTGAGGCTCGATGTTCACCTTCTGAGGCTCAATGTTCACCTTCTGAGGCTCAATGTTCACCTTCTGAGGCTCAATGTTCACCTTCTGAAGCTCAATGTTGAAACTTACACCTCAAATCTAATGCCCCTAAGATATACTACCCACATAAGAAACAGCTTAAATTCTCTTAAGTTTTTCTTGGCGATACCAGCGACGAATTCGCTCAGGTGAAACGCCCAATAAATAAGCAATAATTACTATTTGATTAAGTAGCGTAGTTTTGAATACACCCTTTTGCAACCATCTACGGGCTGAAGTAACAACTGGTGTGGGAATAATTACAATCCGTCCAGTGCGTTTTAAACGACGCATGAGTTCAAAGTCTTCCATGATAGGCAATTCCGGAAAATTGCCAATTTGCTGAAAGACTGCTTTTGTTAAAAAAATTGCTTGGTCGCCATAGGGCATTTGGTAAAAATGCGATCGCAAATTTACACCCAACTCCACCCATCGTAAACTTAAAAGTGATGCATCAATCCGCAAGTTAAATGCACCAGCCAGAGTCCCAGGCTGTTGTAGGGCTGTGCGAACCATGTCATCAAACCCAGTCGGTAAACAGGTATCTGCATGGAGAAACAGCAGAATCTCCCCGGTAGCCGCTATAGCACCCGTGTTCATTTGCACAGCCCGACCGGGAGACGATGAGATAACTTTGACACCTAAAGACTGTGCGATCGCTACAGTATCATCATCAGAGCCACCATCTACAACAATGACTTCTATATTTATACTGCCTTGAGTAGTAGCAATGGCTGTTTTGATATTCCCGGCTTCATTAATAGCCGGAATAATAATCGAAATTTTGGCTGCGTCAATACTCTCACTCATGATTGCTGAGTTTTCTTTTCCGGTTGGTCAGGAAATGAACACTCTACCGTTACCTTAAGATTGCTTTCAGCAGTGCCTTTAGTTATGTAAGGTATACCTGCTTCACCGCCAACTTTGATGCCAAATTCTAGAGTGACTTTATCAATATTAGCAACAGGGATTTTCTTAAAAGCACTGAGTGAATAAACAGTGTAAGCCCGAATTGTACCTTCAATTGCTTGGAAATTTTGCACTATTTGCTTTTGTGCAGCATCAGCATCCCATCCCTTATCAATTAGCGCTTCTTCTTCTCCCTCTGGGGAAACTTCGGTAATCACTGGCAAAGCATCTACATTATCTGTGGCTTCAATGTAAATAATCGTGCCATCTTCTAAATGAATAGGTGTGAGTTGAGTCATGGGATAAATCTCGCCTAAAAGAATTGCGTGTAGTCAATTTAACGCGAAATGGGCGGTTAGAAACCGCGTCTACACAAACAAAACCCACCTCCGTGGGTTTCAACAAGTCATTAAGCCCCTTGTTTTTTGTTAGTCCGCGGAGGCGAACTTTGCCTGTGTAGCCGCGAATTCTATTCGCCAGGGCTTAAGTATGCACAGCTGTGCTAACCTACAAAATTTTACGGAAAATGCGGTAAATTTCTTGTAGAAGCTGGAAATCATTCGGCACAACTATCATAGGGCTTTCTAAGATGAGTCGAGACGCTTTGGTGGTGGGAATTAATACGTATGACCGCTTAAAATGTCTCAACGCACCAGCTGCCGATGGTGAAGCGATCGCTCAAATCTTACAACAATATGGTGAATTTCGGGTAACGCGGCTACCAGCAGTCAAAGATAAGGAAAATGAGACGATTCGTATTGGTAAGCAAACTAAAGTTAGTTTAACTCAGTTAGAAAAAGCGATCGTCCAATTATTTAAGCCAGATGGGAAGCCGCCAGATACAGCGCTACTGTATTTTTCTGGTCATGGGTTGCGGAAAAATGTCGGAATTCAGGAAGGCTTTTTAGCGACGAGTGAAGTCAACCCGGAGGCGGGGAATTGGGGACTATCTCTACAATGGCTGCGGCGACTGCTGCAAGAAAGTGAAGTAAGACAACAAATTGTGATTTTGGATTGCTGCTATAGCGGGGAAGTGCTAAATTTTGCAGAGGCAGATCCAGGCGATCGGGGTAAAGGCAGAGACAGGTGTTTTATTGCGGCTTCTCGTGATTTTGAAGTTGCTTTTGAAGAGATTAGCAGCCAACACAGTGTTCTCACCGCCGCACTGCTGAAAGGTTTGGAACCAAAACAAGACCGTTGGGTGAGTAACTACACTTTAGTAGACTTGCTCAATCAAGAACATCACGCGTTTCCCCAGCGTCCAATTTTTGCTAACTCTGGTGAAGCAATTAATCTCACCCGCAAATGGAATTCCTCTCCTGTTAACTCCATAGTACAAGTATCAGCTACTTGCCCTTACAAAGGGTTGTCTTATTTTGATTGCACAGAAGCAGATGCCAACTTATTTTATGGCAGAACAGCGTTAACCGACGAATTATTAGAAAAAGTGCGATCGGGTAATTTCCTCGCAGTGTTGGGAGCATCAGGAAGTGGCAAATCTAGTGTTGTTAGAGCGGGTTTACTTTATCAATTAAAGTTAGGACGTAGGTTATCAGGTAGCGATACTTGGCAGTTGAAAATATTTCGCCCAGGGATTAACCCTTTACAAAGTTTAGCACTGGCGTTTGTAGAATCAGAATTATCAGATATTGAACGCGGATCTCAATTGGCGAAAGCAGAAGAATTAATTGCCAAAGGCGCAGTTGGTTTAGGACAGTTGATTACTGCTGCACAAACTCAGCGCGTCATGTTAGTGGTAGACCAGTTTGAGGAAGCTTTTACTCAATGTCAAGACATTACAAAACGACAGCAGTTTTTTGAATGTGTGCTAGGTGCTTTGCAACGAGATGACAATAAACTCTGCTTAATAATCACAATGCGGGCTGATTTTTTTGGTAAATGTCTGGAACAAGAGTATGGCGGACTAGCTAAGAAAATTCAAGAGTATTTAGTAACAGTAACACCGATGATTCGGGAGGAATTAGAAACAGCAATTATCAAACCTGCCCAACAGGTGAACCTAGCAGTAGAACCGGAATTAGTTTCTCAAATGATTGCAGATGTAGAAAATTCACCGGGGAGTTTACCGTTGTTGCAGTACACGCTGACAGAACTATGGCAGCAAAGAACTGAAGAACGGTTAACCCTGACTACCTATAGCAAACTAGGTGGAGTCAGGGGAACCCTGCAAACACGCGCTACAGAAGTTTATGAGTCATTATCACTTGAGGAACAGCAAGCAACAAAGCGGATTTTTTTAGAATTGACGCAGTTGGGAGAAGGAACAGAAGATACCCGCAGACAGGTTGTCCAAAGAGATTTAGTTACTTCACAGCATCCAGAAGCTGTAATTAATAGAATAATTCAACGGTTAGCTAATGAGAAGCTAGTTGTCACCAGTACCTTATCTAATCAAATTGCTGTGGTAGATGTGGCACATGAAGCACTGATTCGCCACTGGTTGCTATTACGCAAATGGATTGAGGAAAGTCGGGATGTATTGCGGCAAAAGCGGAAAATTGAAGCGGCAGCTATTGAATGGCGAGATAGGAGAAAAGCGAAAGATTATCTGCTTCAGGGGAAGCGGTTAAGAGAGGCAGAAAATTTTCAGAAGCAACAAACTGAGAACTTAAGATTATCTGACCTAGCTATTGAGTTTATTCAAGCAAGTGTCAGACAAAGACGGAATAATCGCTTTCGGTCAATTGCTGTTTTCTTAATTATCCCGCTGGGTTTATCAGTATATGTGGGCGTAATTATTGAGAAACAAATTAGGATAAACGAACTTTGGCAGCGAGTCGATGCTGTTAAAGGAAAGGAGTATAGTCTAGTAAAAATTCGAGCACTTGAAAAACTAGTCCAAGCTGGTGAGAGTCTAATTAATAAAGATTTCAGCGGTGCCAACCTCAGGGGTGCCGACCTCAGCAGTGCCGACCTCAGGGGTGCCAAACTCAACGATGCCGACCTCACCAGTGCCAACCTCAGGGGTGCCAAACTTAACGATGCCGACCTCACCAGTGCCAAACTCAACCATGCCTACCTCAGGGATGCCGACCTCAGGGATGCCGACCTCACCAGTGCCAAACTCATGCATGCCAAACTCATGCGTGCCAACCTCAGCGGTCTCTGGGGTACCAACCTCAGGGATGCCAAACTCAACCATGCCTACCTCAGGGATGCCGACCTCAGCTATGCCATCCTCAGCAGTGCCGACCTCAGCAGTGCCGACCTCAGCAGTGCCAACCTCAGCTATGCCAACCTCAGCAGTGCCGACCTCAGCAGTGCCGACCTCAGCAGTGCCGACCTCAGCAGTGCCGACCTCAGCAGTGCCAACCTCAACCATGCCGACCTCACCAGTGCCAACCTCACCAGTGCCAAGCTTAACGGTACCGACCTCAGCAGTGCCCACCTCACCAGTGCCAAGCTTAGCGGTGCCTACCTCAGCAGTGCCTACCTCAGCAGTGCCTACCTCAGCGGTGCCAACCTCACCAGTGCCAAGCTTAGCGGTGCCAACCTCAGCAGTGCCAAGCTTAACGGTACTGACCTCAAGGGTGCCGACCTCAGCGGTGCCAACCTCAGCAGTGCCTACCTCAGCAGTGTCAACCTCAGTGGTGCCAACCTCAGCCGTGCTAAGCTCAGCAGTATCAACCTCAGTGATGCCAACCTCAGCCGTGCTAACCTCAGCGCTGCTATTTACACCAAGCAAACTGAGTTTCCCCCAAATTTTAATCTTGATGACAAACAAATGTACCTGATTGGCCCTAATGCCAACCTCAAAGATGCTGACCTCAAAGGTGCTTTGCTTTATTATGAAGACCTCCAACATGCTGACCTTAGCAATGCCAAACTCAATTATGCCAACCTCGGCATTGCTAACCTCAGCGATGCCAAACTCAGCAATGCCGACTTCAGCAATGCCGACCTCAGCGATGCTAAATTTGGTGGTGCTGACATCAGCTATACCAACTTTAAAGGTGCTAAAAACCTTACTCTTCAGCAAGTTAAATCTGCTAAAAATTGGGATAAGGCTAAATACGACAAAGATTTTCGTGCCAAGCTTGGTTTACCACCAGAACCAGCTAAGTGAATACTTTGGGGTTGCGTTTTTACTTCTACGCAATCCTGCAATGCAACTTCTTGCAAACTTTTTCTACATTATTATTCGACTAAAAGTAGTTGTTTTGCGGTCTTCTTTGCATCTATGGGCAAAACAAAAAGATTTATTTGTCAGAGCGAGTAAAGCTCACAAGACTTAGAGATTGCTTCGCTGGCAATGAGTTTTTTTGACACTCCACCGCCCTAAAAGGGCGAGGATTCTTGGTTCAACGAGTCCACTTAGAGTAGGTTCCTTGCGTTACCTACCCTAGAGGTGGTTCTCTCCCCAAGCGTTAACTTTCCCTCTGCCCGAGGGTAGTTGGACTCGGCCAAAATTTGTTTGTTTGAAATACTGAGCGTCTAGTACCTGTAAATCTTTTACCTACTTCCAGGTAATACTAGAACTACGAAGTAGAACCAGCAAGATTCAGTTGTCAAGGTACAGTGTCTGCGTTTTAGGCAGCAATCGGGTTTTTATACAGGTTAATTACCCTTCCTGTTGTCATCATTTTACCACTTAAAGCCGTCCTATAAGAACGGGGTTTTAGACCCAAATTTTCGATAATTAAGCGATCGCACTAAACAAAAACGAACCCTGAAGTCACTCCCGTCAACCCTGGAGTCACTAACGTCAACCCTGAAGTCACTCCCGTCAACCCTGAAGTCACTAACGTCAACTCTGAAGTCACTAACGTCAACTCTGAAGTCACTAACGTCAACCCTGGAGTCACTACCGTCAACCCTGAAGTCACTACCGTTAACTCTGAAGTCACTACCGTCAACCCTGAAGTCACTACCGTTAACTCTGAAGTCACTTCCGTCAACCCTGAAGCCACTTCTGTCAACCCTGAAGCCACTCCCGCCAACCCTGAAGTCACTCCCGCCAACCCTGCATCTAATCTGAGAAAATGGCATCAAAGAGCGATCGCTTAACTCTGAAATTCATTGCTAGGATGTCTTGATACAATTGGTCTGTGCTACTGATGGTGATTTTGCCATCTACTTGAAGTTTCTTGATAACTGCTAAGAGGCTGTTTGAAAAGTTTTGAGAAGTTAAATGTTATGCTAGTCGCCTTACCATAATACGGATGATAGCAAGGTAGATAAATGTCTCCGATGTTTCAGGCAATAATTCATAGTCTCTAACCAATCG
>NZ_JAIVFS010000035.1 GCF_020829645.1 Nostoc mirabile CHAB5784 | reverse complement strand
TTGGTTAGAGACTATGAATTATTGCCTGAAACATCGGAGACATTTATCTACCTTGCTATCATCCGTATTATGGTAAGGCGACTAGCATAACATTTAACTTCTCAAAACTTTTCAAACAGCCTCTAAGTGGAGTATTTGAAAAGCAGAAGAATTGATATTTGATTGTAGTTTATCGGTTTTAAAATTATTGTCTTCGAGTTTAGTAACTGAAACTCTAGAATTAATTTTTTCAATGTCATTTAATACATTTAATTCAGCTTTGACATAATTTAACTTGGTAAATTTTCGTTGTTGATTTACGTTTGATTCTGGTTGCGCTAGCCCTGCCGCCAAAATTTTGATTTTTCTATTTTCTAAAGTTTTAAAATCTGGAATGTCTAACCTTGGGACTAGGGCAAGCGCATACTTTTCAATCAAGTATTGGGGCTTGTTATCTGGTGTAATATTGTAAACTAGTGCTGCTAATGGTATATTTCGCAAAGGCGTATCTAGAGCAAATACTAACGTATCAATGTCTTGATTTTGAAGGTATTTTTCTGCACCTTTAAGAAGCCATTTATACACATTATTCGCTTCTTTTGTAACAGCATCAAACGTATACTCCTCTTCCAAATCTCTTTGCAACTGTTTCAGTTGTTCTTCAATTTTAGTCCGATCAATATCCTCACCCTCTGTTCTATAGTGTTTTAGGGCTATATCTGTTAAATTTTTATTATTCAAATCAGTAGGTAGCTTAATAATTACCTCGATTCTATCGTCTAAGACAATTGGGGATATAAAAGCTGTTTTTTGGGTTCGCTGATTAATAATACTGTCAATATCGCTGAGGTTGTATTCAGGACAGGCTTGACGCAAGAAGTTTTCTAGCTCTGCTGCTTGGAGAGAGGAAATGACTTGGCGTGCTTTTGAGAGGTCTTTTATTTGAGGTTTGTCATCTCTGAGAAGTATATCAACATACTCGCGATAAATACCTTCAATATCCTTTTGAAAAGAAATTTGAGCATCAGGGTTACTGGTTGCTAATTCTCGGCGCAAGGATTCTAAAGTTTTAAACGTTTCTTCATAAGCTGCTTGTGCTTGATTCAAGCTTTTAACATCGTTTTGTAGGTCTTTCGTTTGTACCTGCTTTCTTGGCGGTAGTTGAGATTTGTAAATCCGCCCCAATTGCCATTGCCACTGATAAACTATATCTGCTGCCGGAATCGATTGAGCTAAGAACAAAGCGCCCCGAGTATTGGATATAGCTAATTGCAATTCCTTGCTGTCTTCATATAACTTGCCAAGATATCCTAGTGCATAAGATTCTGCTATTATATTGCCTTGTTTTTTAGCTCGGTTAAGCGTTTCTGTGAGAAAATCTTTTATCTGATTTTCATCTTGACTATCTTTACTTATACGCATCAAATTCTGGACAAAGTTAAGCCTTGTGAAAAGCGTTGCGTGACTTGGTGGTAATTTATTGATTTGTTGCTGAATATTATTAATTTGCTCTAGCTGTATCGGCGAATTTTGGTTTGATAACTGCTGCTTTAAGGATTGAAAGTTATTTCTTATTAAGATATAGTTTATGCGTTTATCTAGCTTAGGTTTTAATTGGTCATCCCAACTTATTAATTGGTCATTCCAACATTTTTGCTCTGCAAAACGTAGTATCCTATATCTAATAAATAACCGATCTATAGCATCGTCTTTATTATTCTGTTTGTTGATTTGATTACTATACCAATCTTTTAAATCTAGTAGGAGACTTAACTGATTCAGTTGTGCTTGCAGTTTAATAGTAGATATTTGGTCTGAAGTTGAGTCAGTGTTTTGTATAGCCTGTTCATAGGCAGATTTAGCTGCAAATGCATCTACGATCGCACAAATCAGATGCTGAGACTCTTGAGAACGGCTGTATAAATCTTGTTCTTTGTTACTAAAAGCGCGTCTGGTGTTACCTAGATCAAGCAAATTTGCTGCTTTTTCTGGAGATTGGCTCTTATCTAAACTAATTAACAAGACCTGATTAGACAAATCTAATTCACCAAGTCCTCTTAGAATATTGCCCAAGCTGCGTAAGCCGGTGATTTTTGCAGGAGAATCTACTTGTTTATTAAAAATGTTAAACAACTGCTGACGTTTGTCTTCATCTTTGAGTTGTAGTAAATTAGTGCAGTCTTGCTCACCGTAGATTTGCACTAGTGTATTACAAGCTCGTGGGTAAAGTCCTAAAGCTTGCTCTGCCTGAGCTAGATTAATTTGATTATTGATCCTCTCAGTTTCATTTCCAACTTGACGATAAGCAGTTGTAGCTCTTTGCCAGCAATCGATTGCTGCATCAAAGCGCCCTTGTTCGTAGCTAACTCTACCCTCTGCACTTAACTGTTCTGGGCTGAGATTTGGTGTACTTGCACAAATCAATTGTGTTGCTGGTGCTTGTATGCCGATCGCTCTTTCCCTCAAAAATATATGAATGCCAAAGACTAAAATTAGCCCAACAAGAGCAAGCAAGAGTTTGCTAATGGCACGTTTTGGGAATGTACGTTTTAAAAAGGGTTCCATAGCACAGAAAAATATAAACCGTCTTCTTGTAGAGTTCGTCCGTTTGAATCAGCAGACACGATGGGGATTCCCCAGTCCAAGCGAGCATCGATCTGATCGCTTAACTGATATCGCAACCCCAAGCCAGCAGAAGCCAAAAAACCAGGATCAATGTTGGAACCTCCAGAACTGTTCCAAGCTGTACCAATATCTACAAAAGGTATGAGTTGTAAAAGGCTCTGCTGTTGACGAAGGCGCAAAATCGGTAGGCGCAGTTCAATTGAAGCGAAAGCGCCGTTATCAGCCAGCAACGCATCCTGACGGTATCCTCTGATGCTTGCTTGTCCACCCAATCCAATTTGCTCTGAGGATACAAGCCTTCTATCTGCTAGTTGCAAGCCTCCCCGCACTACTAAGGGAGTATCTTCTGCCAGAAGGCGCAACCATTGAGCTTGTCCTCGCCAAGCAAAAAAGCGCCCATCGGCGTCAGTTTGATTAATTGTAGCATTCAGTGCATCAAGTCCCAAACTGAATTGAGACTGGAATGCCAAAACCGAGCGATCGCCTCTTTGTGTCCATTCTTGAAAAAAGCGGATTGCTGTGATGTTGGTGCGCCCTTTGTCGTCAGCACCATCTGACAGGGGAAAGCCTCCAGTATTTTCAAATCCCAAGAAAGTTTGGGTTTCTCGATGAGAGGCTGTTAATCCTAGAGCAAGTTCTTGACGTGGGGTTTGAATTACTGGATGGCGCAGAGTCAGTTGGTATTCATGGGAATTGGATGAAATATCTAACTCGTCAAAGGGTTTTTCGATGACATTACTTGAAGAATAGTTATAGCTAAAACTTAGGGTAGTGTTCCGAGGAGTTAAAGGTATGGTGTAGCCAACATTTACCTGATTGCTACCGTCGGTATTTGCATAGAACAGGCTGACACTATCTCCGATACCTAACAAGTTACCTTCGGTGAGTTGAATACTACGTTGTAAGCTGCCTACACTAGGTGAGCGGTTATTATCTAATCTGACTTGGGGTTTAAAGCTTCTTGCCTCCTTCACATTAACTAATAACAGATTGCTAGCAAAGCGCGAGCCACTAGACAACTCCGCAGATAAACTCTCAATCAGGACATTTTGTTGCAATAGTTGCAATGCTTCGAGCAAGCGATCGCGATTTAAGGGTTTTTTATTAGCAAGTTCTAACCGAGAGCGAATATAGTTCGGATTTAATCGTCGAGTACCAGTGATTTTAATATCTTCTAAGCTGCCCTCGGCTATTTGAATCTTGAGTGTACCTCCACCGGGCGGTAGCATTTGTTCTGGAATTAGTGCCCCAGAGGTAATATAGCCTTTATCAATATAAAGCTGGGTAATTGCCGATCGCGCTTCTAGCAGTTGGTTAAAGTTAAGTTCTACAGGTGGATCTTGTTCTGTTCTGGGAAGCTTTTGACATTGAGGTTCTGGACAGAATCTGCGATCGCCTCTAGCCAGCAAAGCTTTTTCTATAGTTTGTAGTAGTTCTTCATCTTTGAAGACTGTACCTCCTACGAATTCAAACTTTGTGACCAAAAATTTTTCAGGAACTACCCCAGGGGTTTCCTGTGATGGTTGGGCTGGTTGCTTACGTAACAAGTCTTCTGAAGGAGGCGAAGGAACTTGTGGTTGTTGAGGAGGTGGAGAAGTTGGAGGAACTACATCTTGGGGAGGGGGTAGAGGTTGCGGTAAGTTTGGCGGTAGAGGTACTTGAGCCACTTCTACAGCATGGGCGCTGATGGAAATAGGTAAACTCAGGGCTAATGTCGCAATAGTCAGTGGAAGTCGAGGAAATGTTTTCAAACTTTTGCTAATGCACCTTAAGCCTCGAATACCTCCCCAACCCTCTTGGGGAAGCAGGGCTGTTTCCTTCGACCTTGCCGCCCGGAAATCAATTTCCTGGTTCATAGCTAAAGTTCGTTTCAACGGACTACAAGTATTGCTAAACAAGGTTTTTAGTCTTCTTGAGATAACTGGAGCTTTTAGCGTCGGGTTTACAACCTTTGGCGGTTGAACATGGGGATTATTTTCCATCGCAACCCATGAACCTCTGCCAAGAACTATAAGAAGCAAGTTTGGATGGGTTAGCAGTGAGAATAATTTCTCCATTGGGGCCGATGTTTACACCTTGGGCTTCTACAGTGGGTACTGGGGCGGAGTTTGTAGAGCCAGTTTGCTCACCTGCATTACCTACAAGAACGCCACTACTAAGTGCTGAAGTGGGGTTTGGAGGTAAGCCGCCGCGTCCAGTGATAACGAACTGACTAGTTGCCCGTTGTCCACCCACAGGACAACCTTGGACAATCAATTTTGAAGAGTCACGCACATCTTCTGGTAACTTAATTAACCCACGATTGGGGTCTATAATTGGTTGACCGACCGACACAATACCTGCTGCACCTGTTTGTGAAGAAGCTGCAATATAGTTTTCTTTGCTGGTAGTAAGTTCTAACGGTTTCAGCTTTGATTGAGAGAAGCCATAAATACCTGCTGTAATATTGAGTTTACCTCCCTGACCCTCTGCCGCATTTGCAGTGATTTTGTTCACAATTCCTGCTCTGGGTGGGAGTCCAATCAGCAACTTACTGTTGATATCAACGTTGCCACCTGTAGCATTGTTATTGGCATTAGCTTCTATTTTGCTTCCGTTCCACAAGATGATAAATGCAAGCGAAGGATTATCCTTGCCTTTGAGGGTAATATTTGCCCCACTCTCTTGGCCTGTGTTAGCACTAAGCGTCCCATTATTTAAGAACATTTTATTTGCAAAGATGTCGATATTCCCTGCTTTTCCTTCTGGGCTTGTTACAGTAATTGCAGCTTCTTTATTGTTAATGTTCGGTTCAATTGCTTGTTTGATAGAAAGAGTATCCGCCGTGATAGATATATTACCTGCTGTGCCTTGAGTCTCACTTTCAGAAGTAATAGATGCATTATCTAAGGAGAGTGATTGAGTATTTATAGTGATGTCGCCGCCGTTTCCCACAGCATCTAGGTTTTCTCCGTCAAAATTATATCTTTGTACTTTACTTTGTATGGCACGGCGGCTTGGGTTGTCGTTGGCTAGAATAACTGACTTTGCCGTTACCTCGATTGGCCCTGCATTACTTGGAGTTGAAACAGAACCACCAGCAGTGCTGTTATCAAGAAAACCACCATTGGTAATATTGAGAGAATCTGTAAGTGTAATTTTTATTTTCCCAGCATTCCCTAATCCAAAAGTTTTAGCTGCTATTCCTGCATTGCCTCTCGCCTCCCCAGTGCGATTAGTAGTACCATTTATCAACAGCGATCGCGCTTGAATTGTAAGATTTCCCCCAGTACCAACAGCATCGCCGCTACCACTAGGGTTTATTCCTCCGTTTCCTAATGTATTAAAGATACCAGTGATGTCATTATTATCAGATAAGTCTTCAATTTTTACATTGCCGTTACCCACATTTATATCTATATTTCCAGCACTGCCTATTGGAGCATCACCGGAACCAGTATCATTAGTAAAAGCATTGATTTGACTACCATTGTTTAAGGTGAGCGATGTTGCGTTGATACTAATCCTAAAGTCGTCATCTTTAATGCCAAGTGTTCCCACTCCTCCTCGTTGTATTTGGGCATTAATAAAACTTCTATTATCAACTTTAACGTCACCGTTACTAGCAGTAATCTTAATATTACCCGGATCACCTCTTCCAGAAGTGTTAGTTGCGATCTGGGCAAAATTGTTTAAGGACAGCAGTCCAGTATTGATTTCAATGTCGCCTCCTTTGCCAATGGCATCGCTTTCTACACCACTAAATGCACCAGGGGCGTTGGGGAAGTTTCCACCCGCCCCATCAAAAACAACACTATTGGCATTGATAGTCAACTTTCCTGCATTTCCGTTTCCACGAGTCCGGGTTTCCAGCAAAGCACCATTAGTTACCTCAAGTGACCCAGTTTTGATAGTGATATCGCCCGCGTTGCCTGTGGCTCCTTGTTCCACATTACTTAATGCCGCACTTTGTATTATTAAACCTGGTACTGCATCAAAGACCCCATCAAAGATAACGCGATCGCGGGCATTGATAGTTATGTTGCCCCCTTGAACTTGAATTTTTTCTGCTTGATTATTTACATTATTATTGACAGTGGCTTCCACTCGAGAGCCACCTGTCACCGACAGCGACCCTGTGTTGATGTTGATGTTGCCTCCATTTCCTATTCCACGGATGCTGGTACTTACATCACTATTAATAATGTCAATAGAACCAGTAGATCGGATCTGAATACCATCACCCTCGTTAGGTATTACATTACTATTTACGTTAGCAATAGTTTGAGTATCTACACGACTATTTCTGATAGTTACGTTATTAGCAGTTACTCGGTCTTGGTCATCAATTCCTATAAAGATACGCCCATTCACACCTCGGCTTTGAATACCTTGATTATCTCCACGTCCTGTGTCAGTAATCTGAATATTACTACCGTTGATACGGATATCTCCTGCAAAGCCAGTGCCAGTATTAGTAGTTTTCAAGTTAGCATTATTTAAAAACACTGACCCTTCTAATGAATTAAGTTCGATTGTACTGAATCCTTCTTCATTACTGTTACTAGAAGCTTCTATACTAGAGCGATCAAAGCGAATATCTCTAAGAGCTTGGATAGTAACATTTCCAGCAAGCCCGTTATTAGTGTTTGCATCTCCATCATTAGATTTAGATTTTATGGTTATCCCACCGCTATTAATTTCACCAAAATTACTGATCAGGGTGATGTTGCCACCATTTCCATCACCGCCAAAAACCTCAGAAGTTATATTTCCTGTCGCAGTAATGTTTCCGCCTGCCGTGAGGGTAATATTACCACCACTACCATTGTTAGATAGAGAGAGTAAACTACCATTTATAGGGTTGTTTGTTTGAGTACTTCCTGTACCAATATTAATGTTCCCTGTTTGGCTAAGTATCTTGATATCTCCACCTATACCTGTACGAATACCGCTAATAATTCCCTGATAAACCGTGACAGAACCTCTAGTATCTATCGTGACTGGACTAGCAAGGCTATCAATTGAGAATAAATTTGAATTTCCAATGCTATCTCCGATTTCAATTGAACCTTCAGCTAAGGGATTTGCTTCATATTGATTGGTTAAAAATACTTGACCTCTAGGTTCTGTTTTAATTCTTCCGATTATGATATTCGCACTTGGAGTATCAGGGTTAGCGTTTTGCGGAGATCCTGGGGGAGAGATAGTATTACCCTGACCTGGAAAAGCTGGTGTTGGAGCCAGAATAATTCCTGTTGTTGGAATTACAAAATTACCTTGAGAACCAAGTGCATTTGCACGTACACCCGCTCGAATATCTAAAGTTGGAAAGTTTGTGCCATCAATATTGACTTGAGAGCGTATTCCGTTAGGATCATCATTTGATAGTGATACCGTCTCAGTCAGTCCATTCCCTGGAAGTGCATTTGGATCTGTACCTGTAATTTCAACTGTGCCGTTGATTCTCACACTCCCTCCAGCGAGAATGTGTAGTGAACCTCCTGTGTAGCTGTCAAAGCTAACATCTCCAGCAGATCTAATAATGGGATCGTAAGGGCTGAATAGACCGCCTAAATTGCCATCCAATTTCTCAATACGAAAATTACCACCAGCCCAGTACTGAGCATCGCCTCCCACTGCGTTAGCCGATCGCAACACTAAATCCCCACCAGAAAACAACCCACTGTTAGGATTATTTAAGGCAAAAATATCAACTCCTTGCCTACCCTGAACTAATAACTGTCCTCCAGCTTGCGCCACAAAGGGATTCTCCACATTATCCCGCACCCGCACTGTATCCCCTGCTAGCAGGTTTAAATCCCCGTTTGTACCTATCAGACTCTCAACCAGAGTTAAATTATTATGCGCTGTGAGTGTTGCTGTCTGAGCTGTCACATTCTTTGCAACAACATCACCATCTCTTACAGACAAGCCCGATCCCGCCACTTCCACTTGTCCGTTGCTATTTACTGTCAGTCCTGGATGAAATTGTGCATTACTGCTTGTCAATAACTCAGCCAAAGAAACTGAATTTCCAGCCGCTACAGGTAATGAAGTATCAATATTTTGAAATTGTCCTGTTGAACTCAGGTTCACAACACTACCACCTGGAACGGCTGCAACAGCAACCTGCCCTCCAGATGCTGATAACTGCCCTGTACTAGCTACTGTACCTCCCAACAGTGTCAGGTTTTGCGCGACTGAAATATTGCCGGAATTCAAAATTGCACTTGGTTGTCCTTGGTTAAATTGCACTCCCAAAGGCACGGACACAGATAGTAATGGCGGGGCTGTAGGATTCGTTGCACTAAACTCTTTCCCATCCCCAAACTTCAAAGCATTCGCTGTACTACCTAAAAATGAACCATTCAGATCTAACGATGCATTGGGTCCAAAAAGAATTCCGTTGGGGTTGAGCAAAAATAAATTAGCATTACCCAATACGCCGAGTTTTCCATTAATATTTGAAGCGTTATTCCCCGTGACTCGGCTGAAAATACTCTCAATCCCAGCCGGATTGTTGAAATAGGCTCCTCGTCCATCTCTGACATTGAATTCCTGAAAACTATGGAAGAGGTTAGCACCGCGAATAGCACCGCCTTCTATGCGATCGCTCGGTGTACCTTTGATATCCACATTCGGCGTAACAACAGAACTTTCTGCACCTAGAGTGCGATCTGGAACAATTTGAGCGATCGCACCATTCCCAGAAAAAATAACTCCGCTAGTTGCAGCCAGAGTAATCCCTATCTGCCAGAATTTTAATATATTGCTGCGATCGCCTAAATCACATCGAACCATGTTTTCTGGTTGAATGTTTGGGACGCTCCAAAATTTGTATGATGCCTGCAAAATACTCGATTTTTCTGTGACTTTCATACGGTGTAACTGCCATGATTTGCATAAATTTTCTAATTACAAACGTTGTGGAAAAAAGATCAATACTCTACACATCTTTTTCCCACAGCTAATTTTTAGCTTGCAAATGAATCACAATTGAAGCTGATAAATTGTTATATTATGTTTGGGCAATTTTGCAATCTTTGCCTAGTTATGAATACATTCTGAATCTACAGCAAACTAATCAGGTTATTTTTTACGTAACATTACGGATGTTAACATGGACTTCTTCAAGAATCAAGCAGCAAATATCAGCAATAGTACTCTTTTATAGTACATAAATACTAAAATTAAATAGTAGATACAGGCTGAGAAAAAAGCGATGTCGTTTTTTGGTCGCCTTCCCTTAAATTTTACTTTTGGGACTAAAAAGGGGTTCTTCAGCTACTTTCATGGATAATTAATAGTAAAATTAGTACAAATTTTCTCTTTAGAGATTTTGGTCAGCAGTAAATTTGATGATATAGTTCCAAAAACCTTGCAAGTATAAAGGCAGTGTCAACATCAACCATTCCTGGAAGTCCCTTGCCACCACCAAATACAGAGTCCACCTCGTCTTGGGCAAGAAATAATTCCGGGACACCATGACATTCACCGCCAACAATGGATACTCTTGCTTTCTGCTTGTCAATCTGATCTGTGGCAAAGGTAATCCAATCTCTTAAGGCTTTCATGCCATCAAACTTGCGGCTAAAGAGGCACAGCCATCTGGTGACATCATCCTTTGGATCGCTACCAATCACAATTGCTGGTGATTGAGATAAAGATGCAATTTTATTGATAATCACCCCTGCAAGAGTGGATTTGCCAGACTGGATGCCGCCAGACAGGTAAAAATGGTGGTTACTGCGAAGGGTCATATCTTGATGTAATGCAGCATCACACAGTTCATCTAACCAAGCACCATCAATCCGAATGTAGTCAGGATAATTAGCAGCGATCGCTTGCAAAATCTTCATGGAACCCGGATTAATCACCGACTGCACTGACTCAGAATCAATGTCGGCAATCTCCGGGTTAGGAATACCAGGGCGTGGAGACACTAGAAAATAACCCATTAATCAGCCTTTCAGGCGACACCCTGAGTTAACACAAAGCGATCGCCCTGAAACAAACGCCGCTTCCACCCAATTTATGATGGCTGAAACCCTCATTATTGGGTTTTTAAGCCTGCCCCATTTTTTTAGGAGTCAGTGCAAAAGATGCCCGTGCCTCAGTCTGTGAAACTGCTGGTAATGCTGGTGCAGTGACAGCGTTTGATGCCCAGCGCTCGTAAGTTTTGTTTGTCACCCAGTGGAGTGTTGCCCCAGATTCAGCACCAGAGCGAATCATAAGGGCTGCAACTAAAGCGTCTTTTTCAAAGTCAGATTGGGGATTGCGGTACGACCACTGAATGAACCAGTACGTTCCCAGCGCTCCTTCTACCTTTTGGAACTGCGCACAGAAGATGTAGTTTCGTAGTACGCTAGCGATCGCTCCTAGAGAAATGCCAGCTATCTACATTTTTCACCTTCTGAGGTTCTATTTGGTTTTGTTCATTTTAAGCCAGTTGTAGAGTGGGAACTGAACTCAATACGCTTGGGTTAAGGCTAAAAGCTGTTGTGAAGATATGAAAAGCAGGAGCTTCAATTTGTTGTCCAGATCCTCGGTGTTTCAGTTTTTTGGAGCGAAACTTTGATACAGATTTTTTCACAACTCTGGGATTACATCGATGAACTCGTTCAGGTAACAATGTATCTAAAATCTCTACAGTTAACCAATCGAAAAAAGGGGCAATTCTTCACTTTTGAGATGTTGAAACTTTGGAATAGCACGACCGATAACTCGCATGTGCCAGAAAAACTCAGAGGTTTATTTCTACATGACGGATGGCTACTTACAACACTCTGCGGAAATACTCACGGTACAAATTGCACCTAGGCATTACCTGATTGTCCTGTTGATGCACTAATCCTAAACTGTGCAACTTATAAATCTGCATTGAATCTAATTCCACTGGCTCAAGTGAAATGACCACCTTTTTTAACGCTTCTTTTAAACCTTGAGTCTCTTCCGAGTGCAGCATCTCTAAGTACCACCGCAGATGGTTGCTGTAAATTCCCGCTTCTGTGGAAGCATCTTGTAATAGCTGCTTTAGCGTTGCCTTTGTAGTGTAAACTTCGTACATTGCTAACCGCAGCAGATAAGGATGTCCTCCCACTATATTCATTAATTCATTTACCTGAGTATCATTCCAATTCAGTCCATGAAGGTGAGCCAAATCTTTCACCTGCTTGTGGTCAAATTCCAGCAACGCCACTGGTAGCCCCGCATTAAAAGGAGATTGGTTCATGTCTAAGGGGATATAAACTTCGGTAGAATGTGCCATTACCAGCCTTAGTTTTTTCCATTGCTCAGAAATTTTCCCTTTCTCATGCCAGCTTCGCAACATCCCGAAAAAGTCTTCAATCACTTGGTTATAAGGAAAAATCCGATCAACTTCATCTAACCCTAATACCAAAGGACAATCTATTTGTGGCAATAAATACTCCTCAAAGTACACTGTGCAGTTATAGTTACTACCTAAAATTTCTGCATCCCAATAATCTTTTAACCGATTTTCTAACTTTAACTTCCGACCAACCATTAAACACAACCAAAGCACGAACTTGTCCAAATTCGTTAAAATTGCTCGCTCTACACTACTTAAATCTAAATATACTGTTTGACAATTCTGGGATTCAGCATGAGCTAGAATCCTGGTAAGCAATGAAGTTTTACCCATCAGCTTCGGTGCTTTAATCCGAATTAGGGAAGCGGGTTTGACAACTGTCTCGTAACAAACAGACTCTAGGGCATCTCGCTTTACATAAAAAGGAGAACCCAGAGGAACTGAACCGTCTGGAAACGTTAACTCTGCTAAGGAGGATTTTGGCTGCTTGACATTACTATCAATATGTGGAGGTAGTTGCCTTTCTCCAGCTCTCTCCAACGCTCCTTTAAAATTACTCTTTGTTACCTCTTCCCTTAATGCTTCTGAAAGCTTTCGCCACAGATGAGGGCCCACATCTCCTCTGAGGTAGTTTACAGAGAGATGGTACTGCTCTGCCATCTTTTCATAAGTCAGACCCTCCCACGAGCCTCGAAGCACATCTGTTTCAATATCTTTGAGGTGTTCTTCAAGATTATTGAAGACAATTTGCTCGGCAACCTGTTTAGCTTTTTCCCAGGTAAAGGCTGATTTTGAGTTCACAGAAAAGTTCACAAATGATTTAGGACTGCTATATATTACGCTAAAGTTAGGTTCTAAAACAAATTACCAGCAGCAACATTAACTAATGAATCAGGATGAGTGATTGGCAAGTCACCAAGGAGTTGCCAGAAAAATATTCCGCCTAGACCTTGTTCTTCAACATAATTAACTTTTCCGAGGACTGATTGTTTATCTTCGTAGGTACTAAACTCTTGTTTTTGAGAATTATAAATATAGGGAACTTTGGCACTATCATCCCAGTAATATTGATATCCATTTGTACCTACTTGATCATGGATATCTTTATACAAAAGTGGATCATTTACTGAGGTAGCACTTTGAAACAATCCATCATTATTAGAACCAGGTTCCACTCCTGCCCAAGTGGGACTGTAGAGAGGAACTCCTAAGACAATATCCTTAGCTTCAACACCAGCACTCAAATACTTTTTAACTGACCAGTCAGCGTTGAGTTTGTCGCTGTTATATGATTGATCGCTGTTACTTTTATACAAAGCAGCTTGGTGATTGGTTGTGTTTTCCCAGCTACCGTGGTAGTCATAGGCCATTACGTTGATAAAGTCAACATATTCAGAAGTAGTTTTCAAAACAGTTGAGTTTAAATCGTAAGGAGCATCAGCGTAATCTGATGGAGACAATTGATAGGGAGAAGCAGAAAGGGCAGTAGTCAGCAGATATTTCTTTCCATCTGTTGTAGATGCGTTATTAAGCTGTTGACGTAGCTCACCCAGCAATTGAGTGTAATTACTATTCTCCTCTTTCTTAGGAAATTCCCAATTAATATCAATGCCATCGAAACCATTACTTTTCATAAAATTGATGGCAGATTGGGCGAAAAATATTCTAGATTGTGGCGTAGAAGCTGCTGAGGAAAAATCATTTTCTCCTGCACCACCGATAGAAATAAGGATTTTTAGCTTGGGATTTTGAGCTTTGAGACATTTTAGTACATTGATGTCACCATCCTCACCATCTTGACTCAGTTTTACGTTACCTTCTGTATCAACATCTGCAAAGGCATAGAACAAATGTGTTAGTTTATTAACTGGAATAGTTGCAGTATTAGTAGTATTACTAATACCCCAGGAAGGTAAGTAACCAGCTACAACATACTGATTATTCATTGGAGATGGTGTTGTATGATTATTAGCTAAAGCTACATAAGTTCCATCTTGAGCAAAACCAACAATATCAGCTTTGGCATCACCATTCACATCACCAAGCTGGCATGGCTTTTGGTCAAAGCTATTCCAACCACCTTTATTAATAGTAAAATCATCATTTTGTGCTACAAAAGTTCCATTGCTTTGAACAAGAGATACAAAGACATTATCATATCCAAAACCAACAATGTCTGCGCTATTATCACCATTCACATCAGCAAGTTGACGTGGATATTTATCAAAGCTAGTCCATTCCCATTTCTTGGCGGTAAAATTATCGTTTCTGGCTATAAAAGCTTCAGCAAAAGTCCCATGACTTTTACCCAAAGATACATAAATAGCATCATAGTCAAAACCAACAATATCAGTTCGATCATCACCGTTGACATTAGCAACTTGGTGTGGATATTTGCCAAAACTAATCCATTTTTGCAAAAAACTAAACTTTTTGATAGCTAACTTTTTTGTTCTGTACATGGTGATAACAATGTTCCATTTAAAAACTTATGATCATTGCACTAAGTAAGATACCCTTTGGGGCACAGAAAGCCACAGCTACAAAGACAATGATATCTGCCCAAAAATCTTCTTACTGCTACTTAAAAGAACAAACCTATCTAAGTTAAAAACCTTTACTTTCCTAATAAAACTCCTTTAGTTAGTAGTAGTTAATAACATTTATAAGTTTATTCAAACCATACCATTATATTTATGCTATATGAGGAATAATACAATAGGAAAAAGTCATAGATTTATTGATTAATTAGGATACTAAAAAATCGAAAATAGGTAAAAGTCAGGTAAAGTCAGTTGATGAATAGACCTATTGTAAAATTGTTCCTGTATTATAATATAGGATTATGCTTGAATTGCTATGGGGGATAATTGAGAAAGGTGATGCCTGCGGCGGGAAAAAGAGCCAAAGTGGAGCCAAACCTAGGGCGTGTCATCAATTAGGTAAAGTGGAATGAGAACTACTGAAAAAAATAAACACTCTTGAAAACGATGACGCGCCGATATGCACTACGAGATGACCAGTGGGAGAGAATTAAAGACCTACTACCTGGACGAGAGGGGTATGTAGGAGTCACGTCGCTCCGCTCCAAATTCCAAATTCCAAATTCCAAATTCCAAATTCAATAATTTTTAATCCCCATAAATCAATTTAGTTGCTCTGTAATAATGACGTAGTATTTCTCGCGCTCTGCGTCACTACATACATATTTTCTGTTCTCCATAAATAAATTTACTTGCTCTGTACCCTTTTCGTTTTCGGTCACAGCGAAAGATAATCGGTTGTTTGTCGAAGCAGTGTTATATCGTTACCGAGCAGGCATACCCTGGCGTGACTTACCAGGAAGATTTGAAGATTTTCGGGTGATTCACACTCGCTTTAGTAGATGGTCAAAAACATGTGTCTGGGAGAGGGTGTTTCAGCATTTGGCAGATGATGCCGACAACGAATATGCTCCCGATTGACAAGGCCGATTGTCGGCGCCCATGAACACAGTGCGGGTGCTCTGCGTGGGGGATGCATCTACAGAAGCCATTGGTCCAAGCATTGGCGGATTAAGTACCAAGATTCATGCTGTGGTGGATGCGTTGGGCAACCCACTAAGTTTCCACTTAACACCACGACAAGCCTGCGACCTTAATGGAGCCGACCAACTGCTACCCAACATTGTTGCTGACACAGTATTAGCAGACAAAGGCTATGATGCGGATGAGCAAATAATTGAGCGGCTGATTCGGCACAGGGTAAAACCGCAGTGATTCCCCATGTGGGCGGCATCCCTCGATTGTACCTGTGCTTTGATAGGAATTCAGGGGATGCGTGGGTCTGCATTCAAAATTATTGCAGCAACGCCAGCATCGCAGCAGAAGTTATATGAAGACTTGATTTTTGCGGTTCTTCAGTACTTAGTATGCCAAAAACTTAGCAAGAATCCGATACAAAGCGGAAAATATCAAAGGTCTATTTGCCCAGTTAATGGCTCGGCAAATGGCGTAGTACTTGGGATTTATGAAAGCTCAGTAAATCAAAACTACATTGGGCTTGCTGAAAAAGTAGATGCAAGGATTTTGGACTATCCTACCCTCAAGTCTTGCACCTGAATATACTTCTTTGGTCAGATAATCTATATACTGTGAGCTTCTTTTTCTTTTTCAGCAACCCCTACATAGGTCTTACGGAAATATTTTTAGCTCTACAGATATCCTCACACTTGCTGCAAAGCTTGACACAATAGTTCCCGCTTTGCCAAAGGCTAGATATCCTTTTCTATTTCTTGAGACGAGAAGAAACTGCACCTAAAGCTCCAAAGATCAATAAACCTATGGCTAAAGAGGACTCAGGCACTTTTGTATTAGGAATGACATTTAAAGATAATGGAAAGGGAATACGTATGACACCGTATCCATTACCAGTTGTAAAGCCAACATCCTCAACTTGGGCGTCTTCATAAACTATTTGGAGTCCACCACCAGCACTATCGACATCTTGTAAAAAAGCATCTGCTAAACCTGCCGTTAAGGAGTTTAATCCAGCAGGTTTACTCGCATTAAATGGGTCAGTAAGAATGGCTTCGCTATCATCCACCGTTGCAGGAGTAGGGCCGTATTCGAGAAATGAATAAAAAGGAGTATATCCAAAATCAATTATCTTGGTGGTGTCATAAGTTAGATATAACTCGACATCATCTGGGTTTGCGGCATAAATTCTTTCTTCAAGTGATGAATCGGGACTGGAAAACCAATCCTCTCCAAGCTTGTCATCCCCTAAGTTCCAGGTAGTAGTAAAATCGCGATCGCTTTTTTGTCCGTAGCTCAAGCCAATGCCATCTAGGGAAAGATTATTATTAGTCAGGTAATTGTAAAAGTTAGAGAAGCCGGCGGTGATATTTTGTAAAGTAGCCGATCTGGTAGCACCGCTTGGAGGCTCTTCAGGACTTTTATTCCGACCTGTTGTGTAATAGGGGGCAATATTGCGTGGTGAATTCAGGCTAATTTCGGTGTGACCACGATCTGGGGCATCGGCATTTAGGTTAAAGAAAGCTGTATATCCTTGGTTATCGGAAGGAGTTCCAAAAAAGAATAGCTTGTTGTTAGATTCGATGGGTCGTGCGGAAATATTCTGGGCTGAGTCGTAGTTAAAGCTTACAGCTTGAGCAGGTAAAGGCGCGATCGCTGCAACAGCCGTCGTTAAACCAAGAAATATTGAAAGTTTGTGATTAGGCATAGTTGAATGAAGTTTAAGTGTTTTGGTGAAATTATTTAGAGATTGTTTCACATTTATAGTCTCATACATTCAGTTCATTGAGCAAAGTGGCGTTTGAGGAAGAAAACTCAACATTATCAAGGCTTTTGCTGGATTTTGTGATCGCTTGACCCAACCTACAATTCTTTTGAACTGAACGGTATTGATTTATTGATTTATAGTGCGGAACTACTACGCCGCCTACGCACACCTAGCGCTGCACTAGCAGCCATTAAGATTGCCAACGCAGTTCCAGGTTCAGGAACTTGGGTAATAGTTCTGTCTCCTTGAATTTCGGCTAGCTTCAAACCAGCAATTTGCTTTGTTGCCCCTGCGGCTACAAGAAAATCACTAAACTCTTGAGTTATGAAGGCATCGAAATTAAGCCTTACAGTTTGATTCTGAAGATCAACGTTAGTAGGAGCCGATCCCACCAAAGTGAATATAGGCAAACCAGTGGTTACGGTGTCTGTAACATTAAAATCAAGAGCAGGCTCGGCGAATAAATCTCCCAACTCCAGTTGAGGAGGAAGGTTAAGCTTGGTTGTGTCTACGTCGAAAAATATGCTGCCAGTAAGATCTACTGTTCCACTTATAGATTCAAACTCGTTTGTTAGCTCATCGTAGCTAAAGTTAAAGTCATTACCTAAAGGACTGGGAACGTATTTCAAGCCATAAGTGTAACCCGGTGCTGGCACAGCTGTATTTTCTACCGAAGTCAAAGATAAACCCAAGGACTCCAATTCTTCAAGCGTCGATGTATTCAATCTGATACTCTCGTAACCGCTCACAAATTTATAGACTTTGGATTCAGCATGAGCAGCCAGTGGTGCTGATACTAGAACGGTGGTAGTCAGTCCTAGAATTATTAGCGGATTGTAGGTGTGCATAGTTAAGTTAGAAAAAATTTGAGAAAAGGTTTCTTTGTCAGTATACTTAGAACACGTCACCATAAATCAGGTGAGGATGTGCAACTTGTGGTTATTAGCTCACGTTAACTTCTAGTACGAGATTGAAAAAGCGCCACAGCAAGGGTGAGATACCAGAAATTCAACAGCGTCATGCTGATGAACACCACTGGGCCCACATATATGCCAAAGTCTTTAACTAAACTCACGAGCCATCCGATCGCAACAACCATGCCAACCCAGCCAATCCAGCGTGACACTAACCCAGACCGCACCAGCACGATCGCAATCAACCCAACCCATAAGGCGGTGAACATCTGCGTCCCAAGATGCTCGCCAATCTTACCTGCATACAAATTGAAGGCGTCGTAGACCAGTGCAATAGTCTCGCGTGTGGCGGGACTTGTTCCCGGATTGACATACGTGTTTGCCAGAAATGGCATAAGAAAAAGCCAGCGCAAGATTCCCAGACTCTTCATGACGCCGCTTAACACACCAAATGTGGTAGCGATCGCCAAGAGTGGGCCATTCTCGCTAGCCAGTACGCGATGCAGCAACAGGGAAAGCGGGATTACCAAAATTGCTGAAAGCATATAGCTGTAATAACCCGCGATTACAGCACTTTGCCGTTGAGCAAGTAAGGGTAAGACCACAGCCGCGGGTTCGTCCAAACCTGCTGGCCAATTGACTGCGTTAGACAGCACCCTAAAAGCAGTCATAAAAAGGATAACTTCCAGCACCAGAAACAGAGCAGTTAGTTTAGGTAAGGACACTGCGGATGCTCGCTCCTTATGGTTAGTGTGCATAGTAGCGTTTTTCATGTATGCAACTCCTTTGTAGAGGCTGCTAGACCGTGAGAGTTAGAGAGTAGAATTGGGAATTGTGCCATTAGTTATTGTATGTAGTAAAGTAGCTCAACTCAATAGGAAACGAGCAAATTACTGCGATCGCTTCGCTGTCAATAAATCTTAAAACCAAAGTCATATCCTCTGGGATAAAGTCATCCGAATGCCATGACGCGGTAATAGAGAAACCATTGCAGCCGGCTCTACTGGATGTCCCGGCACTAATTCTAAACGATAAGCTTGTGCTACCAAAGCAACAACCAATTGTATCTGCATAATAGATAAATTGTACCCAAGACAAGCGCGAGGCCCGATGCTAAAAGGAATGAAAGCCGCGCCAACACGATTTCTAGCACGCTCTGGCATAAAGCGTTCCGGGTCAAAGCCTTCTGGATTATCCCAATATTGTGGGTTGTGCTGTACTCCATATATGTTGAATAAAAGCATAGATTTAGCTGGTATGTGTACACCACCAACTTCGTCGTCTTCGAGCGCTTCCCGACCAATCACCCAAAATGGCGGATACATCCGCAGTGTTTCCTGTACAATCATCTTGGTGTAATTCAACTTTGGTAAATCGTCGAAAGTTGGTTTGCGATCGCCAAGTACTCTCACTAGTTCAGCTTGCATTTGGCGCTCAACATTTGGGTTGAGTGATAACAAATGCCAGACCCAGGATAGCGCCCTCCCAATCGGTTCAAAGGCGGGTAGAAGAATCCACAAGAGTCGTTCGCGTAAAAGTTTGGGACTCAAGCCTGTACCCGTCTCATCACGCCATGATTGCAACACCGAAAGCAAATCTTCCTTATCTGTCCCATGATCTTGGCGTTCTTCAATGATTTTGTCTATTGCTGTTTGGAGTGTTTGCACAGCTGCCATATATTTCCGATTGGCTGGCGTGGGAAAGCTCTCTGGTACATTGAAGTTCGATACAGCCGTAGCATTGAAGTGATTGATGATCACTTGCATTGCTAGAGCAACATCATCCAGACCAGTGTGAAAATCATTACCAATCAAGGTTTGTGCTGTAAAAGACAGACTGAGCCTCATCATTTCTTCTGCCACATCAAATGACTGATGATTGTCAGCAAAAGTCTGCCAACGAGCCAGCATCTTCTGAGTAGCATCTGCTATGGCAGTATCCATAGTAGCATAGTGTTGAGGCTCGAAAAATGGTCGAATGATTTGACGGTTAATTTTATTAGTCCACCCTTCTCCAAAAAGCAGCTTGGTTTGCATTTCCAAACGCTGGAGCTTTTTATAATTCTTAATATTTTCCTGTAAAGCATACTTAATATAAAGAGGATTATTAATAACAAAAACTTTTTGAAACCCCAGGTTCAAACAAACGATATCTCCATACTGAGCATGAAGATTATAAAAAAGCTGGAGAGGATCATTTGCTAGCCTGTTAAAAGCATTAATAGAGGCTAACAAGTTTGGCCCCTGAATTTTTCCTTGAGTTATATTCTGGGTTGAGTTTATATCAATAGACATCGGTGATCTCCTTTGAGATTATAAGTTTTTATCATCTAATCAGATTGCTTAAATAACTCCAATTAGGGAGGGTAGTAAGTGTCAAAATAATTCGTAATTGATAATGACGCTCGTTCCGACGCTCGATGACTCGCTCATAGCGTTGCTATGCCGTTGGCGCAGCCTCTCGTAGAGAAGGCTTTACGCTGCGCTATCGCTTTGCGCGTCGCTAACGTAATTCGTAATTATTACCCCATACCTAAAGGTATTTGCTCTGTCCCTCAATGATTTAATTATTAATTAATTACTAATTAATAAACTCCAAATTTACGAATTACGAATTACGAATTATTCGGTTAATCCCCCTCAACTAATTGCAAAGTATTAACTTTATGATTCTGCTAAGTTTTTAACAGCCTGATTCATTAATTCAAAGCCACTTAGAGTATTTTGATTTAGCTTTTTTGCCATAAAAGGAATAAGTAAACCTGTATAAATTTCCTTTTGGATAAGGCGAACATTTTTACTTCCCAATTCTTCAATAATGAAAGTGTGTTCGCCATCAAATATACCAGGTAATATAAACTTACCTTCCCATGCCAATGTCCGATTTTCTTCGTTTTTGACAATTGTCGGATTAAAAACCATACTTTTTAGACCAGGGGGTTGCACATGGATGGTAATCTTAGCACCTTTCTGAATCGTTCCTTCTGCTTTGACCAAAAAAGGATTCCAGTTGGAGTAATCATTCAGATTAGTTAGTATATTCCAGACTTTTTCAGCTTTAGCTGAAATTTCAATATCTGTATAAATTTCCAAAGTATTTCTCCTATTTAGTGTTTGTTTTGTTTGGGAAAATATAGAAACTTTCATGCTTTTTATCCTGTTAGCGTTTTTTGTGTAAATGAAAATATAAATTAGTAGTTTTGATGCTAGCTTTGTTAAATTTTTCTCATTAATTGAGCTAGAAATAGTGCAAACATAATTACAATTAAGCTAAATATGTATTGTGGGTTTAAAATTTTCATTAGCAATGAGGAGAGTATAGGCCCCGATGCACATCCAGAACCATATATAGCTGTAAAAATTGCACTTCCAGAAGATAATTCATTCCTAGAAAGCTTTGCTCCAATGAGTGCCAGTGATAACGGGAAAATTGGACTCACGCTAGCTCCTGAAGTAAAGGCAAAAATCTGAATAGTAATGAAGTTATCGGCTAACGAAAGAGACAGAATAGAAATTAGTGAAACACACACACAAATTAAAAGAATCTTTAATCTGCTAAATTTGTCTGCTAAATGGGTAACTGGAATAGTCGCAAGCAAACCTCCAATCACGAATACAGTAAAGGTAAAACCTATTTGCGCCACGCTGTAGTTCTGTCGCAGCAGATACACTGGATATAAAGATACTAGAGTAGCTACGGTAAAACCATAGGCAAATGCACCTTGAAGCGGGAGTGTAAGTTTTTTGAACCCAATACGTGACGAAGGTTGAAAAACGATCGCTCTTTCTGGCAGACCTATCCAGACAACAACTATACCACTAAGAACTAGAATACTGCCTAAAAAGAAAGTAATTTTTGGAGAAACACTATAGAGGGCGGAACCTATAACTGGGCCAATACCAAATCCAAAGCTATAAGCTAGAGCATGAAAACCGCTAGCTATTGCCCGATTACTGTCATGGCAAAAGCAGTGTAATCCAGTTTGTCCACACACTAAGTACAAACAGGAAGCAATACCCATGATAGTGCGGATTAAAAACCATAAAGGCAATTGCGTAGTCATGGGAAATAGGGGCGCACTCAAACCCATAAGTGCCAGTCCAAGCATCATAGTTTTACGCAATCCTAATTGACGCAATATATATGCCACCAAGGGTGCGCCCAGGGTTATCGACATAAAGTATACTGTGGAATTAGCTCCAATCCAGACATCATCAACTTGATGTTGAGCCATGAGCGTTGAGATAAAGGGAGTAAACAGCCCCATAGAGATACCGGAAATAAAACCGATAATATATAAGGCTGGTAAACCTGTGGAAAAGGGAGAAGTTGATACTTTTGAAGAAATTTCCTGCATTGT
The DNA here is from genome assembly GCF_020829645.1 of Nostoc mirabile CHAB5784. Taxonomy (GTDB): domain Bacteria; phylum Cyanobacteriota; class Cyanobacteriia; order Cyanobacteriales; family Nostocaceae; genus Nostoc; species Nostoc mirabile. The sequence goes on along the minus strand of NZ_JAIVFS010000035.1, from coordinate 57,538 downwards.
TTTGGTAAAGTTATATATTTGCAGTCAGAGTAATATGTTGGCGTTGCTGAATCCAAGAATGGAGGAATTATTTTGAGCATTCGAGTAAACAGCAACGACGACTTGCGTCACAAGTACTCCCTAAAGTTATTTGCGCTGCCGAACGCCTTCTTCTACTGGCGATATAACTGCAAGCATATTCTCTATCAGATCCAAGTATTGCTTGCCCAGTTGGTTGATGGTTGCAGGAAGATGAAAATTGCGAGAGTATTCGATTTCTAAATGGAAAGTGCCATCGATAATGGAAAAGAAAAACTCTAACAAGGTTGTGCGTTTTTGTTCAGGAGGGGACAAACGCCGATCGCGGTCTTCCTCAATGAATTCAAACAATTCAAACACAGGTTGGGTGCGATTCCCTAGGTAATTGGCTCTAATCGATGTCAGATTAGCATCAGGATAGATATAATTTGGCAAGCGATCGCATATCCAATCAAAGGTGACGCCGTTCATTGGCAGTGCATCAAAACCATCTTTGATATACTTGATGGTTTTCTCCCACTTTTCCTCATAGTTTATCATTACGCCGACGGGGAAATTCACTGCAAAGTTACCAAAGCTTTCCCAGAAAATGTGGTTATCGCCCAAATCCCTGCCGTGGCTACGATGACTCAACACTACCCAAGAAGTCCCACACCAAACAGCCGTCAGTTGGTACAAAGGAGCGAGCAAAAGTGTATACAGATTGCAACCATAGTGCTGTTTAGCTTTGCGTAACAGTGTGTCACTGTTAGCTTTGGTGAGAGTAAATCGCTCAGTAGCAGCAGAAGCTTCGATGTTAGTCCCCTTGATATGGTCGAAGGGAACATGAAACGCATATTGTCGAGAAGGAAATTGGGATTTCCAATAATCAACGTGGCTGGCCAAAGCTCCTTTTTTGTCTTCTTCCACAAGCAGACGAACAAAATCTGCGTAGGAAGGTGGCGAGGGGTTTTCAAAACTAGGCACACCACCCACCAAAATCCGGTCATAAGCGTACCAAAGTTCTTTAAATAACACAGTTGTACTCAGCATATCAGCAATGATATGATGTGCAATCATGGTGATGTCGTAGGTTGATTCATCAACTTTGACCACGATTGTTGCTAATAGCGGCCACTGCTCAAGACGCAGTTTTTGACTGCTTTGCTCGATGCGAGAGCGGATTTCACGATCGCGCCCGGCTGCACTCAGGTGACTACCATCAAAGAAATCTACAGGAAATTGCTTTTCTGTACCCATGATTTGCTGCTGCCATTGTCCATTGCGTTGCACAAACAAAGTACGCAGAGCAGGATGCCGTGCCATCATCAAGTTGAAAGCTTTGTTGAAAACGTCCAAATTCAAAGCTTGGCGGTAGCGAAAACGTGTATACCCCGTCCACTGATAAGGAGGCTCGAAGTATGTCACCAGCCATTTCTGCGCCGGCCCCAGTGGTAAGTATTCTTGAGCAGCATCAATGGTTTCGTCAGGTTTTTGTTTCGGCTGACTCTTATTCAGTAGCGCCTGGAGAGCATTACGATCCAGTTTGCCATTATGATTCTTAGGCAGAGTGGGCAACCATTCCACACGTTGCGGAATCATATAATCAGGTAGTAGTCGGGAGAGATGTTCCTTGATTTGTCGATTATCTACCTTGTTTCCAGACAACCAAGCTATTAATCTTTTCTGCCCAGCGCCATAATCTACAGCTAAAACTGCTGCTTCGCGCACTGCTGGATGAGTATTAAGAACGCTTTCGATTTCTCCTAGTTCTACACGAAAACCGCGAATTTTTACCTGGTTGTCGATCCGTCCGTGATATTCAAAACTACCGTCTGGCAATTCCTTCGCCAAATCCCCAGTCCGATAGAGATAATTTCCGGGAATTTGGAGAAAGGGATTGAGACGAAAAGCTTCTGATGTGCGTTGCAAATCATTTAAGTAACCTTTGGCAAGTTGTACACCTCCAATCCAAAGTTCTCCCAACTGCCCAGGTACGACTGGCTGCATTTGCTCATCTAAAATCTTGATGTAAACATTATCAATGGCTTTGCCGATGGGAATTTGATTAGTCACCTGTTCATTAGGACGTTGCTCAATGATATGAGCAGTCACGTCAATGGATGCCTCAGTTGGCCCATAGAGGTTTGCTAGTCCAGTACCCATTCCATACTTGTCAATCCAACGTTGGATAAAAGGTAAGGGCAAAGCTTCACCACTAAAAATTAACCAGCGTAAGCCAGGAAATTCCCAAGATTCATCTTCTAAAGCACTGATAAATTCGCCAAACAATGAAGGCACGAAGTGCATAACATTGATTTGAGTATCCTTGATCCACTGAGCGAATTTCCAAGGATTGATTACTGTTTCCCTTTCTACTGGACAGATAGTAGCTCCTTCCATCAACGTCCAGAAGAGTTCCCAAACGGAGATATCGAAACAGAAAGAAGTTTTTTGGGCAACTCTGTCTCCAGGTTTCAGCCCGAATGTATTTTGCATCCAGCGTAGGCGGTTCATATAACCCCGATGGTTGAGCATTACTCCTTTGGGGCGTCCGGTGGAGCCAGAAGTATATAGAACCGTCATCAAATCATCGGCATTGTTAGTATAGGGCGGATCTTGATCTGAGAAAGTAGACCAAGTATCTTTACTAAGTAAGTTTAGTTCTTTGCTGGGACTGAACCCGTTGCCATCGTCCAAAAATAGCAAAGTATGCAATGGTAACGCTGCATCCAAACACTCTTCAAGTTTATTAGTTACTTGATACTCAGTTAACAAAGTGCCAATTTTAGCATGTTCGAGAATGTAACGGATGCGATCGCCTGGGTAGGAAGGGTCAAGAGGAACGTAAGCCCCACCAGCTTTGAGGATGCCCAAAATTCCGACTAGCATTAAAGGATTGCGCTGTGTCATGATGCCGACAAGAGTGTTTGGGCCGACACCCTGAGTCCGCAAATAATTGGCCAGCTGATTAGAAAGGCGATGTAACTGGGCGTAAGTAAGTTTAGTTTCTTGATGTAGAACTGCGATCGCTTCGGGTGTTTGCTGAACCTGTTCTACAATTTTTAGGTAAGGAATTTCTGTAATATTGCTCATCTCAATGATTTCCTACTAAAGTTTTAAATTATTACAAGGAGACAGAAGGCAGGAGAAAGCAAGGGGAAAATAATAACTCTTAACGCCTCAATAGAGTTCAGTTAAGCAATTTTTTCCTTCTCTTTCTTCTCTCTGTGTCGCGCCAGTTGCTTCAAGTCGGGGAACCGCAAGGGCGCACTGGCTTCTCTGCGCCTCTGCGGTTAGGGACTTCCAAGAAATAAATTACTCAAATAAACGAACCACAGAGGCACAGAGAACACAGAGGAATGAGGAGAAGAGAGTTTTTTCGCCAGTTTTTTGGGTATTTTTTTATTTGGAAGTCCCTTAGTTAAAAAAAAAGAGTGCTAGCCTTAACCCAACCGTATTGCTTAACGCCTCACTCAGCACTCATTTAGTCAGTGTGTTTGCCATTTCTTGTAAACTCCTGCAACTTAGTAAGGCTTGGCGATCGACTTTCCCAATTAGCTTTTCCAAGCGGGTAATAATGCGGATACGTTCTAGGGAATCTACACCTAAATCCGCCTCCATATCTTTGTCCATTTCCTCGGAACTAATTTGGTAGTGACAAATTTCCTCCGCTACCTGTCGAATTGTGGACTCAATTTTTGCATCTGCTTGTGATATTGATAGCAGTTCTGTTGGCTGTTGGGGTTGAATTGTCAGTGAGCATAATTCCTCTATCTGAGCAATGTATTCCTGCATTAACTGATCAATAACGGACAAGTCGAAGAATTTGTAGTCATAACTAGCAAACAGATGCAAACTGCCGTCGAATATCTCTTGTAATATATCAATGGTTCCAACAGCATTTATGCCACCTGCTTGATAATCAATTACTTCTACAGGGCCGTATTGAGTTTTGATATGGGTATGCCCTGTGAAGGGAAAGTATAAATTTGATTTCAATACGCTCCTAAACATAGATAAACTATGCTCAGGTATTTTGCCGTCTTCTAAGGCTATATTGTCCCGGAACATTAGCCCCATCTGGCGAGTCTGCGCTCGGTCTAGACCGATGGCGATGCCATTTTGAACTTCTTGATGCACACGGTTTAACAGAGTTTGCCAATCTTCATCCGGTTGTGGTGGCGTAAAACTCAGGGCTAAATTCTGCGCGAAACTACTGACTACATTAGAAGCATCCGCGCCAGGATAAACTCTACCACCGGTGGGGACTTGAACGATTACAGATTGTGAAGACTGCTGCAACTTGACAACGGCTCGCAGAAAAGCTCCCAGCAGCAAAGAATTTACAGGTAATCGCCAGTCACGGGTACGTTCAATCAGTTTAGCAGTGCGATCGCGTCCCAGAATGTACCGTTGAGTGTGAAATTTGGGGCGTGGGTGGTCAACAATATCGCCTTTGGGGTTCCAGAAGTAAGAATCTTTGCCTTGGCTACTAGTGTAGGCTGCCAGCGCTCGGTCTTCTTCGGGATCGTGCCAAGCGTTCATGGCTTGCACTAATTGGCGGTAATCTTCTAAGGTCGTAGCTGGAGGCAGATCAGGCTGATCGTTGCAGATATTTGCGCGATAAATTTCGAGAAATTCACGCAATATGAGATGATTTCCCAGAGCATCAGAAATTAGGTGTTCGTTGCCTAAAAACAGTTGATATACCGAATCTTCTAAGCGCAATACAGAAAATTTATGCAATGGCCATTTAGTCAGGGGCCATTCATAATTTAACCAGCGATCAACTTCTGCCTGTACAGCCTGCTCTTTAGCATTACTGTCAAGATGTCTAATATCTGTAACTGGAATTTCTGGAGGAGTTGGATCTTCCATAACTTCCATTAAGTATTCATTAAAGCGAGTCGCACCTTCTGGGACATGGAAGCGCGATCGCAACATGGGATGCCGAGATAGCAAGTCTTTCCAACTCTGCCAAGCAATATCTAAATCGAAAGGCCCTTGTAAACGTAAACTAGAAAACAAGCTGTTGGAATTTACCACCCAGTGACCTAATAAGTGAAAATACTGTCCATGAAGCATTTCCACATTATTTATTTCACCCTGCTCTCTACTAACTTTTTCTGCGTTACTAACTACAGCGTCTCCACCACTGATGATGTTTTGCTCATCTGAGGTTTGCCACTCTTCAAATATCTGAATTACTTGCCTTAATGTTTGCAACTGCATCAAGTCTCGCAAAGAGAACTTGCTACTAAATGCTGTCTGTTGGTCTACTGGAACCAATTTTATCAGACCGCTCATCAGTTGCATCATCATGATTGAATCCAATCCCAGGTCTGCCTCTAGGGAAATATCCAAATTTAATTGCTCTAACTTGAGTCCAGTTGTCTTAGCAGCTAGAGCTAGGATACGCTCCTCTAGGGTTGTATCAGAGATGCTGATGGCAGGAATTTCTGGCTTCTGAACTGGAACTGACTCTTGCTGAGTGACTGCTGTATCAATCCAAAAACGTTGGCGCTGGAAGGGATAAGTAGGCAGAGGTACGCGGCTACGCTGATAATTGTGGTCAAAGCCAGACCAGTCTACCTTCACACCTTGAACATACAGCGATGCTAAACTCTGGAGCAACTGCTGCCAATCGTCTTGTCCACGGCGTAAAGAAGGCAACCAAACTCCCACGCCATCAGGTAAAGACTGTTGCCCCATGCCTATAAGTACTGGATGTGGGCCAATTTCCACAAATAGGTCATACCCAAGGGCTTGGAGTGTCTGCATCCCTGCGGCAAATCGTACTGGCTGCCGCAGATGACTACGCCAATAACTGGCTTGACCAATTTCTGCTCCCTGCACTAGTTGTCCAGTCACATTGGAAATTAAGTCTATTTGAGGTTCATGGTACACCAACTCGCTAGCGCGTTGCTCAAACTTTGCCAAGATTGGTTCCATCAGAGGAGAATGAAAGGCATGAGAAACCCGTAAGCTTCGGTACTCAATTCCTTGTGCTTCCAGTTTTTGCAACACTGTCTGTACTGCTGGCAGCGCCCCTGAAATAACCACATTCTGTGGGCCATTAACCGCCGCGATTGCTACTTGCTGATTATTAGGTATCGCCGCGATTACCTGTTCTTCCGACGCAAACACCGCCACCATCTCACCCCCTGGTGGTAATGCTTGCATCAAACGGGAGCGATCGACAATCAACTTCAACCCATCTTCTAAGCTGAACACCCCAGCTACACAGGCTGCTACGTATTCGCCGACACTGTGACCCATAACGGCATTTGGCTCAATTCCCCAAGAGCGCCATAATTCATACAGAGCATATTCCAAAGCAAATAAAGCTGGTTGGGTGTAAAGTGTTTGGTCAAGGGAGGAATTCTCACCTGTGGCGGGATAAATTACAGACAATAGGGGTTTTGGCAGATAAGGGCGCAAAATAGCATCGCAGCGTTCCAGGGCTTGGCGGAAAGTCGGCTGGGTATCATAAAGTTCGCGTCCCATGCCTACATATTGGGAACCTTGTCCGGTGAACAAAAAGGCCACCTTGGGTTGACGGGATTTATCAACTTGCCCTTTGAGGAAATCATCAGTATTTTGCCCAAGGTTGAAGGCTGCTAGCTGTTCACACACCTGATTTGAGTCTTCAGCCACCACTGCCAAGCGATGGGCAAATACAGAGCGGCCTGTATTGGCAGTAAAGCAGGCATCGGCTAGGTTTATGTCAAGATTAGCTCTGAAGGCTGTGTAAAAGTTACCAACTAACTCCTGTAATCCGCTTTCAGTTTTTGCTGAGAGACTGAGCAGATGTAAGGGGCGTTCTACTTCATTGGGCTGCTGCTGGCGGGTAGGGGCTTCTTCAATGACGAGGTGAGCATTAGTGCCAGTTACACCAAACCCACTCAACCCGGCAATCCGGGGTTTATCTCCAGAAGTCCAAGGCGTTCGTTGCGTTGGGATCAGCACTGGTAACTTTGCCCACGGGATGAAAGGATTGGGATTTTTTAGGTGCAGATGAGGCGGTATCTCTTGATGTTGCAGTGCCAGCACTACCTTGATCAGTCCCGCCACCCCTGCTGCTGATTCCAAGTGCCCAATGTTGGTTTTTGCCGAGCCAATGATTAAAGGCTCCTGTGGCGATCGCTCTTGGCACAACACTGCCCCCAAAGACTCGACTTCGATCGGATCTCCTAAAGATGTTCCTGTGCCGTGGGCTTCAACATAGCTGATTTGTCCAGGCTCTACCCCAGCGTTAGCCAAGGCTTTACGGATTAATGCTTGCTGGGCTACCCCATTCGGAACTGTCAAACCACTACTGGGGCCATCTTGGTTGACGGCTGATCCCCGAATCAGAGCTAAGATATTGTCACCATCAGCGATCGCATCACTAAGGCGTTTGAGAACAACAACCCCACACCCTTCTCCCCTTGCAAAGCCGTCGGCAGCAGCATCAAAAGTCTTGCAACGACCATCAGGGGCTAACATCCTGGCTCGACAAGTGGCAATGGTAGCAATTGGTGAGAGGATGAGATTCACCCCACCAGCTAAGGCTAGATCGGACTCTTGGCTACGCAGACTTTGGCAGGCTAAATGCATGGCTACCAGTGAAGATGAGCAAGCCGTATCTACCACCATACTTGGCCCCTGTAGACCCAAAGTATATGATAAGCGACCAGCTACAGCGTTAAGACAATTGCCTGTAGCGCTGTAGGCATCGATTTTGCTGCGATCGCTAGACCCAGTTTGGAGTTGCAAATAATCATTGGTGGTAATCCCGACAAATACCCCGGTTTGGCTATTCCTCAAGCGATCGGGTGCAATGCCAGCCTGCTCAACCGCCTCCCAACTGACCTCCAACAACAGCCGTTGCTGGGGGTCCATGTTCTCAACTTCCCGGGGGGTAATGCCAAAGAATTGGGCGTCGAACTGGTCTACTTGGTCTAGAAAACCGGCATTTTTAACATACATTTTTCCTGGTGCATCAGGGTCTGGATCGTAAAATTCATCAATGTTCCACCGATCTTCAGGAACCTCAGTGATGGCATCCACTCCATCATGGAGCAAAGACCAGAAAGTTTGCAGATTGTTAGCACCCGGAAGTCGGCAACCCATACCAATAATGGCAATTGGCTCTGTCTTGGTACGCTCCATTGCGTCAAGTTTAGAGCGCATTTCTCTAACTGCCAGCAGTGCATTTTTTAAGCGATCGCGATGGTCAATAGTTTCGGGAATATTATTCATTTTAATAATTTCTGAGGGTGTTTAAAGAGTTATCGGGAAATCGAGCATTTTTGATGCAGTCGAGTGAAAATCTCTTGAGGAGCGAAACCCAATATTTTGTGGGGTTTGTTGGGTTGAAGCTTTGCGAAAGGCAACCTAACTAGTGGTCTGTCGCATTAATTTTGAGGGATAAGAGAACGAACCGCAAAGGACGCAAAGTACGCAAAGGAAGAAGGAAAGAAGAGAAATTTAAAACTGATTTACCTATCAAAACTTTTGCGATAGATTACTAGTGGTTTATGTCATTAATTTTGATGAGTTTGTAGTAAGCACTTCAGTGCTTAAAAATCTAGGACTAAAGTCCTTACTACGAACTTTTTCACTACTCATAACTAATGCGATAGACTACTAGCACGTCAGCCTTAAAACATTACCCTCCCTACATCCCTAATTAACCAAGGCGGCTAATTCTGCGTCTAGTAATGAAGCCAATTCGTCTTCAGAAAATTGTTCTAGCTCTACTGAAGCTTGAGACAATTCTTTGGGATCTTTTTGTAACTCCTGTTGTGTAGATGGCTCTAGGGAAAGAATGTGGGTAGCCAGGTGATTAGCTAAAACCTCAATATTTGGATAGTTAAAAACTAGTGTTGAACTTAAGGATTGTCCCAAACTGACTTCAAGGCGATTCTTCAAGTCCACAGCCATCAAGGAATCCATGCCTAGTTCGAGAAAGCCCTGTTGTACGTCTGCCAAATGGGATGGCTCTAGTCCTAAAACCTCAGCAACTTGGCTTTGCAGATGAGCAATTAAGAAACTTTGACGTTTGTTGGCTGGTAGAGCGTTTAATTGCTCTAAAAACTGTGGGCGCAATGCTGGCTGCACTTCACCTTGTTCTTGTAGCTGTGTACCAATTTGTTTGAGCAGCGATCGCTGTCCCTTGACTTCATAAACTGCTTTGAAGATATTCCAGTCAACCTTAGCCACTGTTGTTTGGACAATGTTTGTACCCAAAAGCTGTGCTAAGACTGCAATCCCTTCTTCTGGTTGCCAAGGTTCTAACCCCATCCGCTTTAATAAGGTTTGGGTTTCTTCCGAAGCCATCCCACCGCCTGCCCAAGGGCCCCAATTTATGCTTAAAGCTGGTACTCCCAAGGCTTGGCGATAATGGGCAAGGGCGTCGAGAAAGTGGTTGCCAGCGGCGTAATGTGCTTGTCCTCTAGAACCCCATACTGAAGCAATTGAAGAGAAGCAAACGAAGAAATCTAAATTCATCCCCAAACTGAGTTGATGTAGGAGCCACCCACCCGCTACCTTCGGTTGCAGAGTGGATTCAAGGGTCTTAAGGTTGATGTCTTGTAATACTTGATACTCAGCTATTCCAGCAGCATGAACAATTCCTTTTAAAGGAATTTGAGCATTGTGTAACTGTTCAAAAACCGCAGAGATTTGAGCCTGGTTGCTGACATCAGCCTGAGCAACGACGACATTAGCACCCATATTTTCTAAGGCTTGAATCGCCTGCACCTGTTCCCAGATTTCGGTATCCTTTGGCAAAGTTGCCCATGTAGCGCGATCGGGAAGGCCCCTGCGTCCTATTAGCACCAAGTTTCGTGCCCCTTGTTCTACCAGCCACTGGGCAACTTTCAGCCCTAAACTACCTAAGCCGCCAGTAATTAGGTAAGTACCATCAGCTTGCAATTGCACAGGTTTAGATGGCAGTTTATTGCTACGCACCAAACGAGCAACATAGCGTTTTTCCCCGCGTAAGGTGAGTTGATCCTCGCCATCAGGCTGCCAAATTTCTGTTAATAGAGAAAGAGCTTGCCGATCGCTAGAGATACTAGGATCTAAATCTATTAACCCTCCCCAAACTTCAGAATGCTCCAGCGCGATCGCCCGGCCCATTCCCCACAAAGGTGCTTGAGCTACTGCTAGAGAAACGGGTTTTGTTTCCACTGCTTGTGTGCCAGAAGTTATCAACCATAACCGAGTTAATGCTGACTTACTCTGTTTTACCAGTTCCTGAACAAGATGCAGTACACTGCCACAGCCAAGTAGTTGCGCCTTCTCTAAAGAAGATGGTGTAATTTGGTCGTCCATTGCTGCATCTAAACTCCACAGATGCACTATTCCACGACACGACAGACCATTATTTCCGAGAGTTTCTTGCAATAGTCGTTGACAGTCTTGAGGATTTGCTGGGTTGATTTTCCGATGTCCAGCTTCTAAGATTTCATAGGCTTCGCCAGGATAAATCATCACATATTTTTCACCGCGCGATCGCAGCAGTTCTGCTAGCGCCTGTCCCACACCAGCCCGATCTGCGAATATCAACCATTTGCCCGGCTGGTTAACCGAAATAGGCGGTAGACTCAAACGCTCTTGGGGTTGCCACTGCACCTCGTATAATGAATCACTCAGATAATCCAGAATCAAGTGCTGCTGATCTTGTAAGAGCAACTGTTTAAGTAGCTCATATCTGTCTGGAGAAAGCTCGACAATACGTTGAGAAAGTTTCGCAAGCTGCATACTCTCCAGGATGGATTGCACTTGTGTTGCTGGCAGTTGTTCAACTATTTCTAACTTCCGAGCTAGTTGTTGGCTATCTCCAGATTGTAAAAGATTGTGAATCGGGGATTCAAGATTTTTGTTTGATATAATTTGTACTTCTGGCTGTTTAGGTGCTTGGCTCTCAAACCAATAACGCTTTCTTTGGAAGGGATAGGTAGGCAGAGGCAGGCGGCGACGCTGATAATCGTGGTCAAAGCCAGACCAGTCCACATTCACCCCTTGGACATAAAGCAAGGCTAAACTCTGGAGCAACTGCTGCCAATCGTTTTGTCCACGGCGTAAGCTTGATAACCAAACCCCAGTTCCTTCTGGTAAACATTGCCGCCCCATACCGATCAGTATGGGACTTGGGCCGATTTCCACAAACAGGTCATAACTAAGGGCTTGGAGAGTCTGTATACCTGCGGCAAATCGCACCGTCTCCCGCACATGACGACGCCAATAGCTGGCTTGACCTATTTCTGCTCCCTGTACAATTTGTCCAGTCGCATTGGAAATCAAGTCTATCCGGGGAGTCGCATAAGTTACTGCTGCTGCTTTCTGCTCAAACTCCGCTAGCATCGGCTCCATCAGGGGAGAATGAAAGGCATGAGATACTGTTAAGGGACGAGTCACTATTCCTTCGGCTTCTAATTCCTTTAACACCGCCTGTAAAGCCACGCCTTCACCGGAAATGACTATATTTTGTGGGCCATTAACCGCCGCGATTGCCACTTGCTGAGTATAGGGAGCAATCGCCGCGACCACCTGCGCTTCCGATGCAAATACCGCCGCCATCTCACCCCCTGGTGGTAATGCTTGCATCAAACGGGAGCGATCGACAATCAACTTCAACCCATCTTCCAAGCTGAACACCCCAGCTACGCAAGCTGCTACATATTCGCCGACACTGTGACCCATCACGGCATTCGGCTCAATTCCCCAAGAGCGCCATAACTCATATAGGGCATATTCTAAAGCAAATAAAGCTGGTTGGGTGTAAAGTGTTTGGTCGAGGGGGGAATTCTCACCTGTGGCGGGATAAATTACAGATAACAGGGGTTTTGGCAGATAAGGGCGCAAGATCGCATCGCACCGCTCTAGAGCTTGGCGGAAAGTCGGCTGGGTATCATAAAGTTCGTATCCCATGCCTACATATTGGGAACCTTGTCCGGTGAACAAAAAGGCGATTTTAGGCCGACGACTGTCTTGAGGTTGCCCACTCAATACTCCCCATAGATGATTACCACTGCTGAAGGCTGCTAGCTGTTCGCATATCTGGGCTGAATTTTCAGCTATTACTGCTAGGCGATTAGCAAATACAGAGCGACCTGTATTGGCACTAAAGCAGACATCAGCTAAGTTCAGATCAGGATGAGCTTTAAATGCAGTATAGAATTTACTGGCTAACTCCTGTAATCCGTCTTCAGTTTTTGCGGAGAGACTGAGCAGATGTAGGGGGCGTTCTACTTCCTTTGGCTTTTGCTGACGGGTTGGCGCTTCTTCAACCACCAAATGAGCATTAGTGCCACTAAAACCGAAGGAACTCAGACCCGCGATCCGCGATCCGTTGGGCGAAGACCAGGGAGTGAGTTCTGTAGAAATTTTGATTGGCAGTTCTGCCCAAGGTATATAAGGATTAGGGTTATGTAAGTGTAGATGAGGTGGTATTTCTTGATGTTGCAGAGCCAGCACTAACTTAATTAAACCCGCCACCCCAGCTGCTGCTTCCAAGTGTCCCATGTTGGTTTTAGCTGAACCAACTATCAAAGGCTGGTCTGGAGAACGTCCTTGACCTAGTACTGCTGCTAAGGCCCGCAATTCGATAGGGTCTCCTAGTGATGTGCCTGTGCCGTGGGCTTCGACGTAACTCACCTGATTAGGCGTTACCCCAGCGTTAGCCAAAGCTGTGCGGATAACTGCTTGCTGAGATGGGCCATTGGGAACCGTTAAACCGCCGCTACGACCGTCTTGATTGACTGCCGACCCCCGAATTAGGGCTAAAATATTGTCACCATCAGCGATCGCATCACTTAGGCGTTTGAGAACTACAATCCCGCACCCTTCTCCCCGCCCAAAGCCATCAGCCGTAGCATCAAAGGTTTTACAGCGACCATCGGCAGCTAGCATCCTCGCTCGGCATTCATTAATAGTTACGACTGGTGTCAGAATCAAATTCACTCCCCCAGCCAGAGCTAAATTACACTCTCTTGTACGTAAACTCTGGCAAGCTATATGGATGGTCACCAAGGACGACGAGCAGGCTGTATCTATTGCCATGCTTGGCCCTTGTAGACCTAGAGTGTAAGACAATCTACCAGAAGTAACGCTAAAAGCGCTACCAGTGGCAGTATGGGCATCGGCGAGACTGGGGTCGTTGGCTGCTACCTGGAAATAATCCAGATTCATAATCCCGACAAAAACCCCAGTTGGACTACCAACTAGCCCCTCCTGTGCCAGTCCAGCATTTTCTAGGGCTTCCCAACTCACTTCTAAGAGTAGCCGTTGCTGCGGGTCCATATTCACAGCTTCCCGAGGGGCAATCCCAAAAAACTGGGGGTCAAACTGATCTACCTGGTCTAGAAACCCGGCGTTGCGGACATACATTTTCCCTGTAGTATCAGGATTTGGGTCATAGTAAGCGTCAATATCCCAGCGGTCTTTTGGTACTTCTACAATGGCATCTATCCCATTACGCAACATCTGCCAGTATGATTCTGGATCGTTGCTGCCTCCTGGAAATCGGCAACCTAAACCAATGATGGCTATTGGTTCTGTCTTAGCACGTTCGTTGGCTTCTAGTTTCGCTTGCATTTCCTGCAAGGCCAAAAGAGCGCGCTTTGTTGGGGATAGAGGTTGGGAGTTTTCTAAATTGTTACTCATATCAATACCTTCCCTATTTCTATATAGGTGAAAAATTGGCGAACTATGAAAGTTGAAGCAAATTGCTATGCCTGTTTTAATTTGTTGACGATTTCTAAGGCACTAGCAATTCCACTTTCATGGAAACCATAAGAATCGATTCCTCTTTTCTTGATGTGAAAATAAGTTCCTGAGAAATAGACAGGGCCTGTATCATTTAGTTTATGAAGCTGTTTTTGAGCCTCTAAGGTATTCATGTCATACTCTGGATGTTTATAGTTGATCACCTGAATAATTTTGTTTTTATCAAGTTCCATAGGAGGAGTATCAAGAGATACAAAATAGTCTTTTTCTGCTTGAAAATTATGCACCATATTAGAGTAATAAGTTACAAAGGTAGAATTTTTTTCATCTCTGGTTATTTGTCCATAGTTCCATGATTTCCACGTATTTCTATTCGGGTGCATGACAGCAGAATCAGTGTGCAATGTTACCGCAGTTTCATGATACTTAAAACTACTAAGTAATTCTCTTTCCAAATCCGTTGGTTCTTCTAAAATTTGTAGCGCTTGGTCAGCATGAGTTGCAATAATAACTTTGTCAAAAACTTCTTCCCCAGTTGCAGTCTTAATAATAACCTGGTTTTGCTCTCGTTTAATTGAGATAACCTTTTGTCCAGTTCTAATAGGTCGCTTCAGTAAAGATTTTACTTTTTCTACATATCTTGAACTACCTTTAGTAACTGTTTCCCATTCTACAGATTTTCCACCCAGCCCTCCTTTATCATGAGTCATAAAAAAGCTAATAAAGGTAGACGCCGGAAAATCCATCAGCGAATCTGTAGGAATTGACCAGACAGCTGAACCCATCAACATAACGAAATTATCTGTGAATTCCTGGCTAAAATTATTTTTGTCTAAATAATCTTTCATGGGAATTCTTGTTTTGCCTTCCCAGAAATCATTTCTACACTGAGTAAAGAAGCGATTGGCTTCGTCATATAAGCTGAGAAAATCAGGATTACAATTCTGCTCGACTTCTGCTCTTTTTAGATCAAATTCCTCGGAACTGAATTGTATTCCTGAATCTAAATTATAGAAATTAAACCCCCCTATATGCTTTTGAGTTTCAACGTTTAAATCCTTAAAAAATTGGGTCAACCAGGGATAATTTGGTTTATTGAAAACTACAAAAGCCGTGTCTATGAAAAAACTTTTGTCTCCCTCAAAAACCTCTATTGTGTTAGCATGTCCACCCACTCGGTTGCTTTGTTCATAGATATCAATATCGTATTGATCTTGTAGGTAATATGCTGCTGGTGTTCCAGAAATACCCGCACCTATAATAGCTAATCTCTCCATAAAATCCTCCAATTAATCAGTAAATTAAACTTGGTTACTGCTCGTACAAAGCGGCGATTCAAGGAAAAGGCTCACCCCTTGTAGGTGAGCTTGTTGACTAGTACCTAATGCTTTCTAATTCCTTGAGCAGTAATGCCTCTGCATCTTCTTCTGAAAGCTGTTTGAGTTCTGCCGAGGTGATAGTCTGTTCATGATGATTGTTCTCAATCGCCGTGGGCAATTCTGTGGACTGTTCCACAAAAAACATCTCATTAGCCAGATACTTAGCAAGAGTATCGAGAGTTGGATAGTCAAAGATTAATGTTGAAGACAGAGAGCGCCCTAGAGAAGTTTGCAGACGGTTCCGCAACTCGATGGAGGTTAGAGAGTCCATACCGATGTCGAAGAAACCTTGATGCGGTTCTAAGGAATGGGACGAACCTCGACCCAAAACTTTAGCAACTTGGTCTTGGACGTGAGCAAGTAACATTTCCTGGCGATGATGGGGAGCAACCTTCTCTAATTGCACCAGAAACTCAAGCTGTTGCACCGACGCTAGCTCAACTTTGACCTGTGAGCCTACTTCACGCGCTAACTCGGCAAGAAATGCTGGGACAGTATCATTTGTAAATCTCTGCATAAACTGCGACCAGTTTATCGGTACTACCCCGACTTGAGCAGAGGGATGTTGAAACACCTTCTCTAATACCTGTATCCCTTGCTTCGGTGCAATAGTGCCTACGCCCTGCATACTCGTCATCTCGCTGAAGTTGCGCTTCCCAACAACTCCTAACTCAGCCCACGCTCCCCAGTTGATGCTCAGAGCTGGCAGCCCTTGCGATCGTCGATAATAAGCCAGAGTATCCAAAAAAGTATTGGCTGCTGCATGGTTTCCTTGACCTGGTGAGCCAAGCAAAGAGGCGGCTGAAGAGAAGAGAACAAAGAAGTCCAAAGGTATGTTCTGAGTGAGGACGTGCAGATTCCAGGCTCCTTGCACTTTTGGAGACAACACCTTGGCAAATTGCTCCCAATCTTGCCGTGCTAACACCGCATCATCAAGAACGCCTGCTGCATGGATAACTCCCCTGAGCGGCGGCATAGATGCTGTGATTTCCGCCAGCACCTTGGCCACTTGCTGTGACTGAGACACATCAGCCTGAACCACCAGAATCTGAGCGCCTATCTGCTCAAGCTTGCTCAAGGCGGTTTCGGCTTCATCGCCAGGGCCCCTACGCCCCATCAACACCAAGTGTCGCGCTCCCTGCTCGACCAGCCACTGGGCAACCAGTAAACCGAGACCTCCCAAACCACCCGTAATCAGGTAGGTGGCATCAGACTGCAAGTACAAAGGCTGTGGTTCAAGTCTGCGGCTACGCACTAGACGAGGGACATATTTTTGTCCTTGACGAAAGGCGAGATTCTCCTTGCCTTCTGGATACCCCAAGCAGATTTGGTCAAATAGAGCTTTCGCCTCTGCATCTGCGGGATCTAAATCTACTGACACACAATGAAGTTCTGGATACTCTAGGGCAATTACTTTGCCAAGACCCCACAAAGGTGTCTGAGCCACTGCTAAGGGAGACGCTTCTGAACCCACTGCCTGAGCACCTTGAGTAACTAACCACAGAGAGGGTAACTCAGAAAATTCTGCTTTGGCTAGAGCCTGAACCAAGTGAAGTACACTGCGGCATACTAGGACTGACGCTGCTTCTAAGTCAGATGCTGTCATCACTTCTGGTGCCGCGGCCTCCAAGCTCCACAGGTGCACTATTCCACGGCATGGCAGTTGATCATTCCCCACGACCTGCTTGAGTAACTGCTGAAAGTCTTCAGGCTGTTCTGGGTTGACCCTGTATTCTCCTTCCCCTAACTGTTGATAAAACTCGCCAGCAAAGACTGTAACACAAGCTTCGCCACGGGATTTAATCTGGGAAGCTAGCTTCTGAGCAATACCCTTGTTGTCGGCAAAAATCAGCCAGTTGCTCTGCGGTTCTAGCGCAGGGGATATAACCTGCATCTGCTGTGTTTCCGTCTTCGCCCCAGGAGCACGAGCGATAATTACAGCTTGTTGGGATAAAGTGCTGTCGTTAGCCTCTATTTGTGGTATTGATGTTGTCTGTGTAAATCCGATTTCTGCCAACACATCCTGCCACTGCTGCGGCGCAAGTAAGGGGTAGACAGGTCGCAGATCCCTATCTGCAAATTTCCACCAGCCCTCTGTCAACCCGAATATTAGGTCTAACCAACGCTGACGTCCTGTTCCCTCCAGCAATACCAGTATCCCTTCTGGGGCTAAAAGTTGCTGGACATGGTTCAAAGTATGTCGGACATTGCTTGTGGCATGGATCACGTTGGCTGCCAAAATCACATCAAATTGATGGAGATCAAATCCTTGGGTTTCAATGTCTTGTTCAATGTCCAAAAGCTGATACTGCAAAAACGGGTAATCGCAAAACTTCTCCTGAGCTTTTGACAAAAACAAATAGGATACGTCGGTAAACACGTATTCTGTTTGATTTGCTGGCAGTTGAGGCAGCATATAAGATGTCGTCCCTCCAGTTCCAGCACCAATTTCCAAGATCCGAATTTTTCGTCCCTCCGGCAAGCGCTCTAGGGCGATTGACACCGCCTTTTGCACGAGCAGGTTAAACACTCTAGCGCCTGGTGAATTTTGATACAATTTTTCTACTGGAGCATAAGATCCTTGGGGGAACAGCAACTGTAGTGGGTCACACTCTCCCCTGAGAATCTCTGGCAACTTTTGACCGCACTGTGCAAGTAAGGTTAACTCGGCTTCATCGGCTGAGTATTGAGCCAAAAGTTCTCTATATCTTTCATCGGGGGCTGCTTTCTCAGGTACTCGGCAAACTTGCCACTTGGAGCCTACCTGTGTAAGTATCTCTTCTTCCTGTAGTATCTCTAACAGCCGACCCAGTAACTGATGATACCGATTTACTACACCCAACTGCTTTGCTATCTCGCCCGTTGTCAAGCGCTGCTGTGGATGAAACTCCCAACCCATTGTCTGGAAAGCCTTCACCACGTAAGCGCCACTCAAAATCTCGCGTTGAAAAAATAGCTCGTCATAAATTTCCAGTCCATGCTGAATGCATAACTGAGCGACATCGGGCTGGACGCGCGCGCTAACTTGCAGGGGACTGAGTATGTAGTCCGCTGGCAGATACTGGCTTTGAGACACTCTGGGCTGCCATTTCACTTCGTAGAGCCAATCGCTGAGATCCTCGTGTGTTTTGTGCTGCAATGCTTGAAGCTTCGCACGCTTGACCTGCAAACCCTCAATTTCTACTATGATCTGTCCAGCATCATCGAAAAAGCGCAGGTCTCCCGTGCGGGTTTCCTGATTTGAACTATCCTTGGGACGAATTTGACCATGAATCCACAATTGCGTTTCAGGGCGACGGTATACCCGCAAACTGTCCAAACCTACTGGTAGATAAGTATCTCCTTCTTTTGCACTACCCAAGGTGGCAAACAAAAGCTGGAAACCAGAATCTACTAATACTGGGTGCAGCTGATAAGCTTCTGCCTCTGATACTAATGCCTCTGGCAGCCAAATTCGTCCTAGAGCTTCCCCTTCGCGTCGCCAGAGTTGCTCAATTCCCTGAAAACTCGGCCCATACTGCAATCCGCGATCGCGTAGTTGTTGATAGTATGCCTCGACTGATAATTGTTCGTCAAAGGATGCCTGGAGTTCATTCCAAGAAACAAATGTTTGCACTGGGTCTATCTGCCCAGCATTGATTTTTCCAGTCGCGTGCTGTATCCAAGAGGTAGCATCATCTGCCAAGCTTAAGATATAGAAAGAAGTTTGCCCAGCATTTTCAGGTGTCAGAATTAATTGGACAATCCGACTAGCATCCTCTGGGATAATTAGTGCTTCCTGAATCAGTACCTGCTCAAGAGAATTGAATCCTGAACCCAGGGCTGCCTTTGCTCCAGCTAAGGCTATTTCCAAATAAGCCGCCCCTGGCAAAACCACCATATCGTAAACCTGATGTCCGACTAGGTAAGGCTGCAAATTAATGTTCAACTCGGACTCGAATAAAGTCTCCTTGAGGGCTGAACGTACTCGCTGACCTAATAGCGGATGCAGATTTGTCTTGCCAGTTGATAGCTTTGCTTGGGGTTTACGTTCAAACCAATACCGCTCGCGCTGCCAAGGATAGGAGGGTAGGCTAACAACCTGACATTCAGATGGATATAGTTGCTGCCAGTCAACAGTAAATCCTAAAGTGTAAAGGTTGCCTAAAGAACTAAGTAGCGTTGCCCGTTCTGGCTGCCCGCGTCGTAGAGAAGATAATACCGTTCCCTGTTGACCAAGATGACTCAGACACTGCGAAATATACCCTGAAAGTACTGGGTGGGGGCTAATTTCCAGGAAAATAGTTTGACCTGCACTTACCAGTTCCTCAATTGCTGGTGCAAAGCGGACGGGTTGCTGTAGGTTGCGTCCCCAGTAGGCAGCATCGAAATCTGCACCATTACTAGACTGACCTGTGACGGTTGAGAAGATGGGAATCTTTGCTGCTTGTGGCTGGAGTTGATCTAGTGTTTCTACCAATTCCTCAGCAAAGGGTAACATTTGCGGGCTGTGGAAGGCATAATTCACAGGTAGCAACTTGCAGTAAACCGTTGGTTGTTCGCGTTGGAGTAACTCTAGAAATGATTCTATGGCAGCAGGTTCTCCCGAAACTACTGTGGAAGTGGGACTATTAATAGCAGCGATCGCCAATTGTCCTTCGTATCCACGCAACCAATACTCTGTGTCTTTTGGCGACAATTCCACTGCTGCCATTTTACCATTGCCAGTAGCTTGTTGCATCAAGCGACCGCGATCGCAAATTAGCTGCACAGCATCTGCTAAACTCAGAACGCCAGCAATATGGGCTGCTGCTACTTCACCCAGACTATGACCCACCACCGCCTTCGGTTCAATACCCCAAAAACGCCACAGATGGGTCAGCGCCACTTGCAGGGCAAAAATCGCTGGTTGGGCAATCTCTGTCTCTTGCAAACGAGATTGAGAGGCATCTGCTGTCAGTTCTGCTAATAAAGACCAATTAGTATGCAATTTTATCAGCGCATCGCACTCCTCGATAGTGGCGCGAAAGACTGGTTCCTGTTCTAGTAACTCCCGACCCATAGCCCACCATTGCGGCCCCTGACCGGAGAAAACGAAAACTATTTTCGGACGGCGATGGCGATGGTTGCGACCAGAAGATTGGTGAGCATCTGACTTGCCCTGTAAAAAATCTTGTAACCGCTCTTGGAGTTCTGCCGAAGAATCAGCCAAAAAAGCCAAGCGGTGTTCATGGTGAGTGCGCCTGACACTGGCTGTATAACAAATATTTTGCAGTGAAACAGTATTAAGCTCTTGAGTTTCTAAAAAGTTATGATAAGTCTGCACCAGTGATTTCGCCGCTTCTAGACTATGGGCAGACAGGGGTAGTAAGTAAGCCTGCTGTTGAGAGATTTCTGCGGACTGGGAATAGCCTTTTTTCTCTCCCCCTGCCTGACTCAACAGATCATCCTTAACTAAACTGGATTGGGGAGGCTGTTCTAGGACGACATGGGCATTGGTTCCGGAAAACCCAAAAGAGCTAATGCTAGCCTTGGCTGGATTAGACCCTTGAGGCCAAGGAGTCAAAGACTGCTGCACTCGGATGGGCAGAGTGTCAAAAGGAATGTAAGGGTTAGGCTGGTGAAAATGCAGATTTTGCGGTATCTGTTGATGCTTGAGGGATAACGCAACTTTAATTAAACCAGCGATGCCAGAGGCTGCTTCTAAATGCCCAATGTTGCTTTTTACCGAGCCGACAGCACAGTAATTTCCAGCAGGACGGTCAGTAGCCAAAACAGTTCCCAGAGCGATCGCTTCAATGGGATCTCCCAAAGGAGTGCCAGTACCGTGCAATTCAACATAGCTGATTTGGTCTGGTGTCACCCCAGCATTCTCCAAAGCCTGACGAATCAGTGCTTCTTGAGCAGGGCCATAAGGCACAGTCAGCCCTTTGCTGCGACCATCGTGATTGATGGCGCTACCACGGATGAGTGCATATATCTGGTCATTGTCTGCCAGAGCCTGAGATAAAGGTTTGAGGACAACAAAACCAGATCCCTCACTGCGAACATAGCCATTGGCTTGTGCGTCAAAGGTTTTGCAACGACCATCGGGAGACAGAGCTTTTAACTTGGTTAAGCCAATATTACCAGTTGGTGAAACAATGATATTCACACCCCCAGCTAAAGCCAGGGTAGACTCTTTGTTCCATAGACTTTGACAGGCGAGGTGAACTGCAACGAGTGAGGAGGAGCAGGCAGTGTCAACTGCCATACTCGGCCCCCGAAAGTTAAATAGATAGGAAAGGCGACCAGCCGCAACGCTCAATGCGTTACCAGTCAGATCGTAGCTATTGGGTCGATTAGAATAATCCTCTCCTTGAATTAAACTGTAATCGTTAGCTGATGAAATCCCCACAAACACACCAGTGCGTGTCCCCAACAGTTGTTCTCGCACCTGTCCAGCATCTTCCAATGCCTCCCAAGCCACCTCTAGCAGAAGTCGTTGCTGGGGGTCCATAGACATGGCTTCTCTCGGCGAAATTCCGAAGAAGTGGGGGTCAAACTGGTCTACTTGTTGCAAAAAGCCGCCACACCGCGAGTTCATTTTGCCAATTATTTCCGGGTCTGGGTCGTAGAGTTCACTCAAATCCCATCGATTTGTGGGTATTTCTGTGATGGCATCTACGCCGTTACGCAAAAGCTCCCAAAAAGCCTCTGGGTCTTTTGCACCAGGAAATCGGCAGCCAATACCAATTATTGCGATCGGTTCCATTTAACTATTTTCCTAAATTGCACCACGTTTATGAAATTACTTTGAAACACTAGTTTCCTCAGCTAATCGCTGGGCAAGTTCTGCAATAGTCGGGTAATTAAAAATTAAAGTAGGATTAAAATTTCGTCCGAGCCACTTTTCTAGCTTTCCGAGCAGGATCATTGTTTCTGCTGAATTTAGACCGTAGTTATCGAAAGGCTCAGAGGGATCTATGTCTTCGGGATCAATTTCCAGTCGCTCGGCAAATTGGGCAACTAACCAAATTTGAATAGTCTCTACAGATTGAGACTGTGCATCATTTGAAGTAGTAATGTGTTGGTTCATTTGCATAGATTAAGTAACTCAGTTTTACTCAAATAAATTTGGCATTAAGTTTCATTTTTTCTGAAGCTTTAATAGAAATTGCAGTGCTTCAGGACTTCAGGTAGAATTTTTTAGCATCCTCTGAGAATAAACCGGAAAATTTTTGGGTTAGGGACTTCCAAGAAATAAATTATCCAAATAAACGAACCACAGAGACGCAGAGAACACAGAGGAATAAGGAGGAGAGAGTTTTTTGAGTATTTTTTTATTTGGAAGTCCCTTATGTTCTCAACCAAAACTACTAACCCCTATAAACTATTCATCTCTAAATTCAGAAATTATGCAAGATTTTAAGGAAATCTAGGAAATTAAAGGCATGGGACGATAGTAACGGTAGTTGTCCGGTAGTTGCAATCCCTGAAGTTTCAAGCTTTGTAATCGGTACAAGTAGGCTGCTCCATTCATAATATGGTAGGCAACGTCAACTACACGCCGTGCATTCGGTTCAGCTAAGTAAGACCCTTTTACCCATTCATTAAAAGCACCGATCGCAGGCCCGCACCAAATTTGATAATCCATTTCTCGTCCTTTTTCACCAGAGGAAGACCAGCGAGAGGATAATCCTAGATACCAGCGAAAAATGAGAGCCATTTTCCGTTTGGGATTATCATTTGCTCTAGTAATTTGCTCTGGATCTCTTTCAGAGAAAAATTTAACTGTATCTTCCCAAATTGCTTCTAAGTTTCTACCAAATACTTGCTGTTCTAATTTTTGTCTTTCCTCAAGTGGAATTTCGTCAATTGAGTTGTAATTTTTGTAAAGGTCATACAATTTCTGCGCCCGCATGGGGAAAAAATTACCGAGTTTGAGCAGTTGTACCTTTACCCCCATTTCAAACATATCAGCACAAGGAGCCATAATTACATCTGCCATAGCAGCTTTAGCTAGCAAGTTTTTTGTATGAACAGAAGTACCAGCTTCAACACAGGATTGATTAATCGACCCTGTTACCACATAACTCGCCCCCATCATGAAGGCGGCTAGTGCTGACTCAGGTGTGCCAATACCTCCCGCAGCACCGATCCTTACCTGTCTGTCGTAGCGATACTGGCGCTGCATCTCGTCCCGGAGAGCTAAGATTGAGGGTAAAAGACAGACAAGGGGACGATTATCTGTATGTCCACCTGAATCTGCTTCTACGGTAATGTCATCAGCCATTGGCACTTTTTCTGCCAGCGTAGCTTGTAACTCTGTAATCAGTTGTTGTTCAACAAGCTGCTTGAGAATTTTTGTAGGCGCTGGCTGTAAAAATTTTGTTGCAACTTCTGAGCGAGAAATTTTGGCAATTACTTTGTTGTTTATCTCAATTTGACCGAGTGCATTGAGATTCAATCCAGCAGCTCGATAATAGACGATATGAGGTGTCAAACCGAGAAAGGCAGAAGCTTCTACAGTCCGAACACCGTGTTTGAGGTACAAATCAATGGCCTGACGTTCCAAGGCTTCTTCGCTCGGACTATGAATCAGGTTAAATGCGTAAGGCCCTTGGGGAAGAGCTTGCTGAATTTGGTGAATAGCTGCTTCAATCCGGGAAGGAACTAAACCAGCCGCACCAAAACTAGCCAAAATACCTGCTTTTCCCAGAGCAATTACTAATTCTGCTGAAGCAATGCCACCTGCCATAGCACCAGCAGCATAGGCATATTTTACCCCATGAAAATCTAGGAAGCTGCGATCGCCTAACTGTTGAGGCGGTAGCGCTGGAGCAACCATCAAAGTCTCTAACAATCCACTTCGACTGTTGTCAGGGAAGTAAAAATTACCTTGGTTGGCGATACCAATCCGACTCTGATCTCTGAGGACGTAACAAGGTTGATGCAAATTCAACAACCGATTTTTGATTTCTATTTCGTCAAAAGCAATTAAATCTAAATCACCTTTCCATGCTTTGTTTGCATTATTAAAATAGCTTGTAACATTGCTGTCTTCAGCTAGTAGAGTTGCAGAAACATCTTTATTTTTATTGCCATTTCCTAACATCTCGAAAAATCTCCACTCACATCTCCGGTTTTGAATTTTGAATTGTTATGATGCATTTTCATGTCTTTCAGTTAATTGCCAGCCCAGATTTTTGACGTAAGCAATTGTTTTACCACCAAAGAAAACATCGACATTGGCTATAATAAAAGGCTTTGGAGATAACGCAATTTCAATAACTTCAAGTCGATAGTTCAAAATTCCTGAAGTTGGGGTGACTTGTCCACGAAAACGTACTATTTGGGGACGCTGAGGTACTATTTGGAATCTGCCATCTACAGTACTAGTTTGGAGTCCCAAGAAGAGGAGATAAAATTGTAATAACTGAGAACTACCTTCAACCATGAGACTACCGGGCATAGTCGGGTCATTTTGAAAGTGACAAAGAAAATACCAATCATCTGGCTCTACAGATTTTTGAGCTGTAACTAAACCTAATCCTGCGGCTCCCCCTTTGAGATTAACAGATAGCACTTTATCAATCATTAACAGCTTTTGTGGGGGTAAGCGTAGGGATGGATTCAAGCCATTTTGCTGATAGCGATCGCCAAAGCAAGCAGCAATATTACCTTGGCTCAAATAGAGCAGGTGTTTCCATTCAAAAGTAGATTTTTCACAAAATAGCGGCGCTTGAAAATTCTGCTTCTGAATTTGGCTTTTTAGTTTCTCGTCACGCGCCGAAACAATAATACCTTGTCCTTGCTCTAGTTCCTCATCTGAAAATAGTCCAGCGCAGCCTCCAGATACTTTCAGAAACAATTTATCGTTAACAAAACACTCACAAGTAAAAAAGACTATCAAATTATAATTAGTTCTGACATAAGAATTGATTTTGACAGTGTAACGAACAGTTTTAATTTCTTCGGGTTGCTCGCAGATAAATGTAGCAGTTAAGTCTAGTAAGCGAAATGACCGTTCCCCTTGATTCTCGAAGTCAGTCCCAAGATAGCCAAGTAAAAGTAAAAAACCCTGTGCTGACTCTTCATATATTCCTAGCGGAATATGACCATCAACTGAATACCAAGCATCTTGAGGAAAATCATATTCGGTTTCGATGAAACCTGTATTATATTCACCTCGTTCACCTGCAATTTTCGTGACGCGACTGACAAAGAGATAAGGAGGATTTGGTAGGCGGACTCGTCTCAGATAGGGGTCGATAACTTCAAAATCCTTACCCAATACTTTTGAAACTTTACCTTTAGCAAACTCCAAAACATCCACTTCATCGTAAACAACGTTTTCAGGCTTACGACTAACATAATTTTTAGAGCTATCCGCATCATAAAAATCACGCTCTTTATCCACAGTTACCGCTATTTTCGACGAATCATTTGCTATGTAGGCATTGTTAGCAATCCTCATGCTTGTTTGTAGTTTTTCAGATCCAACTAAACTTAGTTGTTTCTGTTGCGGTTGTAAATTACTTGCTGACAAGCTGACTATATTTAAATCTTCACTACTTGTAGCAACAGGAATAAGTGGGTAGCGTTCTAGGGTAATAGTCTTTAGTAAAGATTTCTTTTTACTACCGCTTTCTTGTACCAAAGAATATAGTGGTGATAAATCCACAGATACACGATGGCTGAGAAGTTGTGCCAAGGCTTTGACAATGGCAGTGAAATCATCACATCCTCTGCGATTGATAGATACGGTAGTGTGTTCTTTCTGTTTGAGGTTGTCAGCAATCCATCGGGAACAAGTGTTACCAGGGCCTATTTCAATAAATATCTTAGCTCCATCTTCATAAACTCGGTTAATCAATTGAGGAAAATCAACACGCTGACAAAATCCTCGACTAATGTTGTGAGCTAGGGATTCTTTCTCAAGGGGAATCAAGTTGTAATTAGCTGATGAATAGAAATTAATCCCTGATACATTTTGAACGGGTGAGGTATTAAGTTTAATCAGATCATCGTATTCAGAAAGCATCAGATCGCAATGAAGTACCATATCAGCAGGTGAACGGAAAGCTTCACAATTCAAAGCTGCAATCACTCTGAGACAGGCTTGGGGTTCTCCAGCAATGACAACTTCTGTCGGCGTGTTGATATTTGTCAAATAGACCCGGTTTTCTTTTTCTAAGCAAGAACTAACTGCGGATACCGGAGCCATGAGAACATAGCTATGCCACACAGCTTCGCCCTCGTCATCGGGATTGGACGGTAAGCCCCAATAATCCCGAACTGTATTTTTAGCACCGACTAAGCGTGTTTTAAATAGTTCAGATGAATGGACAAAGTTGCTAACATCTTCACCGCTAATCCAAGCATTCAGAGCGTACAGCATGGTGCTTTCGCCCATACTGTATCCAAATGCAGCTTGAGGCTGCACTTGAAAATAATCTCTTAATATGTGTGTTAATAATACCGAAAAACCTGTTCCAGTAACTTGCATTGCTAGAGGATCATTGAGCAATTTTGCTTCTAAGTCTTCTAGTTGCCTTTTTGATAATTTATTTAGACTTCTTGGATAAAGTTCTTTGTCTCTAAAAAATAAGCTAGGATTAGAAACAAATTTGGAGGCACGGTCATGAATTTTGGGAAATAAGTGGAAAAGTTTTCGACCCATACCAATAAAGGAATTCAAAGCACCTGGATAAACAAAGGCGATAGTACCTTGTTTACCTAGAGGTTTAGCAGTGAAATAGCTACCTGACGGGCTTTTCCACTCTTTCCCTTGAGCAAAGGCATTAGAAATACCCTTACGTCCGCGCTGGATTTCCCGAAGCAATTCGTCTTGATTATGTCCGACAATTGCTAATGCATAAGTCGCCTGGGAATCACTTTGAAAGGCAGCAAAAGTTTGACTACCAGTGGTAGACAAAGATGAGCTATTTTTAATCGATTGCTCTAATACATCAAGTTTCTCAAGTAAAGCCGATTCGTCGCTAGCAGCAATTGGAAAAAGATAAAAGGGGCTTTGTTCCAAATACCTGTTGCTGCGGTCTTGCTGACTGGAGTCTTCTGACAATATTAAATGAGCAAACGTACAGTTATTAGCTAGGCTGTTAATAGCCGCTACTCTTTTCGTTAGTCCTGTACTCAAAAGCCAAGGTCTAGACTCAGTAGGGACGTAGAAAGGACTGTTTTGCCAAATTTCTGGCTTTTTCGGGCTAAACCACTGCGGTGTTGCCGGAATATAGCGGTTGTAAAGGCACAGAGCAGTTTTAATTAAGCTGTCAATTCCAGATGCAATATGCGTATGTCCGATATTGGTTTTGACACTGCCAATTGCACAGATAAATTCGGAGTTAGGAATTCGATAGGCTTCGATTAAACCCTGGATTTCAGCCTCATCTTGCTGTTCAACCCCACTAGCAAAAACTTCTACATAGCCGATGTCTCTGGGACTCACTCCTGCTTTCTCAAAAGCATTCTGGCAGGTTTGTCTGACTGATTTCTCTGGGGTAGCGGAACTTTTATGTATGAAACTAACCGCGTCAATCACTGCATAGATGCGGTCTTTCTCGTGGTGAGCTTTTTCATACCGCTTTAAAACGATCGCTCCGGCTCCTTCACCCACTATCAAGCCACTGGCATTACAATCATAACTGAGGGTGAGTTTACCAGTATTTGTGTCGGTGGTGCGATCGCAGTCCAGTCCAGCCAAATATACTGCACTTACAACAACAGCATCGACTGTCCCAATGGTGAGCAGCATTTTTGCTATCTCTAGCGCCTCAAAAATTGAATTCTCTTCAACATTTACAGTTAAATTAGGCCCGGAAATATTCCATAAAGTAGAAATTTTTTGGAAAACAGTATTTGTTTGTTCACTGGGATTATTTTCATTATCTATAACTTGTTGGTTAAACGCATCAAACTTAGTATTAATTTCGCTATTTTGCTTTTCTCTAATAGCAGTAATAATAGCCACTTTTTTTTGCTTTTGGTCTAAATTTGCATCACTCAGAGCATTATCAATCACCTTCAGCATTAATAACTGCTCAGGGTCATATTTATCTAAGTCATTGGGTGGGATTTTGAAATGAAAGGCATCGATTTCAAAATCTTGAATGTAAGCTCCCAGCGATACTTCATCATTTTGAGAATCCTGTCCTTCCAATGTTGGCTGATTTTGCTGTGTGCTTTGATATCTTGTAGAAGGAATAGGAATGAAATGTTGACTTGCCTCATAAATACTACGCTCAAAGTTATCCAATCCATAGCTCGTACCGAAAAAAGCATCCATGCCTACAATTGCCAGTTTTACTGTCATTTGTATTTCCTTATATATAACTAAGTATTATTAATTAACAATTGTTGAGTTATCTATTTCTAAACAAGAATTGTTTAAGAAAAGAAGGTTAAGCCGTTCACTTGTAGTAACTTGCATTTGGGAAATCTCGATGTATATTTGCCCTTGAGCATCGTGTGCTGTGGCGCTAGCATATACATTACTTTCACTTTCTGATAAAACTTCTACAGAAACATAAAATTCTTGGTCTAATGGAATCGGTCTGAACTGTTTCAGATTTTGTACCTTCAAGGGTAAGCTGCCTAAATTATAAAAGTGTCTGACCCAAACTAATAGGCACTGAAATAAAATATCAGATGTGTAAGGATTGAATGTTTGTAAGGGAAATTGCCCTTGTTTGTCTACTTCAAGATTGTTTAATAAACATTGAGCAGTCAGTTTATTATAAGTGATATTGAGAATCCGTTTTATTCCCTGAAAAATTGGTCTGTGAAATAACATTCCATTTTCATAAGGTAAAAGACTGAATACCTCTGGATCTTGATTTTGAGTAAATTCTTTATAAGTAGGCGCTGAAAGAATTTCCTGTACAAGCTTTATTTGAGTACTGTAATGATAATGAGGTATACCTTTGCTACTTTCGCTCCATAGCAACGCTTCAAAATTTATTTCTCCAGAATCAGATTTATTAATTTCCTTTAAATCCAAGAAATATTCTTTTGCAAGAGTTTCATCGAAAATAATTCCCTTAAGAACTTTGTAACTGTTACAATTAAAAAATTTGTAACCTGGGTAAAGTTGCTCACAAGTATTAGCAATCCATGCTATGCTGCACATCGCTGGCAAAACTGGATTACCGCCAATCACGTGATCGTAGACAAATGGGTTGGCTGCTAATGTTAATTTCCGGCGAATCCGAAATGACTGTAACTCAGGATTTAGCTGTTTTCTTTGGGCTACAATTGGGCTGCTAATTACCAAAGTTTGTGCAGTTCCATGATTAGAATAATTCAGTTCATTAACTAACATCTGGCTCCCAACTTCCATCGGGATTAGTTCCATATTTAGCTGCTCGAAGAACTTCTTTAATTGTGGTGTAACCATCCCGCCATCCCAAGGCCCCCAACCGATAGAAACTACACGGCAATAAGGGTATTTACGCTGGAGTAAATAGGCTGTTTTATTGAGTATTTCGTTGGCTAGTGCATAATCCGATTGACCTGGATTACCATAAAAAGCTACAAAAGAGGAAAAGAGAACAATGAAATTTAATTGATTTGGTTCTACAGAGTTAATTAAGCTTTCTAAACCTTCAACTTTAGCAGTATAAACAGTTTCAAAATCCTGCTCTGTTTTGTTTTCAATTAACTTATCTGCTAAGTTACCAGCCCCATGAATAATTCCTGTAATTTGCCCTAGTCGCTGAACTATTGGTGCTAATTCCACCTGTAAAGCAGAATAATTGGTAATATCGACACTGAGATATTCTGCTTGCCCTCCAGCTTGTTGAATCGTAGAGAGTGTTGTGGTAATTTCTCGCTGGGCTGATAAATAATTAAATGCTTTTTGGATTTTTACAGGTGTAGGTTTATCGCCTTGGGCAATTAAATCCTGCATAATCCGCTTTTTTATTTCAGCTTCATTATAGCAGTCTTTAGCCCATTCCGGTTCAGTTTTAGCAAGTTGAGAGCGGCCAAGCAATATAAATTTACACTGATATTGCTTTGCTAATTTGATGGTGCATTGCGCTGTAACCCCTCTTCCTCCACCGCTAACAAGAATAACGGATGATGAATCAATTTTGGTATTTCTATTCATTTTACTTATTTTTAGTGCGCCAACACAGGGATTGAGATGAGCTTAAACAAAGTGGGTTTCTGTGGTTTAACCTTTGTTATGTGTTATGTATAACCTTCAAGAAACCCAGCTTTTAATCTGCTGTAAAACTGCTCTAAGTTATACCTGTGGATTACTAAGCGATAGATGCTGTTTCGGATGCTAAAGTTACTCTTCCCTGAGAGTTATATGCAACTTCCAAAATTAGGGAATTAGGATCGTGCAGTTCAGCCATAATCAAGTTTGCTGAAGCTTCTGCATTTAATTCGGGACTCAGGTCGATTGCTCGGCAAAACACTCCTTCCCACTCCAGATTGAGAGTTTTTGTAAGACCGAACAGACCGCCACTAATGGCGCTGAAGTCAATTGTTGCCCCTAGTCCAAACTCACCATCAAGACGAGCAACAGTGAGGAAACAACTACGTCCTGTTTGTGCTACTTGATTGAGCGATCGCTTTAAGTGCTTTGCTAAAATAAATACACTCTTGAGGATGGACTTTTCAGATTTAGAATCACATACCTTATGTTCGGGATGTAGATGGATGAAAGCTCCAATCAAACCATAAGTCTCTGAGATGATTGCCAGTTGCTGTTGCAGATGTTCTTCATTAAAATTTGCAAGTTCGACGCGATTCACTCCTTGGGGTAGAGGTGGACGCTCCATCACCATAGATTGAGGAAAGCTAAGAACAACTACTTGCCAGCCTTCCTCGCTCAATAGTTTAGCTAATTTATTGGTGGTGAGGGAACCGTCATCTGTAAGTAAACAAGTATGAAACTCTGGTAGGGTAAATTGCCAGTAATCAGGTACAGGTAGAGGCATAAGTTTGACCAGACAGCGCCGAATGCGGTGATTTATTTGAGGTTGCTGGTTATCAGACCACGCTGAGGCATTTTTTTTTAGCCTCTGCTATCTTTGTCCCCAAGTAGGCACTAATCTTGCCAATTGTTCGCTGTTCTCCTAGTTCTTCTGGACTCAACTTGGGCAAATTAGGAAATAAATCCTGCATTGCACCGATAATTTCGGCCCTTTTAATTGAATCAATTCCCAAATCTGCTTCTAAGTGCATTTCTGCCTCTAACATCTCTGCTGGATAACCTGTTTTATCACTGATTACACTCAACAAAGACTCGACTATAGAAGCATTATAAGACTCTGTTTCTATAGATGAATTTTCTTGCGTAGCGGGTAATGGAATAGTCTGATGATTAATTGAATTAGTTTGTACTTGGGCAACTGGTGTGGTAGATACCAAAGTATTAACAGGAGTTTCTAGTTTAGGTGTCTGCTCAACAACAGAAGTAACCTGTGGCTGGACAACTGGTGTCGTAAATGCCAAAGTATTTGCCGGAACCTGTTGTTGAGTTTCTAATATTGGTGCTTGAGTAACAACAGGAGTAGCCTGTAGTTCAGCAATTTGTGTTGTGGTAGTTGCACCTAAATTAGCTTGTAGCTCGTTAGTTAGTGTTTTTTCAACAGTTGAATCTATGCACTGACGGTTGGTATTAGTACTTCCTAATAGCACACGATATTGTTCCTGCATCAGTTGGAAAAAGGATTGAGAGGATTGTGCTTGACTCTTGAGGTATTGGTCATGTACCCGCAGAATTTCTGACTGATGATTATAAAACTGGATCAAAACATTCTCTAAATAAGTACCTACAACAGGAAAGCTATTATGAGCGGATTGGGAAATAGGTTGCATCATTTCTTTTGACTCAATGTAAGGAACAATAAAAGACAAATCTGAAGTATTAGCAGTCTCTGTTAGCGGATGTGCAGATGTCGCAGACATAAAGTCGGTTGAAATCACATCTGTGTTAACAGTTATAGGTTCTAAAAAGGCAACATCTGCGTTGACAGTTGGTTCTGGTAGCGTGACATTGATGGAAACATTTGTATTGACAGTTGGATCTGTCGGTGAAACAAATTGAGCAGCAGTAGCTGTTTCAGGTTGATTGACTACTTCTGGCTGTGTCTGGTGACCATCTTGCAATGCTTTTTCAAAAGCTGTTTTTGTTTTCTCACTGACATAGTTACTGCCCTTAAGAGTTATATTCAGCCGATTATTTTTTGCAACTTCGGTAGATAGAGGCTCAAACTGATAAGGATCAAGGTTTTGTAAGGGTAAACCAGCTACACGTAGTTGCATAACTGCCTGCCGCATTTGGAGATCGCTATCTTTTTCCCGACTGGGATTTAGGGCGATGGCTAGGTGGGGGCGATCGCCAAGAGTAGCTTTCACAAAATTGGTAAGGATTTGTCTGGGGCCAATTTCCACGAAGCAATAACCACCAGCAGCATAGAGATTCTCTATTTCTTGTTCAAACAGTACCGACTGAAGAAGATGCCCTTCAAGGGTTTTTTGAATGCTCTCAGGCTCAGTTGAGTAAGCTTTGCCAGTGGTATTGGAATAGACGGGAATTTTTGGACTGTGGAAAGCGATCGCCTGAATCGCTTCGGCAAAGGGTTGGCACGCATGACTGACGAAACGGGTATGAAATGCCGCAGATACGGGTAGTGGGGTGACAGAATAACCGCGTTTGCTCAGAATTTGTTGGATGGTAGCAATTTCTGGCTTTGCCCCCGATAGCACAACCTGATTTGGAGAATTAAAGTTGGCAACATTAAGATGGGATAAACCCTTGATTATTTCGGGAATTTGCCGAATCTCTCCATTTACAGCCAGCATACTTCCAGCATCACAATCAGCATCATTTTTTGTGGTACTCATTGCTTGACCCCTAGCTTTAACTAGGTAGAAGTAGTCTGCATCACTCAAAACCCCAGCAGCCCAGAGAGCCGTTAATTCTCCAAAGCTATGCCCCATAACAAAATCTGCCTTGAACCCAGCCTGTTGGAGGATTTTGTATAAACCCGCACTAAAAGCGCCGATCGCTGGTTGAGCATTTTCAGTCCGTTGCAAAGCTTCAATCTGGCTATCTTTTTGATTGCTGTCAAATGTAGGATGAGGGAAAACAACTTGAGAAACTGGTTGTAAACCATTATGAATGAAGAGGTCATCCAGAGATTTGTAGGCTTGGCGCAGAGTAGGGAAGTTTATGGCTAGTTTACTACCCATATTCAAATATTGAGATCCCTGCCCTGGAAACATAGCCACCACTTTACCTTCAAGAGACATACCTAACTTGCGGTAGTAAACCCCACGAGGATGTTCCCAAGTTGATGCTTGCGGTTGTTTTTGGAGCTGCTTAATCGCAATCTGTAGTAATTCCCCAGCTTCTACTAGGGATATAGCTACAAACCCCACTCTGGCGGCAGCAAGAGGAATATCTGAAGATTTAGAGCAGTTAATTAGTTCTTTATAGTATTGATTGCCAGTGGCGGATTCTAACTGTAACTTTGCATCCTCACATTTAGCCAACAACTGCTCTGGAGTATCAGCCCAAAGTAGAACTGACTGGGGAGCGTTGTGCAAACGATAAGCAAAGTTTTGTTCGCTCTTATATTCTTCTAAAACTACATGATAATTTGTGCCACCAAAACCAAATGAACTTACTCCAGCTCGTCTCGGTGTGTCTGCATCCGGTTGGAGCCAAGGTCTAACCTCTGTGTTTAGGTAAAACGGAGAGTTGTCAATTCCAAATTTAGGATTCGGATTAGTAACGTTAATAGTGGGCGGTAGTACCTTGTGATATAGAGCCAGCACCGCTTTAATCAGACTCGCAGAACCCGCAGCAGCTTTAGTATGTCCAATCTGAGATTTGACACTCCCTAGTGCAATATGCTCTTTTTGAAGGTTGTTCTCACTGAAAACTTCATTTAAGGCTGTAAACTCGCATAAGTCACCAACTGGGGTTCCCGTACCATGCGCTTCGATCAGGCCAATACTCGTGGGAGGAAAACCTGCATCTTCATAGGCCCGGCGTAATGTCCTGCTTTGCCCTTCTGGATGAGGGGCGTAAATGCTCTTAGATTTCCCATCACTACCAGTACCCATACCTTTGATGACTGCATAAATGCGATCGCCGTCGCGCTCTGCATCCTCAAGGCGTTTCAGCACCAACATCCCAATACCTTCACCAACCATCATCCCATCCGACTCGGCATCGAAAGGATTCAAATAGTCTTTTTTAGATGAAGCGGGTGTTTTAGCAAAACACATATAGTTGAAAATAGAGTTATCAGTCTCTACCCCACCGGTGATCATCATGTCGCATCGGCGCTCAATTAACTCGCTGATAGACATCTTCAGAGCGGTTAGGGAACTAGCACAGGCTGCATCTACTACGCAGTTCATTCCTCCCAAATCCAGGCGGTTAGCAATCCGTCCAGAAACTACATTGGCGAGCCAACCCGGAAAGGAATTCTCTTCCCAACCTACATAAGCCAGCTTCATTTTCTCAATGACTTTCTGCGTATCTTGATCGGACATTCCACTGCTTTTGAGAACTTTTTCCCAAACAGGATATTGCAATCGAGTAGTCAAAGGGACGATTAATTGCATACATCCCCCAATCACACCCAAGACTACGCCAGTGCGTTGGCGAAGCTTATCGTGGATATCGCTACTAAAGTTTTTCGATTCCCCGTAACCAGCATCTTCCATCGCAGCTTTTGCCACAACCAATGATAGTAACTGGGCAATATCAGTCACTTCCAAAATATTTGGAGGCAGCCCAAATTCCAGAGGGTTAAAATCGATGTCTGGGATGAATCCACCCCGCTTACAGTAGGTTTTATCGGGAGATGTAGGATCTGGGTCGTAGTAGTCGTCTATATTCCAGCGAGAAGTGGGAATATCAGTAATGCAATCGACTTTGCCAATAATATTATCCCAATATTCCTGCAAGTTTTTAGCTTGAGGAAATAAAGCAGACATACCTATAATGGCAATTGGAACCCGTTGCAGTTGACTATGCAATTGCTCTTGACTTTGAGCATCCATATAATTTATTTCTTTTCCTAAAGAACTATTTTGATGTACTTTGATAAACTTGCTGGTTTATTTGGCTCTAATTAATATTCAAGGGTTAATTCATGTTTTACGGAAATTTCAGCTTTTTTTATTTTCATATTTATTTTTCACTGGTAAGCTACCTCTTGGGTAGGAATATAAGCAGTTGGTGTTATGGCGCAAACCCATTTAAATTACTTTTGCTCACAACCAACGTTAAATAATTCGTAATTCGTAATTCGTAATGACGCTCGCGGACTCGCTAACGCTGCGCTAACGTAAATTTTGTTTTGTAATGGGGATTTAACCCCAACACAAAACAAAATTTTTATTGAACCGGGGGACTTAAACCCACGGACAGGAGTTAAAAATACAGCAGATTTCAAGTTGGTGAGGTACACAAGCTAAGTATGTTACCCAGGTATAAAGAGTGTTTTACTACTGAATTCTGTATTTTTAATTCTGCTGTGAACACTCTTTACATTAACTATCTTATTCAAATAGAATACAAGAGGAAAAAATCAGGTAAATATTCTATATAAAATCAGGTATAGAATTAATCAAAGAAGAAATAATCAGGATCTAAAGGTGAAAAATTTAAAAAAATAGGAATAAATCAGGTTCAAAACGTAAACGACGATAAAACGCTCCTCAAACCAGCAATTCTCATTAGACATCTCCTTAATATAATCGAAAGACCAGTTTTCATCATCTGTCCCATTGATGAGAACTATACCTGATATCATGTCCGTCTAATTAGTTACAGATACCACATCAGTGCAAAAATTTGAAACCCCTCTTTCCCCCTGCCCCGTATGGTCTTAATGATAAGTCTTTAACCGGACACGATATGATAGCTTCCAGCCTGTCTGCCATAATAATCTTCTTATAATTATGTGATTTGACTTTGACAAAGTTGTGTTGCCTGGGATTAAACTTTGAATTCTCTCCTGCCACTTCCTTTTTGCCTCTGTAGTGTCATCATTCCAAAATTTTAAATTTTCGCGGGAATTTAGTAGCTTTACAAAAGTTTATATTTAACCAAAATTAACTTACAGGTGACACAAAACTAAATTAGGAGTTACGCACTGTACAAATGCATCGTGATGTGCATTACCTAAAATAGGAAGTTTTCAGGCTTTTCTTAATTATTCTGCGATCGTAATACCATTTCTTTGTGAGGCTGCGCCCAATACGGTTCGGATAAGACTCGATCCCCCCAACCCCCCTTAAAAAAGGGGGGCTAAGAATGGCTCTATTTCCCCCTTTTTAAGGGGGACTAAGGGGGATCTTTAAGGACTATGCACCTTAACCGAACCGTATTGAGGCTGCGCCAAACCCTTTTAACTTCTTTCTTTCTTTCTTTCTTTCTTTCTTTGTGTCCTTTGCGTCCTACCCTGCGGGAAGCCGCTCCGCGTCTATGCGGTTCGTTTCTCTTTCTTCTTTCTTGTACTTAAATATGGTTTAGCGCATCTTCATACAGAATTGGTATAAGGGACTTCCAAATAAAAAAATACTCAAAAATTAACGAAAAAGCTCTCTCCTCCTCATTCCTCTGTGTTCTCTGTGTCTCTGTGGTTCGTTTATTTGGGTAATTTATTTCTTGGAAGTCCCTAAATAGACCATCCTGTAGGGGCTAAGCTTTGCTCATTGGTATCAACTTAAGCTAAAAATCGCTTATCTGTTGGCTTCCACGCCCGCCCAGAAATGAATTTCAGCGGCTCATAGCTAAAGTCTACTGAAGTAGACTAAAAATTTTTCGGATTATTTAGTCATCTTTAGATGACTTAAGCTATTAGCAAGGAACTTCAGTTCCTTGCGGGACATGGCTTTTACGTTAAGTTGACACGCATGAGCAATGCTGTGCCCTTACGAAAGATATAGTTTTTAACCTTGATCCATATTTAATATTTCTTGTCAATGCGTAAGTCCTATAAATTATGTATTCAATAGGCAGATTAGTCCTATAGGAATGATATTTGATTTTTGAAATACATGTAGGATGTAAAAGCGTTTTGTAATGCACCATCCGAAGACTTTGTTGCGCTATGGTTTCCGTTCTAACGCCCCCTATATATACTTAGATTATTCACGTAATTTAAGCTAATTGCTACATGCAAAAAAGGCAAATCCCTATGAAAGACTGGTGATAAAACTTTTTATGAATTTTTGCGAAAAACTTGAACTTGAGTTTGATAACTAGATAATAAGCTCTAATAACACAGGTATTAAACGTTAAGTTATGGATTCGTTTATTAGAAATTTAAACAGTCAGAGGCATCTCTAGACTACTTCTGCAAGTATTTCACCAGGAGATTTTCTATGACAAACGTCCACACAGTAAGTAATCTAAACCAACAACTCCAGCATCTCGTTGCCCAAGCCTGTTCGTATCCAGCAAAAAGTTTGATGCGGCGGCAAAAACTTAGTGAGATAGTTAGAGTCGTAATGAAATCGGGCAAACTCTGGAAAGAGAACACAGCTTATTATAATGATGCTCTGCAACAAACTTGGTTATATTTTTGCCGGAACCCAGAGCAGTATAACCCGGAGAGTTGTAGTGTGATCACCTGGCTCGACAATTGTCTCAAGTGGCGACTGCAAGATTTTCGCTTTAGAGAAGCCCAAATTCAAGCTAAGACTGTTTTTATATCTAGCTTGGAAATTGAAAATACAACGGAAGCAATCGAAAGTTTGCCAGCAGCAGCTGATATTCCACCAATTTTGGAAGAGACTTACCAATGGGCTTTTACAGATCCAGACAATGACTTAGCCAGTACTCATGTTAAAGGACGACCTGAGGTAACTTGCCAAATATTGATCCTGCGACGCCTGCCTCCAGAAACTCCCTGGAAAAACATTGCTAAGGAATTCAACTTACCCCCATCAACTGCACCTAATTTCTATAAACGTGAATGCTTACCTCGTTTACGGAATTTTGCTCTCAGGCAAGGATATCACGAAATTTGGGATTAAGGCAGAGATATCTAAAGTAGAAGACTATCTATAAAGTGGAAGGAAATTTATGGTTCATAACACTAAAAACTTAGAAGAAAAATCCATTCCGGTATCTATTACCCAAGCAGCGCTAAAGATAGCACGCTTTTTTGCTGATGAACAGGTGACACCAGAAAAGAAAAAGCAGGTATATCTTAATACGTTGGCTGTATGTGCGGTAAATGATTATATGGAAATGATGAACATTCCCACATACCCAAAGGCTAGCGATAGTTGGAATTGTGCCATGCGCTATTATGCAGATGTGGCTGACCTCAAGTTGAGTGCATTGGGTCACTTAGAATGTCGCCCCGCAAGCCCTGGTCATCTCTGCTACATTCCACCAGAAGTCCCGGATAACAGAATCGGCGTAGTTGTAGTTGAGCTAGACATAAAACATCAACAAGCAGTTTTAGTAGGGTTTGCTAAAACAGTAAAAGCTGGTGAACTTTTTTTTAACGAGTTACAGACTATTGAAGACTTACTTGCATATCTTGATTCACTTGAAAGCAACCCGACAGAAGTCAAGTTGAGCTACTGGTTACAAAATATAATTGATGCAGGTTGGCAGCCAATAGAAAAAATTTTAGCATCAAAAACACCACAATTAGCTTTTCGTTATCGAAACGGAGTGACGCGGGGTAAGCTAATTGACATGGGGATAGAACTTCCGGGACAATCGCTGGCATTAGTTGTTACACTCACACCAAAAAATTCTGTAGAAATCCAACTGAAATTGCAGGTGCATTCATCCGATGAGCAAGCCTACTTACCCAACAATCTCATCGTTAAAGTTATAGATGAGAAAGGGACTACTGTTAT
This sequence comes from Nostoc mirabile CHAB5784, assembly GCF_020829645.1. Taxonomy (GTDB): domain Bacteria; phylum Cyanobacteriota; class Cyanobacteriia; order Cyanobacteriales; family Nostocaceae; genus Nostoc; species Nostoc mirabile. The sequence goes on along the minus strand of NZ_JAIVFS010000035.1, from coordinate 18,593 downwards.
GGAAGCTCACGCTAGAAGTGGCAGTACTCATGTAACACTAGAGTTTAATGCTCAAATAGGAGAACATTTTAGCGTTAACTTAGAATTGGGAAATACTAATATTACTGAGAATTTTGTTATTTAAGTACATACATTGGTTGATTCCTACCCATGCAGAAGTTGGTTGTGTTGAAGCTAGATGGTGATTTAAGCCAGGGGGTAAAAGTCACACTCGAGATCGGAGCAGAAGGCGATCGCGCCAGTATAGAAGTTCAAGGCTATCTGACCCCAAAGCCAGAGATCATTGCAGATTATGAGCTTTGGCGAATAACCTATCGCAGTTTATCAAATTTTCGCCTTACACCTGTGAACATTCATGTCGGAAGTTCTCTTAGTGAGTATCTTAAAAAATGCCGCAAGTTAAACGAAAAGTTAAGTCAGCAAATGAATAGTTGGCTCAACTGTAACTCGTTTCGCCCAGTGAAGGAGAAATTACTCAAACAGCTAACATTAGATGATACAGTGCGCGTACTAATTAAAACCAGTGACACTTGGCTACGTCGTCTTCCGTGGCATTTATGGGATTTTTTTGAGGATTACTCTCAAGCAGAAGTTGCCTTAAGCGCACCAGAGTATGAATATCTGCCAACATCAAACAGAAGTACTATTGGAGGTAAGGTAAAAATCTTAGCAATTCTGGGTAATAGTGAAGGAATCTTGATTGAGAAAGATCGAGAGCTATTGAAGATGTTACCAGATGCAGAAACAACTTTTCTGGTAGAACCACAGCGCAGCCAGTTAAATGAACAAATTTGGGAACAAGACTGGGACATATTATTTTTTGCAGGTCATAGTGAGAGCTTTGAGGATGGTAAAAACGGCAATATTTATATTAATAAAACAGATTGCTTAACAATTGATGAACTAAAGTATGGTCTTTTAAAAGCTGTCAGCAAAGGGTTGCAGTTAGCGATTTTTAATTCTTGTGATGGACTAGGACTAGCACATCAATTAGAAGACTTGGACATCCCACAAATCATCGTTATGCGGGAAGCAGTGCCAGACTTAGTGGCACAGGAATTTTTAAAGAATTTCCTCAAAAAATTTTCCAGTGGTGAGTCTATGTACTTAGCAGTACGAGAATCAAGGGAAAAATTACATGGCATTGAAGATAAATATCCTTGTGCGGTTTGCTTACCTGTAATTTGCCAAAATCCAGCAGCAGTGCCACCAACTTGGAAAGATTTTCTGAGAAATCCCCAAACAGAAATTAGCAAGCCTCAAGTAAATAAATATAGAACTCAAGCGCAGTTACGGTGGCGTAGTATTCAAGCAGTGCTGTTATCAAGTTTGGTTATTAGTGGTTTGGTAATGGGGGTGCGATCGCTTGGATTATTGCAACCATCAGAATTAAAAGCTTTCGACCACATGATGGGGCTACGTTGGGAGGAAAAACCAGATTCGCGTTTTGTGATCGTCACTATTGATGAAGCGGATATCCAGTATCAGAACCGCATGAATATGAATATGCGATGGTCACTCTCAGACCAAGCACTCGCAGAATTATTAAAAAAACTAGATCAGTATCAGCCAAGAACTATCGGCTTAGACATCTATCGTGATTTTCCTGTAGACTCCAATAGTGCAGATTTAGCAACTAGGCTACAACAAGATAAACGTCTTTTTACCCCATGCAAAGTTTCTGCGGCTCTTGATGATGCGCCAGAAGGCACTCTTCCACCGCCTAAAGTTCCAGAAGAACGCCAAAGCTTTAGTGATTTTGTTGCAGATGATAATGACATAGCCCGCCGTCAGCTTTTGCATTTAACACCTCCTTTAACATCTCCGTGTGCGGCAAAATATGCTTTTAGCCTCCAAATCGCGCTTCATTATTTGGAGGCTAAAGGTATCAATTCATATATCAACCCACAAGGTAACTTGCAGATAGGCAACGTTGTATTTAAGCAATTAAAATCTCATACTAGTGGCTACCAACGAGTCGATGCATCGGGTTATCAAGTGCTAGTAAATTACCGTTCGCTTTCTTCTCCTCAAAACATTGCTCAACAAGTATCTCTCAGAGATGTTCTTAACAATAAAATTAATTCGGAATTAGCCGAATTGTTAAAGGGGCGGATTATTTTGATTGGTGTTACTGCTCCAACAACTACTGATTACTGGAAAACTCCTTATAGTGCTAAAGCAGGGTCAAATCAAAAGCTGATACCAGGGGTCTTTGTTCAAGCTCACATGACCAGCCAGATCCTCAGTGCCGTTCTAGATCATCGACCTCTGCTTTGGTGGTGGCCGACTTGGGTTGAAGCACTTTGGGTATGGGGATGGTCGTTATTAGGAGGAATTTTAGCATGGTATATTCGGCATCCTATGCGTCTTGGGGCAGCTGGGATAATAATGCTATTCTCATTATTTAATATATGTTTTGGGATTTTTACCCAGGCAGGATGGATACCATTTATCCCACCAGCATTGGCATTAATAGCTACACAAGTAGCAGTTGTGTCTAGAGGTGTTCGTAATCGGTAGCTTTCGTAAGCAACTTTTTATGTATTTACATTGATAATGTTATTATATTTAGTATTAACACCCTAAAAAGCTAAGAATAATATCATGTCCGGGTAATTAGTTGTGATTCCCATAGTCATTGCACCCCACACGCCAGATGCTCCACTTGGGGAGACCCCATCGCCCTTGGCGTCTCCCCTTGGGAGAAGACCGCACTGGCTCCCCTTAATCCCCTCCCCGATGCCTTGGGGAGGGGAGATAAAGCGACGATTGTCGGGGTGGGGTGATTCGGGTTTAATAAGCAATCAAGCGGACATGATATAACACCATGCAACATTCCAAACAAACATTGTAAATAAATGTAAAATTTGTCATTCCCAACGTAGTCAAGAATATTTACAATTCTTTGCTTCACTCAAAATTATATATTTGAACAGAAAATATATTTGAGCAGAAATTACATCAAGCATTTTATAGTTTATATTTACCATAATCTTACAGGTTCAGCACATTCGATCAAGAAGAACACATCAGGGTCAATAAAGCTGAAAATAATATCAATCATGCTTACTTATTGATATTATCTTAGGCTTAATTAAGTAGGTGGGCGTTGTGGAGCTAAATGTGACAAATGGTATCTTTTTATAGGGCAAGTGCTTAGGTATCGCTTTCATCCGTGATAAACCAACCAAACGAGAAACTTTAATTATTCGTTTATACACAAATCAAAGTTTTTGTCAAGACTAATTTAGATAAGCTTACTTTCCGTAATCTTATATCTTTCTAGTGTAGTTACATTAGTAAATTGTTGAATACAGTAAATTACTGCAATGTCTTTCATAGTCACGGCAAACGCATCTAAAGAATAAAAACCCTTTAATAGCAAGGGTTTGGACTTTTCATTGTCTCGGCTATTTTAAATCAATATCCTTACACATTAAGGGTTTCAATAATTACGTGTGTTTGCCTTGCTTTCATCGCTGCTTATAAAACTTTAGTGTGTTTCACATTTATCATTCTTACTACAAGCTTAAAGTTAGTTTCTTTTCTGTTACTGACGTTTATATTGCTTAGTTCAACGGAGTATATTTTGATGAAACTTACTTGCATTATGACTTTAGTACTTTTTGGATTGGTAAGTTGCCCCACAAGAGTTTCAGCACAGCTGGCTCAATCATTTAACCAACCCCTTGTTAATAAACCTAGCCAATCTACTAAACTTCCAAAATTTCCAGAGAACGGCGCACCTACTGGACGTCGTAAAGGAGGTACAAGCCGTGATGGTTGCACTCCGTTGAACACGCCAATTACTGCTTTAGTTCCTGGTGAAGAAATTGGAGATGAATCAAAATCTTTTTTAACATTCACTATCTCTGAATATCCAACTTTTTGGTTTTTTGTACCCGAATTACCAAAGAATACTGTTATTGGGGAGTTTATACTTCAAGATGAAAATGACAAAACCATCTACAGAACATCTCTATCACTACCACGAAAGGCTAGTATTATTGGCATTAAGTTACCGCACAATTCACAGTCTGCTCTAAAAATAGAGAAAAACTATCAGTGGTATTTTAAAGTTTTCTGTGGCAATCCCCCGCAAACATCAGAGTATTTTTATGTGAATGCATGGATACAGCGTGTGCCATTAAATTCTAATCTTGAAAGTCAATTGAAAAGGGCACAATGGCAAGGATATACTACCTATGCTCTTAACCAAATTTGGCAAGATGCTTTAACTAATTTAGCTACTCTGCATCTTTCTAATCCCAACTCACGCATTTTTACACAGGATTGGACACTTTTGTTAAAAGATGTTGGTTTGGCAGAACTTGCAACAGCACCGATTGTAGAACTTGAGAGTGAGGAAAAGGCCCTAACTCAATCAAATTAGTATAAGAGATATGGCTAAATTAACAATATTATTGCGTATGCTACAATCTTGTTTGAGATTCTTGACCTTTTTCTTACTCCTAGTAGGAACAGCCATACTGTGCATTTTTAGTTCACCTGTTTTAGCAACTTTTTCTCATATAAGCCTAAATATTCCACAAACTAAGATTCAAAACTCATCTGCCTTAGATCAAAGCTTAGTAGAACAGGGTAAAGCTTTGTATGAGGCGGGTTTATTTACTGAAGCACTTCAGGTTTTAGAACAAGCTGCTATTGGCTTCTATAACACAGGAGACAAACTTAACCAAGCTGTAGTGTTAAGCAATCTTGCCTTGATTTATCAACAGCTTGGCAAACAGACACAAGCCGAACAAACAATTAACCAAAGTCTTAATTTGTTAAAGAATTTAGATAGCTCAAAAGACCGTGCTGCAATTATAGCGCAATCTCTAGATGTACAAGGGAAGTTACAATTAGCCCAAGGACAAACTGAAATCGCGTTGTCCACTTGGCAAAAAGCTGCTGATATATATAAGCAAATAGGCGATCGCGCCACACTAACTCGTAATCGGATTAACTCTGCTCAAGCTATGCAAACTTTAGGGCTTTATCGCCAAGCACAAAAAACTTTAACTGAAGTTCAACAAAACCTTACTACTCTTCCAGATTCATCGCTCAAAGTTGCTGGACTAGATAGCCTTGGCAATGTCCTAAGAGTTATTGGTGATTTCAATGAATCACGAAAAGTTTTAGAGCAAAGTTTAACTTTAGCAACAACTATAAAATCTCCAACAGCTATAGGTGATACCTTCCTCAGTTTAGGTAATACAGCCTTTGCCGAAGGAAAAACTCAACATGAGGTAGGGAATACAGACCTTGCTCAACAAGAATTTCAAGCTGCTTTAAACTTTTATCAGCAAGCGGCTATAAACGCACCACCTACTACGCGTATTCAAGCCCAGCTAAATCAACTTAGCCTACTTCTAGAATTTTTCTCTACAAAAGAAGCCGCAAATACATTTAAACAAGCTTTATCCTTGTCTGAGCAAATTCTAACTGAAATTAATAAATTGGTTCCTAGCCGAAACTCAATATATGCTCGGATTCAATTCGCCTCTATCTTAATGGATTTAACACAGAAAACCAATACACCTATTTTATCTAATTTAAATATTGCCCAACTCTTGTCTAGCGCGATACAGCAGGCCCAAAGCCTAAAAGACCAGCAAGCCCAATCTTATGCTTTTGGAACTTTGGGTCGTCTGTATGAAAAGAATAAGCAGTTCGCTGATGCTCTAGAACTAACAACAAAAGCTTTATTTATTGCTCAAACTGTTGATGCATCAGACATTCTCTATCAGTGGCAATGGCAGCAAGGACGTTTACTCAAGCAACAAGGAAATCTCAATGCTGCGCTCAAGGCGTATGATACAGCTTACAAAACTTTAGAATCTCTTCGTGGTGATTTAGTTGCTAGTAATTTAGATGTTCAGTTTTCTTTCCGAGAAAGTGTAGAACCTATCTATCGAGAGTTAGTTGAATTACAGTTGCTAACAGAGAATACACAAGGGGATCAACAGAGTAGTCAATACAATCTTAAACAGGCACGTAAAGTCATTGAGTCACTCCAGCTTGCGGAACTGAATAACTTTTTTCGTTCACCTTGTTTAGAACCAATTGTAGAGATTGACAAAGTGGTGGAGCAGGATAAAAAGGCAGCAGTTATCTATTCAGTTATTTTGCCAGACCGTTTCGATGTTATTCTTACCTTGCCTAATCAACAATTACAGCACTATACCACTAAGATACCTCAAGAAAAAGTAGAGAGTACTGTTACTTCACTACGGAAATCTTTAACAGATGTTGCGGGCACTTATGAAGTGAAAGAACAGTCCCAAAAAATATATGACTGGTTAATTCGACCAGCCGAAACTGAATTATCCAAAAGTGGTATTAATACTTTAGTTTTTGTACTGGATGGGGAATTAAGAAATATTCCGATGGGGGTTCTTTACGACCCGCAGCAAAATAAATATCTCATGGAGAAATATGCGATCGCTTTAACTCCTGGTTTACAATTGTTTAATCCTAAACCTTTGCAAAAAATACAGTTAAATGCTTTAACTGCCGGAGTAGGAGAAGCGCGTTCTATAGAAGGTCAAAAATTTTCAGCTTTGAAAAATGTAGCACGGGAACTCAAAGAAATTCAAACTGAGGTTCCTAGAAGTGAAGAACTGTTAAATCAGCAGTTTCTCGATAGCAATCTGCAAAAACAATTGCTTGCAACTCCATTTTCTATAATTCACTTAGCAACTCACGGTGAGTTTAGTTCAGATCCCGAAAGAACTTTTCTTCTCACCTGGGATAAGCTACTGAAAGTTAAGGAGTTTGATAGTTTATTACGAGTTGGCGATCAAAGTAGGTCTGGTAAAATCGAGTTACTTGTCTTGAGTGCTTGCAAAACTGCTCTTGGCGATCAGCGAGCTGCTTTAGGATTAGCTGGCATAGCTGTACGAGCAGGCGCACGCAGTACGCTAGCAAGTTTATGGTCAGTGGACGACCAATGGACTGCTAAACTTATGAGTGAGTTTTATCGAAACTTAAATACTGGGATCAGTAAAGCCCAAGCACTCCAGCGTGCTCAATTAACTGTATTTGCTAAACAAAAAAGCCCTTATTTCTGGGCACCTTATGTTTTAGTAGGAAATTGGCTTTGAGATACACAATTGCTACAAGACATATTCCAATACGCTTGGGTTAAGGCTAAAAACTAATACTGGCGTAGGTTGGGTTGAGGAACGTAGACCCAAAGGGGCTTAAGGCAGGGTAACCCAACATTATCAAGGCTTTGTTGGGTTTCGCTTATGCTCAACCCAACCTACTATTCTTCTTAACCCAAGCGTATTGATATCAAGTCCGGATAATTAGTTATGATTACCACAGTCATTACACCCCACCCCCAACCCCTCCCCGCTTGCGGGGAGGGGAGACGAAGCGTAGCTTTGGCGGGGTGGGGTTCTTGGGATTTAGTAAGCAATCAAGCGGACATTATATGAGACATATTCCTGTATTGTTCATTAGACATTTGGTGAAAAGAATGTAGAGACGTCGCATTGCTACGTCTCTACAAGGGTTTTAGATAAGGCATATTTAATTTCTGGAGATGTCTAGTATTTGAGCAATTATTGACGCCCATTTACTGATGAGCTTGATAATTACTGCAAGATACAGCCTTGTGCCATGAACCACGACCCCCACCTGGAACATTAGCTGTAAGTACCACCTCTCCTTTTTCATTTACCACCCATCCATTTGCTTCTACAATACGTTCTGGTGTGGTGGTAACTGGGTTAGTAGTAACAGGTTGACTGTTGCTTTGGCGTAGCCCGCCCTTGGCATCGCTGCTAGGTTTGAGCGCCACCCAAGCTACTTCTACTGTGCCATTCGGGAGAACATCCTTAGTGGGATTAGCAGGTAAACCGCCTCGTCCGGTGATAATAAAGCTGCTTTGAGCATAACCTGGACTATCGCAGACTTGTGCGACTTCAGTTTCTACAGCTATTGTGGGTAGCTCAACTAAGCCACTGTTGGGGTCGATACCAGGTGTATTAAGTTCTACTGAACCGTTGAATTGAGAACTTGCTCCTGTAGCAGTGATGTCGCTTTTTGGAGTCGGTGTATTCCGACGCTCAATCCCAAAGATTCCTTGAGCGCTGATTTCGACTTTTCCACCACGAAAGTCAACAGAATTGGCGCTAATATCACTATTTTCGCTAGGAACAGCAATGATGAAGCCATCTAGTGCATCAATAGTGATGTTACCGCCACCAATACCAAGGCCAAAGGCATTGGTGGTGATAGAACTTTGATTGCGTAGTAAGAATAAGGGCGATCGCGCAAAGATATTTCCGCCGCCTCCTGTAGTGTCAGCAGTGATTTTGGCAGCGTTGTTGAGATATATCGAGTTAGCGTTAATATTTAAGTCACCCGCAATCCCAGAGCCTGTACTACTTACAGTTATTTTCCCTCCATCTTGAACTGCTAAGTTTCCTGTTGTCAGTGTCGAATCACCACCTGCTCCTTGTCCTGTCGTCTCAGCCGAAATCACTGAGCCGTTACCAGTCAGATTAATAGATTCAGCGCTAAGAGTGATGTTACCTGCATCCCCCTGCCCATCAGTACTGGCTGTCAGTGCAGCACCATCGGTGATCGTTAGGGAGTTGGTGTTAACTGTTATATTGCCACCCTTTCCAGTTGCGCCTTCACCGACAGCAGTTGTCAACAGGCTTCGACCTATAATGTCGCTGGGTTTACGGCTTTCAAGCGAAGTCCCACTCAGTTCTATAGAAGAGGCGCGAACATTTAAGTCACCCGCATTTCCGGTATTAATTGTAGAAACCGATGCTTGTGCTCCACCCTGAATTAATAACCGTCCAGTGTTAATAGTCAAGTTTCCAGCATCTCCTGTATTTGCAGTCCCAGAAATTACACCGCTCGGATATGGACGATCTATGAAGTTCAAGACTAAAGCTCCACCAAATCCAATCAAATCTTTTATTTGAGAGGCGGAGAATCCTTGTTTTGAGGTGCCAACAAGTTCTACTGAATCAGTGGCATTAATGATCAATTCGCCTCCATTTCCAGAGCTAGAAGTACCCGCCGAGATAATTCCTCCATTGCTGACTATCAGCTTCTTAGTATTAATAACCAATTTGTTACCATTTCCAGGTCCCTGTGTTCCAGAAACTAAAGCGCTAGGAATATTATCTGATGAGGTGCCACTAAGTTCTACAGACTCAGAGGCGTTCACAGTCAATTCCCCTGCTGTCACAGGCAATTCCCCTCCTGGGTTCTTGTTATCAGTACCAGTTATCACCCATGCACCATCACGGACAATTAACCGTCTAGTATCAATGGTCAAGTTACCCCCTGATCCCAGACCGTCAGTATCATTACGCAATGAACTAGGAAGCTTAATTGTTGTAGCGAACACAGATAAGGGAGAATAATTAGCTGAGGTACCACTGAGTTCTATCAAGTCTGCCTTCACGGTTAAATCTCCTCCTTGTCCTCTGGTTGTTGTAGTTGCCGATACCAGTGCCCCATTAGAGACAATTAACCGCCCAGTTTCAATGGTCACGTTTCCGGCATCTCCACTTCCAACAGGTAGAAACGAACTTAGAAAAGGATCATCACGAAGATTGGGAAGAAGAGGCTTGACATCAAGAGAAGCGGAAAACAAGCCAATAGGAACAGGAATAGAAGCAGGAATATTTGAAGTAGAAAAGCCTAAATCAATAGGAACATCGATGTCAATGTCAATCGTGCCGTTTGATGAGGAACTGCCAGTTAATTCTATTGAGTCAGAGGCGTTCACAACCAGATCCCCAGCTTTACCACTAGAAATAGTAGCAGTCGCTACTACTCCATCTTGAATAATCAATTTCCCTGTATCTACGAGCAAGTCTCCACCATTTCCAAAACCAAAAACGGCATTGTAGATAGAGCTATTTTCGATTCTCACTGTTCCTTTGGCGCTGAGGGTGACATCTCCCGCCTGAGCGTCATTGACTTCTGCACGTGGTCTAATACCCGCACGTAGGCTACTTTTTCCCAAAACGCTACTTTTTCCCAAAACATCTATATTCTGAGCATTGATAGCAATACTACCGCCACCATCAGAAGCGACATTAACTTCAGCGCCGTTGGTCAGCGACACATTTGCTCGTGCTACATTATCTGGAAAATTTAAGCTGAAATTATTGCTATTGGCATTAAGAGCAACTGTCCCCTCTCCTGCTAAACCTCCTAACTCCACTCGTCCACCAAGGGCATTTAAGGAGCCACCATCCACGCTGACATCGCCCCCAACTGCCAGCAAACTACGATTATTATTAACACTTAAACTAGCTGAGTTATTTTGGATCGGCGCAGCAACAATTTGATTGAATAGAAGAGCCGAAGGATTGACCACGAGTAGTTCAGGATTATTCGGAGTAGAAGCACTAAAAAAACCGGCGTTGTCAAACCCAATTGCCGACGCTGTAGTCGCTACAAAAGAACCACCTATATTCAGTGAAGCGTTGCGTCCAAAAATAATCCCGTTGGGATTGATCACAAACAGGTTTACATCATTAGCTCGTATTAACCCTTCAATGTTAGAGATTGAACTACCTGTTACTCTGCTAATAATGTTCTGAATGTCGGTACCGTTGCGGAAAAAAGCAGTATTCCCAATAGGGACAGAGAATTCCTTAAAGCTGTGGAACAAGTTAGCGCCAGCTTGTGTTCCCCCAGTGATGTTGAAGGTGTTACCGTCTGGTGTGACCTTGGAATTAATAGGTAAAGTGCCATCCGGGCTGATTTGAGCGATCGCACAATTAAAAGACAAAGCGCTGACACTCATCGCAATACCTAGCACTGCACCCCAATAAGTTAAATGCCAACACCAAAGTTGAGTAAAGGACATATCAAGTTAATTGCTATCTACCACTTAATAATAAGACATAGCCCAACCATGCTGTCTAGCGCTGTTAAAGTTTGAGTTAGCAATCATTGACACTCATTTACTTCTGAGCTTGATAATTACTGCAAGATACAGCCTTGTGCCATGAACCACGACCCCCAGCAGGAACATTAGCTGTAAGTACCACCTCTCCCTTTTCATTTACCACCCATCCATTTGCTTCTACAATACGTTCTGGTGTGGTGGTAACTGGGTTAGTAGTAACAGGTTGACTGTTGCTTTGGCGTAACCCGCCCTTGGCATCGCTGCTAGGTTTGAGCGCCACCCAAGCTACTTCTACTGTGCCGTTCGGGAGAACATCCTTAGTGGGATTAGGAGGTAAACCGCCTCGTCCGGTGATAATAAAGCTGCTTTGAGCATAACCTGGACTATCGCAGACTTGCGCGACTTCAGTTTCTACAGCTATTGTGGGTAGCTCAACTAAGCCACTGTTGGGGTCGATACCAGGTGTATTAAGTTCTACTGAACCGTTGAATTGAGAACTTGCTCCTGTAGCAGTGATGTCGCTTTTTGGAGTCGGTGTATTCCGACGCTCAATCCCAAAGATTCCTTGAGCGCTGATTTCGACTTTTCCACCACGAAAGTCAACAGAATTGGCGCTAATATCACTATTTTCGCTAGGAACAGCAATGATGAAGCCATCTAGTGCATCAATAGTGATGTTGCCGCCAGGGATACCGCTACCTCTAGCATTAGTGGTGATAGAACTTTGATTGCGTAGTAACATTAAAGGCGATCGCGCAAAGATATTTCCGCCGCCTCCTGTAGTGTCAGCAGTGATTTTGGCAGCGTTGTTGAGATATATCGAGTTAGCATTAAGTTTTAAATCACCCGCAATCCCAGAGCCTGTACTACTTACAGTTATTTTCCCTCCATCTTGAACTGCTAAGTTTCCTGTTGTAAGTGTCAAGTCACCGCCTGCTCCTTGTCCTGTTGTCTCAGCCGAAATCACTGAGCCGTTACCAGTCAGATTAATAGATTCAGGAGCATTGATATTTAGGGTTCCTCCTTTACCACTACCAGAGCTAGCAGCCGATACCGTTGCTCCTCCACTAACATTTACAGCTAACGTTTGCCCATTGTCATTGGGTTGAATTGTCAAGTTTCCGCCTGGTGCAGTTCCTGTCGTCCCAGCTTCTAAGCTGCTGCCATCTGTCAAGTTCAATTGTGCAGCTTGCACGGTCAGATTGCCACCACTAGCTGCGGGGTTAGTAGAATTAGTCGCGGCTGAAACGCGCATTCCATTGGTGAGCGTTAGTTTTTCTGTATCAAGAAGCACATCTCCGGCTCCTCCACTAGCAGCACCTTCTGATGTCGCCGCTAAGACACCATTACCATTGAGGGTGATTGACTCAGGGGCGGTGAGTGTAAGATTTCCTCCCTTACCACTACCAGAGGTGGATGCTGATATCTGCGCTTGCTCAAAGAAGTTAACCGTCAAGGTTTGTCCGTTCAAAGGTTGAAGCGTCAGGTTTCCAGCTTGTCCTGTACTGCTTGTCTGAGCAAAAACACCGCTAGTGGAACCAGATAACTGTATTTCTGGAATATTTAGTGTAATGTCACCTGCTTGTCCACTACCAAAGGTAGAGGTACGCAGTTGCCCATCATTAAAAGCACTCAAGGTATTAGCGCTAAGAGTGATATCACCTGCATCCCCCTGCCCAGAAGTACTGGCTGTCAGGGCAGCACCATCGTTGATAGTTAGGGAGTTGGTGTTAACTGTTATATCGCCACCTTTTCCAATTGAGCCTTCACCAACAGCAGTTGTCAACAGGCTTCGACCTTCAATGTCGTTGGGTTTACGGCTTTCAAGCGAAGTTCCACTCAGTTCTATAGAAGAAGCGCGAACATTTAAGTCACCAGCATTTCCGCGATTAATTGTAGAAACCGATGCTTGTGCTCCACCCTGAATTAATAACCGTCCAGTCTTAATAGTCAAGTCTCCAGCATTTCCTTTATTTGCAGCCCCAGAAATTACACCGCTCGGAAATGGACGATCTTCTACGAATTTAGAGACTAAAGCTCCACTAAATCCAATCAAATCTTCTATTTGAGAAGCGGACAACCCTTGTTTTGAGGTGCCAACAAGTTCTACTGAATCAGTGGCGTTAATGCTCAATTCGCCTCCCTGTCCAGAGCTAGAAGTACCCGCCGAGATAATTCCTCCATTGCTGACCATCAGCTTCTTAGTATTAATAACAAATTTGCCAGCATTTCCAGGCCCCTGTGTTCCAGAAGCCAAAACGCTAGGAATATTATCTGATGAGGTGCCACTAAGTTCTACAGACTCAGAAGCGTTCACAGTCAATTCCCCTCCTGTCACAGTCGATTCCCCTTCTGGGGTCTTACCAATACCAGTTATCACCCATGCACCATCACTGACAATTAACTGTTTAGTATCAATGGTCAAATTGCCCCCTGCTCCCAGACCGGCAGTATCATTACGCAATCCACTAGGAATCTTACTTGTTATATTAAACAGAGATGAGGGAGAATCATTACCTGAGGTGCCACTAAGTTTTATCAAGTCTGCCTTCACGGTTAAATCTCCTCCTTTTCCTCTGGTCGTTGTAGCTGCCGATACCAATGCCCCATTAGAGACAATTAACCGCCCAGTTTCAATCGTTAAATCTCCAGCATCTCCATACCCAGGAGAAAGATTAGGAATATTCTGGGCAATATCTTTGACATCAATAGAAGCGGAAAACAGCCCAATCGGAACACGAAAATTGTCAGAAGAGTTGGAGATATTTCCAGGAATATTAATAGCAACAGTGGCATTTGATGAGAGATTGCCAGTTAATTCTACTGAGTCAGAAGCTTTTACAATCAGATCCCCAGCATCACCACCAGAAAAAGTAGCAGTCCCTATTACTCCATCTTTAACAATCAACTTCTCTGCATCCACAAGCAAGTCTCCACCATTTCCCGAACCAAAAACGACATTGTACATAGAGCTATTACTGAGTTCTATGTCTTTTGCTTTCACTGTCAAATTTCCAGTACCCCCTGTGGTAGTACTACCGACTGATACCCCTGCACCATTAGAGACAAGTAACCGCCCAGTTTCAATGGTCAGGTTTCCGGCATTTCCACTTGCAATGGGTAACAAGTCACGAATAATATTAAGAAGAACCTGGTTATCAATGGAAACGGAAAGATTCTGGGCACCAATGGAAACGGAAAAGTTATTGGGAATAGTAACAGCATTAAGAAGATTCTGGGCATCAATTGAAGCGGAAAACAAGCCAATAGGAACAGTAACAGGAATATTGTAAGGAAAACTAGGGATATTAAAATCACGAACATTGGTGGAAAAAGTGCCAAAAGAAGTAACAAGAGTAACAAGGCCAGTGTAAGGAAAGCTGGGGATATTAACAGGAATATTGATGGAGACCGTACCATCTGATGAGGAACTGCCAGTTAGTTCTATTGAGTCAGAGGCATTCACAACCAACTCTCCAGCATCACCACTAGAAATAGTAGCGGTCCCTACTACTCCATCTTGAATAATCAATTTCCCTGTATCCACGAGCAAGTCTCCACCATTTCCAGAACCAAAAACGGCGTTGTAGATAGAGCTATTTTCGATTCTCACTGTTCCTTTGGCGCTGAGGGTGACATCTCCCGCCTGAGCGTCATCGGCTCCTGCAAATGGGCTAATACCCGCACGTAGGCTACTTCTTCCCAAAACATCTATATTCTGAGCATTAATGGCAATACTACCGCCACCACCAGAAGCGACATTAACTTCAGCGCCGTTGGTTAGCGACACATTTGCTCGTGCTACATTATCTGGAAAATTTAAGCTAAAATTGTTGCTATTGGCATTAAGACCAACTGTCCCCTCTCCTGCTAAACCTCCTAACTCCACTCGTCCACCAGGAGCATTGAATAAGCCACCATCCACGCTGACATCGCCCCCAACTGCCAGCAAACTACGATTATTATTAACACTTAAACTAGCTGAGTTATTTTGGATCGGCGCAGCAACAATTTGATTGAATAGAAGAGCCGAAGGATTGACCACGAGTAGTTCAGGATTATTCGGAGTAGAAGCGCTAAAAAAACCTTGATTGCCAAACCCAATTGCATTCGCTGTAGTTGCTACAAAAGAACCACTAATATTTAATTGAGCATTTTGACCAAAAATAATGCCGTTGGGATTTATCAGGAATAGGTTAGCTGTACCTAATGTGCTAATTATTCCATCAATCTTAGAAGTTGACCCACCCGTAACTCGGCTAATGATATTTTGAATATTTACAGCATTATTAAAAGAAGCAGTGCTACCAGTAGGCACAGAAAACTCGCCAAAGCTGTGGAACAAGTTAGTGCCAGCTGGTGTTCCCCCGGTGATGTTGAAGGTGTTACCGTTTGGTGTGACGTTGGTATTAATAGGTAAAGTTCCATCCGGGCTGATTTGAGCGATCGCACAATTAAAAGACAAAGCGCTGACACTCATCGCAATACCTAGCACTGCACCCCAATAAGTTAAATGCCAACTACCAGACATTACAACCCTCCACAAGTATTACCAACACTAATGTTTAGTAAAGCACGTATCAAGTTAATCCCTGTCTATTACTTAATAATAAGACATATCCCAATCATGCTTTCTAGCGCTGGTGAACTACTCAGACTTGCCTACGGCTGTTCGGCTTTGCCGTTCC
Source organism: Nostoc mirabile CHAB5784 (assembly GCF_020829645.1). Lineage (GTDB taxonomy): Bacteria > Cyanobacteriota > Cyanobacteriia > Cyanobacteriales > Nostocaceae > Nostoc > Nostoc mirabile. The sequence goes on along the minus strand of NZ_JAIVFS010000035.1, from coordinate 2,999 downwards.
TGAAGGGTAGTCTGAGCTTCTGTAATCACGGGGGAGTGCCTAAACACTGAATCGATAAAGCCATTACGAAAAAAAATAGACTTCATCAAACTCGATTTAGGACAGGACTTACGCAACTGGCACAAGCAATGGCGCGGCGTAGCCGCGCCGAGCGCCTAAAAATTAAACCATTGACATAACAATATCTGGACGTTTTAGTTGCCATCATTGTCTTTCCTCGAAAATACGATAATCTATTACCCAAAAGTTGAGAGTTTTAGGATTAACATATATGCAACTTACTATTCCAATCCCTTTGAGGATTCCATGTTCATTCCCACTATACTGCCTTCGCACTATTTCAATTTATAAGAGAAAATCTTTTGTCTAAAACTGTATCATCAAATATAATATAAGCACCCTCGTCCTCTATAACTAAATCTTTCACATTATCCCAAAGGTAAGGATTCAGGTCTAAATTTGGGGTATTAAAGATGGTGCTTGCACATGTGGGGTAACCATCGCTTTTATCGCCTGCTCAAAAAATTCAATTACGGAACGTCCTTGAAGACGACACGGCAGTCGCCTCAAGTCGGGAAACCCGCCCACGGCGCTGCCTCAAGTTTGTACAACCGTTAAGAAATTGGCAGTATCAATAAATGCTCCATTGAGCGGGAACCTCCACTAACCTTCCTCTTTGTCACCGCTAAGCTGAGAGTTCGCTTTGCTAGATTATTATCTGGAGGCACCTGTGGATTGTCTAGAAAATACCACCATTGATCAGATTTATCTCGTAGCGATCGCAAAAGCTTACCAGCTTCTCCTGCTGCTTTTGCACTCCATTCACTAATCGAGGACTTAACTTTGACTTTGAATTGACAACAAAAATGAAAAATTTTTGGATATCCTGATTTTGTTGGAATATATGAGAAGTCCTGCTGAATTCAGAATTCAGAATTCAGAATACCCTAACTCTGTCAAGTCAGGGGTTTCAAATGTGGTCACTGAGCGCAGTCGAAGTGTGGATATTTTTCTTTGTTCAGGCGCGTTTAAAATCGCTTGCTCTAAACCAACCTGAGTTCGCTTTATCATTCAGAATCCCCAAGCTGGATTCTGGCTCGAGAAGGACTGAATTCTTCTTCGGTAATTTTTAAATGCTTCATCAATCAGTTTGATAAACTGTTCCCCAATATCAAGGTTGTTCAAACCAGGAAGCTTAGTTAGTTTCTTAAAGTGACGGCGTAGATGCGCTAAACATTTTTGTTGGGTTTTCACCTCATAACCGTTGTAAAGGCAATAATCGTCCGAACTCAGGATAATCAAGCAGTTCAAATATCTGGTTTATTACCTAACGAACTTTATTTTCTTTCATGCTGGAATTTACTCTTACCTGAGAATTCGCCAGTAGAAATTAAAATTTCCCCAGTTTCGTCAAAGGAAGACAGATTGAGCGAACTTTGCAGGAAAGTATCTGCCCTCGTTGCGGTACAAAAAGTCATAGATTACACCAAAACCATCGATTTGTAGTCAAAGATTTGTCTTGGGGAGAGCAACTAGTATTTTTAGAAATAAATAGAAGACAATTTAAATGTGAAAGTTGTAAAAAGCCATTTAGTGAAGAATTAGATTTTGTAAGTAGAAGAAGAACTTATACCAAAAGACTTGCCAATAAAATCATCAAGGAAGTTTTAGATTCGGATATACATAGTCTAGCTAAAAAAGGAGTTGTGACAACTGAAGAAATAGAAAGGATGTTAAAAGATGCCTCTAAAGAATTGGATAATTCTAAACCTTCGAGTTTAAAAAGACTTGGAATTGATGAAATAGCTCTAGTTAAAGGCAAAGGAAATTACTGTGCTGTCTTAGTAGATTTGGATACATCTAAACTTTTGGCAATTCTGGGCGGACGCACACAAGAAATAATAAAGGAAACCCTTATAGGATGGGGAGCTAAAGTTTTAGATCAAATAGAAGAAGTAAGTATAGATTTGTGGCAAGGCTATAAAAATTTAGTAACAGAATTAATTCCTAATGCTCAAGTAGTAGCAGATAGATTTCATGTGATGACACAGATAAATCAAGAGCTAGATACCCAGCGAAAAAAAGAAAAACGGAATATAGAAGAGTCAATCAAAAAAGCAAAATCGGTATCAAAAAAAGCTGAATACGAACAGATATTAGAGGGGTTGAACAAGAGTAAATATCCGCTACTTAAGAATGAAGATAGCTTAAATGAAGAGCAAATGCATAAACTTGATTCAAGTGAAAGATGTATCACCTCTTCTAAAAGCAATGCATGAACTAAAAGAAAAAATTAGAAAGGTTTTTAATAAAACTAATAATTGGTATACAGGAGTTTTTAAACTAGGTATGTGGTTATCGAAAGCTAAAAAATATTTTCCCAAAAGTAACAATACTATTATTCGTTGGTTTGATGAAATTATTGCTTACTTCGATAATCGGACAACTAGTAGTACAGTTGAGGGAATTAATAACAAGCTTAAATTGATTAAGCGTTCTGCTTATGGATTTAGAAATTTTGAGAATTTCCGAGTTAGATGTTTATTAAATTGGCATTTTGTTTGTTAGTTTAGCATACTAAGTACTGAAGAACCAGGTTTGTTGTCTAATACAGACCGTACTTGTACTGCCACCGAGTCATCAGTTTGTAGAAAAGCGATCGCAACTTCAAGACGAGTAATTTGTACTGTAATAGGTCTGGGCGTTTATCTTTGGAGTAACCATAACGCAGCAGATTTTCCTCCCATTCCTGTTTTTGATGATTAACTGAAAAACTACTTGTATCTGTTCGTACTATTTCTGTCGGTAATTCGTAGGCACGAATCATATGCCTTCCCAGCTTGATTTCTATTTCCTGCCTTGCCTGTGATTACTTGCCCAATTCTTCCACTAGCCTTGCCAGTCGGTCATCACTGGCATCTTTCTCTCCTATTAACCATCCTGTACTTAACTCCAAAATCTGTCGGTGTGCTTCTACCCATGCTTCGACTGCACACAAC
>NZ_JAIVFS010000034.1:77551-82918 GCF_020829645.1 Nostoc mirabile CHAB5784 | reverse complement strand
CTGGAAGGCTGCCAGAAAACGAACTAACCAAGGAATTGACTAGTTACCGTGACTCACTCAAAGCTAACGTCAGTGAACAAGGCGAGAAACTCTTAGGTGGTAAGCACATCCAAGGAAAGCTGATGAGTAAAGTAGTAAACCTGCTGTTTCAGGAATTGTGTAAAATAATTCCTCTGACCTGATGCTATTAACCCTTCATCCAACTGAAGGGTTTAAAACCTAAAGTTTCAGTTACCCTGAAGTTAGTTGCCCAGTTAGCATTGACCGTCCCATAGATAGAATCGATGACTCAACAAACTTCTAGAATCTGTATCCTTGGCGGAGGCTTTGGTGGTCTCTACACAGCCTTGCGCTTAAGCCAGTTCCCTTGGGAATCTACGCAAAAACCCGAAATTGTTCTGGTAGATCAAAGCGATCGCTTCCTATTCTCTCCCTTACTTTACGAATTACTCACTGGCGAACTGCAAACCTGGGAAATTGCCCCACCCTTTGAAGAAGTTTTACAAGGCACAGGGGTGCGTTTTTATCAAGGGGTTGTATCTGGAATTGACATCGACCAGAAACTGGTAAATATACATGAAGGGCTGGAAATCCCTTACGATCGCTTAGTGTTGGCGCTAGGAGGTGAAACACCGCTAGATTTAGTGCCTGGTGCAACATCCTACGCCTACCCATTCCGCACAATCTCTGATGTTTATCGTTTGGAAGAACGCCTGCGATTTTTAGAAGAATCGGATGCTGATAAAATTCGGGTGGCGATCGTTGGGGCTGGCTACAGTGGGGTAGAGTTAGCCTGTAAGTTAGCCGACAGACTAGGTGAAAGAGGACGCTTTCGGATCGTTGAAATTGCTGACCAAATTTTGCGAACTTCCCCAGAGTTTAACCGGGAAGCAGCAAAGAAAGCAATAGAAGCCCGTGGCGTGTTTCTTGATTTAGAAACCAAAGTGGAATCAATAGAGCAAAATTCCATTTCCCTAGAGTACAAAAACCAGTTAGACAAGATTCCCGTGGATTTGGTAATTTGGACTGTGGGAACCAGGGTTGCGCCCGTAGTGAAATCTCTTCCCCTCAAGCAAAACCAGCGTGGTCAAATCAGTACTACATCCAATCTGCAAGTCCTCGATCATCCAGAAATCTTTGCCTTGGGAGATTTAGCAGACTCTCATGATATTGAAGGACAGCAAGTTCCCGCTACTGCACAAGCAGCTTTCCAACAAGCTGATTATACTGCTTGGAATATCTGGGCAAGTCTGACGAATCGCCCCCTCCTTCCCTTTCGCTACCAACAGTTAGGAGAAATGATGGCACTAGGCATAGACAACGCCACTCTCACTGGTTTGGGAATTAAACTAGATGGGCCCTTGGCATCCGTCGCCCGGCGGATTGCCTATTTATATAGGTTGCCAACTTTAGACCATCAACTCAAAGTTGGTTTTAATTGGCTAGTGCGTCCGATCATAGAAACACTTTCTAAGTAACTTAAGGTTGGAAATTAGTCATTAGTCATTAGTCATTAGTCATTAGTCATTAGTCAAAATAATTCGTAATTTATAATACTTCGGCTACGCCCTTACTTCGACGCCGCTCAGTACAAGTCGGCTACGCTCTCCCAAGGCTCAGTACAAGTTCGTAATTCGTAATTATTACCCCACGACTTCAGTCGCTTGCTCTGAAATCTGACTTTTCACGGGAAGTCCTCAAGCCCCAAAAAAACGTGACTTTTTCCACAGGCTAATTCTCAATAGCTTTAAGTTAATGAAAATAGCTAACGAAAAAATCAGGGCTTGGAAAACCCTCAAAATGGGCTTTTCCACATACCGTGAAAAGTCAGGCTCTGAAATAAGGAATAAATTTATTTGTCTCCATAAAATGTTAGTTAGTTGCTCTGTACTTTTAATTACGAATTACGAATTACGAATTAGTAATTATTTGGTCATTAGTCATTAGTCATTAGTGACCCTTCCCAGTCCCCAATCCCCAATTCAATCAAACTTTGATGGAACAACCGAAAGTTATTTTTTTAGATGCTGTGGGTACACTCTTCGATGTCAAAGGTAGTGTGGGCAAAGTTTATAGTCAGATAGCCCAGGAATTTGACGTTACAGTTTCAGCCGAAACATTGAATACAGCCTTCATCAAAAGTTTTAAAGCAGCGCCGCCGCCGATATTTCCAGATGCAGAACTGCAAGATATTCCCCAGCGCGAGTTTGATTGGTGGCGGATAATTGCCCTGAACACTTTTGAAAGTGCAGGTGTTCTCAAGGAATTTTCTGACTTTTCGGCTTTCTTTAGCGAACTGTACATCCACTTTGGCACTGCCGAACCGTGGTTTGTCTATCCCGATGTTTTACCAGCTTTAATCAACTGGCGGCGGTTGGGAGTTACTTTGGGGGTGCTGTCCAATTTTGATTCGCGGATTTACTCAGTATTGCAAAGTTTGGGATTGAGAGAGTTTTTTACCTCCGTCACCATTTCTACCCAGGTACGTGCAGCTAAACCCGATCCTCAAATTTTTGCTATTGCCTTAGACAAACATAAATGTTCCCCAGAGGCAGCATGGCATATTGGCGATAGCATTATAGAAGATTACCACGCAGCTAAAGCAGCTGGACTCAGAGGTGTTTGGATTAACCGTGGGAAATGAGAGGATAGATTATCTAGCGATCGCCTCTAAATTGCGGTTCGCTTTTCATTTCCGGCTCATGTTAGGCTAGTTTCGATATCCCGAATAACATTGTCTGATATGACCGTTGCTCAGTCAGCGAAACCCTCTAGTAGTGATATTACGGTGACATTGAAGCGGCTCGTCGCTCTTTTAGAAGAAGATGAAACAGACGAGTATGGAATTTTACAGCCCAGTCAATCCGCCTTTAAATTGGCGATGCGATTAGTCGTAGATGCTTACGAAATAATGGGCGATCGTTTTCCCAAAGCATCGGCTTCGACAGATGAGCAAGGCGGTATTCGACTAACGTGGAGCAAACAGTCACCTGAGTGCGAAGTCCGCTTGATTTGCCCAGCTACAGCCACACAACAGGCTACGCTTTACCATGAGTTGGGAGATGATTATGCAATTGAACCAGATGTGACACCATCTGTGTTAGTGCAGTGGTTGGAGTGGCTCAACCTTGCATGAGTCAGTTTGAGCCATTGCCTGTTGATGCAGTTGTTTATCGAGCGATACTGCGTAAACAATGGATCAATGAGGATACAGGGCGAGTAAAAGCAGATGCTTACTTCTTGCGGGTTGATGAGCCTGGTATTTCGGTCAATCTCGCAAGTGTATGTTCTCCAGAACAGTGTGCTGGGTTATTTCGCAAGTGTTATGCAGTTGCCAGTATTGAAGTTAGACGCATTCGGGAAATTGGATTGGATGTAGAACAGGATTCTATGAACCATGCCAATATTGTTGGTTTACCATATCGAGAAGATAACTTAGTCGAGGCGGAACGATTAGCGGGGTTATTGGCGAAGCGATCGCAAATTGTCTGGCAACCTCAATGATTTTTTTTATTATCACTATATTGATTTTTAATTGATAATGTTACTATAATTTTTGCCTGAAAATTACTAAATTTATTGAACCTTAATTTCAAATGAATTAATCATTTCTTCCACTACTCCTAAGCTCGACTTTATCCATTTTTGTAGCAACGGGAACGCCTAAGCTGAAACCTTTGTGAGACGGTAGTTAAGAAAAATTGCTTTGTTGGGTTAAGCAAAGCGCAACCCAACAAAGCCCCGGAAATGTTAGGTTTCCTTCCTCAAACGCCACTTGCTTCAAGTCGGGAAACCCGCCCAACGCAGTGGCTCCCCAACCTACACAGTTTAAGGTTTTTAGCGTTAACTGAACTGTATTGGGCATAAAACGACTTTTGCAAGAGGTCTATTACAGTTGTGGATAAAATTTAAGTGGAACAGCAGGGTGTATCAGTCAACAATTTTAAGCACATTTGTTTAAAAACTGTTTGGCAACAATTGGACTCCAAAGTACAATCAACACAACTCCAGAACCTAAAATCAAGAACTGAATGTTGTTTGCAAGTCTTTGTTCGGTGTAGATGGAATTATTAACCTGCGTCCAGGGTACTAAAGTTTTGCCCCAAACCAAAAAATCATCAATTACTAGCAATAACCCCAAAGCATAGGACTTTTCCTCACCCCATACTAACGGTAATCCCAAAATTTCAATGATAGCGAGCGTACTCTCAAACAACTGAGTATCTTGATAAGCATGTGCTGGAGCAATACTGACAATTGTACTGGTTGGGCCAATGCCAAAAATAATTGGCCCAGAGTCAACATCTGCGTGACCATCTGCGTTGACGGGATACTCCCTCACTGGGAAAAAGCCTAAAACTGAGGGAACAAACTGTTTGCGAAACTGAGCATACTGCTGTTTTGCAAACTTTGAATCTAATTCTAGTAGAAACGGCAAAAGATAGACTTGACTGGTACCTCGTGCGCCAATCTTAATTTCACCAGTCACAGCGTCAATTTGGTGAGGAATTAAATTTGTTTGTGGGTCAAGATGCTGGCGAGTATAGCTAACCCAACGCCCAATTACTGGCTGATAATTACTATCAAACAATTCATCGTGCAAAGCTAAAGATGCTAAAGCTACGGTTTGGTCACAAGGCCAAGCTTGTCCGGGATAAGCATCAATGGTTACAGTGGGATTTTTTGTAAACGCCTGGGCTAACTCTTGAGATTGGGCACGAAATTGAGTAATATCTTGGAGCGATCGCTCTTTTGGTGACTGAATTTTTAATAGTCCACCCAACAACCGATTACTCCAACCTAAATAAAATACGCCATTAGCAACTTGAGTATCTGCTGTAAAAGGTGCGCGTCCTTGGGGTGTATTTACTTGAGATAAAACCCAACGCACCTCTTTAATTGCTTGTTGGCGAAGAGGTTCGGACTTTGAAGACAAAGCAACATTCACCCAACTGTAACCATAGAGTATATGGCTAAAAAACCATCCTTCTGGGAAAAACGCCTGCATCGTTTTTCCTTCACCTGCATTTAACCGTCGTTTGATGTTCTTTAATTGCATTAGTGCATCAGGACTAAGTTGTCCAGGTGCATAATCTTTGGCTGACACTGTTAATAGGCAAAAATTAACTCGGAGTACAAGTAAACTTATAGTAATAGTTAAGAAGACATAAGTCCAATAGCCAAATTTCTGCAATCTACTCATATTAATTATCTATAACCGATTATTTATACTGTATAGGACTTACGCAAAATATCTCTCAAACTCTTATTTCTCCGTGTCATTCATCCACCTCAAAGACTCATTCATCCACCTCAAAGACTCATTCATCTACCTCAAAGACTCATTCATCTACCTCAAAGACTCAT
>NZ_JAIVFS010000034.1:0-77456 GCF_020829645.1 Nostoc mirabile CHAB5784 | reverse complement strand
GTCATTCATCCACCTCAAAGACTCATTCATCCACCTCAAAGACTCATTCATCCACCTCAAAGACTCATTCATCCACCTCAAAGACTCATTCATCCACCTCAAAGACTCATTCATCCACCTCAAAGACTCATTCATCCACCTCAAAGACTCAAAATCTCCATTCCCAATGCCCAATGCCCAATGCTGCCCCAACACTCGTATGATCGAGATATCAGGAAAACATAACAGCCAGATTTTTACCGCAAAACATGGGCAGTATTTGGGAAATCGATTTTTACTCCCGTCCGATTTTGGACGATAATCAGAAAAAAATTTGGGAAGTCTTAGTCTGCGAAAGCCCCTTGGATATCAGTACAAAAGTAGATTCTTTGTTTCGCTATGCTCAATATTGTCCCAGTACCCAGGTAAATTCGGGCTGGTTGCGGACAGCATTGCAGGAAGCTATTAACCAAGCTGGAAAAGCACCAATTAAAATCCGCTTTTTCCGCCGTCAAATGAACAACATGATTACTAAAGCTTGCCAAGACTTGGGTATTCCCGCCCAGCCTAGCCGCCGTACTTTGATTCTCAACCAATGGTTAGAACAGCGCATGGAAGAAGTATATCCTCAAGAAGCAGGATATCAAGGGGGAGCTAATCCTTCAGTCCGCTTGGAGAAACCTTTGCCGCAACGTTTACCAGATGCTTTGGAAGGACAGCAGTGGGTATTTGTTACCTTAGATGCTGCGGATTTGGCAGAAATGCCGGAGTGGGAAATTGGCTTTGGTGAAGCTTTCCCCCTAGAGTTGGCGAAAGTTTCAGCCGAAACCCGTATTCCTGGGATTTTAATTTTCTCACCGAGAGCGTTGCCTTTGGCAGGTTGGATGTCTGGTTTAGACTTGGCTTTCTTAAGATTTGATACCAGTGAAGATGGGAGATTGCTTTTAGAAACTGGTGTAACCGAAAGCTGGATTGTGGCAAATATCAAAAAACCTCAACTTTTAGCAGAAGCCAAAGGTTTTGAAGAAGCCAAGCAAAAAGCTAATGGAGTGCATTTTATCGGTGTACAGTCTGATCCCAAAGCAGAATCTTTTGCTGGTTTTTGGCTGTTGCAAGAGGTTAATCTTTGAAAATGGGGAGTGGGGAGTGGGGAGTGGGGAGTGGGGAGTGGGAGCAGGGGGCAGGGGGCAGGGGGCAGGGGGCAGGGGGCAGGGGGCAGGGGGCAGGGGGCAGGGGGAGAATAACTAATGACTAATGACTAATGACCAATGACCAATGACCAATGACCAATGACTAATGACTAATGACTAATGAATGACCAATGACTAATGACTAATGACTAATGACTAATGACTAATGACTAGTTGAGACATGGCAATGATTTGGGATAATTAACTGCGTCCATCAGCGTTGATCTGCGGTTTCAAATCGTAACTATAAAGAAACGCTGATGATTTTTGGATAGTTATCTGCGTTCATCACGTAGAAAGTTTGCTCGTCGGTTTTTGACGATCGCACTTTCAACAGACAGCGTTGATATGCGGTTCAAAATCCACAATTCACTAAGGTTCATGGGTTCTGAAAATTTGTCACAAGATACACTAGCAGAACAGCTGCTGGAACTAGCTATAAAATCTGGAGCAGAAGCTGCTGAGGTGTATCAGTCGCGATCGCTTTCTCGTCCAGTGTTTTTTGAGGCAAACCGACTCAAACAGCTAGAAACCAACCAATCTGAAGGCACAGCACTACGGCTTTGGCGAAACGGGCGTCCGGGACTCACGGTGGCTTACGGTTCTGTCCTAGCCGAAGTAATGGTGGAAAAAGCTCTGGCACTAAGTCAACTGAATCAACCAGAAACAGTGGAATTAGGCTCTAACTCTCAACCCTCTTACCCAGATTTAGGGGAAAGTGTGCCGATAGAGGTTTTGGTAGATTGGGGCAAAGAAGCGATCGCACTCATCCGCGATGCCTATCCCGATGTTGTTTGCAATAGTGACTGGGAATGTGATGCTGAAACTACCAGAATAGTTAACACTAAAGGTTTAGATTGTTACTACACTGATACTACCCTCAACTGCTATATGTCAGCAGAATGGGTGCGTGGCGATGATTTTTTAAGTGTTTCCGATGGCCAAACCAAGCGGGGCGAACTCCACCCGGAAATATTAGCTAACCAAATTTTACAACGGTTAATTTGGGCCAGAGAAAATGTCTCATCTCCTACTGGCCGCGTCCCGGTTTTGTTCACTTCTAAAGCCGCTGATATGCTTTGGGGCACTGTGCAAGAGGCTTTGAATGGCAAGCGAGTCTTAGAAGTAGCTTCCCCTTGGGCAGAACGTTTGGGCAACCCAGTAATAGCACCCAGTCTCACCCTGTACCAAGATCCAGAAGCCGGCCCTTATAGTTGCCCTTTTGATGATGAAGGCACTCCTACTCAATTTTTAGTATTTATCCAAAACGGAACTTTACAGCATTTTTATGGCGATCGCACCACCGGACGCCAACTGGGTACTGACACGACTGGAAATGGTTTTCGCCCTGGTTTAGGTAGCTATCTCACCCCTGGTTTATTTAACTTTCTGATCCAGCCAGGTTCAGCATCACTACCAGATTTAATTCAAGAACTGGATGATGGCATAATTGTGGATCAAATGCTGGGTAGTGGCGGCAGTATTTCTGGAGAGTTTTCAATCAACGTTGATTTAGGCTACCGCGTCCAAAATGGCCACGTAATTGGGCGCATTAAGGATACGATGGTTGCAGGTAATGTCTACACTGCCCTTAAGCAATTGGTTACACTAGGTAATGATGCTGATTGGAATGGTTCTTGTTATACTCCATCTCTGATAGTAGAAGGACTATCCACCACGGGGAGAAGCAATTAAATAATTCGTAATTCGTAATTCGTAATTCGTAATTCGTAATACTCGCCTGCGGCGAGAAGCAAGCTACGTAATTCGTAATACTCGCCTGCGGCGAGAAGCAAGCTACGTAATTCGTAATTGGGGGGAGTGATTGTGTAGTCGGGTATAATTATTAACGACTTGTAAAACATTCTCTGAGATTCCACAGCTTTTTGGTACAGACTTGTAATTCAAAGTCCAAAATCTAAAATCCAAAATTGCTATGAATCAGCGCTTTCGCACTTGGTGGCAGCCTAGAAAAGGTTTAGCGATCGCCGAAGCTTGTGTAATCGGTCTGGTTGCAGCCCTATCTGCGGTGTTTCTGAAAGTAGGATCGGGATGGCTGGGGACATGGCGAGTCCATACTACCCACCTTTTACCGGTATGGCTGGCGCTACCAGCAATTGGTCTTGTCCTGGGATTTGTGGCTGGATGGTTGGTGGATAGATTGGCACCAGAGGCTTATGGTAGCGGTATTCCGCAAGTAAAAGCAACTCTAGCTAATGTGCCGATGAAATTATCTTGGCGCGTGGCATGTATAAAGTTACTCAGTGCCATCATCGCCATAGGTTCGGGTATGACTCTGGGACGACAAGGCCCCACGGTTCATGTAGGGGCAGGTTTGGCAGCAGGGATGAGTCGTTGGGTTCCTACTTCCCCAGATCACCGACGACAAATGATTGCAGCAGGTGCGGGTGCGGGTTTAGCAGCTGCTTTCAATGCCCCGATCGCAGGTGTATTGTTTATCGTTGAAGAGTTACTCCAAGATTTATCAGGATTGACTCTGGGAACTGCGATTATCGCCTCTTTTATTGGTGGGGTGATATCCCGACTTTTAGGTGGTGGCTCTCTTGACCTTAACCTGCAATTGACGCAATCTTCCAGCCAATTCTCCATTCCAGAAATTCCCTTTTTCGTGCTTTTGGGTATTTTGGCAGGCTTATTGGGTGCATTGTTTAATCGCGGCTTAATATTTAGTATTAAATTTTATAGAAAATTACATATCAGCTTACCGTTGCGGGTAGCTTTGGCTGGATTTCTCTCTGGTGTTGTCGTGTCCATGCTCCCCGCATCCTTTCGTGATAATACGGGATTACGAGAGTCGTTAATTACTGGAGGTTCCCATCCAACAGTAGCAGCGATCGCCTTTGGGGCCCAGTTCATCCTCACACTCATAGCATTTGGTTCAGGAGCGCCGGGAGGATTATTTGCTCCCAGTCTGATTTTGGGTTCTTGTTTAGGACACATCATCGGTGTATCTGAGTTATACATCACCGGAGCCGGTTCTCCTACTACTTACGCGCTAGCGGGTATGGGGGGATTTTTTAGTGCTGTTTCCAAAGTGCCAATCACAGCAATTGTGATTGTGTTTGAGATGACTACAGATTTCAATCTGGTGCTACCTTTGATGATTGTTTCTGTAGCAGCTTATTTAGTTGCGGATAAGGTTGTGCCTGGTTCGCTTTATGAGAAACTTTTGGAATTAAAAGGCATCACTCTCACCAAAGAAGCTCCTATGGAAGGAGCATTAACCAAGTTAACTGCAAAAGATGTGATGCAAGAACGGGTAGAAACTCTAGATGCAGAGATGAGCTTGGAAGAAGCAATGCAGTCCTTTGCTCGTTCTCATCATCGCGGTTTCCCTGTGGTAGAAGATAGCAAGTTAGTAGGGATTGTGACGCAATCAGATTTGCTGAAAATACGCGATCGCAACTTAGCCAATGATATTTTCTTAAAAGAAATAATGACCCCTGTCCCAATGACAGTAACACCAATCCATACCCTGAGCAATGTGCTGTATTTACTCGATCGCTATCAAATCAGTCGCTTACCTGTGGTGGATGGACGGAAACTGATCGGAATTATTACTCGTGCAGATATTATTCGGGCGGAAGCAGATCATCTCAATTGTGACAACCGGACTCTTAAACTGCGACCAGAACCTTCATACATAGTTTACCAAACGCGATCGCCCAGCACCGGCAGTGGTAGATTATTAGTGCCAGTAGCTAATCCCGAAACAGCAGGTATTTTATTAAAAATGGCAGCAGCTATTGCCCGCGATCGCCATTATGAAATAGATTGCGTACAAGTGATGCTGATACCCCGCCACAGTTCCCCATCGGAAACGCAGGTAAGAACGGCAAAAAGTCGCCGCTTGCTACGACAGGCGGAAGTCTTAGCTAAAAAGTGGAAAATTCCCTTGCACACGCAGATCCGAGTTACCCACGATGTAGCGCAGGCAATTTTAGAGACAATCAACGAACAACACATCGACCTAATTTTAATGGGATGGAAAGGTAACACATCTACCCCTGGTCGGATTTTTGGCAACGTTGTAGATACCGTCATTCGCCAAGCCACCTGCGAAGTAGTGTTAGTAAAATTAGGCACTACTCAGAACTCCTTCAACCGTTGGCTAGTCCCAATGGCTGGTGGCCCCAATTCCCCGTTGGCGATTAAATTGCTACCCGCTTTAATTACATTGGGAAATGATCCGAAAATTCGCCTGACACAGGTGTTTAAGCCATCTGAACTCAAGCCAGATATGGCAGTTTCAGAACAAGCCATCCGCCATTTGATGCGGCGGCGAAAATTGTCCAGTAGTGTAGTTGCTCTCCCAGTCCAAGCTAATTCAGTTGCTGAAGGTGTGATTAACCTAGTGCAAACCGAAGGTTACGATGTTGTAGTTTTGGGAGCATCGCGCGAGGGATTGTTGCAGCAGGCAATTCAAGGTAATATTCCAGAAGCGATCGCCTCTGGTGTAGAAAGTACAGTGATTTTAGTTAGAGGTGCAATTAATAAGTAATATTAAGGGATTACAAATAACGATGGATTTTACTAATGATAAAGTACACCAATAATCAGAGCAACAATTATTGGTATTAGAATTGGAATAGCAACTATAAGCCCCCACTTACCAAACTTAATTTCCTCACCCTCAGATTTTAAAAAGGCAATCCAACCTACAACTCCCATTAAAATCCAAATACACCCAAAGCCAAGAAATATAACAAACACTGAATCTTCCATTTTTTACCAATTAAATGTATACAAAAAATATTTTCTTAAATTATAACTAAATTTATTTATCGGAAATTAAAGGGTTTAAGACCCCAACCATTACACGTAGCGCAGTTTCAGTTGGGGTTTAAATCCCCATCTGAAAATGTCTTTAATTTTGAATTTTGAATTTTGAATTGTTAAGGGGTTTGTTAATTTTGAATTTTGAATTTTGAATTTTGAATTCGCAGCAAAGCAACGTGACCATCAACTAATTTTGCTAAACGTGTACGAAACTGGCTAAAATCAAAAGCTTCAATAGTTTTTTGTTGTAAGTATTCTGGTTGGTAAATTACTGGGTTAGAGCAATCACCTTGCAGAATTTGAATTAGATTATCGGCAATTTCTTCAACGTTATCGGGGTCAACTAAACATCCCAGTTTTCCTTCAGCCAAGGGTTCTATGGAACCATCTTGTTTACCCGCCAGGACAGGTTTACCACAAGCTAAAGCTTCTAAATAAACAATACCAAATCCTTCTCCTTTACTAGGCAAAGCAAAAACATCGCAGAGATTGTAATAATCACACAATTCCTCATCTGGTACAAATCCTGCAATAGTTACACAATCTTCTAGATTTAAGTTGCTAACTAAAGCTTTAATTCTAGGTATATCATCCCCTTTCCCTGCAAGGATGAAGTGAACATCAGGGATATGCAGGCGCACCTTAAGTAAGGCATGAAGGATTTGATCATAACCCTTGTATTTTGCCATGCGCCCCATCCGCGTTACTGTTAGAATTACAGGCTGTTTATCTGTTAATTTATATCGTTTTAGCAAGTAAGTAGGTTTAGGATTTATTTTAAACTTATTGGCATCAAACGTATTAGGTAAAATGACTATTTTCTCAGAGTCAATATTTTTATATTGAAGCAAGCGCTGGCGAGTGTAATTACTAACACTAATAATTTTATCTGCGTTTTGTAATGCTAATTTTGTCGCATTATTTTTAATATCCCAAACTTCTAAACCATGAGCGACTACCCAGTAAGGAATTCCAGTGAGAAGTTTTAGAATATAACAAGCAGTGGCATAGTTAACATGAGTTGATATGACTATAGTAGGACGTTGGAAAATAGCCAAAATAATTATTTTGGTAGCAAATAAAATGGTTTGCAATAATCTTGGTAAATCTCCAAAATAATGAAACTTTGTTGAACTTAAAAATTGCACATTTTGCTGCTGTCTTAAATTACGCTTGTCATACTTCAAAAACACATCATAATTAGCTTCAAGATATACATCTTGTAAAGCTTTCAGCAAAAATGTTGAGTAAACTTGAATACCTCCCTTAAAATCAAATATATTCGGAAATATTAAGTAAAAATGATGTTTATCAATCATAGCTATTTTGAAAGTTTTAAATAATTTCAGGCTTGAATTGCATAACAAAATCTCTTCGAGAATTGATGGCTGCTGCTATAAAATAAAACTCGATAGTTGTAAAAATATAGTCTTCAGCAAAAAAATCTAGCATTTGAGACGCTAAAAACAGAAGAATCGGAACAGTAACTAGAGGATTAGAATATTTAACTTGAACCGTTATTTTTACTAAAAAATTAGTAAATAGTAATAATCCAGGAATTCCTTGTTCTGCTAACACATTTAAAAATATATTATGCGCGTGATAACCTTTCTGTCCCCAAACTTTCACTCCTATCTGTTCTGGAAAAACTCCTATGCCTATACCAGTAAGGGGTCTTTTAATAGTTTCATTAATAGCTGCCTGCCAGATTTCAAACCTTGAGAAGCCTGTTCTTATTATAGTAATAAGCGTTTTTTTATTTGGATTTACTAAATTTGAATTTTCTGAAAATACATTAAATACATTAATTAATGGAAATATTTTACTATCTGCCAAACCAATTCTCTGTGTAGAAACTGGTACGGTTACAATACATAACAATAAAAAACTAGTTAGATAAATTATTTTCCTAAAACTAATAATTTTATATATTAATAAAATAAACATGCCAACTATGAAAATTAACCAACCGTTTCCGCTAGCAGACAAAGCTAAGGAAATTATAAAAATTAATTCGCTTACATATAATTCAATTTTAGAAATTTTATTTTGCTTTTCTAAAATCAGGCTTAAACATAATCCAATGGCTATTATTACCCCAAACTGATTAGGGTTTTGCATAATTGAACCAATTTCGGGATAAAAGCTGGGGAATTTTAAGAATTTGAAAATCCAGTGGTTGGGAAGTAAAACTTCTAAAAAGCCCAAAACTGCAATTATCTGTAGTAAATACAATATGCAACGATAGTAAAATTTTAAAGAAAATGTTTTTATAGTCTTAAAAGTTAATACTAAAAAAGCGAAAAATAATATAAAGTAAGTTGAGTATTTTATACTATAAGTAATAGCAATAGTTGGAAATTGGCTCATTAATGAGGAAAGCCACATCCACAAATACATTAAACTTATAGATATCAAAATGATTTTATGCTTCTTAACAACTTCTGGTATAGATTTTAAAGACAAACTAATTATGCCAAAGCTAAATGCAGGAATTAATAAATAATGAATACCAATATTTATTCCAGGAAATTTAATCCGCCCTAAAACCGAAGAAAATAGTATGAGCAGGAAAAATATATTAATCATAACCTTGTCGTTGTGGATACTTGTTTGACAACAAAAACGCTCAATTAAACCCACATTCGCAGGTTTAAGCAGAGATTATGATATTTTTTCAGCTAAAATACTGAGTACTTAAAGGATATTATCATATTATAGTCATCGCGGATGCACGTAAACTTATTAAGAGCGATCGCCAGCCCCTAGATTTACCAAAAATAACCACCGATGAAGCTCTGAAAGCTAAATTAGGAGCGCACTTTTGTTCGCCAATTTTATTTTTGACAAATCCCAATTAACAATTAAATCGGGCAAACTTGGCACGCCCTCACTCCCCAAGGCTTGTAGTCATGTATACACACAAACAAAGCCTGCCGATGCAGGCTTTAACCGTAATTATCTTTAGGATTTACGCGAAATTAGAACGCAACTCATTATTAATAGTTAGAACGGGAGCCAGAGGAGCCTACCGCATTAGGGTCACGATAAGCTACATTATCATCGGCTTTGCGGCTCTTGCGACCAAATAAACCAAATAAACCGAGCAAGCCCAACAAACCCCAATCGCCATCCTGATAATTTCTGTCGGTAGCAGCGCGGTCTGTAGTAGTATTAGTATCTGTAACAGTCGCATCAGGACTGCTTGTTGTCTGAGCAGAAGCAGGCAGAACTGTAGGCAAGGTAGCCAAACTTAGAGCTAGAGCAGTACTTCCTAGAATTTTGAAGACATTAAAGCGTTTCACGATCACATTCCTCAATTGAATTGCTGCAAGTAATAGTTAAAGCATATTAAGTTCTGACACGGACAGCATCAATCTTTAGCTGCAAATATAAATCCGCTTAAAGGTGCATTAGTAATCGAGTAAATAAGCATTTTGGTATAGATTATATTACCGAGCATGGCAAATTATGCAATAGTGAAGCCAGATCCAACTCTTGGAAACGCTGTGTTTCGACTCCGCTCAACATAAGTTCGCGTTCGGGGAAGTCACGCATTCACGCATTCACGCATTCAAAATTAATAATCCCCATACTTCTCTTCTTAGGCTGCGCCCTAAGCGTATTGATGCGTTTATCAGCTGCTAAAATAAAAGTGTCTTTTCTCTTGTAAAATCAACTCTACAGACTGTCGATAAATCAGTTCTATGCGATCGCGTGTTATTACAGGGAATGAAAGATGGAGGTTTTATAGAGACGTAAACTTTAGGGGTCCGGCTGTAACTCTGACAGCAGGACGATACTCGTTTGTTCGTGATTTTGGTATTCCAAACGATTCAATTAGTTCTCTCAGACGCCTATAGTTCTCTCAGACGCCTAGATAGATTTGACTTCTGTGCATACGTTCTAGGAATTTTTCTTAAATAGTAAAACAGCCTCAGAGTATTCATCCATTTCTGAGGCCTTTTACTATCTCTCTCCTCTATTAAAATTCCCCTCATCCCCTATCTAACTTGCCAGAGAGATGCCGCAGATGGAGTATGAGTTTTTGCACCCATCATCCGAACTTTATATTACTTAATCGTCTATATTGCGTCAAGGACATTGATTGTCGTGTAAGTGTAGGAAAAGCGATGGTCTAACCGTCCCTCTTAGCGATGCCTGCGGTGTTCTCGTTGCGATCGCTCTGTTAAAACTTAATAAAATAAGTATTTGTTGGTAGGGTTTGGGCGGTTCCGGAATTTGTAGACAAATCATTAACATTACCTGTTTTGATGACTGCAAACTTATTATTAAATAGCAATACTTCACCATTTCCAGGTGTTACCCAAGCTTTGCGAGTCTTGAGATTATTCGGAAAAATTAAAAGACTTGCATCGCCACGGTAAGGTGCAATCGGTTTACCTAAGAATGTTTGGCTATCTCTATTGGGAATTGCGTAAGCAGCCTTAGATCCAACAAAAATATCAGTGCCATCTGAGTAAATAGTTTTAGGGAAATTGCTATTGCCGTCTCCCAATCCTCCTGTTGAAGGAAGTCTTGTAAGACTTAGTTGCCCGCGTTCAACAGTGAATGACGTTAAATCAACAACTCCTGTGTAAACTTTTGTCTCATCACGAGTTTGGGCAGCATTAGTATATTTATCTGTAGTGATCAAAGTTTGTGTTAAGAGGTCTTTACCATTCCACCTATAGATTGAATTACCCCCATAGACCGAACCAAGCACGTAGAGTTTATCCCCAGAAATGTATAATCTGTTGAGTCGGGTATCTGCCATGTTGTCAACCAGAGTGGCAGCATTGTAACCCCAAAGCTTACCCTGGTTATCTCCTGGTAAAATTGGCAAGTTAAATATACTTGTGCCATTAAAACCCATTCGGTAAAGAAAAGCAATTTGTACTGGGATGCCTGCTCGCTTTTGTTGCTGAAAACCACTAATGTAGAGATAATTATCTTTGTATTCAAAATCTGTTACTTCAGTTACCTTGTAATCCCGTTTGTCTTTGAAGTTAAGATTTGTATCGTAAATTGATAGAGTATTTACAGATTGATGAATAACCCATTTACCCTCTAAAAATTTAACTCTTGTTCTTGATTGAGCAACACTGTCAACTATTTTTTGGGTGGTTCCATCAGTTTTTATTTTTACTAATCCTGTTGGAACAGCTAGCACATAGGTTTTACCATCAATAGCTGCACAGTCACGGGCATCATGGTAAGAATTTGGAATTAGTTTTTTCCTCCCATCAGCTTCTACTTCCCATATACCCTCAGTATTAATGACCGCAACTTTGCTGCCGTTGACACAAGCTGCTATTGGAGAAGCAATATTAAGATATGTGGCGATTGCGGGGCTAGAATAAGTAAACATTGTTATGCCTCTACATTTCTATTGGTTTTTGATTTAACCTCACATCACTATAAGTCACCCGATAAAAAGCTTCCACAATCTGTAACTTCAGTCGGCACTAATTAACAAAAATATCTGGATCTTGAGTATTTTAAAATAGTATTTGCCATAGAAAAGCCGATAGAGCCGACGTTCCTAACTCCCGCGATTTCCATCTTGTCCATAGGCTTGCCAAGCCAAGTCTACCAATCCATCAACGATCCCAGCTGCTACAACTGCATTACCTTTGCGGCTGTCAATTGTAATGTGAGGCACTAAGGAGTCTTGTAAGCGCCGCTTCGCTTCATCAACATCTACAAATCCCACTGGAGTTGCAATTATCAAAGCAGGTCTAATTTCCTCAGCTTCAATTAAATCCACCAGTGCTGTTAGTGCTGTTTGCGCTTGGCCCACCACAAAAATGCCCTCTGGATAACGCTTTGCTAAGGTTTCTATTCCCCATGCTGCCCGAGTTTTTTCTTTTTGAGGACGTGTCAGAGCTTCCATACTGCAATACACCGGATTAGCAAAGGTGTTTTGAATCTCGTAGGCAATACCTACTTGCACCATCGGCACATCTACCACAATTGTGGTACGCGCGGCTAGTGCTGCTGCTCCTGCTTGCAAGGCACGCTCAGAGAAACGAATCAAAGACTTATACTCAAAGTCAGCTGTAGAGTATATTACCCGACGCACAATCTCATACTCTGCGGGTGAAAAGACATGATTTTCAATTTCACTATCAATGATTGCTAAACTTTGAGCATCAGTTACGTGCCATTCCATTTTTGTTGAGCTTCTCAAATATTAGCTTTCAGCTTATCAGCTTCAGAGAGTGAGTAGTTAGGAGTTAGGAGTTATAAGTTAATTAAAAACTCCTAACTCCTGTACAGACGCGATTAATCGCGTCTGTACTCATTCATAACTCACTACTGGAAGAAGGCCGACTGAAAACAGGAGATAGGTAGGCAACTAAGACGCCAATAAGAAACCCAGAGATATTGCGAACTAGAGGTAACCAGTCGCTTGTGCGTGTCACCACTGGTCCAATGCCAAAGGCAAGAAACAAGATTCCCCACAAAGGTGAGAAAATTAAAGCCCATTGCCACGCGAAAACTTGTCCTTTCTCGCGGGGTTGAGCTGCAAATCCACAAATCACCCCACCAATAATTGAGGTAATCAAGGTGAGAATCCATTGCTCTCGTGGCAGTCCGGGGACAACATTGCAACCACCTTTGAGTAAACAGCCTTTAACGGATTCTAAGGCTTGCAGAATGGCTTGATCTTCGCCTTGTTCGCGGACAAAGTACAAATTACCGAAGCGGGTTTGCAGTTCTATCCAGAACGTTCGGGGTAAAAGTTCATAAACAGCATCGCCGACGCTAAAACTGAGGATGTTACCGCCACGAGAATCGGCAACTAGTAGAATGCTTTTGTCATCCAAATCCCAATATTTTATGACTGCCCGACCTGGGGTGCGGTCATACTGGGTCAATACTCGCAGTTTCCAGCCCGTATCGGCTTCAAACTCCTCTAAATCTTTGACAAGCTTTTCTTCTTGCAGGACAGGAAGAGATTTTGCTAAGTCTACAACTGGGGTAAAGGTGCTAGGGAGTAACTCAGGATTGTCATAAGCCAGTGCTGGGGGAGAATGCATTACCCAAATTGACCCAGCTAGGAAAAATACTGCAATGGATACCAGAATTCGTCGCCAAAAACAAGATTGCATGGACGTTTTTATACAAATATCAACGGTAAAAGCGAACAAGTTGTTTTAAAAGAGTAGTGGAAAAGTGATGCTTCTTTACACTTGTTTACTTTACTCTAATCTAAGGGATCAAAGCAAAGCGTTTTTGGTGAGTAGGGATTGGGAGTGGCATTCGTGATAATTAAAGATAAAGTGCATTTTGTCAATCAGTCAAAATACTCGAAATATTTTTATGAAAATGATAATCGTGGATGGGTAGAGGGTTACCAGGTTATTATTTAATGCCTCTGGTTGCTTTTTTATTATCATTATCATCAGAAAAAATTAACTAGTTCCGTGGGTTTAAGTCCCCCGGTTCAAAAATCACGCAAGTTTTGTGTTGGGGTTAAATCCCCATTACAAAACAAAATTTACGAAAGCGTTGCGGGGCGTTCGAGTTTAGCGTCTCTAAGAGTTGCCCATTACGAATTACGAATTACGAATTATTTAACACCTCAAAATTGACTAAGCCATAGCGGAGTTCCCCATACAATAAAAAATGAATGATTAGAGGTGAGAGATGACTAACAAAGAATTATTAATCCAAGAAATAGAAAATTTACCGCCGGAGTTGCTAACAGAAGCACTCGATTTGATACGTTCTATTAAGGTTAACTATACAAAAAAGGAGTTGGAATCAGGTCAGCTTGAACCTATTCCTCTAAGCGATTCTACAGAAACTTCTAGTGAGAAAAAGCAACTTACATACCGTCCTGCTTCCGGGCGTTCCATTCTTCGACACGCTGGCACTTGGGAAGGTGACGACTTTGAAGAATGCCTTCAAGCAGTATATGCTACCCGTGGTCAAGCTAAATTTGATGACGAAAACCTATTTGAATAATGCATTTACTTGATACAAATTATTGTAGTGCCATTATTTTAGGTGAGCCAAATGTTATCCGTCGCGTGAATGAAGTTGGAGAAAATAACATTGCCACTTGCGTAATTGTCCAGGGTGAACTGACATTCATGATGGAAAAATCCCAACGCAAGGAAAATAATCTGGCTCGCTTGACAGAATTTTTAGAAGATATTCGTATCTACCATATAACAGAATAAACAGCAACAATTTACGGTCAAATTAAGGCAGCTTTATTCAATCAGTTTGCACCCAAAGATAAAAACAAGCGGCGAAAAACTAAAATTGTTGATTTGGGTTTTGATGAAAATGACATTTGGATAGCTGCTATTGCACTACAAAATAATTTAACTATCGTTTCTAGTGATAGTGACTTTTTGCGAATTCAACAGGTGAGAACCTTTTCGCTGGAATCTTGGGTTTGATTTGCCGCATAGAGCTATAGCTGCCCAATGCCCTTTTTTTAATCAATCTTCATCATCGAAATTGTTTTCCCAGCTAGCGGCGTCGCTGTAACCGTCATTAACGCGGTATACTTCTGCTTTGCTCCGGCGATTTTCTTGCTTTAGCACTTCTCGTTCTCGCAACGTTAGTGGTGGTTTTTCATTGCTTGGCAAGCGATCGCTTGTTCGCCTTGTGGGTTTTTGGCGCGTGAAGTTTCTCCAAGCAGCTTTCGCACCAACAAAGATGCTGCGTGTACCTACTTGCAGATTTTGAGCCTGAATTCTTGCATTATCAAGGCTTTGATCAACTTGTTTCACGACTTGATTAGCACTTTTTACACCTTCACTGACATCATCAGTTAAGTCAGTGATTTCCAAACCAGTCACACGGATAGCTTCTAGAGTGGGTGGTAACTCGCGCGAGAGTGTATCAAATAGCTTTTCTGCACTACGAGCAGCGCGTGCTAACTCCTGCAAAGCCGGTATTGCCGCCACTAAAACCGCAGTCAAACTTGTGGCGACTAAGAGTAAAGAAAGTCCCAACCAAAACAGGGGATCAATCACGGTTATGACATTTATGAGCGTTCTAATTGCTGGGGAAGAGAATCTGAGTCTTCAACAGATGTTTGCCGCTTCAAGACTTGGCTTTCTCTCTGACTGGCATCTACACCTGCTGCGATCGCTTCCCGTAATCTATCTAGAGTTTCATCCCAGTTTCGCAATGCGCTAGCAGAAAGACGATCTGCCTGGATTTGCACACTCGTTGATAAATCTTCTGCCAATTCTGGAATAGCATTGGCAGATTTTTTCAAAATTTTACGCGTTTCGCGCCCTGTGCGGGGAGCCACTAGCAAACCGGTCAAAGCACCGATGGTAGCTCCCAGCATCAAACCGCCAAAAAATACTCCAGAACGGTTATTAGACATCTTGTTGTTTCTCTCCTTACACCCATTTTAGGTGGGTTTTCTCTACTTGCAAGACTCGACCGATTTTATTGAGTTAATCTATCGTGACAACATATCAGCTAAAAATGTTGCTTTTATTCATTAAATATCAACACTATTAATTATTTATAATTTAAAACTCCCTACGTCACCGTCTCACCGTGTTTCCGCGTCCTTATGTTACCGCGTCAGCCCTAATTATAAATGTTCATGTGAACTTGACATAACTCATTTTCCAACAGTTCTTTTCCCTGGTGTTAACTCTAGCCTACGAAAATAACGCTGCCAGATTTGCCGTCCTAGCAAAAGTAGACTGATAATTTGGCGCACTTGTTGGATTTGCATTTGTAGCACTTGATTTTTCTGCCGTAAATTATAAATATTCTGCTGGCTGAGATAAATATTTTCGGGTGCTTTATTCAGTGCTGCATGGGTACAACTTTCATAGGCGGTTAACCTATCTGTTATGTATGCTAGCTGCTGCTTGAGTTGCCACACCCGCCAAGCTACATAGAGTAATATCAGCGACATGAGGGTGTTAACGAGGATAACTAAAATTACCATTGTTTATCTTCACCAATATCAGCTTTGGGAAATTGTTCTATATACTTGACTTGACCCTTAATTTAATAATGAAGAAACTAAAGTACAGAAATTATGGTAAAAAGTACAGCCGGGATTATGCCAAGAAAGAACAGTTAGATGATGCTCTGAGGGTTATTGAAAGGCTTTACTCGGTGAAAATTAGTCTAACAAAGGCTGATGGCTAAAAAACCGCGAATTCGCCAATTTTATAATAACTATATGCCCACACCTCGCAAAACCACAGCTACAATTGCCTTAGATTCACGACTCGGGAAGGCGAAATCAACCCGTATGCTCAATAAGCCCCAGCATTACTACGTTCCACTCCTTAACCTGATAATCCTAGATCATTTGCGACCTTTGTGGAATGTAAGCACAATGGTATAGCCCCTTCAACAGACGGTGAGAGAACTACACTACACTCTTTACCGGAGGCTCCCCAGCATCACCTTTATTATTGTGCTTTTACCTCTACCAATTTTCTATTCTGTCGCGTGAACTTAACTAACATTTTGCCTGCAAAAACCTCACTTGGGGTTCACCAAGCAAAAATTGCTGGATGTGCGATGGGGAAAAAAGAGAGTCTATTAATTCCTCTTCCCTTAAAAAGGCTTGCTCTAATTCCCTCCTTGTTAAGAAGGGTTAGGGACGATCAAGGCTTAACCCAAGCTTATTGCCTTTAAACTCTTCCTTGTTGAAGGCTTCCAGCTGGTATTTCACTAATCAGTTACTGATAATGATTATTTCTATACATCTAGTAGGAGTTGAGGATGTCAAAAAAATTACCGTCAAATAATTCCTTCCGAGCTATTCTTGTTGCTTTGGCGATTGGATTTGCTGGGTGTGGAAATCAAACTGCAAGAACAACATTCACTCAGACTACCACTCAGGTAAATGAGAATCTTCCCCGAATCGTTGCAACGACAAGTGTATTATGTGACTTAACCAGAGAAGTTGCCGGGAATACAGTTAACCTCACTTGCTTAATTGATCCTAGTGCCAACCCCCAATTTTATAAACCAAAGCCAGAAGATCGTAGAGCCATTGAGCAAGCTAATCTTATTCTCTATAGTGGCTATAATTTAGAACCAAATCTGATCAAATTAATTAAAGGGACTAAAAGCACTGCACCGAAAATAGCTGTTAGTCAACTTGCGGTGTCTAAGCCACAAAAATTTCAGAAAGGCGGCAATAATGTAACTAATCCTCATCTTTGGCACAATACCAAGAATACTATCAGGATGGTGGAAGTAATTAATAGTAACCTGAGAAAATTAGAATCTAACGATGCAGAGGCTTATACGAATAATACCAAAAGAATCACAAATGAACTCACTCAACTAGATAGCTGGATTAAGTCAAGAATTGCTAGTATTCCTGCCAAAAAACGTAAGTTAGTTACAACCTCTGATGCACTGAGTTATTACGCCAAAGCATACGGTATTCCATTAGCAGGGGGATTGCAAGGTATTAGTACTAACGAAAACCTGACAGATGCGAGAGTGAAAAATTTGGTTACAAATATTAAACGGGCTAAAGTATCAACAATTTTTATTGAGGCGGCAATTAACCCTAATTTGCTTCAATCTGTAGCAAGAGTTGCTGAAGTTAAAATTTCTGATAGGAAGCTGTATGCTGAGGGACTTGGCGAACCAGGAAGCGAGGCGGACACTTATCAGAAAATGATGATTGCTAATACACGCACAATTGTAGAAGGGTTAGGAGGCACGTATTTAATGTTTCAAGCGAAAGCTGCTAAGTAGTTATAACATCCATTGATAAATCTGATAAACCGAGTTTTTGTAGATTATATAAAATTCGGTTTATCAGGCTATTTTTTGAAAACGAAAATGTGAATGCTATTTGTCTTTTAATCTGATATCAATAACAGTCGCATTGAAGTTGTAGTTAAAGCCTTCCAACTCAAATGGCATTCCAATTTTAACTTTACTGCTACCTAGCACTAGTCCGCTTTCTGTGCTTTTGGCTTTACCTTCTAAGGTCAAAAGCATATCTGTACTAAAATTGTTGATCTTTGGATCTGGCAATTCTTTAACAGTGCCATCAGGTTGAAAAACATTGACTGTTCTAGGTAGCTGTTGAACGGATTTAATCTCAATCTGTCCGTAGGGTTGATTGCGGATAATTACATTAGTTTTCCCGCCTTTTTTTAAACCGTTGTTGAATAATTGCTCAGGATCACGGACATTCAAACCACGAACTACTAAGTCTACTTCTATGGGTACTAGCTTCTCACCAACTTGGGCAACCCCCAAGCTAGATAAGATGCTAGACGAGACGACAAATATAACTAGCAGAGTTACCAGCGCAGCACCTAAATCTAGGAGGTTGATTTTGCCGAACAAACGGCCTTTTGAATCTAAAATAGCCATAAAAACTTTTCCGAGGTAATAGCGAAGTAATTGATTGTAGCAAGAAGGTTTTCAATGGGAATAGTATATTTTCCCTATTTGGTAATAACTCAAAGCGACTGGGCGTTGCGGTTATGCGAGAGTTTATCACGAGTTCGTAAGTTCGGGAGCATCCCAAATGTGTAAAAACATATTTTGTCATTGCGTTCGCCCAAGGCGTTCCCGCAGGGTACGTAATGAAATGAAGCGTTCGCGAAGCGTCTCTTAGAGTTGCAATCGCAGCATCTAGACTTTGCAATTGCTACCCTTCGGGAACGCCTTGGGCGAACATTCCGCTTCTCTTACGAGACGCTACCGCGAACGCTCCATTCGCAATGACTACCTGCTAACTTGGTAAATTTGCTTGCATTGGGATGCTCCCGTAAGTTCGCAGAGGCGGCAGTTAACCCTCAAATTTTTGTCCGTTAAGACTGACGCACCGAGAAAGTAATATCTAGTGTTTAAGCCTATCTCTAGAGAGAATCTTTAACCCCCCGCAATTCGGTAGATTTGCGTAAGCATTAGCTGAATCACAACTCCTTTGGTTTTGAGTTAAGAATGCAACTTAGAATACTCTAAATCCGTCTCATAATTTGTCCCATAATTTTATGTTCTCCCGAAATAATCTTTAGAGCGTATTATGTTCAATTGGAAAGGTTTTGTTGCAAGTTACCGTGTGTGGCGGCGTCGCTGGTTTTATCCGCTAATTTCGGTGGTAGTCGCCCTGAGTCTGTGCCTGAGTACACCCTTGCCTGGAAGAACTTTAGACTTCTTGCCTCTTATATTGCAGGGAGTCCAAGTACTTCAGCTTTCTAATATATCCGATCGCCAGGAAACTGATATTGGCAAGCAGATTAATCAGGAAATACTGGGGAGTCAAGTCAAACTTTACCGGAATTCTAAAGTTAATCGCTATGTCGAACAAATTGGTCGGCGTTTAGCAGATAGTAGCGATCGCCGCAACCTTCCTTTTACCTTCCAAGTAGTTGATGATGATGCTATTAATGCCTTTGCAACTTTAGGAGGCTATGTATATGTCCACACAGGTTTACTGAAAGCCGCAGATAATGAAGCAGAACTTGCAAGTGTTATTGCCCATGAAATTGGTCACATTGGCGGGAAACACCTGGTTAAACAGATGCGGCAAAAAGCGATCGCTAGTGGTTTAGCAACAGCAACTGGTTTAGATCGCAATACAGCTGTAGGGATTGGTGTAGAACTTGCCTTGAATCGTCCCCGCAGTCGTCAAGATGAATTTGATGCCGATCAAAGAGGACTACGAACTTTGACACGCGCTGGTTATGCCCAGTCTGGGATGGTTACTTTTATGCAAAAGCTGCTGAAAAAGGGTGGTTCTGTCCCGACATTTTTGAGTACGCACCCCGGAACGAGCGATCGCATTGACGGCCTCAGACGTGCAATTAACTCTCAACCTAGTAAGGGAAATTATGGCTTGGATAAGGCTAGTTATAAAGCTAATATTCGACCATTAGTAAGGTCTTGAGGGTATTAAGCATTGGGCATTGGTTATTCCCCTTGTCTCCCTCATCCCCCTCATCTCGAATATTGCTTAATTCTTATTGCGGCGATCGACTTTGATTTTAGCAGGATCAACTCTGATCACTACATCTTCTAAGGGCAGGGTGCGGAGATAGTGTTTAAAAATGTTAACTTGATAAACCAAGTTATTCGTGACATCTAGTCCAGTCAACCAGCCACTCCGAGGATGATAAGCGCCTGTATCTATGTCTAGCCATCCCTGCCCTTGTGCCAGTTTACCAGGAGAAACACCCGGCAGAGTAAAGGTAATGGTGTGACCGATGATAATGAGCTTATCTGGAAAGTAGGGTTTTTCAATGCTGTGAAATTCTTCTCGTATCCAGCACAGTTGATCGGCAGTTTGTTCTGCCACCGACTTGGAAGGGTCAACACCAGCATGAGTTAACCAAATATCCCCCAAGTCGAGATATGTAGGCAAAGCCTTGAACCAATCCAGATGGTCATCAGGAATTGGAGCCTCGTGGTAACTGTCCACGGTAGCTTGCCCTCCACTGTACAGCCATGCTTGCATCGTTGGGGAGGAAGTCCTTTCATTGGTCAGAATGTTTAATAACATCTGCTCATGATTTCCCAACAAACATGAGTAGTTATGTCGCTTGACAAAATTAACTACTTGTGAACTATGAGGGCCACGATCAATTAAGTCTCCCAGAAAATAGATTTGATCGTCTGACGTGGGGGCGATCGCCTCCAATAATGTCATCAAACCTTCATAGTGGCCATGCACATCCCCAATTACAATTCGTCTGGGGCTAGTTTCGCTCATTGTCTTTTAGCTTCAATAGTTTGGCTAATACTTCTGCTACAGTTTAAGCTGTCTGGTTTCCATAATAGAAGGTAAAAATACTGAATAAGTTTTATTTTAATTTAATTATTACCCCATAAATAAAATATATTTATGATGGCAATCGGGTAAAATGCAGAATCTTGAGTGCCAAGAAAGAAAATCAGCAAATTTCCTTCGCGTTGTTAGCTTAAAATTTAAGCTGTTGCTGTATTGCTCACTTTCTATCTCAACAATGTCTAAGGATTTTTCTGCTGATATTAGTTCGCGCATCTGCAAGCACATGAATGATGATCATGCTGATGCCATAGTTCTTTATGCTAAGGCTTTTGGTGGTGTAACAGATGCGTAGGCGTAGCCCGTCGGAGACATCGCAGCACAAATGCTGTCAATTGATACACAAGGTATGGATTTGACAGCGCAAGTGAATGGGGAAGCTGTGTCAGTTCGCATTCAGTTTGATCATGTTTTAGCAGATGCGGAAGATGCCCATCAAACTCTAATTGCGATGGTGAAGCAGGCGCGGGTGAAGGCAAATTAGAAATTGGGATAATTGTATGGCTAATGCTTGGGTGTCTTTAGACACGCCGTTTCGCTTTGTCTTAGTTGTCAAGGGTATTGGCTACTGTGGCATAAGCCTTGGTTTGGATAATTTCAAGCTTCCAATCTGAAGAATAATCAGGCAACTCATAGCCAACACTCTTAACATCAGCCAACATTAACTCATCCCGTTGATGCCAAACGGCAAATATTCTCTCCCTGCCATCATAAAGCGTTTCTAAGTCGATTTGATAAACCTCATTTACTCGCTTTAGTTTCAAGCCCAACAAATTTAACAGTCGGCTGAGTATTTTTATTGCTGAAACCTGCTCTTTCTCCCCAACTAAGTTAATCCCAAGCGCTCTTTTAATATGCTTACTGTGCTGAAAAACAATATTTTTCAGCAATATCAAATCTGGATTACTTTCGGTAAATTCTCGTTCTACTTCGAGAAACTGAAGCATTCCCAAAGCTCTCATCGCCTCAACTTTGAGCGTGTAAGTTTTTAAATCTGGGAGAAAAACTTTCCCTTCACCCCAAGACAATTGCTGATGCCATTCTTGCTGATCCCTGACGTGAAAATACTCGCTTTCGTGAGTTAGATAATAATGAATTAACAATTGACGATAATATGCGTGGTCATCCTGCAATTTCAGCCAAGGAGTAACTTCTATACCATACCTTTGTCTGAGAACATATTTATTGATTTGGTTGCGTTCCCCATCAGTCAGGGAATGCTTCACTAATAGCTGCTCATATTCTACATAATCGATATCTTTAGCATTAGTTACAGCAGTTGCTACCGATAGTTGATTTTGCTGCTTAATATCTTTAATTTTGCGTTTAATTTCTTTAGCTTTTTGACGGCTTTGCGCCCAATCTTTTTGAACTTTGACAATTTCTAAAACTAATCTTCTGCGGGTAGCTAAATCATCAGCGTCAGTTGCCAAAAACGCAAGGCGTAAATCTCGAATAATATTATTATGAACAGCATTACTTCGCATCTGAATTTGATGCCCATCAGCAATCAAACCATCTTGCATCGATTGACGGTAGAGGTGTATAGAGGCATTTACCCGTGCAGATAACTTGGCCCAAGTTCGCAAATGAATCGGATCATGAACTAAAGGTAAATCCACATCTATTTTATGTAGTGGACTAAGCAAAGCTAAGTTTTCTTTTTGATTTTCTTGATACCAATCAGATAGCAAGCGATAATTTGTACTACCACTACCAATTAAGCCAATACCTCGTTTAGCGCACCAGACAACACGCGGCACATCATCCCGCACTCTTGCTAATGCTTGTCTTGCTTCCGAGTCAGGAATTACCCCTTGAAAAATGCCATAAACTCGGTCGAAATGTTGGACATCAATACTAATTCCTGTACCAAGGCTAGGGGTAACAAAAACGCCGTCATATTCAGAGATTTTTTGATTAATAGCTGCGATAAAATCAACCGCTTCGTGTCCAGGTGTGTTTGTAGTGTGACTACTAACCACCAGAGTTTTAGGAAATTGCCGTCGTAATTTTTGTAACCGCTCTTTCAAATAGCGTTCAATTGTTTCACAACTGTAACGCCCAGCGCGACTATCGGTAGTAACATAACATTTACGTCCAGCAAGTAAATCCAATTCCAGTTGGTGAATTAGGGATGTTGGATTCGGCGAATCATAAAAAGTTACGTCCCAACCATGCTGAGGTTTCCACTGGTTGAGAACTACCCAAGGTGTTAATTTAATTCCTGCCAATCCTTGTAAATATTCAAGTGACACATCTGATAAATCAGCATCTTGGACAATTACTAACCCCCCAGTTGTTAAAACTGTGGAAATTAGTTGCTGGAATAATTTTAATATTTTTACACGCTTGTGTTTACAAGTATTACTGTTTAATAGATGCCACAAAGACTGCTCTACTTCATCCAGAATTACTATTGCTCCCCGCCAATTTTCAGGGTTAAGTTTCCAAATAGAATCAACGCACAATCCAAGAGATTGCTGAGGAGAGAGTGAGCGGAGAATGGGAGGAGCGGGCGTAAGTGTTTTATCAATCCTTTTATCCGCATCTTCTTTATGTGTTCCCCATTGAATACCAATTTTTTCACACAAAAATCTTCCTAGTAGAATTCTGTGAGTAATTAATAAAACGGGTTGATTTCTAACTTTTGCTTGCTGAACAACGTTTTGCAATGCTGTAGTTTTACCTGTTCCTTTTGCAGACTTGACTCCTATTAATCCAGAAGTTGGGAAAGGGATTTCACCTATATAAGGGCGGTTCAAGGTGAGTGCAGCAGGAATAGTTAACTCTGTGTGGGGTTTGGTTTGAGCAAGATAAATTTCTAAATCAACACTTTGACGATAAACTTTCTCGAAACTACTTACACCTTTGGCAACAATAAACTCATCAACTCCTTTTTCTATTCCTGGAAGTTCGATAATTTTAACAGTGCATTTTTCTTGCTGGAATAAAGAACCAAGTCGAGAAATAGCATTATTTACAGCAGCAATTGTTTTAGGTTGAGTTTCAAAATCAAAGCAAATATAAAAGCTACGCTTTGTAATTGCAAACGCTGCTAAATCAGGAATTAGCTGACGACGGGTAACTTTGCCAAATTCATCTTTAACAACCCGATAACCACTAGTAATTCCGGGAATGGCAATAGCTGCATATCCTTGCGTCAACAGTGTGGCTGCTTTCTTCACACCCTCGCAGAGAATCAGGGGAATATTATGTTGCATTACCCATTGCCAAAAGCCTTCAGCTTCACCATCAGCAGTAATAGTGATATTGTCAGGCATGACCAGATTGTAACGTTTAGCGACTTGCTGCCACACTTGCAGCGTTACGCGCAAACAAAACACCCGCGTTGGTGTGCTGGGGGGATGCTCGTATTTGATGGACTTACCATTGTGATTCTGTCGGGGTTGGTTTGGCTTAAAGCATCCCCATTCCATCATTTGCCAATTATTCAAAGGGTCTAGCCCGGAACACCACCAACCACCTTCAGTAATATGAGCATAACGCTGCAACCATCCAGCTTTCACCATTCCTGTATTGGTGCGAGGGAGTAGCTCAGAAATCAATAGGTACTCATAAGCAGTTACGCCTTGGAGCGACCTAAAATTGAGTTGCACTAAGTGTAAGTCTATACCACTACTCTTGACTAATTCTTCAAGGTGTTGGGGGTGTAAATAGTGCAGATGCATAGGGAAAGGAACAAAGGGAAGACAATGAGATTAAAACATTAACATGCATCTGCTTTTTTTATCTAAGAGAGATTGCGAGGCTTTTATGATTCTTTTTTTTACTTCGTCATGGGAGACACATCGGTTCTAACTTTAGTAGGTTATTCTGCCTTTTAGATCCCCGAAGTAATAATTTTGTATTGTGATATTTGTTCGCTATTAATTTTTATTTATCAGTAAATTTCTGCGTTAAGGAATGCGATCGCCTCAGGGGTTGCCGCAGCGATCGCTATAGGGTAGTATCTTCGTACACCTTGGCATAAATCCAGCTACCACCTCAAACCAGCAAGGAGCTTAAGCCCTTAAGGTAGGGAACTTCCGCCACACTATACTAGAAACTCGGTGCAAGTATCTTAAAGTTTACATTTTAATGGCTCTACGTTCCAAACCCAAGAGGTGATGTCTACGACGGGCTGTGACGCTCGTTGCGCTAAAGCGTCTCCCCGAGTGAGATGACTCGCTAATGCTATCGGTGACGCACTAATGGGATCTATGCCAACTTCTGCGGCCATTGGCTATCGATCTCAATGCTGTTTGATTATGTGATCGCTATAAGTTATAACCATTTTACGAAATACCTGATACAAATATTTTGAAAACCGATATTAACATCTGGCTTTGTCAAGATTCCTAAATGCACAAATAATGTTAAGAAATAAGAACATCTTCTGGAAACTACTGTTGACAAAGTTTATTTTCTATATGAAGGTAACTTCCTTGGTAAAAAAGGGATCTAGTTAGTTTTATTTTTGACTCTCCACTCCTTAGGGAGGCGGTTAGTCTCGAAAAACTCTGCTTTGTCTGATATCTACCTTAAACCAGAAGCAACCCAGAAATTGATAACATATTTTTAAACTATCAGATTATGTGGAAATCAAAGTTAATATTTAGATTTATACTGTCGTTTGCGGCGATCGCCACTAGCGTGCAGCTAAGTTCAGCGAGTGACTATGCTATAGCTCAAAGTGCATCTTCCAATCCGACTGTCGAATCTGGGCAACAAAATCAAGCTTTAGAAGATGCCAAGGTTGCTATGGCAGGAGTTGGCATAGGAGTCATCGCAGGCTTACTCATTTCTGGTTTATGGTATCAGAAACGTCGTTACCGCAAAATCCAGTCAGTTGCCAAAATAGACAGCTTTCGTGAAGAGTTTCTCTGCGGCTCTTTAGCAGATTATTACTTATCTAATTCTAAAGCAAATGCTTCACCTATAAATTCTGAGGAAACTTTAGCAACACCAACTAAAGAAGAAATATCCGATTCCTCTACTTCTGAGGAAACTTTAGTAACGCCAACTAAAGAAGAAATATCCGATTCCTCTACTTCTGAGGAAACTTTAGCAACACCAACTAAAGAAGAAATATCCGATTCCTCTACTTCTGAGGAAACTTTAGTAACGCCAACTAAAGAAGAAATATCCGATTCCTCTACTTCTGAAACAAATAATCTAGCAGCAGAACCTACGCCAGCCGCAGCATCTAATTCCTTCTCTGACTGCTATCAAAAGTTAATCGAGGAAATTATTACTACCGCCCTCAAAGGTAAAATCAGTTCCAAAGAGTTTATATATCGCCAATTAATAGAAAATGTAAGCAGTGGTAATGGTGAAATCTTTGAACGCTGTTTGAGCGATCGCTCACATTCCACCCAATCTGAACTAGATAAGGTGATAAATTCTGCGAGTTTGTTCCAAAAAGAGACTCCTGAGTTAAAGAAAGCTCGTTTAAATCGTACCCTCAAAGCATTACAAAGTATTCAAGGGGAATGGGAACGAATCCAAAAACAAAAGCGAAATCAAGCCGCAGTCACCGCAGCTGTGCAACAAATTCTCACAGCCTCAGAAGCTTCTCGCTTTTCAGTCTTGTTACAAATTATTGACCCCAACCAAAACCAAGTTTTCAGCCAAAATCAATTACAACAACTGGCGCAAGAGTTAAAGGAAGCGGTGTCTTCTCACGAGGATCTCCACCTAAAACAAGAAATACAACAACTAGCGATCGGCATTGCTAACGGCGTAGAATCCTATCAGCAATTAGAAGGTTCTCTTGTCAGTTGGATTTACGAGCCAACAGCAACTCCATTAGGATTGAAAGAGTCCCAACCAAAGCAAGACCCTTGGGCTTCATGGGCACTAAAAGTCAGCAGTCCCTTGCCAAAACTGTTATTTTCTGCACTGGCTGATGGCGGATCTACAACGGAGGTAGTTGTCCGCCAGTCTTATATAGATATGAAAGACTGGGTGGAGTTGACAGTAATTCTCCAAAGAATACAGCAAAGTTTGGTGACTTGGTTTGAAAGACAACCATACGATTCCAAATGGGGTACATCTGCGTCCATTGCCACTTTTCTCAGTTTCGCTGCAGTTTGGTGCGAGTTATCTAATGGTTTCCGTATCGCTACCAGTATCGATCGCAGCAAAGGCGAAGAATTAGCGAAAGCCTGTTTTCAGATCGTCTTACAAATTCTCAGAACTTTTGCCCATCGCGAATACTTTCCCCTTTACGGCGGAGTTTTTGCCTTTTTCGGTAGGGATGCGCTGCGAGATGCGATCGCTTATTTGGATACACCACTAAAAGAAGTGGAAGGTACTCAAGAAAAAGCGCGGATACTAACGCTGTTGGGCTATTCCCAGTTTATTTTAGGTAAATATCCAGAGGCTAACTCATTTCACCAGGAAGCCTTAGAAATTGCCCGCCAAGCCGGGGATCAACCCTGTGAAATTGCCAATCTCAACCACAATAGCCGTGTTTGCGTTGCTCAAAAAGATTATTCTCAGGCGATTAACTACAGCCAGAGGGCGTTAATTTTGGCTCGTCAAGCAGGCGAACGCTTAGGAGAAGCTCACGCCTTGGCAACTTTAGGCTATAGCGAAGTGTTTGCGGCACAGCAGATGGAACGCATAGAACCAGATGTCTATGAACAAGCAATAGAATACTTGCACCGAGGTTTGGAATTGTCAGAAAAATTGAGTGATTCACGATTTGGTATCAGCTTGGCGGCTCGCCAAACTCAAGCCCTTTGTTACATCAGTCTTGGTATTGCTCACGTCGCCTTAGAAAAACCTCAAGCTGCTGTAGAATACCTAGAAAAAGGCAGTGAGGCGGTGCAGTTTTCTAGTGATAAATATCTGCAAGGGCTGAACTTTTTGTATCTGGCGGAAAGTTACTACAACCTGAATAATTATGAAAAAGCTGTATACAATAGCTGTCTAGGGATGTATTTATTAGAGCAAATTGCTGCGATGGAATGGCGGCAAGCGGCTGGGTTATTAACAATTTTACAGAGTAAATTAGGAGATGAAACCGTACAGCAATTAATAGTAAAGTACCGAACTAACATCATTAAATTTATTGGCGTGGACGGTTATGATTACTTGCCGCAATTGCTAGAAAAATACAAGCGATCGCACTAAGTTTTTGCAATAAATAGAGGTGCGTAGGCACAGTCCGCCGTAGGCATCGCTATTTTAACAATGTAAGGAAAATAACTAAAAGTAGCTGTAAAGTCACATTACTGGTATTGGCTATTTCAGTAGTGATATCGAGCTTGAAGAAAATCAATTCGGTCATCACTTACTAGATAAACAATCCGGTGTTCTTGAGTAAGTCGCCGCGACCAAGCATTTGAATCTAAGTATTTCAATGGTTCAGGTTTCCCAATACCTGTAAAACGATCTCGCATAATCGCTTCAACCAAGTTAAAAGCCCGAAGCGCAGTTTTCCGGTTTGTCCTACCCAATAGGCGAGGTCTTCCCGAAATTCTGGATGAAATACAGCATCTCGAACTTTATTTTCTTGGGGTTGGGTTTTATCCTTCTTCTTCGTCAATTCCCAACTCATGACGTAGTTCGTTAATATTTTGAGGTTTTAAAGTTCTAGCTTTTGCTCTTTCCAAAGCAGTTAACAGACGGACTGCATTTTTAGGTGAACGAAGTAAATAAGATGTTTCTAGTAAACTATCTAGTTCATCAACAGCAATTAAGGCGACGTTTTCGCCTTCTTGTCGAGTGATAATTACCACTTCTCTATCTGCAACTACTTGATTGCAGAGTTCGGCTAGGTTGTTACGAGCATCAGTCAAGTTTGTCTGCTTGGACATGGTGGGATATTTCCTAATGCTATAAGCTTGAAAAATATTCCTGATTTAGCTATTCATCTTTTATTAGATAACTTAACTCATCCTGCTCCACAGGTTAGGCAGTATGTTTTAAAGGCTCTTACAGTTATCAACTTACCTAGTTATGTAATTCCAAATAATGTATGATTAGTCCTCAGTTATTATCCAGACCTTGTATTCCGTTCTATGCGGCTTAAAAGGTCGATTATTGCTATCAATACTGCTGTAAATATATATATAATAATGCAGGCAATTACCGCATTAATTAAATACCCAAAAAGTATTTTACTATATCCAGTAACAATTAAACTTTGACCAAACATTGAAAATATGATAAAACAATAAACGACTACAATGAAATAACCGATAAACTGAACTATTTTTAGAGTTGTAATGAGTCTGGTGTATAGTCTATTTTCGTTAGAACTGCTGGGTAATTGATTGCTGCTCATAAATACATCATTTTTAATAAATTAGTTTGTACAATAAAATTTATTTTATCATAAGCAGAAGAGTATTCTTTCAAAGAAACACTCTTCTATGTATTCTAGCTGATAACTAAATTATCATTAAGCCCCGACAGCTTCCTTTGCGGCATAAAGTACCTCAGCGTTGATTTCTTTGAAACCGCGATCGCAATTAAATTTATTGATACTGCACTAGATTTATATTCTATCACGTGAAATCATTGCTGAATAGGACGTAAAACTTCTAATTCACTAGGATGAGTTAAAACCTTGCCTAATAGCTCACTGAAATAAACAACTTGATAATTAGGTGCAAGTTCTGTTTGCAATTGCTTCCACAGACTAATTCCTTCTTCTTCAAAAGCCGCTTCAACCTCTGCACTCAAATCTGGCGAGTTAGTAGGATCTTGCCAATTTAATGTTGCATTGTAAATTTCTTCCCATTTGTCCAAGCGTTTAATAGTTTCTTGAATTAATGGCAATGTCTCTGGGTTAATGTTGCCAATCTCAGGACTTACCCACCATAGTGGATAGCATCCATAGTCAGCCATGAGTTTGATTTTTTCTGTATTAAACTGTCTGTCTTGTATCATGTTCAATACTTCCCCAGGTTTCAGGTAGAGGGTTAACCCAGGAAATAGGCACAGTAACTACATTTAGAGTTTCACCGTCTTTAAAGATTTCTAA
Organism: Nostoc mirabile CHAB5784; assembly: GCF_020829645.1. Lineage (GTDB taxonomy): Bacteria > Cyanobacteriota > Cyanobacteriia > Cyanobacteriales > Nostocaceae > Nostoc > Nostoc mirabile. The sequence continues at coordinate 47,707 of NZ_JAIVFS010000034.1, read as the reverse complement.
AATATATCCTGGCTCTTGCTGAGTTTTAGTAGGACGCAGATGATCCAACACAACCCCTCTATCGCCAGCTTTTACAGGGCTGTTAGGAACATCCTGCTTCAGTTCTACCCACTGAAATAAACTAGCTGTTGTCATCGTTTAATTCTCCCGTGATTTATCAGGATATAGTGTTATAAATCTAACAAATTCTGTTTCTTCATCTTGTTGCCAGATAGTAATTACCTTAATTAATCGACCACTAGGCCCAGACCACTCGCTTTTAACCTCAAACTGAGTCCCCCAATCACTAGGGGTGGCTTTTGCAATTTCAGAACCTTCTACAGCATTTATTATATCGTTCTTAAGAAGTTCCCAGTTGTCAAGATTATATCCTGCTAAAGCTAGATATCTTGATTTATCACTTTGAGGTTGATAAATAAGTAGGTATTTAGTTATTTTTCCATCTTGAATTATTAAACCTGATGGCATTTTCATTATGTTATTTTTAACCAATTTATTATTTTTAATTTAGCAATCAAAAATACGAAATTGCCGTAAGCTACGAAATTATGACGGATTGGCATATTACATCCATGATGAGAAAATCAGGGATATATAAGCAAAAAGGGCATCCATGCAGGACACCCTTTAATTTAATTAATTGCTAATCCCAAAACTACGCCCCGACAGCTTCTTTGGCGGCGTACAATACCTCAGCATTGATTTCTTTGAAACCGCGATCGCGGGCAAATTTCTCAGTATTACGCTTCACTTTACCGCGCACAAATCCAGGAATCTTATTCAATTCTGCTTGACCATCTTTTGTCCAATTCAAATCAGAATCAGCAGAAATTCCTCTAGTAATTACTTCTTTGGTATCATGACCACCAAAGATTTCTAACAGGTGATCTTCCATTCCCAAAGTGAAGGAATTGTAGATCAAATCTGTAATTTGATTCGTGCCTTCGTAACCCATAAATGGTTTGTAACCAATGGGGAAGTTTTGGACGTGGATTGGTGCTGCAATTACGCCGCAGGGAATATCCAAACGTTTACCAACGTGGCGTTCCATTTGGGTGCCGAAAATGGCAGAAGGTTCGACACGAGCGATCGCATCCCCAATTTCACCATGATCTTCGGAAATTAACACTTCATCGCAATACTCGCTAACCTGTTCGCGGAACCAGTCTGCATCATATTTGCAGTAGGTTCCAGCCCAAACAACATGAATCCCCATTTCTCGCGCCAAAATCTTGGTGATGGCGGCGGCATGGGTGTTGTCACCAAAGACTACAGCTTTTTTGCCAGTCAAGTTTTGACAGTCAATAGAACGGGAGAACCAAGCAGCCTGAGATACATGCAGGGTTTGCTCGTTAATGAAGTCTTCGTAGTCAACTTCTGCGCCTTGAGCCTTAATTACCTGCTGAATCTTGCGAATACAACGGGCAGTTTCCACTACGCCCATTGGAGTAATGTCTATATAAGGTGTGCCGAATTGTTCTTCTAGGTAACGAGCTGTGGTTAAACCAAGTTCACGATAAGGTACTAGGTTAAACCAGGCTTTGGGCATCTTCTTCAAGTCATTCACCGAAGCACCTTCGGGAATTAAGGTATTTACCTCAATTCCCAAGTCAGCCATCAAACGTTTCAGTTCGGTGCAGTCGTGATTATTGTGGAAACCGAGGGTAGTAGTACCGATGATGTTAACCGAGGGCTTTGCTGTTTTGCCCTCAGCCAATTCGCCCCGCTTCCGCGCTTTTTCAATGTAGTATTGGACGATTTGATCCAAAGTGCGATCGGCAGCTTGTAGTTCGTTGTAGCGGTAGTGGTTCACATCCGCTAGCATTACGTCTCCTTTCGCTTCCAACTGCGCCCGTTCGACAAAGTTGTGCAGGTCTTCTTGCAAAATGCTGGAGGTGCAGGTGGGAGTTAACACAATCAAATCTGGGTGTTCCTCGGCATCCTTGCGGGTGATGTTATCTACCACCTTCTCTTGAGAGCCGCGTGCCAAAACGTTGCGATCGACGACACTGGTTGTTACCGGAGTGAAATCCCTCTCCCGCGATAGCATGGAGCGCATGACGTTAAAGTAGTCATCGCCAATGGGGGCGTGCATGATCGCATGCACATTTTTAAAAGAGCTAGCGATTCGCAGAGTGCCGATGTGGGCTGGGCCTGCATACATCCAGTAAGCCAATTTCATGTTTGTGTTCTCCCTTTTCAATAGAAATAACACGGAGTCCGATAAGAGTGGACTATAAGTGCTTGATTATTATTAAATCGTTTCTGATTGTCTCAAAAGTTGTATCCCTGATGAAGTGAAGACTTGTAAGGATTTTAGCTGCGGTGTGTAGGCGTAGGCATCGCTCAAACCTTGTTCCTGATTGGAATCTAGCTTCTTAATTTAACAATATTACTGTTGCTTTTTTAAAATAAATCTTAATTTTTCGGCAAATTTGTTTTCAATGTGGGGCGGTGTGTTATACCACTTCTGTATGAAGATGCGCTAAAGAATATTTAAGTACAGGAAAGAAGAAAGAAAAACGAACCCCAAAGCACGCATAGACACGAAGTGGCTTCCCGCAGGGTAGGACAGGAAGAAAGAAAGAAAGAAAGAAGTTAAAAGGGTTTGGCGCAGCCTTACAAATAAATAGTATTAACTATCACCAATAAATTTAGAAAATTTATGTACAACTTCTCAAAAAATACAAACATCCTCTCAGAGGATGTTTGTAAAGAATCAAGTTGTAGTATCAATATCCCCCTAACCCTCCTTAAACAAGGAATAAACGGGGGAACAACACTAGCGCAATTTGTTCATTCGAGGGAGTAGAAATTAACCTAGAGAGGTATTAATTACTGCCGAAAAATTTCTACTTTTTCTAACACTACATCTTGATTTGGACGATCTCTAGTTGTAGGAACATTGGCGATGCGGTTGACTATATCCATACCTTCGACAACTTTACCAAAAACACTGTGCTTGCGGTCAAGATGAGGCGTTGGCCCTTCTGTAATGAACCATTGCGAACCATTAGTACCGCGTCCTGCATTTGCCATTGAGAGAATACCGGCACTAGAGTGTTTCAATTCAGGATGAAACTCATCTTCAAATTGATATCCTGGGCCACCAGTACCCCACCGATTGGCCATATCTGGATAACGAGCCAGGGGATCGCCACATTGAATCATAAAATCAGGGATGACTCGGTGAAAGCGAACTCCATCGTAGGCAGGAGTCCCTTTCTGAGATTGACCTGTCTTAGGGTCTTTCCAGTCGATTGTCCCGGTTGCTAAACCTACAAAATTTTTGACGGTGTTGGGAGTTTTGTCTTCCTCCAAAAGAACTATAATTTCACCCAAGGAAGTAATTAAACGAGCGTGCAGTGTGCCTTCACCGGGAATATTAATTTCTGGAAAATTCATGAGGTATCCTATGAATGAAAACTGCCAGTATTTGACCTACGATAAGCTTATCAGCATTCAAGTTACACGTTTACAGATTGCGAAAAGACTGAACTAAGGAAACTTTAGAAAAAGAATATTTTACTCTGGTAAATTAATTGCTGGATTACGGCTAAAGAATCCTCTAGGTACTAGCTTAAAGCCAACTCGGTGAACAGGCATCACAGGCCAATCTTCCGATCGCGGAATATGAGTTACGCCCATTGTGTACCACAGCACGATATCTTCACCCGTCAAAGATTCATCGTCTGCAATATATTTTGGTAAACCCTGTCCTGGTTGAGTCTGGTTGGGATAATCACCGCCAGCATAGAGTTCAGCAGGTTTATATTTTGTTACCCAGACGTGGTGAGTTGCAAATTCTGCCTTTTGACGGATGTTTGAGCCTTCCACAGGGAAAAATATGGAGTTTCCACCAGGCATCAGCATATATCCAGGTGCAGCCCCTAGCGTATTTTTCTTATCTGCACTAACAATCATCCATTCCCGACTGCTTTTCATATCCAAATCGCGCACAGCAGCCGTTTCTTTTGTGAGTGGGGTTTCTGTAATTGCGATCGCATTTCCTAAAGGATTTTTCTCATCCATCGGCAAAGCTTCCACATTCATTTCCATCACAGAATTAGCCTGACCATCGACATCGAAATCTAGGCGATAGTTGAAAAAGTGCTGGTGATTTACTCCGAAGATATTCTTAGCAATTAGCCGACCATAGGAATCATCCTCAGATTGCTTTTGGGCAGCCGTTCCCTGCGCCAGTACGATACCCGTTAATTCATTTTGGACTTCCAAAGTCCCATCCTGGTGAAATATCCAATTAATGCTGTAATCATAGTTATCAACGGCCGTTGTCATCGACATCACTAATTCTCGATTGCGACGGACATCATTACGCTGAGTATTGTAGTCATAGTGTTTCCACAGCATTCCGTTATCGCGTTCATAGATACCGATAACTCCTGGTATCTTATAAGGTTCTCCCTGCTCATTAGCAAATACAGCATCCAACAAAAGGCCGTTTTCAGGAATTTCTTTACCTAATTCCATTGTATTTGCTAGCAAACCAAGGTTGTATTCCCCAACATCAAATGCATTCCTAAACGACCAAGTGGGATCTGGATCGCCGTAAGGAACTACCATCTCTGATAGGCTAGCGCGGTATAAAACTGGTCTGACATTTTCCCCGTCGTCGTGTGTCACTTGGTACAGCACCAATCCACTACGGGGATGCATTAAATACCGAAACTTCCAACCTTGCCAGCTAATTTCATTGTTATTAATTCGGAAACTTGCACCATTTGGTTGCAGAATCTTTAATGCTTTCAGTGGTGAAAGTAATTTGCCCAAGGACTTTACATCATAGTTCCAGTTTTCTTTAGAGAAAGGTACGTTTCCCTTGTCAACGAAACTAACAATTTTACCTGCGTTCAAATTTACCGTTGCCACCACTCCTTCAATAGGACTACCGTAATAGTTCCAGCCTTTGCCCTTATAGTAAGATAAGGCTCGACATAGACGATTACCTGTTGCTTCTTCCTGTTTACTTAAGATTCCTGGTGCCCAACAACTAATTGTGACTCGATCAAAATCGGTAATTCCTCGCCTTTGCATCGCTTTTTGCCATCGGGGATCGGCTTTAACTACCTGAGTTGCCAGTTCATATTCTGAAGCGACGATCGCAGGTTGAACAGAGGGTATTTCTTTCCAAGAACTTAAGGTTTTGCTTGTTAGGTTAACAATTCCCTCATAAGTTTTATTTTGCGTAGTACAGACTCCTTGCCGCAGGCATCGCTCATAGATTACCAAAAAAGCTTTTCGCCCAAAAGCTTTACCAGGTGTAAATTTCAAAACTTCTTTTTTATCTGGTTCTTGTAAAGCGATCAGTGGAAAAGCTGCCATTTCGCTCAAACTTTTCTCTCTTTTGATGACCGAAACAGCTGTACTAATTTCTGCCTCTGTTAGCGAAGTCAGAGGATGGGAAATCGAAGGCTGTTGAGCCGTCAATCTTTCCATGAGTCCCAATGAGATAGAAATGACGAGAGTGATAGTAATAGCTATCCAAAAAAAACGTAGCCGCTTAATCATCCCTTTACATTCTTTCAACAAACCTATAGTTATTTATTTCTAAGCAATAGCTCAGAAACCGATAGATTAAGAAACTAACGCCAAATTAATTTGCTAACAGTATCCCCAATTATAAAACCCATCAGTCTAATCAATTGTTAGCTTTACATTCAAACCTGGGAACACTGTATACAGGTATTCATAGAAAATTGGAGTACACTGTCATGCAGCAAGCAAATTCAGGTGTCGCATACATTCTTTGGTGTTTGTGCTTCTTTGGTATCTGTGGTGGGCAAAGATTCTACACCGGACAGATTGGTAGTGGTTTGATATATTTCTTCACAATTGGTTTTTTTGGGATTGGTCAACTAATCGATTTGGCTCTCATTCCTGGTATGGTTGACAAGCGAAATATTTATCTGCGTGGGTTACATGGTAATGGAAGCCCTAGTGTCAATCAATCAATCAATTACGTTGAACATTGGTGATATTCCCCAACTTCAACAGTTACAACCGATACAGCCACCAATATCTACAGGTAGTCCAATGCAGAAGCTGCTCAAAGCTGCAAAGGAACATAATGGGCAACTTTCCATCGCTCAAGCGGCTATGTATACTGAGCTAGAATCAGAGCATCTGAAAGAGTTGCTTCTTGAAGCAACGAAGATAGGGTACGCTGAGGTCAACAATGATCCAAATACTGGAGCTATCCGTTATCACTTTGATGTGTAAGGTTTAAGAGTAAATATTCATATATTTTCATATTTAGGACTTACGCATCAAGTACGAAATGCAGGGGCAATTCATGAATTGCCCCTACGGAAAATCAAGGCTATAATCCTCTCTTCATAACTGATCAATTATGATCCGTTAGCAATTAAGCAGAAACCAACCGACGTAAAGATTCAGCACGGCGTTTAGCAATAGGGTTATTTGGAGCCAATTTTAGTGCTTCTTCGTAACTTTGTAACGCCTGAGTAGTTAACTTTTTCTTCTCATAAGCGTGACCAAGATTATTCAACCCTGTTACGTAGTCTGGTTTAGCTTTTAGGGCTTCTTTATACTGACGAATTGCTAGGTCATATTGCTCTTGGGTAAAATAAATATAACCCAGCCCGTTGTAAATAGGGGCAATATTTTCTTCTCCCTCTTCTTGGGCAGCTTTGATAGCTTTTTGAAACAGCAGTATCGCTTGGGAATACATTTTTTTGTCTGAATAAATACTGGCTAACTCATAATATTCTTGAGTCGTACCTTTTTCTTTCTCTAACTTCTTCCGCAATCTTCCAAAGGAGCCTTCAATCTTACGAGTTTTGAAAATCTGGCGAAAAACACCCACGGCTGCAATTGTGAGTATACCCACCAAAACTGAGAGATAAACAACGGCTAGACTGTTATCCATTGCTGCAAATACAAATATTAAAAGTTGCTTCTGTAATCTATTATCAGCCTATTGTCCTTTGTCAGTTGTCATTTGCCCTTTGTTATTCACTAATGACCAATGACCAATGACCAATGACTAATGACCAACTTACGGTAAACCCCAATATTGAACACGTTGCTGGAGCCAACCTTCTGCTAAGTAACGAGCGATCGCTTCATTCACATTCCGTCGTAATTCATCGTACTGCAATCCCTTGGGCATGACTACAGACAAGGGTTCAGTTGATAGCTTAATTGGCAGTAGCCGATATTGGGGATATTGTTGCACCCAACCGCTCAGAACGCTAGCATCTGCGGCAAATGCAAAGGCTGCATTACTTTCTATTTTCTCTCGCGCTTCTTGATATGAATTCACTCCTATCAACTCGGCGTTTGACACAAAGTAACGCACTTTCGCAATGGTGCTGGAGTTGTTGAGTACAGCAATTTTTTGTTTTGCCAAATCACTCAATTTCTGCACAGAGGCGTCTTTTGTAACTAATACAGTGCTATCCAAATAGTAGGGAACACTGAAACTAATTATGCGGCTGCGAGATTCAGTTGCTGTTACCCTAGCGATCGCAAAATCAACTTTCTTGTCTAAGACTACAGACAAGCGATCGCGATTCGCTACGGGTTTCAATTTGACAGCCTCGGTACCAACCAAGTCAAGTGCCAATCGCTGTGCCAAGTCAATTTCTAAGCCTTGCAAATTACCCTTGGCATCTCTAAATCCCAATGGACGCAAGTTATCTTTAACGGCAACAGTTAGATAGCCTCGCTGCTGAATTTCTGGCATTTCGGCAGCAGATGCAGTTAGTCCTGTCCCCACTATGGAAAAGCAAGATATGCAAAAAATAGTGGCGGATAATACCAGATGTAACCGAGTAATTACTTGCCATCTGTTACATCTGTTATACATCCCTTGCCACCTTTATCCTTTAGCTTGATTTGCCAATTCAGCAACTTTACTGAAGCTAGCTGGATCGAGGACTGCTAATTGTGCCAACATCTTGCGATTTAGTTGGATATCAGCTTTTTTCAAGTTACCGATCAACTGGCTGTAGCTCAAGCCGTGTTGCCTTGAAGCAGCGTTGATGCGGGTGATCCAGAGACGGCGAAAATCGCGCTTTTTCTTTTTGCGATCGCGGTAGGCACTCCGTAGCGCCTTCATCACTTGTTGGTTGGCAGTTCTAAACAGAGTTGAGTGAGAACCGCGAAAACCTTTCGCCAGTTTGAGAATTTTATTGCGGCGCTTCCGAGCTACATTACCGCGTTTTACCCGAGTCATAACTTATTTCCTAAAATACTTACAAATATGGGAGCATCAAGCGCACGTTAAGTTCATCGCGTTCATGTACAAGCGCACTCTGACGCATACTACGCTTTTTGTCAGAACTCTTATGTTCTAAAAGGTGGCTTTTGAAAGCTTTACGACGGACGATTTTGCCGGTGCCGGTGGCACGGAATCGCTTTGCCGCAGCTTTACGAGTCTTTAGTTTAGGCATGGTCTAGCTTTAATTCGACACGATCCATTATTATACTAATAAAATTGCTTGAATGGAAATTAAATAAAGGATTTAACCAAGTACGGCCTCTGTAGATAAAATTAATTTCACCGATGGATGAAGTAAATATAGTCGAATATGACCCACGTTGGCAGACTTTGTTTGCACAAGAAGCCGAGCGTATTTGGCAGGTACTAGGCAATGACTTGGTTGTGGAAATTGCACATATTGGGAGTACGGCAGTACCAGGAATGGCAGCCAAGCCAGTTGTTGACATCATGGTAGGAGTCCGTTCCTTAGTAAATGCAAAATCTGCTATTCCAACTTTAGAATCTTTAGGATACGTTTATTGGCGTGAAGATCCACGTCCTGGACGGATGTTTTTTGTCAAAGGAATGCCACCATACGGAAAGCAACGTACTCACCATGTTCACATAGTCGGGGTTAACAGCGAATTTTGGGAACGCAAGCTATTTTGCGACTATCTTATAAGGCATCCTGAAGAGGCGAAACGATATGAAGCTTTAAAACGCGATTTGGCGGCAACTTTTCGGAGCGATCGCGAGGCTTATACCAATGGTAAAAATGATTATATCCGGGCTGTGATGTCAAAAGCACGGTGTGAGGAGATGGGGAAAATTCCTTAGATCAAATGCAATTTTAAGGAATATCCTCACTTAAGAAAACTGTCTCTAAATCCCGATAACCACTGATAACACGCACAACTTCCACACCGTCATCAATGGGACGATAAAATATCAAATAATCTTCTACGGGGAAACTCCGTAAACCGCTTATAAAATTATCGCAACTTTGCCCCATGTTAGAGAAATCAGCCAGCAATTTACACTGCTGTTTAAATTTTTCATTGAATCTTCGAGCCGCAGCAGGATTAAAACGGATAATATAGCGATTAATCTCCTTGAGGTCTTGCTTGGCTGGAATTGTTAAAACATACCGACTCATTATTTAGCAGCCTCTGCTTGTTGCATTTGGGCTTGGGCGCGTCGGATATCTTCTTCAATTTCTGCAAACACCTCTTCGCCATCGACTACTTCACCACGCTCTGAGGCTTCTATTCCTTCTTGGATTTTAGCTTTCAATTCTGCTAGACGCTGCTCTCGAATGCGATCGCGTTCTTCTAGCAATCTCAATGCTTCACCCATCACCTCACTAACTGAGTGATATTTCCCACTACTAACCTTATCCTTAACCAACTGCTCCAATTCTGGGGTCAAAGATATATTCACAACTATTACCTCATTCCATTTACCCTATATCCTAACCGACGGGGGTTAGAGCAAGATTAAAATAATTCGTAATTGAATCAATTGGGGCCTAAATCCTCAACTAATTAAAGATCACCAAGAAAGACAATTAGGCGCCAGTGTTTCACCAATAATTACGAATTACGAATTACGTTAGCGCAGCGTTAGCGAGTATTCGAGCGTCATTACGAATTAATTTGCTGCTGTTTGGGCTTCTTGATAAACTATTTCTTGAAACTGGATCATATCTTTTTGCGGATCGGCGTGGCTAACTTTCACCAGTATCTGTTCGCCCAGCTTCACAGAACGTTTGAAAACCATTGGTAACTGCAAGCCCAAATCTTCTAACAAAATTAGAGCCAAGTTGCTGTCTTCCCGCAGCCACATTAACACTGTTACCTCCCAAGTTTCCTCTGGATGACGGCGTAAATACTCTAGAGCATAATATCTATTAGTTTGCCGTTCTACCATCGTCACCTCTTGGGTAATGCTGGTAACAGTCATCATCACTTCTTTAAGTTGATCTGCGGAAAATGGTAAAACTTCACCGCGCAAATGGGCTTTAAGTTGGAAGTGGGTAAGCAAGTCACTGTAACGACGGATGGGAGAGGTTGCTTGGGTGTAAGTATCCAAACCTAAACCAGCATGGCGCAGAGGCGTAATGCTCATTTCGCTCTTGGGCATACAACGACGCATAGCGCAAGCGCGAACAAACCCGGCGGGAAGTAACAGCAATTCCTCTTCTGGGGGTAATTCTGGTTGCGGCTGACCGCGAAAGGGCAAAGGTATGTTATGAGCTTTACCATAACGAGCCGCAACTTCACCGGCAACAATCATCATTTCTGCTACTACTTGCCGCGATGGGGAATCGTCCAAAATGTCAATATTGATCTCATCACCTTTGACTTTGATCATCGCTTCCGGCATGGTGATGCTAATTGCCCCTTGAGCATAACGCCAAGCTTTGCGCTTCTGTGCCCAAGTTGCGATCGCTGCAATTTCCGGTTCTGCCTGTACCCGTAATTGCAGCATTTCATCTACATCTTCGTAGGTGAGACGATAAGTCGGCTTAATCAAGCTGGTATGAATGCTATAATCTTCTACTACCCCACTTGTACCTAAAATAATTCCGAAACTGAGGGCGTAACAAACCCGTCCCTGGATCAGACTCATCGGCCCAGTTGCTAATACCTCTGGGAACATGGGAATCATCCCCGTAGGTAAATAGACTGTACTACCCCGCTTTCTGGCTTCCAAATCTAATTCATCTTCCGGTACTAACCATCGAGTGGGATCGGCGATATGCACCCACAGGCGTTCTTGGCCATCGGGGAGTACTTCCCAACTCAGACCATCGTCGATCTCTGTGGTAGTTTCATCATCAATGGTGTACACCTTCAGGTGAGTCAGATCAAGGCGGTTTGTATCTGAGTCAATCGGCGGGAAATCCAAACGCTGTTGCGCCACTTCTAATACCTTATTAGGAAATTGGATTGGAATTGAAGAACGACGCAGGAACAAGTTTTCATAAGGACTCCAGCAACCCAAATCCACCAACAGTTGAAAGGCCCCTTGAGGTGTTGTGGGCCGTCCCAGCATGGTCATAGTTTCTAATACTGGAGCGCTTGGCGGATAAGCGCGAGCCAAAGAGTCATAATTGACCCCTGTCCGCACGGTGTCAGCAAGCAGCGCTGCGTATTTTTCGAGTCCTTCTAAGCGCTGGCGATCATGACGCCCCCATTCTACTGCTTCACCTTTGAGCGCCTGCTCTACACGAGTTAAAAATTCCTGCTGTCCCTTAGCTTTTAGTGCCTCTACTTCCATCTGGTGCTGGCGTTCTGCCACCTGAGCAGCAGTTCGCGGCTCGTAAGCGTCTCCTTTTTGCTTGAAATAAAGTTTGTCGTCTGATAACAAGCAATGGGCGGCGTAACAAGGAGGCGCACTTGATTCAGAAAATAGCAAATTTGCCATTTGGTCAGGGGTGACTGTTTCCCCATCTTCAACCAGTAGTTCCCAAGCCACTTCTAAGCTAGATGGATCTAAATAAGGCTTGACCTGCTCCAGAAAATTGGCAATCTCTGAGGGCTTGTACGTTTGCCCGGTAACTGTATAAGTTATTTGTCTAGGCGCGAGGCTGTGGGATTGACCACGTTCGTCTACCACAAACCAGCGGGTTTTTCCGTCTGGACGTTCTACGATGCCCAGACGGCGATCGCCTTGAACCCTAAATTCAACTAGCGTCCCCTTCTCCACAACTCTCGCACTTTAATTTGGTGAACAGTTTAAATAGTTTTAAGTTAGGAGTTAGGAGTTAGGAGTTTTGATTCTTAACTCCTGTACAGACGCGATTAATCGCGTCTCTCCTGTACAGACGCGATTAATCGCGTCTCTCCTCTTTTTAGCCTTCCGCATTGATAAATGGCAACAAAGCCACAATCCGCGAACGTTTAATTGCTAATGTCAACTCTCGCTGTTGCTGAGATGTAAGCCCAGTAATCCGACGTGGCAATATCTTACCCCGCTCGGTGACAAACTTACGCAGTAAATCAACATCTTTATAATCGATTGGTTCTCCTGGCTTGATCGGAGAAAGGCGACGACGGAAATAACTCATCTCTACTTAATTTCCTTGTGAACGGTATGTTTGTTGCAGTGGGTGCAGAACTTTTTCAGTTCTAGCCGGTTAGTGGTGTTGCGGCGATTCTTGGTGCTGGTATAACGTGAAACACCAGCAGAACGCTTGTCTGAATTTGTCCGACACTCGGTACACTCTAGTGTCACAATAATGCGGGCACCTTTACTCTTAGCCATAATCTTACAAACAGTGAAGCCTGAAGAGAATTAACACAAATGACTATCTTCTCACATTCCGCCGCATATTATCAACTAATTTTTTAATTTTTATGTCGAGCGAGTAGCCACGACGCGACGAAACGATGAAAGTTCCACAATAGCGATCGTGTAAAGCCTGCCGCATCTGGGTATCAGAGAAGGCAGTCCCACAATCAATTGCTAGGGGAAGTACTAGCAGTATAGCAGTGGGATTGGCTCTAATATTGCTCAGGGCAATTGACACTAAAAGCGCACCCAAGCCGATGATCGCCTCTCGCTTCACCAGTGAGAGCAAATCTGGAACTCTGCCCACTACTTCCCCATCTTCAACTTCCAATACCTTTAAATCGAACGCCCAACGCCCTAAACTTTGCCCTTGATTGTTGTATACCACCAGCACCCGCAAAATCAGCCAAAGTATCACAAAAACGAGGATTTGCACAAATTGAATCCCGATATCGCCGCCTCCCAGTAGGGAACTGACTAACCAGACACCAAGGAAATCAAGCCCCAATGCCATACCTCGCCGCCCAATTTCAGCTTTGGGATAGTGTTTTTGGGGAAGTCGTTCGATACTCATACAACACAGGTATTTTTATTGAGGGGTTGGGAAATAATTGCTCCTGTTTTTAATATTAAGGTGACGGCTTGGGTTTGGCGTTTAGACTAGTTTTGAATGAACAGAGCATTTTTGGTAAAGTTTAGTAAATTATTAAACGTTTGTATTTAAAGAGCCTCAAAAGCTGATTTGAACAGTGGGTCAATCCTAACTACTGAGGATTTTTAGAGGGTGTAGAGGATTGCTCCTGGAGTCATATTGCTTTACATCTAGATCAATGGACAGGTGAACCGAAAGGTTCTACAATCTGACTGATTGCGGTAAATTTACCTATTGCCCAATCCACATAAGCATAGTAAAGATTTTCTAGTGATTACATTTGATTGCGGAAGCACTAAATTAATATAGGAAAGTCTTTAAGTAAGGGGCAGCAAAAAAATGGATGTAAAGCTGATTCTAGCTGGATTGACAGTTATCTTTACGCTTTCGTGCTTATTTTTTGGCACGAAAAATGGATTTTATGATTCAGATAACTATCACGGCAATGGCTCTGCACATTGAGATAAATCTGTAAACGCTTGGGCGACTTCCCGTAGGGTGAGTTTGCTAAGAGCGTTCAGAACTTGCAAAGGGAAAAGAAACAAGAGGCATCTTTGAGCTAGTAATTTGATGGCTTCTCGTTAGTCCACCTTTCTGAACCAGTGCGGGTTCAGTGGAGGCGTCCTCCCCAATCAAAAATCTGTATTCTCAGGGTGTAGGGGCGCACGATAAAACTTACCCCTAAGTCACAAAACCAAAATTTGTGTAATTTTTGGCTTTTGGGATATGTCCATGATGATGAGGTTTGAGGGGAGGAGAGCATGAGGGATAATCTATCGGCATCCTCTCGCGTAGATGCTGCGGAAGGGGGTAGTGAATTAGAATGTTTCCCCTATAGTGTCCAGCATTACGATGAGGGCGTGTGTTTATTGGTGAAGATGGGCCCACACCGCATCCTATTGGATTGTGGTTTGGAGGATATTTCATCGCTGGCGAAGGGGGTTACTAAGTCGGTACGTGGAGTTAGTTCGCCCTCACCAGCAGATTTCGTTTTGATTAGTCACGCCCACCCAGACCACGCCAGAGGCTTACTGGCACTACATAAAGCTTTTCCAAAGTTACCTATTTATGGTAGCGAAGTAACCAGCAAGTTACTGCCGTTGAATTGGCTAGACCAAGATCCTGAGAAAATTTCCGAATTTTGTCACGCCTTGCCGTTGCGATCGCCTGTGGAATTCCAAGATGGTTTGGTAGCAGAATTATTCCCCGCAGGGCATCTACCAGGGGCAGTGGCAATTCTCCTTACCTACACCACTAAGCATCGTACTTATAAGCTACTGTATACAGGAGATTTTTTCCTGTCAAACTCCCGGTTGGTAGAAGGTTTGCGTTTAGAGGAACTGCGAGGATTAGACTTGGATGTGCTAATTATTGAAGGCAGTTATGGCACATCCCGTCATCCTCACCGCCGCAACCAAGAGAATCAACTAGCAGAAAGAATTAATCGCGCGATCGCTGACCATTGTTCTGTGATCCTTCCCACTCCTGCTTTAGGATTGGGTCAAGAATTATTAATGCTCTTACGCTCTCATCACCACTTCACCGGACGAGATTTAGATATCTGGGTAGATGGTGCTGTCGCTACTGGCTGTGATGCCTACCTAGAACTGCTACCCCACCTTCCCCCATCTGTACAGAACTTCGCCCGCCATCAACCCTTATTTTGGGATGAACGGGTACGTCCCCGCGTGCGCCGTTTACAAGCAGAACATCGTCCCACTGTGGGTAAGTCACCTTGTATAGTCCTCACCGACTCAACAGATGATTTGGGTAAGCACTGCCAACTAGACACTGGGCCTTGGCTGATCCTGCTACCAGAAAAAATTGATATAAAAGTTAATAAAGAATATTTAACACCCACCACTATTGAAACTTATCTCCTGGCTCAACATAGTGATGGCCCTGGTACTACGCAGCTAATTCATAATTTGCGACCCCAGCACGTCATTTTTATTCACGGTTCTCCTGCCTACTTGGCAGACCTGACTAGCTTAGAGGAGTTGCAAAACCGCTATCATATCCATTCCCCGGCGGCTGACACTTTAGTAGAATTGCCTATTGGCGATACATTTTTACAACCGGCAGCACCAGAAACTAACTACGAAGGTGAACTGACAGAGGTGGGAACAGTAATCACAATCACCTTAGCCGATGTGATTACTACCGATCCGCGTTGGCGGCAATTTGCTGATACTGGTTTAATCGAAGCTCGTTGGCAAGGCGAAGAACTAGTATTGAGGGGATTGTCTCAACGAGAATTGCTCAACCAAAATAGCGATCGCTATACATGGACAGATGTAGACTGTTGCGGTACTTGCCGACATCAAAGGGGGCAGCGGTGTTGGAATCCAGCTTCCCCATTGTATAATTTTAAGGTAACTCTAGAAGGTTACTGTCCTGCTTTTGAAGGTTTGAATGATAGCCAATAGTCATTAATCCGGTGCCCTTTGTCATTTTTAATTAATGACTAATGACTAATGACTAATGACTAATGACTAATTATTCTGGATTCGAGTCAGTGTAACGGTTGTGGATGCGTTCGGCTTCGGGACAGTCTTCAGTCATCAAAGGTTCCACATTACCGCGTGGTACTGAAGCCAGTTTTTGGGTTACAGCACCAATGCTCTCGAGGCGAACCATTTCTTCCCAAGAACAAACTTCGTCCTCTTCTTCTGTTTCATAGCGTAGGGTCACTAAATCTCCCTCTATGTCGATGATGCGGGCGCGTTCAATCCAGCGTTGCTGGTCCCGCAAGAAAACACATACCTCGCGCCCATCGCAACAGAGTTGATAAATCTTGCGGTGTAGCATGTACTGTTTCTGCCTTTTTAAACAACGTAGTTAAACCTGTCAAAATCTGGGTTCTACCCAATTACATTACACCTTTAAGAGGTTAATTTCACCGTTCAGAACAAGTACGCTTCATCACCCAATCCCAAAACTTGCATGTAGTTGTCAAATATTGGAAAATTTTGGGTCATAAATCAATGCTTGCTTTAGCAATGAACTCAATCTCCCTCCGGCTCATTCTACTCAATGTCTGCTTCATCGAAGTCAAACAATTCCGAACCTGTCCTAACCAGGCTCATATTTGCTGGTGAGTCCTTGTTACTATTATGTAATAAAGAATACTCAAAACCAATCGTTGATTGCGGTTGTTTAACTTGCCTACTTTTAATCATTGGCATTGCTGGGAAGTCCGGGGACTTGGTTTTACTTTTACCCATGTGTATACGATCTTAACTCATTCTCTTGCTGACCTTGATGATTTTCAACAACAACACCTAAATAATTTTGAGTTTTGCAGGTTTTTGCCTGATGATAGCTAAGGAAATGGGGGGCAGAGGGGAAACATGAGAAAATTACCCTCCACTTATTTTGCAGTATCAGCAAGATTTATACGGTAGCGGAAATTCCATAAGCACGTTCGACGAGGACGCTTCTCGTTTAATTTTACCTGCCCGAACTGCATCGTATAGGGCTGCGAGGGCTGACAAATCCTCTTCCTTCCAGCATTTAGTGACTAGCACTTGATGGAGTAATCCCTCAGATTCAACACTAAGATATCCAGTTTGGAAAGCAGATTCAACGAGTGTGCGAATCATCTTGGTTAGGACAGAGTAAACAAATTGTTATGTCAAGTGTGGAACATTTCCCTGTAATCCTAATTGATATGGAACATGAATATCATGTGATTATCATTACACCTAATTAGTGATTTAGATCACATCAATGGGTCACAATATGATATTTAACCTGAGTTCGGGATAAGAAATCCTCAAAACCCTTGATTTATCATTGTTCGATCTGAAGCTCTGTTTTAATCTATTCTCAATAAGGCATATTGTTGATATTAGACTTATTTGTGAGCCTTATTGACAAAATGATTACACTTTAATCGCTTCCTTTATCACTTAGAGTTTTGCTCAATCCTTACAGAATAAGCTTTTTAGCTTCTGGCTTAACCCGAACTCAGGTTAATTTAACAATTTTAAAAGACAGGGAAATTTTTAAGCAAGTATCTTAAAAATGTAGTGAAACATAAGCAATCAAGCAAAAAACTGGCGGAAATCTTCATCCTTCTGACTTAATTGCACCCAGTCTAAGTTTAAGGACTGGAATTTTTGCACTAAGCGATCGCAAGCCGGACGTTCGGTAGCGTAATGTCCGGCATCGATTAAAATGAGATTGCGATCGCGGCTTTCTTGAAACTGATGAAACTTACAGTCAGAAGTCAGATAAGCTTGGGCACCAGTTTTGGCGACAGATGAAATGTAACTAGCCCCCGAACCACCCAAAACAGCAACTCGTGAAATTGTTTGCTGTAAATCAGCACTTGGGGAAAAAATCAAATTAGGGGGAGCAAGTCGTGTTTGAATGGCTACGAGTAATTCCTGTAATGTCATAAATGGCTCTAGCAAACCAACACGACCATATCCTAACCCTCCTTGTGTAGGTTGTATAGGAGTAACTTCTTTGAGTTCTAAAATTTGAGCTAAAACGTCAGCAGTCCCATCCTGCACTTGGTCAAAATTCGTGTGGGCAGTATAAATACCAATATTGTGGGTA
Source organism: Nostoc mirabile CHAB5784 (assembly GCF_020829645.1). GTDB lineage: Bacteria > Cyanobacteriota > Cyanobacteriia > Cyanobacteriales > Nostocaceae > Nostoc > Nostoc mirabile. The sequence continues at coordinate 29,942 of NZ_JAIVFS010000034.1, read as the reverse complement.
AAGGATAACCGTAGCATTTCTGCGATCGCTTCACCAGTACGTAAAGATTTGGGAGGAGTAAAAATCAAGGGATGATGAGTAAATATCAGGTTAGCATTTTCTGCGATCGCTTCCTGCATTACTGCCAAAGTCGGTGTCAAACATACCAAAACCCGTGCTTTTTCCTGCAACACTCCTGGTTCAATCTGCCAGCCGCAATTATCCCAACTTTCACACCAAGCGGGATTTGCCCATGCTTCAAACCAAGTAATTAAGTCAGCAATTTTCATAACTATTTTCTTCAGCAATTTTTAATTTTAATTGCTAATCAGTGTCTCTGTGGTTGAATATTTAATTTTAATGCTAATTGCTGGCGCATTTCTTGGAAAGGTTTGTTCCAGACAGGGCTTGCATTCCAGTTCCACACTGCTACTGGGATAAGTTCTTCTTCAGCAAGACAAGTTAGCAGACGATATTCATCTTCTGGTTCACGAGAAAAAGTGAAGGGATTACGGTAGCCTGTATCACATAGTTTATAAGATGTAACCTGACCGTGATTAATCCGTTGTAAAAGTTCTTTCCCTTTGACGAGCAAATAATCCAAAAAAACCAGACTAAAAGGCTCTATGTGTGCGCGTTTTTGTGGCTCTTTTTGTACCCATCTTGCCCAGTCAAACCCATACATAAAATCGTGAACGTAACGGAAGCGAATTTCTGTTTTAATGCCGAACATTTCCGTCAGTAAAACCATTTTTTCCCCAAAAAGCTTTAAAAAAGTAACAGCACCCTCATCTGCTATGAGAGCCTGCCTTAGCATACTGCTTACCAGAAAATCAAAATCCCAGAATATGTTTTCTGGGAAGTTTTGCAACTGAGTACGGACTATGCTTTCGAGAGTTTCCTGAAAGGTTATGAGGAGTTGAATTTCGGTGTTTTCTTCAGTAATTAAATTTTCCAATTCTGCGAAACTGGTAATTAATGTTTTCTTGGGATTAAGTGATAATAGATTAATAGACTGTTGGGCAAGTATTTCATCAATAAATTGGAAAGTATGAGTTGGTGTCAGTTCTTGTTTCATAGTAATTGAAATAGCCCATACAGCTTACACTAAATATTAGCTTATATCGAAAAAATGAATTTCTTAAATAATCACAAATAAACTTTACTTTTGAATTCACAAATTGACACTAATTATTTAGTGTGGATTTGATTAATTTTCATGACAAAGCGATCGCGGCAAAATTTATTTCATGTATATTACCGCGAGTTTATGAGATTATAGCCAAAGGGTAAACGGGATAACCAGAGTATTTAAACTCTACAGGACTCCACCTTAAATAAATAAAACTTGAGAATCGGCTATCCAGAGATATGGACAACCAATTCTCTTAAATGACTGCGTTGGCGGTGTTCCCAAATATAAATTCCTTGCCAAGTTCCCAGTACTAAATGACCACAATTAATGGGGATATGTTCAGAAGTGTGGGTGAGTGCGGTACGAATGTGTGCCGGCATATCATCGGGGCCTTCTGCATCATGAATGTATTTTCCCGATTCTGGCACGAGTTTTGCCATAAAGTTAGCTAAATCCACAAGGACATCGGGATCGGCATTTTCTTGGATGACTAAACTGGCTGAAGTGTGGCGTAAAAATAGAGTACAAAGACCAGTTTCAACTCCTGATTCTGCAACTGTGGCTTCAATTTTCGCAGTGATGTTGTAAAAAGATTTACCAGTGGTGGAAATTTTTAGTAGCTTTTGGTAGTGAGTCATTTAAAACAGTAATTATTGATGACAGTAAAAGCTAATTAGCCGTTCAGTCTGCTTGATTTGGTTGTTGTTCTGCGGTTGCTTGATCGTTAGACTGAGTATGTCTTCTCCTAAAGAGACTTAACACCGCATTTACAAACTCTTTGAGGACATCGGGGATGATAGGTGTGTTAGGCAGATTGTGAGATAAAGCTGTAATGTTATCTAAGTTTGGTTCTGGCAGTTCTAAACTCTTTTTAGAAGATGTTGTATCGTCTTGGTTGGTATTCATAATTTTTGTAGTTCAGGAATGAAATAAACTGTTACTTGATGTAACAATGCAATCATAGCAATTCCAGCCGTAACACCAGTAGCATATTTCAAGGCTAGGGAAATATCGTCTACTTGCTTCTGGTTATTATTATAAGTCTCTCTGAAGTCAGCTAACATCTGTAAATTGTATTCTTGAGGCGTAAATATCAAATAATCTTCTGGAAAGTTTAGTTTTTCTTTCTTTTCCTCGTTTTCTTTCTGTTTTTCTAGATTGGGGCTGACAAAAAACTTACGTGGTAACAAAGCCCAGATTAGTAGCAGAAAGTTGATGAAAAATAATAGTATCTCTAACGCACTGAAGATACTAAATATAGTAATCAATTTCGATATTGTTAAAAAACTTAGCATTGCGCTGTTTGTGACAAATAGGATGTTCATCTGGGTGATTAAAATTTGCCGCTCTTCTTTTTGCCTTTCTAGCACTCGACGCACATCTTGAGCGGCTAATTCCAACGTTTCTTCGTCTATTGTCGGATCTTCCATTATTAATTTATATTCTTTTGAAGAGCTTTATTCGACTCGAAATAATTAATTACAGTATGAGCGATCGCTTCATTACCATCCTTAGCAATTAGTTCAGATTGCTTGGGTGATTGAGGTAATTCACGCAGAAAATCCCAACTCCCTTGAAAAAACTCAGATGGGGTGATGATTTGATGCTGGTTATAATTAGTTATGCCTTCTACTAGAAAAGTTGCTTCGGCAAAGTCATCACGCGGCATAGTAACAATAGGCACTCCTAGTATTGTGGCTTCCGAAAAAGTGCTGTAACCAGGTTTAGAAACAACTCGTCCACAAATAGGCATAAAATCGACAGGGCGGTATTTGCGGTCATCAATTTTCACTAAATTAGGTAAATCAGGAGCAGATTGATCAAAGACGATAAATTGCCAATCTGGAAATCGCCGCAGGTTATTATATGGGATTTGCTGTAAACCTAAGCCGCCAAAGGTCAACAAAATAGTTTTTTCAGTTGGTGCAGTTATTCCCCAAAGAGAACGTAAATCATCAGCAGAGTAACGGGCAGAACCGCCTGTTAAACCGACATCTGTGATATTGTTAAAAGCTTGCATCGGTTCGTGGAAGGGGAGACGAAATAAGCGATCGCACTTTGAGTACCAATCACTAATCCAATCTGCAACTGCGGTAAATTCACCTCCCCAATCTCGGTAGATAAAGTCCCAGCCAAAGTTACTCATCATCCAGCAGGGAATATTTGCAGCTTTGGCAAACCCAGGAGCGAGGAAGGGAATGTCTGCCAAAATGAGATTAACGCGATTTTGGCGGATAAAATTTACTTCTGAGGCAATGAGCGAATTTTGATGTTTCTTAATATCCAGCAACTTTTCTAAAGTCGCAACTTTATCCATTGTCAAACTATCGGTTTGCACCACACCCAAATCAAATGCACGGGGACGATAGATAAAATCGCCTTCTATGTAGCACTCTAACAACCAGCGTGGGGCAGTAGTTACCAGAATTAGCAGAACTTCTGGACATAATTTTTGAATTGTCGCAGCGACAGAAGCAATGCGGGTAGCATGACCAAAGCCGTGGTTAGTTATGGCTAAGTATAAAATTGGGCGTTCCATTTTCAAGTTAGGAGTCATTCAATTTTGGATTTTAGACTTTAGATTTTAGATTTTTACTTCAATCCAAAATCTAAAATCGGCAGAGTTAAGAGTGAAAATTATAATTAAAACTTACGCACGAGTTACGGAATAACGAACCACAGAGGCACAGAGGGCACGGAGAAATCAGAGTTTGAGAGATAATTTGCGTAAGTCCTAATAATTTTCACATTGATAACTTATAACTCCTAATTTTTAATTAGTTTTGCAAAAACTTTGAATCGCCTCAATCAATTGGTCGATTTCCGATTCTAAAGTAAAGTAATGGACGGTAACGCGTATACAGCTAGGATCGGCAATTGTCCGAGTTAATATTCTTTGTGAGTCTAAAAATTGCACTAACTTGAGATTAGCTTGGGGCTGATTATTTATGAGTTGGAATGAGACTATACCGCTTTCGGGTGGAGAAGTTCGCAGACATTTGACATCAGGTAACGCCACTAAGCGCTGCCAGAGGTAGTCACTGTTTTGGCAAATTTGCTCGTAACGTTCCTGTGAGGTTCCCCATTGCTGATGGATTGCGATCGCCTCTCGTAACCCAACATACAACGGATAAGCTAATGTAGACACTTCATATCGTCGCCCATCTGGAAGCCAATCTACAGGCTGAGATTGACTATCCACAACAATGCCATTCAAACCAATAAACGTAGGTTTCAGGCTTTCTCGTGCTTCTGGTCGGACATACAAACCACCAGCACCCGCAGGGCCACATAACCATTTGTGACCAGTGAAAGCATAAAAATCTACACCCAATTCAGTCAAGTTTAAAGGCAATAAACCAGCAGATTGGGCAGCATCTATCAGTAAAAAAGAATGATTATTCCTGCATACTTCGGCAATTTTATCAAGAGGTAAAACTTGACCAGTATTCCAGAAAACATGACTTAATATTACAAGACGGGTATTAGGGCGTAAGTGCTGGGCAATGACTTTTACAGGGTCGCCCTCATTTAAAGTTGCCTTTAGAGGACAGGTGGTAACTTCCACCGCGAATCTCCGTGCGATTTCCTGGGTTGTGGCAATTACGCCTGGATGTTCGCAGTCTGAGAGCAGTATATGGTCGCCAGCACGCCACTCGATGCCCCATAGAGCGATATTACAGCCAACAGTGACATTTTGGGTAAGAGTAATTGTTTCGCTTGGTGCATGTAACTCTGAAGCGATCGCAACTCTAGCAGCTTGAGTCTGGGGCGCTATCCAGCGATACGCCTCATTACCAAAAGGGCCTATTTGCTGAACATAAGCTTGAGTTTGGGCGATCGCATCCATTGCCCTTTGGGGCATCGGCCCTTGTCCCCCATAATTGAAATAAGTCTTATTCGCCAAAGCGGGAAATTGCTCTCGATGGCTATGCAACCTGGTTTGTGTGGCAGAAGTACTGGTCATACCAATTTTAGATTTTAGATTGTAGATTTTGGATTAGTCAAAAGTCATTAGACCTCTTGCAAAAGTCGCTAACACCCCACCCCCAACCCCTCTTGAAGAGCGGGGAACTCGGGGCCCCCTCTGGGGATTAGGGGCAGGGAGACAAAGCGACGATTGTCGGGGTGGGGTTCAAATTGTTTGATTTATGCAAGAGGTCTATTGATCGTTAGTTATTTTTTACTCATCTCCCTCATCCCCCTCATCTCCTCCATTCTCCCACTCCATTATTAGTTGTCTGAGTTACTCCCAGACTGTACTAATTCTTGTTAACTTAAAAGAATGCTAATTAATGCTGAACTCCTACTGCAATACCAACGCTGTAAACGTCGGACTTTTCTAGATATCCACGGTGACAAAAGTCAGCGTGATGCTCCCAATGAGTTGCTGCAGAAACTGCAACAGGACAAAATCGCTCATCATCTGAGTACTTTGGCAAAGGTGACTTATCACCAACCAGATTATTCTTATGGAAACTGGGAAGCGGCAGAGGCAGCAACTTTAGAATTGATGCAGCGTGGGGTTGAGTACATCTATAAGGGAGTACTGTTAGCAAATTATTTTGAGGGATACACCCTGCTAAGTCGTCCAGATTTACTCGTCAAACGGCCAGGAAAATCCTGCTTTGGAGATTGGATGTATGTTCCGGCTAGTATTGAACTGGGTAAGCGCCCTAAGCAAGAATATCAAGTTGTTGCCGCATTTCATGCCCAGGTATTGGCAGCAATACAAGACTTTGCACCAGAAACAGCTTGGCTGATATTGCGTACCAAAGATAGAAATTATCCTGTGGATTTGCTCAAATGGACACCACGGATGCAGCAGATTCTGGAGGAGTTTATTCAAGTTTTAGAGTTACCGAATCCGCCAGAAGTGTTTATTTCTCGGCAAAAATGCAATCTTTGCCATTGGTATAGTCAATGTTATGCGATCGCTCAATCTGAAAAACATCTCTCACTATTACCAGGTGTAACACCTCTTCGCTACACTCAACTCCAAGACCTAGCCATCACCACACTAGAATCTCTCGCTAACACCAGTCCCAGCACCTTAGAAAACCTGCTTGGTTTTGACAGTGAAGTAGCGCCCAAGCTGATAGTGCAAGCTCAATCCGCATTAGAAAGACGACCCTTAATTCTACCCTACCCGCTACCAACAGAAGATATTACATTTACAGCACCCATAGAGCTTTACTTTGATATTGAAGCACAGCCAGACTTGGATTTAAATTATCTCTTGGGGGTTTTGGTCGTTGATAGACTTGCCAATACAGAACAGTTTTATTCGTTTTTAGCAGATAAACCAGAAGACGAAGAATTAGTTTGGCAGCAATTTTTGGATTTGGTTTGGCAATATCCCGAAGCGCCAATTTACCATTTTTGTGTCTACGAGTTTGATACAGTCAAACGGTTAGCAAGGCTTTACAACACTCCTTCCTCCTTAGTGCGTCCTGTACTGAGTCGATTTGTGGATGTATATGAACAATTAACCCAAAGTGTAGCATTGCCTGTAGAAAGTTATGCCCTGAAAGCGATCGCTCGTTGGTTAGGATTCGAGTGGCACGAAAAAGAAGCTAGTGGTGCTAAATGTATTTACTGGTATGATCAGTGGCTAGAAACAGGCGATCGCAGCTTACTAGAAATTATTCAAAGCTACAACGAAGATGACTGTCGCGCTACCCTCACAGTGAAAAACTGGCTTGTAAAGTTTTTTCAGGATGAATATGGTTTGCGGCTAGCTTAAGTAATTTCGTATTTTTTAAAGATTTTCAATTGCTTGGAATACATATTATTTGTAGCGGCGCACAGATGTGCAACCCTGCTTGCTTCAGCGTGATATCTCAATACGGTTCGGATAAGACTTGATCCCCCCAACCCCCCTTAAAAAAGGGGGGCTCATAATGGCTTTATTTCCCCCTTTTTAAGGGGGACTAAGGGGGATCTTTAAGGACTATGCACCTTAACCGAACCGTATTGCGTGATATCTTATTTGTAATTTTCCCACTTCAAGCAAAAATCTATGCAGCTAATTAAAAATATCTTCAAAATTCCACGAATTATTTACTTCTTTATCCCGATTATAATTATCATCCTTTTATTAAAATTTTTACCTATAAATGCTGTTGAAATCAGTAGCATAGACTTTATCGGAGAAGCTACTTTAGCAAAGCGTTTAAACTTACAAAAAACTCAAATTGGAGGTTTGTCTGGAATTACATATAATGCCAAAAACAACTTTTATTATGCTATTTCCGATGACCGTGGACAAAAAGCTAATGCCCGTTTATACACCCTGACAATCGACTTAAGCAAGGGTTCCCTACAACAGAGTAGAGTTGTTCCTGTCAATGTTACCACATTATTAAATGAAAATGGTCAAACATTTCGCCCTGGTGAAACTGATACAGAAGGTATTGCCTTAACTAATAAAGCAACTGTATTTATTTCTTCTGAAGGCGATGCTGCAAAATTAATTAATCCTTTTATTAAAGAATTCTCACTATCTTCTGGTAGAGAAATTGCAACACTTCCCATACCAAACAAATTTTTGCCAGATAAAAGTAATCAAAAAGGTATCCGCAACAATTTGGCTTTTGAAACCCTCACCATCACACCCGATAAAAAGCATCTATTTACAGCCACCGAGAATGCTCTAATTCAAGATGGTGTCGCAGCGAAAGCTAACATCGGTACTCCTTGCCGGATTTTGCAATACAACTTGCTCAATAACCGGCCAGAAAAAGAATTTCTTTACCAAACAGAACCAGTTTCCCCCTTTTTGAATGTGACTGGCAAATTCGCTAGTGGATTACCTGATTTACTTGCTCTCGATAATCAAGGGCATTTACTAAGTTTAGAACGGTCTTTTACTGGTTTAGGATTTGCTATTTCCCTGTTTCAGGTTTCTTTAGAAAAAGCTGATGATATTCATAAGATAAATAGCCTTTTAGCAGTTGGCTCCAAGAATATTAAACCAGTTCAGAAAAAACTGCTATTAGATTTGAGAACCCTAGATGTACTGCTAGACAACATCGAAGGCTTAACTCTTGGCCCTAAACTACCCGATGGTCAGCAATCATTAATTCTCATCAGCGATAACAATTTTAACGCCCTGCAACGCACCCAGATACTAGCCTTTAAAATTAAAATTGAAACACCACTAATCAGATTATTACGCCGTTTACTCCCGAATCTCAACCGTTAGCTGTACAGAGGTATCGGGTCTTTACTGCCATTTACTTTCTCCTGTGTATTCACGGAATCTACTAGGCAGCTTTATCTAGCTTATTTGTAGTTTCCGTGTAATTTCTCAACCGTATTGCTTAATAAATATGTTACACAATGTTTAGGAAAGTTTTCAGATAGATTAACCATGATTACAGGATATGATTAATTTTCTCAAAATTATGATACTTTCTAAATTTAAATTTAATAATTAGCTAGACTGATCAAAGTATTTTGCCAACAATATTTTTCATAAATGATTTTTATGTTACAAAACAAAGTTGAGAATATGGTAGGGCAAAAAGCAGAATTAGACGATTACATTGGACAGTTCTTAAATAATCGCTACTTAATCAGAGATTTGATTGGCAAAGGGGGCATGAGTAGAGTTTATTTAGCAGAAGATACTGCTAAAGGTGGTATGCCGATCGCAGTCAAAGTCTTATCATTTAATTTGGCTAACCAGCACATGTCCCAACGCTTTGCCAGAGAGATTTTTATTGGCGCTCAATTGGGTCGCAAAAGTAAACATATTGTTCGCATTTTAAGTTACGGCGTTACTGAAGATAAAACTCCATTTTATGTAATGGAATACCTCCAAGGAAAAAATCTCAAACAAATTCTCAAAATTCAGCCATTAACAATATCGAATTTTTTAGAGATTTGTAATAAAATTTGTTTAGGTTTACAATGTGCCCACCAAGGTATCAGCCTCAAAGGAGAGATTTATCCTATTGTTCATAGAGATATAAAACCAGAAAATATATTCATTACTGAAGATAATAAACAACGAGAAATTGTTAAAATACTAGATTTTGGTATTGCCAAGTTTTTAACAGAGCGAAGTGGAATGACTCTGACAGATTCTTTTATTGGCAGTTTACCTTACTGTTCTCCAGAACACATGGAAGGACGCAAATTGCTAGATGTGCGCTCTGATATTTACAGTTTGGGAGTACTAATGTTTGAGATGCTGACAGGAAAGCATCCATTTCAGATTCAGACAAAAAGTAACTCTTTTGGTACTTGGTATCAAGCGCATCGTTTTCAAATTCCACCTACCCTTGAGGAAGTGAATCCGCAAGTCAAAATTCCGCAAGTGTTAGAAAAAATAGTGATGAGTTGTTTAGCTAAAGAAGTAAGCGATCGCCCTCAAAATATCAACCAAATATTAGAAGATTTCAAAAAAGTTAATGTTCAGATTAATGATGGTATTCCTAGTAACAACAGTGACATTATTAAACTTTCATGTCCGGTTCAATTAGTACCTGTAACTTTATTATCAGAAAAAGAGTGCTTGCAGAAGAATTGGCCTAAAAATAAACCAATTGCGCCAATTGGGTTTCCCCATTTACTACAAACGACTGAAAGAGCTATACCAACTTTTTGGGCAATGTTACCCAAACAAGAGATTACAAGATTTTTGGATAAAATACATGGTACTGAATTTATAAGTCAAATGAATGTTTACCCAATGCTATTGTGGGTAACAGTACTATACGACGCCCAACCTTCTATGACTAAGTGGCTACCTTATTTTCTGGATTTGAAAGATAATAAAGGCCAGAATATAGCACGTACTTTAGCAGAAGTAGGTTACTATCATCTACTATTTTTTGCCATAGAAGATCCAACTCGTTGCGCTCATGTAACAACTTTAAGCCTTACAGCTAACCAGCGCCAGCAACTTATAGATTGCTTAGACATGAGTCAGCCTTCAAATGAATTAATTCTGTCTAATCAAGCCAAAAATCTTCTAAAAGCAGATTATGAAAAGCTGAAGTTAGACATCTTACGAAAGTTAGCCGCAGATCAAAAAGCTGAGACAGAAGGGTTAAAAAATTGGATGGATAAATTTTTGGAGATGTTTTTAAAACTTTTATCACGTTCTTGAAAGTTTGCAATCAAAATGCTTGCTACCATTACCTAATGATATTTTTATGTGTGTATTGTTAACTTTAAATAGACTCAGCAGCAGAGGTGAATAAAGTGAATAAGAGCTTATTTACATCTCCAAGTAGTACGGGCTTGCTTGCCAATCGTTATCAACTCAAGCAATTAATTGGTAGCGGTGGTATGGGTGAAGTTTTTTTAGCAAATGATATTTTGTTAGGAGGCATACCAGTTGCTATCAAATTTTTGACTCAAACTGTTGTAGATAACAAGATGGAACAAGACTTTGCTCGTGAAGCTTTAATGAGTGCAGCTTTGAGTCAAAAGAGCTTACATATAGTGCGGGCGTATGATTATGGTGTGAATGAGAAAGGAAAACCATATTATGTTATGGAATATCTATGTGGGAAGAGTTTAAAGGATTTAATTCCGCTACCACTGCCTATGTTTTTGACTCTCTCCCGCCAAATTTGTTTGGGCTTACAGTGCGCCCATCAAGGCATTAATATTGATGGCAAAATTTCTCCGTTAGTTCATAGAGATATCAAACCTGCCAATATCTTAGTTATTCCTGATCCGATATTGGGTGAATTAGTTAAAATTCTCGACTTTGGTATTGCTAGATTTTTAAATTATGCATCAACAGTTAGTACAAGTAGGGGATTTAATGGCACTTTACCCTACTGTTCACCAGAACAGCTAGATGGGGAAAAATTAGATAGTCGCTCTGATATTTATAGCCTGGGTGTGATGATGTTTGAAATGCTCACAGGCAAAAAACCTTGGCAACCAGAAACTGATTACTTTGGCGCTTGGTATAAAGCACATCACTTTGAGCAACCAAAAGCGATCGCAGATGTTAAACCTACTCTTAAAATACCTCAGAAGCTAAATAATTTAATCATGTCTTGTCTTGCGAAAAAACCAAGCGATCGCCCCCAAAATATCGCTCAAATTTTGCAAGTTTTAAACAGTTTGGAAGAGTCTCATTGTCCCAGTATACCTACAACTTTAGCCTCTAGCTCCATCCTTAGCCGTCCTTTAGATTCAGGTTTACCAATTACAGTAGAACAAAGCTGTCAGAAACTTTTGTGGCCTCAAAATAAACCAATTCAAGAAATTGTTTTTCCCCAGCTTCTAGACACCGCACAGGGAACTATGACAGCCCTATGGTTAATGTTGCCTAAACAAGAAATCAAAAACTATGCCCTTTCTACCCGTTACAACCAGTTTATCTTTATGACATCCCCTCATCCAATGTTGTTGTGGGTGACTCTACTCTACAATCGGCAATTGGCTCCTAAGTGGCTACCCTGCTACTTAGATATGCAAAATCCCCAAAATCTTAGGCTGGTAAGTTTGCTGGCTGAAAATGAACACTATCCTTTGATTTTCTTTACTCTGGAAGCACCAAATTCTTGCACCAACGTTCTCAGCAGTCGCATCGAGCCAACTCAGCGCCAAATGTTGAAAAACTGGGCGCAACAAATTCATAGTCTACCACCAGCTTCTGTGCCCCAGTTGAGCAAACAGCTATTAAAGCAGCAGTATAAACAAATGCAATCTCGGATATTGCAGCATCTGGAATCACAGCCACAGGTTGTATTATCAGGGTTTTAACGAAAAATCCGCACCTTGGAGAGATGGGACAAAAAGAATTCCTAATTTCCAACTCCAAAACGCTTGACAAGTAGAAAAAAAATAGTGATAATAGCAAAGTTGCCAAACAAGGGACTGTAGTTCAATTGGTTAGAGCACCGCCCTGTCACGGCGGAAGTTGCGGGTTCGAGCCCCGTCAGTCCCGTTTTAAATTTATGAGTAGTGAATCACTGAACTGAACTTCGGTGATTTTGGATTTTGAATTTCCCAAAGGGATTGACTCAGAATTCAGGGTTTGAACATTCTTCCGTCCCGCATTCCTCGTCCATGTAATCATGGGCTATCTTTAGGGACGGGCAGATTCTATGCTACCTAACTACTCAGGCTCGTCTTGGTTTTGGATATATTGCTGTATTACTTCTAATGGCGCTCCTCCTGCGGAAATGACGCAGTAGGCACCTGTCCAAAACACGGGCAACGAGCAGAACTTGTTGATGTGTTCGGAGAATTCTTTTCTAATCATCCGACTGGAAATTGTTTTTAAAGTATTCACTAACTTTGATGGGGCAATATCGGGAGAAAAGTCTATGAGTAGGTGAACATGATCTGGCTCTCCCTCAAACTCTATCAACTCACATTTTTGATTTTGGCATAGATGGGAAAATATCTCTTCGAGTCGCTTCAGTATATCTGAATTTATAACTTTCTTTCTGTATTTGGTTACAAACACTATATGTAAGTTTATCTTATAAACACAGTGCCTATAGGAATGCAAGTTAATTGACACAGTTGTACGCTATATACATTGCTTGCTCGGATGGGACTGTGGTGGAGAACCCCCGCCCTAAAGCTGTAACACAGTCCAAAATAAGGATTGCTTCCAAATCTAAAAGACGCAAAACCAAACCGGACTTTAAAAAGAAGATTAAAGCATCAAGCCGATGGAAAAAAGCCAATAGAAAAGTAGCAAACCTGCAACGCAAAGTTAGCGCACAAAGACAGGATTGGGTTCACAAAGTAGCAGCAGAGATCGTAAGCTCTAATAGCCTCGTTGCCACAGAAAAACTCAATATCAAAGCTCTTGTACGAAAGCCAAAAATTGGGTTCTTGCGTAAAGCTCAAAAAACTGGACTTAATCGCTCCATACTTGATGTCGGGATGGGTGCATTGAGATCGGCAATTGAGTACAAATTGGCTGAAGCAGGGGGAATATTTGTGGAAGTTCCAACCCAAAAAGTTAAACCTAGCCAAACTTGTCCTCAATGCGGAAGTCAAAAGAAAAAAGAATTATCTGAGCGAATTCACAGTTGCTCCTGTGGATTCACTTGTGACCGCGACCTAGCTGCTGCACAAGTTATGCTCAAGTGAAGCCAGTGCGGTCTTGGGGTTTCCCCAAGTGAAGCACCTGGCGTGGCAATGGGGCTGGGGACTAGCCTCAACAAACGTTGATCGGATAGCTCTACTTCTACTCACTGCGGTGGGTTCAAGCAACTGTCTGAGATGAAGCGTCAGAAACCACGCGTACTCTTCTTAGATGGGCGGGGTAGTTCATTATAAGCTACATTTATCATGCTTTACGAAAGAGAGAATTAACTGTGACTGTCAGAGTCCGTATTGCGCCGAGTCCAACCGGAAATTTACATATTGGTACAGCTAGAACGGCTGTATTTAACTGGTTATTTGCCCGCCACCACGGTGGGAAATTTATCCTGCGAATAGAAGACACAGATTTAGAGCGATCGCGTCCCGAATACACCGACAATATTCTTGAAGGATTGCGTTGGCTTGGGCTTAACTGGGATGAAGGGCCATTTTTCCAATCTCAACGCCTGGATTTTTATAAGGAAGCAGTGCAAAAACTGCTAGATCAAGGATTAGCTTATCGCTGCTACACCACTTCCGAAGAACTAGAAACTCTAAGAGAAGCTCAGAAAGCTAGAGGCGAAGCTCCTCGTTATGATAACCGTCACCGCAACCTCACACCAGAACAACGCGCCGCATTTGAAGCAGAAGGTCGCTCCTCTGTGATTCGCTTCAAAATCGAAGATGGGCGGGAAATTGTCTGGAACGACCTAGTAAGGGGAAAGATGTCTTGGCGAGGTAGCGATTTAGGTGGTGATATGGTCATCGCCCGCGCCTCAGAAGAAGGAAGCGGTCAACCTTTATACAACTTTGTAGTTGTAGTGGATGACATCGATATGCAAATCACCCATGTCATTCGGGGAGAAGACCACATCGCCAACACTGCCAAGCAAATTTTACTGTATGAAGCAATGGGTGCAAAAATTCCAGAGTTTGCCCACACGCCGCTAATTTTGAACATGGAAGGACGCAAGCTTTCTAAGCGGGATGGTGTCACTTCCATTTCTGACTTTCAGAAAATGGGTTTTACTGCTGAAGGCTTAGTAAATTACATGACATTGCTGGGTTGGTCGCCACCAGACTCGACACAAGAAATATTTACCTTAGAAGAAGCAGCAAAAGAATTTGGTTTTGAGCGTGTAAATAAAGCAGGTGCAAAGTTTGACTGGGACAAGCTGGATTGGTTGAACAGTCAGTATATCCACAAGACGCCAGTAGATAAACTCACAGATTTACTCATACCCTATTGGCAAGCGGCTGGGTATAAATTTGATGGTGGAAGAGATCGCCCCTGGTTAGAACAGCTAGTAACTTTAATTAGCCAGAGTTTGACTCGTTTAGTAGATGCAGTACCTCAAAGCCAACTGTTTTTTAGCGACATAATTGAATTTAGCGACGAAGGTAGTACACAACTCAAGCAAGAAGGTTCTACTGCTGTCCTTGAGGGGATTGTTACAGCTTTAGAAAATCAGCCGCAACTGTCGGAAGCCGCCGCCCAGGAGATTATTAAACAAGTAGTGAAAGAGCAAAAAGTCAAAAAAGGCTTAGTAATGCGATCGCTCAGAGCAGCCTTAACTGGAGATGTTCATGGCCCCGACTTGATCCAATCTTGGTTACTACTAAATCAGATTGGTTTAGATAAGTCGCGCTTGAGCAGGGCAATAACGGAAGCTAGTTAGCGATTACAACAATTTTTAGATGGGCGGGGAGTGGGAAATAGGGGAAGCAGGGGGCAGGGGGCAGGGGGCAAGGGGGAGAATAAAAAATTACCTCTTATCTTTCCCCTTTGCTCCCTGCTCCCTGCCCCTTGTCCTCTTCCCCATTCCCCATTCCCTGTTCCCCGCCTTCACCCAGAAATTTTGGATTGATCGAGTAATAGAGCAACTATAAGAACAAGAAATTATTGACTAACTACTAATGAATTATCCCCAATTTCAAATCTAAAATAGGTAGTCAATTCTCCTCACGTTGGGAACTTGGTGTGTAAAATTCATGTCTTCAAAAACACTTAGAAGCGAACGTAATTACAATGCCGACAAAAGCGCTCAATAGAGGGATGAGATTATCGTTCATGATAGTTACGCTGTTCATCACATCGGCAGTTAATGCTGCCGTTGATGCTCAGGAAGCGCCAACGATATTTGGAGATGTCACCATTGGCCCTCAGTTTTCTCCAGACCCCCTGACAGTTCGCGGGATGAGTGGTGGTTCAATATCTGGCAGTCAAGTAGGTGGGAGAAGTGAAACAGCCACTGGCCCTTGCACCGGATTTGTTGATGAAACACCAGACCACACATTAGCGCTAACAAGTAAATTTGACTACCTGAAGCTGCAAGTGCAAAGTCCTGAAGACACCACCATGATTATCAAGGGGCCCGGTGGTACTTGGTGCAATGACGATTTTGAAGGCAAAAATGCTGGCATTATTGGTGAATGGCTGGCTGGAACTTACAAAATTTGGATTGGTTCCTACGAAAAAGACAAGTATCTTCCTTACACTCTAAAAATTACAGAAGTTAAATAGGGAACGGGGTAAGGGAGGACAAGGGTACACGAAACCCTCTCCTCTTATACCGTATATTTACTGAATTAATTTTATTTAAAAAGGATTTTAAAGGGTGCTTATATGTCTTCGCTCAACGTAGCAATCAGGTTTTGAGATAGTTAATGATAGTTTAGAGACAAAAAGTATGATTTTCAAATTTTGAGCGTCAACACAATTTATTATTCTATACAATCCGCAAAAGCTATATATGGTAAATATTACGATTTATAAAAATGAAATTTTATATCCTATCTTTACGGGAATTTAATTTTCGGACGGGTCTATTACCTTGAACGCAGGCAGTTAATATCCCTAAACTTATAACAGGAAGAACCAGGGCTAAAGTCAAGTGTTTGAGACTTTTGGAAGTCATTTTTGTAGTTCCATTGATTAATTTTCTTTTTACTAGCAACGAAGTATGTAACTGTTGCAATAAAAAACTTTATCCTGATTAACAAGATGTATTTTTTATGACATATCTCAGAATTCAAAAGTTGCACGCCGTAAGAAAATAACCTCGCTCACCAGGGAAATTCGTAGGTAGTTTACTTTGTGGTGTTTTATATTACACGCCAAGCGGCTGCTTAAATAGCCAACTTCTCTCTCATGGCTCTCTACAAATTCTCTGCTGGTTAATCCAAGCTGTATTAAAATTAAGTTAACTTTGATTAAGATTCTTGTTGGCATCGCCATAATGAGCCAATCGCTGTATGGCAGTGCATATAAGAGATCAAATTACACAAAATGGATTTATAAACATCCGTTTAACAGCTTAAAGTGACAGAGTGATGAACATTCGGTTGCTAAGGCTGATCAGTTGTATAGGCATCTAGAGGCAAATTAAGATGAAATTCTCTTGGAAAGTCGTAGTACTCTGGACATTGCCTGCTTTGGTAATTGGTTTTTTCTTCTGGCAAGGGGCCTTTGCAGGCGCTCCTACTGACATGAGTAAGAATGCAGCCAATACCCGCATGACTTATGGTCGGTTTCTAGAATACTTGGATGGCGATCGCGTCACCAGCGTGGATCTGTACGAAGGCGGTAGGACAGCAATTATAGAAGCCCGCGATCCAGACATCGAAAATCGTGTCCAAAGGTGGCGTGTGGATTTGCCTGTTAACGCTCCTGAGTTAATTAGCAAGCTCAAAGAAAAAGACATTAGTTTTGATGCTCACCCCATGCGGAATGATGGCGCAATTTGGGGATTGTTGGGCAATCTCATATTTCCAGTTTTATTGATTACCGGGCTGTTCTTTTTGTTCCGGCGTTCTAGCAACCTCCCCGGTGGGCCAGGTCAAGCGATGAACTTCGGCAAATCCAAAGCGCGTTTCCAAATGGAGGCGAAAACCGGGGTTAAATTTGACGACGTAGCCGGGATTGAAGAAGCTAAAGAAGAACTGCAAGAAGTCGTCACCTTCCTGAAGCAGCCAGAAAGATTTACTGCTGTAGGCGCACGGATTCCCAAG
The DNA here is from genome assembly GCF_020829645.1 of Nostoc mirabile CHAB5784. Lineage (GTDB taxonomy): Bacteria > Cyanobacteriota > Cyanobacteriia > Cyanobacteriales > Nostocaceae > Nostoc > Nostoc mirabile. The sequence goes on along the minus strand of NZ_JAIVFS010000034.1, from coordinate 12,736 downwards.
GGAGTGCTGTTAGTTGGGCCTCCTGGAACTGGTAAAACTTTACTAGCAAAAGCGATCGCTGGCGAAGCTGGCGTACCTTTCTTCAGTATTTCCGGTTCGGAATTTGTAGAAATGTTCGTTGGTGTGGGTGCATCCCGCGTCCGCGATTTGTTCAAGAAAGCCAAAGACAACGCGCCCTGTATCATCTTCATCGATGAAATCGACGCAGTTGGACGCCAACGTGGTGCTGGTATCGGCGGCGGTAACGACGAGAGAGAGCAAACCCTGAACCAATTGCTCACCGAAATGGACGGGTTTGAAGGTAACACAGGCATCATTATTATTGCTGCCACCAACCGCCCCGACGTACTAGACTCAGCCTTGTTGCGTCCCGGTCGCTTTGACAGACAAGTAACTGTCGATGCACCCGATATCAAAGGGCGTTTGGAAATCTTACAAGTCCATGCGCGGAACAAGAAATTAGATACTAGTGTATCTTTGGATGCGATCGCTCGCCGCACTCCTGGATTCACTGGTGCTGACTTAGCTAACTTACTCAACGAAGCAGCAATTCTGACTGCTAGAAGACGTAAAGAAGCTATCACCATCCGCGAAATTGATGATGCGGTAGATCGGGTAGTCGCTGGGATGGAAGGCACTCCTTTGGTAGATAGCAAGAGCAAGCGCTTAATTGCATACCACGAAATTGGACACGCCTTAGTGGGAACTTTGTTAAAAGACCATGACCCAGTGCAGAAAGTTACCTTGATTCCAAGAGGACAAGCGCAGGGTTTAACTTGGTTTACTCCCAACGAAGAACAAGGATTAATTTCTCGTTCTCAGTTGAGAGCAAGGATTACTGGCGCTTTGGGTGGTCGTGCTGCTGAAGAGGTGATTTTTGGGGCTGCGGAAGTCACAACTGGCGCTGGTGGAGACTTGCAGCAGTTATCGGGAATGGCACGGCAAATGGTGACTCGTTTCGGGATGTCCGACTTAGGCCCACTGTCGTTGGAAAGCCAGCAGGGTGAAGTATTCTTGGGTCGTGACTGGACAACCCGATCTGAGTATTCCGAATCTATCGCCTCTCGCATTGATGGACAAGTGCGAGCGATCGTGGAAGAATGCTATGAAAATGCGAAGAAAATTATTCGTGACCATCGCACTGTCAGCGATCGCTTAGTCGATTTGCTCATCGAGAAAGAAACCATTGACGGCGAAGAATTCCGCCAGATTGTGGCTGAGTACGCTGAAGTCCCTGAGAAGCAGCAGTACGTACCACAACTATAATAGTTGACTCTTTTCTAGGCTACCATCTGGAAATGAGTAAAAGAACAAAAAAATAAAATGAGGATGGCGCATACCATCCTCATTTTTTTAGGTGGAATTTTATAGTTTTATAACTAGCCCTTTCAAGGTGAACGTTTGTACTATGAAAAAAATGATATTCCAACCAAATTTTGGTATTTTTGCTCAGGCGATGCCTTCTCCATGAGACGCTACGCGAACTGCGGGCGTAGCCATCGCTTAATTTACAGTCCAAAAATTTGGAGTTTAATGCATAAATTCTTTATATTGCCTTACTTGGCTTGATTGGAATGGTAGCTGAGTTTCGTAAGTCAACAGCTTGAAAATCCAAAATTGACAATATGGCTATTGTATATAAATATCTACCCTTTTTTATTTACAGAAAATGAATAGCAAAGCTAAATTATTGACTTTTGGCATCGTAACGCTTGCTCTTTCTTCTCTAACTGTGGGCACAGTCATAGCACAGACAAAACTGACAAATCAATCGAAATTGTTCATCAATGGTGTCGGACAAGTTCGAGTTGGGATGACTGTTTCCCAAGCGGCAAAAGCTGCTACTACTAAGCTAATTGGCGATGCACTTAATAATAATTGCTACTACGTTAAGCCGGAATGGGAACCTAAGAATCTTGGGTTTATGGTCACAGAAGGTCGCATTTCTAGGGTAGATGTGTGGAGAGATGGCAAAATTACTACCTTAAAAGGTGCAAAAATCGGCGACACCGAAACACGGATCAAGTTCCTTTATCCAGGACAAATTAAAGTCACGCCTCATAAATACGTCCAAGGCGGACACTACTTGACATTGATCCCGAAAGACCGTGCTGACCAAAACTATCGTGTGGTATTCGAGACTGACGGTAAGCGTGTCACTCAGTTTCGCTCAGGTAAACTACCAGAAGTTGAATTTGTTGAGGGCTGTTCTTAATTTGAGATATCATCAAACTTACTTTCTTCGCGATCGCAACTTGCGTAGTTTGCCGCCGTAGGCATCGCTGCACTTTACTCTCAAGATGATACTATTGAGTTAAGCGTGATTGAGGGGTGATACAGTGCCGTACAACGCCTTTAATCTTAGCAAAGTAAAAACAGACTTTAAATTAATCTTTGTTGAAAATCAAGATTTATTTGCAGATGTGCAAGCAGTTTCACCTAGTGAATATCTAAATTTGATCTTCTCTGAGCATCTACCATTGGTGACAGCAATAAATACAGAAAAAGCTCGTTCTGAACTAATTATTATGCCTGTTTTAATTGAAGTTAAACGCTTCTTTAAATACCAAATTAGTATATTTTCTGGTTCAGAGTTTAATGTAGATGCTGCTAAAGGCTTAGAAGGACGCTGTGATTTTATTCTCAGTTGTTCACCAGAACAATATGATATTACTAGTCCTGTCGTGACTATTGTGGAAGCTAAAAATGAGAGTATTAAATCTGGTTTAGGACAATGTATTGCGACAATGATTGCATCTCAATTGTTTAACCAGCAACAAGGGAATATTATCAATGACATTTACGGTGTAGTTACAACAGGAACAGATTGGAAATTTCTCAAACTTTGTGAAAATACCATCTTTATCGATAAGAACGATTACTTTATTAAAGAAATAGACAAAATCTTAGGAATTCTGACAACAACTCTGATGGCTTGCCCTCAATTTTAGCTTGGGGATAGTTAGTACAATGTCTAAGCTAGTAATGAAAAGTTTGTAGTAAGCACTTTAGTGCTTAGAAAATAAGGACTAAAGTCCTTACTACGAACTTGCTTACCCATCAATTGTAGGACTTACGCACGGGTAACGGAAAACGAACCACAGAGAAGCCAGTGCGCCCTTGCGGTTAAGAGACTTGAAGCAACTGGCGCGGCGCAGAGAAGCCAGTGCGCCCTTGCGGTTAAGAGACTTGAAGCAACTGGCGCGTCACGGAGGAATGAGAGTTTGAGAGGGTTTTTGCGTAAGTCCTAAATTGAAACATCACAGACTAGGACACACCATCCCCTTTTTTATCTTTCCACTTCATCTACTGCCTTGGGAACTCCCGCAGTTAACACTTCATGTCCACCAGGTGTAACTAACACGTCATCCTCAATCCGAATACCAATGCCAATCCATCGAGGATCAGTCTCTGGTTGATCTTCTGCTAGTTTGGTGTCAGGCACAATATATAATCCCGGTTCCACTGTCAAAATTTGGCCTGGTTGTAAAATCTGCGGTTTGTCTTCACCGTGCTGGTAAACGCCCACATCATGAACATCTAACCCTAACCAATGACTGGTACGGTGCATATAATATGGCTTATATTTTTCTTCTTCAATTAACTTATCAATTTCACCTTTGAGGATGCCAAGTTCAACTAAACCTTCCGTGAGAACGCGCACTGCTGTATCATGAACTAATTTGAAGGGATTACCTGGTTGCACTTGAGTGATCGCTTGTTTTTGCGCCTCCAATACAATCTCATACAACGTCTTTTGTTCTGGCGTAAATTTACCACCTACGGGAAATGTCCGTGTAATATCCGAGTTGTAATAACCGTAAGCACAACCGGCATCAATTAGCAGTAATTCTCCATCCTGCATTTGACGATTATTTTCAATGTAGTGCAGTACGCAAGCATTAACACCAGAAGCCACAATCGAAGGATAAGCTGGCCCCATTCCACCCCGCACTCGAAAGATGCGTTCCATCTCCGCCTGTATTTCGTACTCATAACGTCCGGGTGCGGCGATTTCTTGTGCATAATTGTGTGCTTCAGTAGCGATCGCAGCTGCTTGACGCATCAATTCCAACTCAGCTTCACTTTTGATTAGTCTCATGCTGTTGAGGACAGGGCCAGTATCTTCAATGGCGATCGGGCCAGTACCGCGCTTAGGATAAGTCCGCAGTAAACTTTGGTAATGTCCTAGGATTTGGTCATTGAAGGCGCGATCGCGTCCTAAGTGATAATAAATTCGGCTGGCTTTTTCCAAATACTGTGGCAACTTTTCATCTAACTCGCTAATGGGGTACGCTTCATCAGCACCATAAATTTCTTTGGCTGCATCTACCCCTGAAAGACAACCAGTCCATACTTCCTTTTCGCGATCCTTCGGTTGGACAAACAGCACAAATCGATGTTCTGAATGATGCGGCGCTAACACTGCAACAGCCTGTGGTTCGTTAAAACCAGTCAGGTAAAAAAAATCACTGTCTTGGCGATAAACATACTCGACATCGTTGTGCATCACTGCCATTGGCGCACTGCGAAAAATGGCTGTGCCATCACCAATTTTTGCCATTAACTGCTTGCGACGCTGCCGATATTCTGCTTGCATAGCTGATGTATTTATGAAAGTATTGTGTTATTTTACACTTTTTACCACTAGAGGATGCACAGATCATGCCTCTTAATAGTTGCTAATCTAAGTTATTCTAACCAATATTTGTTTCCACTCAAGTTATAAATCATTCGAGAATAATCAATTATCTTGAAAAGCTCAGATCCCGGACTTCTTTAAGAAGCCGGGGATCTAGTTATTCATCAATAATTTAGACTTGCTATACAAACCACTATGTAATCACAGCAGTATTACATAGTGTAAATTTTTTATGTAACCGAATAACAATTCCTTAAAGGTGTATGTTTTAATTGAACATTTTAAATATTAAACAAAATAAATTATTTAATCAATTTATATCTATATTTTATCATATACATAAAGCACAAAATGTCTTTGACAATTGCTTGTATACAAATTGAAAATTTCATGATAATCGTTTAAAAGAAAGCAGACATTTATCTTCAAATAATGACATTAATAAAGAAAAAATAGTTATAAAGAAATCTTGAAAGCGGGGTAAATGTTATTTCGTTACAGAAATAGATTGCCAAAAAAAGTTAAAAAAATATGACAACCAATAATAAAAATACACCATGCTTGGAAGTACAAATTCTTCACCCTTAGCTTTGAATACATCTAAATGGGCATCAGATTCTTTTGCAAAATCACAAATCTTGACAAATTCTTTTGAGAGTTTAAATTATGATTTGGGGTTTGGGAATAAGAGTTCCTCACTAGCACTAGAAAGTGAACCCGTGACTGCGCCTGTTAAAACGTCAGCAAATCCCAATCCTAATCCTTACTTAACTAGTGCGGCGATTACTCCTGACTTTAACGGTGATGGCAAAACGGATAAAGTTTGGGTCGATTCTACAACCGGTGAGATTATCATTCGGTTAATGGATGGAACAAAAGTTCTCGAACAGGGTTCTCTAGGTAATTTCGACATAACTGCCTATGATTACAAAATTGCTGACTTCAATGCTGATGGCAAAACCGACTTCTTATTACGCAATAAGACAACAGGTGAGAATAGCATTGCGTTAATAGATGGCACAAAAGTTGCTAATGCGGCTTCTCTAACCAGCGTTGACCCAGCTTGGACTCCTCAGATTGGCGATTTTAATGGCGATCGCAAAACCGATATCTTCTGGCATAATGGCACAACTGGTGAGAACGCTATTTGGGAAATGGATGGCACCACCGTTCTGAATGCAACTGTTCTAGACACTACAGACGCAGCACTAACTCCTACGATTGTTGATTTTGACGGCAATGGCAAGAGTGACATTTTCTGGCGCAATCAGACAACTGGCGATAACATCGCTTGGTTTATGGATGGTACGCAAAAGACTGAATTTGCGCTGCAATCACAAGATGCCGCCTGGACTGCTAGCCTTGGTGATTTCAACGGTGATTTAAGCACTGACATTCTGTGGAGAAACGCTCAAACAGGTGAGAACAAGGTTTGGACGATGAATGGTATCTTAGTCACAGAAGGCACTTTGGGGACACTTGACTCAGCCTGGACTTCTAAAATTGGCGATTTCAACGGCGATGGCAAGACCGATATCTTCTGGCACAATGGCACAACTGGTGAGAACACCGCTTGGTTGATGGATGGTACAACAGTTGCTACTGAAGCTTTCTTACCGACTAATAGCGCATCCTTGACACCATCCCTTGGCGACTTCAACGGCGATGGTAAGACTGACATTTACTGGCGCGATCAGACAGCAGGTGCAGACAACATTTGGACTATAAATGAGACGACAGCAGTTGAGACTCCCATCAGCGACGCAGATAAGCTTGGCCCACAGTGGTATACGTTCTAAAAGCTGGAGTTAGGAGTACAGACGCGATTAATCGCGTCTGTACAGGAGTTAGGAGTAGAGACGCGATTAATCGCGTCTGTACAGGAGTTATATCATGTCCGCTTGATTACTTATTAAACCCGAAGAACCCCACCCCTTAATCCCCTCCCCGCAAGCAGGAGGGGAGACAAAGCGACGATTGTCGGGGTGGGGTGCAATGACTGTGGGAATCATAACTAATTATGCGGACATAATATTAGAAGTTAGAAATCTTCCACTGCTTCCCCTACTCCTCTGCTCCTCAAAACTTGTAACTCAAAATTTGTAACTTAAAACCTGAATCACGCTATTTTCCGGCAAATCTTTGGGGCTAATGGAAATACTATCTCCATTGCTACGCCGCACTGTCATACCTTGCATCAAGGTCAGAAAATTATCGAGTGGTGAAATATCACATGTAGCAGCATCAGCCGCTTGTGTGCGGTAATGGGTTGGAATCACGAACTTAGGATTTAAGATTTGAACAGCCTGCTTTGCTTCCTCAGCATTGTAGGCTTTTGCACTGCCTCCCACTGGAATAAATGCTACATCGGGACGCCCCATTAGGATTTTTTGCTCAATGGAAATGGGTGCAGCAGCTCCGCCTAAGTGTAGGATATTAATTCCGCCTTGCTTCCAACTCCAAGTGGTATTTGAGCCAAACTGCTTACCACCTTTGCGATCGTGGTCTATGGCAATTCCTTGGAACTTAATGCCTTTAAACTCGTAAACTCCTGGTTCATAGATGAGTTTTGCATTTCCCGGTAGTACGTCCACAGCACCTTCATCCAGCAATTGACTGCTAATCAGTACTAAATCTGCTGCAACTTTTGGTGGACGATACCCAGCAGTACAACCGACCGCCCGAAATGGATTGACAAGAATTTTCGCACCGCCACCAGTAAAAAGAAAGCAAGTATGACCCAACCACTGAACTGATAAACCGCTAGATTGTGCGTCAGCTTGAGATTCAGAACCCAAGGTAGTAACCAAAGCTGTGACCAACCCCGCCCCAGCATAGCCCATCAACTGTCGTCGTTTCATTAATTATGCTCTTGACTGTAACTGTTCCAGAAAATTTCGCAATAACTGTTTTCCTGAAGATGTCAGGACACTCTCTGGGTGAAACTGGACGCCCTGAATGTGAGGATAGTTCCGGTGTCGCACTCCCATAATGGTGTTATCTTCAACCCAAGCGGTGATTTCTAACACATCTGGGCAAGTCTCACGTTCTATCACCAAACTATGATACCTGGTGGCGGTTAAAGGATTTTCTAATCCTTGAAAAACCCCCACCCCAGTGTGAGACACCTGAGAGGTTTTGCCATGCATCAACTCTGGAGCAGGAATTATTTTACCACCGAACACTTGACCGATGCTTTGATGTCCTAAACAAACACCCAAGATTGGCAACTCTTGTCCTAGCTGTTCAATCAATTCTAAAGAAATACCGGCATCTTCCGGGCGACCAGGCCCAGGAGAAATAACCACAGCTTCCGGCTGTAATGCCCGAATTTCATCTATGGATATTTTGTCGTTACGAAAAACTTTAATATCATCTGCCACTGGGAATTCTGCTGCCAATTCTCCCAGATACTGCACTAAATTATATGTAAAACTGTCGTAATTGTCGATAACTATAATCAAAGCTCATCACTCCTGGTTTTTACCACTCATCAGTTGCAAAAAGCATAGACAAATATCTCATGCTATTTGTTGGCTAGGTGTAAAAATAACGCTGACGTGGACGCCTAAAGATTACCAAGTAGCCCTTTACCCAGGATGCTTGGCACGTAGGCGTAGCCCGTCGTAGACATCGCCCCACTTTTCAATTGCTTATAATGTGTTCTCCAGGGGATCGGACAGAGTGTGATCCTTTTATCGGCTCAGTTGACGATGCCTGGGTTGGGCTATGACGCTCGTTGCGCGGCATCGTCTCCCCTTGGGAGAAGACTCGCTACCGCTTGGCTATCGGCGTCGCAAATTACGTCTACAAAGCCGATATAATTAACTTTACCAGAGGAGGGAGCAGGAGCGTACCAGCTACCAGCACCGCTACCAAAGCAGAAACAAGCACTGCACCAGCCGCACAATCTTTAGCAATTTTTGCCAAATCATGGTATGTCTGCTTAACGGTTAAGTCCACAAGGGACTCGATCGCTGTATTTAGTAACTCTAATGCCAAAACTAAACCACTAGTTACACCTATTACCGCGATTTCTACCGCTTGCAGATGTAGAAAAACGCTTAAAGCGATCGCCAACGCGCAAACACTTACGTGGATGCGAAAATTACGTTGAGTTTGAAAACTATAGCTGATTCCAGCCCAGGCATATTTAAAACTAACAAATAAATTAGAGGCTACTTTCCAGGAGAATTCCCGTTCGTTAGACACCAGTGTTTGTAACGAGGTGGGCGTTGGTGATGGAGAAATTTTTTGGGACATACACTTAAAAACACAAAAACAGAGTTGCTACAGTGGGAATATTTGCTGATTTTAATAGCGGAATTAATTTTGAGGCAATCTTTAAGCAAATTTCCACAGAAGTATTATAAAAGTATTACCCAAAATTAATATTAAAGAATACATGAACTCTTGCTATTCCATGTCAACAGCAATACCTATTGCGTTCAGCAATCTCACTTGCTGTTCTAACATTCGCCCCAAACTTTCTTCATCAGGATGATCCCAGCCCAAGAGGTGCAATAAACCGTGACTAGCTAACCAGGCTAGCTCAGTTGGTAAGCTATGTTCCTGCCGTTGAGCTTGACGTTGTGCTGTATCTACAGACACGATGATATCACCTAAGTATAATGGTACAGAAGCAAGCATCTCTTTGCTTTGAGGAAAATCCACCTCCAAAGCAGCAAAGGCTAAAACGTCTGTAGGCTTATTTTGTTGACGATACTGGGCATTCAGTTCTTGAATTTGCAAGTCATCTGTCAAACGCAGCCCGATTTCATAGCTTGGCGCTGGCGGAATTTGAGGGTGAAGTATTTCCAACCAGTGATTAAACCAATTTTCCCAAGTTTCAGGAGTAATTCGGGGATCAGTGTCATCAATTTTTACAGATGTTGTCGGGGACAACTCGTAAAAATCATCCTCTACGTATAGTTCAACGCTCAGGGGCACACAGTCTCCTAGTCTGAGGTTTACGGTTTTTCGCTAGTGAGTTAGGTAAGCAAGACCAACAAGGAGAGATAAAAGCCCTACGGCAGTCAACGCAAAATGCTTCAGGGAAGTTCCACCCTTCCGCACCATGTTTCGCATGGCGAGTTTTACGTAGCTAGGTTGAGGTTCTGTTGAAGGAGTGTTGCTCATAGTTATTTGTCCACAGACTCTTTTATAACTGTAACAGTTGGTCTGGCATAGAATGGCGATCGCCTGTATATTGCTAAGGAATTTATCTGAAAACGCCCCAATCAGAGGAGATATCTTGCAAAAGTCCCTAACACCCCACCCCTTAATCCCCTCCCCGATGCTTTGGGGAGGGGAGACAAAGCGACGATTGTCGGGGTGGGGTTCAAATTTTGTGATTTATGCAAGAGGTCTAGGGAATGCTATGCGATGTCTACGACGAGCTATGACCCTCGTTCGCGCAGCGTGCCGTAGGCAAGACTCGCTAACGCTTCTCTACGAGACGCTACGCGAACGCTATCGGCGTCGCACCAATCTGAAACACTAAAAATAAAGAACAAGTGCTAAGTAATATTAAAAATAATTACTTAGCACTTGTAAATAATCTCAAATTATGCAAAAGTGCTTTCTACTAATTTATTTTCTTGGCGCAGATAAGCTTGAATGAATGTATCAAGTTCGCCATTCATCACATCACCAATTGCTGTTGTTTCCGTGTTTGTACGCAAATCTTTCACCATTTGATAAGGGTGAAACACATAGTTACGGATTTGGTTTCCCCAAGAGGCTTCCACCATATCGCCACGAATTTCGGCAATTTCTTGGGCGCGTTGCTCCTTGGCGATGACCAACAGCTTGGCTTTGAGGCGATTTAGGGCTTTTTCTTTATTTTGCAGCTGCGATCGCTCCTCTGTACAGCGCACGGCAAGACCCGTGGGAAGGTGAACAATCCGTACCGCCGTTTCTACTTTGTTGACATTCTGCCCACCTTTACCACCAGAGCGAGTTGTGGTGATTTCCAAATCCTTGTCTGGAATATCCAATTGCACAGAGTTGTCAATCTGTGGCATCACTTCTATCCCTGCAAAACTGGTTTGTCGCTTACCGTTGGCATTAAAAGGTGAAATCCGCACTAAGCGATGTGTACCCATCTCCGATCGCAAGTAACCATAGGCATAGCGACCAGTAATTTCTAGGGTTGCCGATTTAATTCCGGCTTCATCACCCTCCGACTCTTCAGCTAAAGTTACCTTATAGCCATGAGCTTCACCCCAACGGGTGTACATCCGCATCAGCATAAATGCCCAGTCTTGAGCATCTGTGCCACCAGCACCAGCAGTAATCGTCAGTACAGCACCTTCTGCATCATAGGGGCCAGAAAGTAACTGTTGTAATTCCCACTGATCCAGGTCACGATTCAGCTTGGTGATGGTAGATTCGGCTTCTTGGAGTAGTGCCTCATCAGTTTCTAACTCCAACAACTCAACAACTGCCTTAGTATCTTCGAGATTGGCGTGCCAGCGATCGTATTGCTGGAGGTGGGCTTTTAGGTCGTTGAGTTCTTGCAGAGTTTGTTGGGCTTGGGTTTGGTCACCCCAAAATTCTGGCTGTGCTGATATTTTTTCGAGGTCTTGAATTTTGGCTGTCAGTGCAGGTACGTCAAAGATACTCCTGGGTTTTACCCAGGCGGCCAGACAACGTTTCGATTTCGCGTTTGAGTTCTAAAACTTCCATAGTGCTTGCTGAATGAGAGATAGAGCGCTAGTAGTGGAAAATTGCTCTTTATTCTACTTATGTTTCTTGATTTTAGCTGTAGTTGGGCAAATTTTTTCTGTACTACTTATATAAGTTACAAAAATTACTTGGAATTATCAAGTGCTTCTTGGGTCACTGAAGTAGTATGATTTAACTGTTGCAGATAGGCTTTGATAAACAAATCAATTTTACCGTTCAAAACCTCTACCGCAGCAGGTGTTTCTAGATTGGTACGTAAATCTTTCACCCTGGTGTAAGGATGCAAGATATATTCACGAATGAGCTTGTTGGATAGAGGTTGTATCTGCCGAGGTTGAATTTTGTCAAGCTGGACACCTTGGGCTAGTGCGATCGCAAACAGTTTACTCTTGAGAATAGCTAAGGCTTTCTCTTTGTTTCGCATCTGACTGCGCTCTTGATTACAAAATACACTAATCCCAGTAGGAATGTGAAACAACCGCACCCATGTTTTTGGGCGGTTAACATTCCCCCGATGCCGGGGCAAAGTAATTTCTAAATGCTTCTCTGGAATCTCAAAATCAATAGACTCATCTAAAATAGGGCTGACTTCTACACTGGCTAGGCAGGTATGCCGTCTGCCATTGCCATGAACAGGAGAAATTCGCTCTATTCTTGCATGAGTTCCTTGTTCCGATTTTAGTCAGCCATAAGCATAACGCCCTGTAATTTCTAGGGTGGTATGTTTGACCCCTCCTAAATCACCCTCTGATTTCACTAGATGTACTTTATGATTATGATTTACTGCCCAACGATGATATAGCCGCAATAACATAGCTGCCCAGTCTTCGGCATCTATACCTCCAACCTCAGCCGCAATTACCAAGAATGCACCCTTTTCGTCGCAGGGACTGGACAGTAATTGTTGTATTTCTACTATTTCGAGTTCTTGCTGGAGTTGGGTAAGGTTGCTTTGCGCCTCTTGCAACAATTCCTCATCAGCAGATAATTCTAGTAGTTCTAGTGCAGCCTTGATATCTTCTAGAATGAAGTGCGATCGCTGATATTTTTTCTTTGTAGCGTTGAGGTATTCAATTTCTTGAAGTGTCTGATAGAAAGTGACAGAATTATCCCAGAAAATAGCTTGAGAAATTAATTGATTCAAGTCCTCAATTCTTGCACTCAGTTCTGGGAGGTCAAAGACAGCCTTCAGCCTTGGTCAAGATATTAGACAACCTTTCTACTTCAATTTTGATATTTAAGAGTTCAAGCATAGTTTTGCTCACTTGAGGCTTAACTTAACGTGAGTTCGACGGATAGGAAAGCGCAGAAAGCTGGCAATGTAAGAATTTGCTCAACTGGCATTTACGGCAGCGATCGCGCAGAGTGGCACAGACGATAGCTACGATTAATTGAGAAGAGGTA
>NZ_JAIVFS010000033.1 GCF_020829645.1 Nostoc mirabile CHAB5784 | reverse complement strand
ACAGTAACTCCACCACGTAAAGAAGCATCTGTTGCTGTTTAATACCTTAGATTATTCATACTTTTGCTAAGTCTCTGATTAACTCAGCCCTGCTGGGTCATTTTGTATAGCTTAGTCTAAACTCCAGAGCCAATAATAGCGCCTGGATTTAACTCTGTTTAATTATCAGGAGCAAAGCGCGATTCTCCTGTGGAAAGTCTGTGCGATCGCGTGCAGAATATTTACAGTGTTGCCTAAAATTATGGATAATTCCCCAGTGGTCGCTCAAGCAGATGCATCCTTAGCAAATTACACTCAGGAAAGTATACATCTAGTGGAGTCAGCAGTTGGATTGAATTCACCACCAAAGGAAAAGATCGGAAGTGACTTTGACTCTCGCATGATGCTGCGGTGTTTGGAACTTGCTCGCCGCGCTTTAGGACGGACTTCGCCAAATCCGCTAGTGGGAGCGGTGATTGTCAAGGATGGCGAGATTGTAGGCGAAGGGTTTCATCCTCGTGCAGGTGAGCCTCATGCAGAAGTGTTTGCCTTGAGGGCAGCAGGGGATCGCGCTCGTGGTGCAACAATCTATGTCAGCCTAGAACCTTGCAATCACTATGGGCGTACTCCCCCTTGTTCAGAAGGATTGATCGAAGCAGGGGTGGCAAAAGTGGTGGTGGGTATGGTTGATCCCAATCCCCTGGTAGCTGGAGGTGGTATTGCCCGTTTACGTGCGGCGGGGATCGAGGTGTTGGTGGGAGTAGAAGAATCAGCTTGTCATCAGCTAAATGAAGCTTTTGTGCATCGCATTCTCTACAAACGACCTTTGGGAATTTTAAAATATGCCATGACTTTAGATGGCAAAATTGCTACCACCTCTGGTCATAGCACCTGGGTAACAAGCCAAGAAGCCCGCAGTGAAGTACATCAGCTGCGGGCGGCTTGTGATGCAATAATTGTCGGCGGTAATACAGTTCGACAAGATAATCCTTATTTAACCACCCGTCAAGTAGAGGCACATAAACCCCTGCGGGTGGTAATGAGTCGCCATCTCAACTTACCGGAAAATGCCCATCTGTGGCAAACTGCGGATGCTCCAACTTTGGTGTTGACAGAGAAGGGTGCTAATCCCGACTTCCAAGAACTGTTGCTCAAGCAGGGGGTGGAAGTGGTGGAATTAACATCACTGACACCAGATAAGGCTATGGCGTACTTGTATGAGCGGGGTTTTTGTAGCGTCTTGTGGGAATGTGGTGGTACTTTAGCTGCTAGTGCGATCGCTCAAGGAGCAGTGCAAAAAGTTTTGGCATTTATTGCCCCGAAAATCATTGGTGGCAGCATTGCTCCCACACCTGTGGGCGATTTAGGTTTTACTACCATGACTGAGGCATTGTCTTTAGAACGTGTTCGTTGGCGTGTAGTCGGCTCTGACTGCTTAGTGGAAGGTTATTTTCCCCAAAAAGCCAATAGTCAATAGTAATAACACTTGACTATCAATCAATTCATCGTGATTTTGCTATCATGAACACTGACGTTCATGGGCAATATCACGTATAAGGGCTAGCCGAGATTGAATGTAGTGGCACAGATAATCAGTTTCGTTAGAATCTAACAACACTTGTGTTTCGGTTTGTTTTACTAACCACTGCACCAAGCTAGCATCATCCAGTTGTAAGAGGAGCTTGGCTTGGGCAGTTTCAACCACTGACCAAAGCTGACGCATGATTATAGGAGTCATCAGACCTCAATTGAATAATTAGCTTCGCTGTCTTTAGATTACACAATTACCATCGCACTTTACGACATGCATGTAGAAGCTGAGACAAGTATTATTAAAAAGTTAATAATGGTATTTATAACTTTATGAAGATTAAGAATTTGAAACTCAGTTTTGAAAATGGGAATTGGGTATTAGTTAGGACTCATCATTTAACTAATGACAAATGACAAATGACTAACTATATTGAATCCTGAATCTGTCTTATAGGATACAAAAAATTAAATTCTGAGGACAATGTTTACCAGGAATTTAACTCAATTCCGTGGGTTTAAGTCCCCCGGTTCAATAAAAATTTTGTTTTGTGTTGGGGTTAAATCCCCATTACAAAACAAAATTTACGAAAGCGTTGCGTTAGCGAGTCCGCGTACTCTTACAGAGAAGCAAGCTACGCGCAGCGTCTCGTAGAGAGCGTCATTACGAATTACGAATTACGAATTATTTAACACCTTTTAGCTGTAGATGGACTCACAAAATCATGTAAATTTGCATCCCAAATGCTGATGTAAATAAAATTACATTGTTGGCGGATAATCTGACCCTTGACTGAGCCATTATTAAAACTAAAATGATCAGACTGACGCTGTTGTACCTGTTTGAGTCCCTGCTTTATATCTTCAGTGGCTTGCCCAGCTAACATTCCATTCAAGGTAGTCTCCATTACCTGCGGGTCTACGGATTCGGCAAAAGATACCTCAGTTTGACGCAGCACTTTAGAATTCCGATCAAATAAGTAGCCAAGGTCAATTTTGTCTGGCACTAGTTTGTAAACGACAGCACGAGTCTTGCCCCATGCGCCTCTTAAATCTTGATTTGGTTTGCCGAGGGTAGCTTCTACGATGTTTCTTGGTGTACCTGTAGGGAATGCGGGAACGCTTTGCCTGCTGGTAGTGGCAGCTAATTTACTGCGCGGCTTCTTCTGTGGCGTGGAACGCATTTCTGGTGTGGGAACTGGGCTGGCATTGCCTAAAACAGGCATCGCCTCATTCTCTGGTTCTGCCTGTGGTGTGGATACTGCTACTGGTGCTGGAGTATCTGAAGTTACAGGCTCTTTTTCTGGCTGTGGTATAGATACAACTGGGGTATCAGAAATTGGCAAAGGATCGGGAATTACTCGCTCTTTTGGTCGTGAGGTCGGTACAATTGGGATTGGAGAAGTTTGGGACGAAACGGGCGGTTCAGTAGATGCAGGAGTGGGGTTTGTGGCAATAGTTGTTTCTGGTTTTTGCTGACGAGTGATGTTAGAAATTGCTACTGCACCAAGCAAACCGCCTATCAGCAAACTACCAACAATTACAGCAGGTTTTTGCCAGTTTCCACTCCTGGAAGACGGTGCGATCGCAGAATTTTTTTGCGGTGAATACAATACCTGGGTTTGTCGAGTCGATGTAGTGGGAGAAAAACTAACTGTGGGAGTATTTCCAGCAAACTCAGTAGGTATATTACTAGCAGACTGCAAGGCATGTAGCATTTTACTAGCAGTGCTATAGCGATCGCCAGCATGAGGCTTAATTGCTTGATTGAGTACCGCCGCCAATTGGGAAGAGACATCAGGGGCGTGATCTTGCCAAAGTATTTCCCCAGTTTTGAGATCAGTTTGTAATTCCTGCGGGTGTTTGCCAGTCAACAGATAAATTGCCGTTAAGCCTAAGCTGTAGATATCAGTGGCGTAAACTGGGCGGCCAACAGCTTGTTCACTCGGCATATAGCCAGGCGTACCAATCACGAGCGATCGCGTGGGGTATCCTGGAGAATTCACCACAGAACGGATTGTTTCTTTGACTGCACCAAAATCAATCAAAACTGGCTTGCCATCAACAGAACGGAGAATAATGTTCTCAGGCTTAATATCCCGGTGAATAATGCCTTTGCTATGGACATAATCTAAAACCCAAAGCAGACTCAAGAGAATTTGGCGAACAGCAGTTTCACTCTCAAATCCTTTGGCTTCGACAATTTTTGTCAAGGTTTGGCCGTGAATCCATTCTTGGACGAGGTAAAATTGCCCATTCTCAGAAAAGTAGGCGTAGAGTTTCGGAATTTGGTTACTACTTTCACCCAAAAACTCCAAGGTTGCTGCTTCCCGTTCAAACCGTTGTTGGATAATTTGGTAGGTTTGCGGGTCATTATTGGTTATCGGTTTTAGTTGCTTGATCACACAGCGACGGCGAGAAGGCATATGGACATCTTCTGCCAGAAAGGTTTCGCCAAACCCACCAGCGCCGATTATCTGGATAACTTGATAGCGATTGTTTAGCAGGGTTAAAGTCATGAAAAATCACAAGCGTAGACACCGGAGACATTCCGCCTCTGGGCTTGTCGTCAGACATCGCCCTTTCCAAATGTACATCAGATGAGTTCATGAGTTATGAACACTGAAATTTTGAACGCCATCCGTTCCCAATAGTTTATTGGTAGAGTGATGCCGTGAATTCGTTTAGCGTAGGCATAGCCCAATACAGTTCAGTTAGCGGCAAAAACCATAAACTGCGTAGGTTGGGTGGAGGAACGAAACCCAACCTACGACGCGGGTTTGTTGGGTAACACTTAAGTTCCACCCAACCTACGATTATCCTTAGAGGATGTTTTAAAAGTCCTATTGTAGGTATCAAAACGTTCTAGATCCTCCTAAATCCCCCGATAAATTGGGGGACTTTGATTCCGGTTCCCCCCAATTTATCGGGGGGTTAGGGGGGATCAATAAGTGCAAAGATACAGCCAAATACTTTTAAAACATCCTCTTAACTGAACCGTATTGAGGCATAGCCCGTCGTAGACATTGCTTTTAGGTCTGCATTGCGGGCTGGAAGACTAGAAAAACTTAAGATAGCTGAGATTTTGAGAGAAAACCTAAGTTCGAGTACTTGCTGTCGTGCTGTAATCATTAAAAAGCTGTTGGCAAAATTTCCGCAGTAGGGGATTGTTTGTGCAAATAGAGAATGGGGGATGGGAAATTAGATGAGGTAAGGAGAAAAATACCAAATTTATTACTAATTGCAGATTGATTTTACATTAAAACTGCGACCACAGAGGGTAGTTTAGCAAGACTGCTTAAACAATACAACAACGAATTTCACCCTTTGACTCAGCCGATAGTGCAATGGCAAGAGCCGATAAATTGAGTCAATCTGTTTATATATAGCAGTCCTAAATCATTTATGAAAATTTCTGTTGATTCTTCTCTCTGTGTCTCTCTTGCCTCTGTGGTTCGATTAAAAAGTAATTTCCACAACTCAGATAGGATTACTATATATTATTAACTTAGTCAAAAATTTCGGTAATGGAATCTAATATCAAGTCCGGGTAATTAGTTATGATATCATGTCCGCATAATTAGTTATGATTCCCACAGTCATTGCACCCCACCCCGCCAAAGCTACGCTTTGTCTCCCCTCCCCGCTTGCGGGGAGGGGATTAAGGGGTGGGGTTCTTCGGGTTTAATAAGTAATCAAGCGGACATGATATGATTCCCATAGTCATTGCACCTCTCTTTGCCTGCGAGGGGGTTCTTGAGGTTTAGTAAGTAATCAAGCGGACATCACATAACAGCTTTAAGATTGCTTTTTACAGAGTGCTGGCAAGTTTTAAATCTTGGTTATCTTTGACAGCGAAGTACTTATACTTATCTTAATTAATGAGGTCATCCACTTTACTCCCGATTTGCTTTTTTCATAAACAATGCTCAATGAAATAAACCAATTGTTGCTTCTGAGCGTCCCTGCTTCCTTAGTTTGAGAATTAAATTTTTATTTAACCAAAAAACTCAAGTATTACTTGTTCATTTAGGTACTCTTATGAAAAAATTGATTAAAGGTTTGCGCGAATTCAAAAGTAGTTATTTTTCCGCCAATGAAGAACTGTTTGAACAACTTTCTCATGGTCAAAAACCCAGAGTACTATTTATTACTTGTTCAGATTCGCGTATCGATCCAAACCTGATTACACAAGCCGGGTTAGGTGAATTGTTTGTTATCCGCAATGCAGGCAACATTATTCCACCATTTGGTGCGACTAATGGCGGTGAAGGGGCAACAATTGAATATGCTATTCAAGCATTAGATATTCAACAAATTATTGTCTGTGGTCACTCGCATTGTGGTGCTATGAAAGGGTTAATGAAGTTAGACAGCTTGCGGGTAGAAATGCCGCTTGTACATG
This sequence comes from Nostoc mirabile CHAB5784, assembly GCF_020829645.1. Taxonomy (GTDB): domain Bacteria; phylum Cyanobacteriota; class Cyanobacteriia; order Cyanobacteriales; family Nostocaceae; genus Nostoc; species Nostoc mirabile. The sequence goes on along the minus strand of NZ_JAIVFS010000033.1, from coordinate 80,617 downwards.
ACTGGCTCAAGTATGCAGAGGCAACCCGACGACTGGTAAAAGACAATTATAGCCACTACGAAGGGGAAGAACTCTTAGAAATAATTATTGCTGAGAATGTACTCACCCAAATCGAAAACTTACGGACTTATCCGGTGATTCACTCTAAGCTCCACCAAGGGCAAATCAGTATTTATGCTTGGATTTATCAAATCGAGACAGGAGAAATTTTGGCATACGATTCAGAAAAGCACGCCTATGTCTTGCCTCAAAATCAGCTTCTCCCATCGGAGATAGATGAGACGTTACTTAGCCCGCCTTTAACTAGCAATGTGGAAATACATTTCACTAAAACTCAACAACGGGCGTTTCAATCGTCCCAGGAACTCCCTATTTCCACAGATCAATGGTTTCCAATGACAGTGCTTTCTCCAGAGCAAATGGAGCGAATTTATCGAGGCTCGACAACAAAGTAAAAATGTAAAGCATGGAAAATCCCTCTCAAACTGTCACAGAGCAAATTTAATAACTTAAGCCTTGAAATATGAAAAGATAGTCAAAATAATTCGTAATTTATAATTCGTAATTCGTAATTATTACCCCACGACTGAAGTCGCTTGCTCTGAAATAAGGAATAAATTTATTTGTCTCCATAAAATGTTAGTTAGTTGCTCTGTACCTTTAATTACGAATTACGAATTACGAATTACGAATTAGTAATTATTTGGTCAAAGGTCACGGATATTTTGAGACTAAGTTGAGAGTATTTTTAATCGGTAATTCCATTTGGTTTGCGTTTCCTCAATCACTTTTAGTCTAAACTCCAGTTAGTAAACGTCACCATCAAAAAGGGATGGAAATCACAGATACGATCGCATCTGTGATTTGAGCAATATTGCTAGAATTACTAAAGTTTGAACAAATTAACTAAGGTTTACAGCTACCTAAGTGAATTCTATAGTCTCAACAAACTCTAAAATACTCTCCTTGATGTCTTCAGCTTCTTCTTCAAGGGAATCGGGAGTTTCGCCGTTAATAAAGCTGTGCTGACTACTAACTATATACAAAAATTCACCACTGATAAAGGAGAGCAGCCCCCGGTACGCATCTAATCTGATAGCAGTTCCATTATTTTCTTGCTTAGAAATCGTCGAACCTTTGGGCATATCGATTAACACGTAGTAAGCGCCTCGCAAAGTGTCTGCCAGATATTCGGTATACTCCACAGAAGCATCTGGTACATTGGCAAAAATCGCCTGGGGTACGTACTTGTCTACTAAGATTGTTTGTAAATATTCTTCTTGTCCAACAGACTCCAGTTCCTCTAACTGTTCCAAAGGGAAAGGATAATAATCGATTCTCAGCAAAGTACCGATGTCATCAGAAAAGCCAACGACTCCTTCCTGACTTTGAATTCTACCGCCCTGCTGCGGATCAACCGGAATTGGCACGGTAAAATTGCCTAAAGGGGATTGATATGTCTGTTCACTAAAATCTTCTATGACTACTGTCTCATCTTCGTCGTCGTCTGCATATTCTTCTTCTGCTTCTTTAAAGGCTGCAATTACCTCCTTAATGATTTCCTCTGCTTCTTCATCCTCCAGTTCTAAGGCTGCTTGTAGCTTTTTGAGGTAAGGTTGTTTCGATTTGGGGATGGCGAGTTCTTCGTCTAAAAGCACTATCACTCCAGCAGCAAAACCATCCAGCACTAATTCGTCTGAGAGAGATACTTTGGCAACATTAAATAAAGGCCCAATTCCCTCTTCTTCTGCAATGGCTAGGAGTCGATCAACTATTTCGGCGATTTCATCCTCTGAGTATTCCTCGAAAACCTCGAATTCCCAGAGAATACCCGCTAAACTTTCTGCATCTACATCTTCAATAGATGAATCAGCGATCGCAGTGACAGTTGCGATCGCCGCCACCGCTTCCTCTGGACTTAGCGATTCCTCTGATGTCTTTGGTGAGTTAAAAACCTTGTCATATTTGGTCATAAATGCTACCTAAATTAATTCCTTGATAGTAATAACAGATTGAAAGTGACAATGGTCAGTTTACCAATGGAGCGAATTTTCTAGAGAAAAAGTTGGCTAACAGGTAGTTTACTCACTATTGCTCAGGTATAACAAAATCTTGTTGACAGCTAATCTCCAAGGAGTTGAGGTATTCTAAAATCTGTTGTCGAATATACACTTAAACACGGCTTAGGCTCAATATTTACCGCAAGTCAACTTAATTAAATATTGTAAATTTTTGTTATCAAGTAATTACCCTTAATGAGTGCTATATTCCTTTGTTTTTATCCTCTAGCAGATGAATTATATCTATCGATAGAATTATAAACTAGCTAGCGATAGATACCTATACCGTGGGCAGGATGTCACAATACCAAAGTTTGTAGTGACATACAATACTCGAAACATTGTACTGTTGGTCTACAAGTATGAATTACATGAAATTTTGAGTTTTTTATGGTACAAACCCCTCCATCTCAGTTTTCACCAGATCAATACAAAGTTGATTCTGCACAAGAAAAAGTACAAGCTATTATAGAAACACCACCATCAGATACTGAGATTGACTTAGAGTTTCTTTACACCAGAGATATTGAATTTCGTCAGGAAACCATTTACTTTCTTGTGGTTGATCGCTTTTATGATGGCGATCCAGATAACAGCGAAGGTGCAAACTCAGAACTGTACGATCCAACTAGACAAGATTGGGGTAAGTACTGGGGTGGCGACTTGCAAGGTGTCATCGATAAATTAGATTATCTCAAAAACATGGGGGTGACAGCGCTTTGGCTAACTCCACTGTTTGAGCAGGTTGAAGAGTTATTTGTTGGAAATGCAGCCCTACATGGCTATTGGACAAAAGACTTTAAGCGGCTCAATCCTCGCTACATTGCTGATGGAGAAAATCCTTCTTTAAACGCTACGCAAGAAGAAAAAAATACAACCTTTGATCGGTTAATTACAGAACTGCACAAGCGGAATATGAAGCTGGTGCTAGATATTGTCTGCAACCATAGCAGCCCTGACACTAGCGGTAGTAAAGGTGAATTGTATGATGATGGCGTTAAAATTGCTGATTTCAATGATGATGTCAATCATTGGTATCACCACTATGGCGAAGTGCAAAACTGGGAAGACGATTGGCAAGTACAGAACTGTGAACTATCTGGTCTAGCAACCTTCAATGAAAACAATACTGAATATCGTCAGTATATCAAATCAGCCATAAAACAATGGCTAGACCGGGGTGTGGATGCACTGCGGGTGGATACTGTCAAGCACATGCCGATCTGGTTTTGGCAAGAATTCACTGGTGATATGACCAATCACAAACCAGATGTATTCATTTTTGGTGAATGGATTTACAGTAATCCTACTGACGATCGCTCGGTGGAATTTGTTAACCACTCAGGCATGACACTTCTAGACTTTGGGTTATGTGTGGCAATTCGAGCCGCACTGGGGCAAGGTTCAGAAAACGGATTCCAGACAATTCAATACATTTTTGACCAAGATTATCGCTACAACGGGGCAGCAGAGTTAGTCACTTTCATCGATAACCATGATATGTGCCGCTTCCAATCGCTGAACCCTGATCCAGCGATGTTGAAAGTTGCGATCGCCTTAATTATGACCTGTCGCGGCATTCCCTGCATCTATTACGGTACAGAACAATATCTGCATGATGATACCGATGGCGGTAACGATCCATATAACCGCCCAATGATGGAAAATTGGGATACTGAGAGTGAAATTTATCGTTGCATCAGACTGCTGTCTGGCTTACGGCGACTGAATCCAGCCGTATCAATGGGTAGCCACTGGCAAAAATACTTAACACCAGATATTTACTGTTATGTACGCCGCTATCGTGACTCTGTGTGTTTTGTAGCTTTAAACCGGGGAGGAGAAGTTACTCTACCAGAAGTAGAAACAGAATTGCCCGATGGAGAACATACTTGCGTTGTGACTCGCAACAAGTATGAAGTCAAAGACGGCAAGATTTATGACCTAGTATTAGAAGAACGCGGAGTGCTTGTTTTCAGCCACGTTGGCGAACGGATCAAAGCACAAACAATTGTTCGCGTCCAACTCAATGGCGTGGATACCCAACCCGGTGAAATCATTGTGGTGACAGGAGATTGCCCAGAGTTGGGTAACTGGGATATCAGCAAAGCATATCCTTTAGAGTACATTAACTCGAATACCTGGTCTGCGGAGATTCCCTTTGATGAGAGTACTGGTAAGCTGATTGCTTATAAATATGCCATGTGGCGCGAAGGGCGATCGCCTCTGCGCGAAAATCTCGTAAATCGCCGTTGGGTGATTGCCAAAGAAGGCACTGTAAAATGGCGTGATACCTGGGCATCGGGACGGGAGTCTTAGAAATATAGAATGAGGTAGAGTGAAGGATTAAATTTTGATTCTTCACTCTTCATTATTTATAAATTTAAAGTAACAAAAAATACACAAATAAGCGTATTGAACCGCAGTTTGCGCCATAGTGTAGTAGTTAGATGCTTTAGTAATTTTGTACTGATGAGACTCTTCTCCTACTGCCTACGTTATGATGATGGCGCGGCTCCTAACCCATTCTGGGAACTTTGCACTCTCGCAGTTTGCAAGCCTGTAATCCGACGAGTAGCAAGCATTGGAGATTGGGTTTTAGGATTTGGTTCTACACAGTCACCAATTGGGAATATTGCCGATTACGTTGTATATGCGATGCGGGCGTCGCTGAGTGATTGCGAAAGAAGCCACTGTAAAATAGCGTCATACTTGGGTATCGGGAAGAGAATCGTAGAAATTTCAGATAGTCAGCCGCTACACGTCTATGTATGCGATACTCTGATTTCTAAATATTTCTTTAATATATTTTAGTTTACAGTGATCTGGATCACACCATTTTGTCAGTAAAAACAGGTAATATCAAGCAGATAAACAGCCAAAAGCTGTTAAAAAGAGGGGCAAAAAGGCTTTAGCTTTTACAGGATAAAAGAATAGATGATACCTTTATGATCGCTAAACTCAGCAGTTTTTAATACTTACCAACCAAGTCATCTAAAAAAAATGAGAAAAAGGTAAATGGTAATGTTCGACCTACTACTGAAAAATCAATTAAGTGCTCCAAAAAAACTAAAATTTAAAAATGAAATTTTGGCACGAGTTCAAGGTCGAAATTCAGAAGCTTTAAATGACGAAATAAAATTTTATAAAACTGAATTGCTTCCCTATTTTATAAAGTTGAGCCAACAGAATCCCGTTTTTAGTGTTACAGAGCAATTACGGCTTTTAGTGGGTGTTTGGACACCAATCTGGTCTACAATATCGTTTCATGAAAGTTTACCGCAAAGAATACAAGAGCAGTCCTTCCAAATTTTCCAGCATGATGGTTACTGTGCCAGTGTAGCTCGCTATATAATGGGAAAAGAGCAGTCTTTATCTGAGAATTTTCAATCAAGATTACCAGCGTATGATTTCATGTTAATCCAAAAATATGGAGTTCAAAATGGTAAATGGTATCTTCAAAACATTGATAGATTTCAGGCTTTTACAAATAGAGAAAATCCTCTAACTTTAGAATCAGTATACAACTGGTTTACTCATGTAGTTAACACTAAAGTCAAACTGAATGCGTCAAAATTGCTTTTACCTAAAGCTCTAAAATTAGAAAGTATTGAGATAAATCATGCTAATGAATTTAAAAAAACATCCTTAGTAACTTTTCAAGTCTTTGAGCATTTATATATAGATAATGACTTGCGACTTGTGAAAACTCAAACAGATGCCTCACATTTACCTAGCTATACGATTGCAGTGAAAAGGCAATAAGTATCGATTGGTGAATGCCTCAGCTACCTGTTTGATTCAGACAACGATCGCCAAATTCTTGTTCAATTCCACCGCATATATAATGCCTTAACTCCTGGGGGTGTATTCATCTTCGACATTGCAACAACAGAACAAGTCGCACAGGGAACCACAAGTAAGGGGTTCACTGAAGGAGATGACTGGGTAGTATTCGTTGAAAAGGAAGAGGATCAAGAGCAAATAACTTTGACTTGTCGAATTATCAGTTTCCGCAAGGTAGGGGAACACTATAGACGATCTGACGAAGTACACTACTTGCGGTTATACGAAGTGACAACTGTTGAAAGTGAACTTCAGCGCGTGGGCTTTGAAGTTGAAACAACCCATAGTTATGGTAAATACCTACTGTCTAAGAGGATGAATGAACAAGTCTAATTTATTACTAGCCCTAGCGACTAGAAGTCGCGCGCCAGTTGCAAGGCTCGTCGGCAGAGCCGGACGCCAGGTGCCTCAAGTCGGGAAACCCGCCCACAGCACTGGCTCCCCAACGCACTGGCTTGGCTACATAAGACAAAACCTACCTCCGTGGGTTATAAAACCCTTGATTTTGCATTCAGTCTACGGAGGTAGACTTTGATTGTGTAGTAGCGAATTCTATTCGCCTAATACTTTTCAAACATCCTCTAAGGGTCATGTAGCATTCATTGCACGCAAACCATATGAATAAATATCTGAATTAAATCTAATATCTAATTTTTTTGCTATGGTGATCCCAAAGGAATTGTTAAGTAATTACGAGGTGTCTAATCAAGTGACTAGTCAGTGATTTTGTATATTAAAATACAAATCTCTAGAGATATTTTCTCTATAAAGTGGATCTGTTTTGTTACTTATTCGGTTGGGCAATACGCGCTTCAATATCTTCCAATGTTTGTAACAATAGACGACTTGCCTGCAATTGCCAACCCCATTTCTGAATTCTAAAAGCTAATACAGTTCCAACTATAGCAGCTAACAAACCTATGGGTTGATTTAAAGAAATTCCAAATAACAAACCCAATCCAGCAATTCCCCAAAATGGTAAAGCTGCTGCTTGTCTTTGTTCTTCCACAATTTGAGTAATCATATTAGAAGATTGCTTAGTAGCAAGTAATGCCTCTTTGACTTGTCGCTGTTCGGCTGCCGATACTGATAAACCTATTTTGCGCCGTAGTTTTTCAATTTTGCGGGCATCTGTGCTGTACTCAGTTAGCTCATCTTCTGCCATTTTTAACAGTCGTTCTAGTTGCGCCATTGTGCATTGTATTCGATATTACGAAAGAGCCATTATCCCGAATAATTGTTATTTCTGGACTATATGGTATTTAATTACACAATCTATCACGCCAGTGGCTGGAAAATATAAATAAAATTGAATATAGGAAAAATATACTAGCGGTTACGCACTGACAAACTGAGTATAAACTTAAAAGGTAATTATGACTATAGTATCTAAAAGCACATTATCTCAATCTTCCCAAGAGCGATCGCTCATCTTGTGGTTTGATGAAGTTGGTATTGCTGATATTCCCGTTGTTGGTGGTAAAAATGCCTCACTAGGCGAAATGATTCAACAGCTAACGCCCAAAGGTATTAACGTTCCCACTGGATTTGCCACCACTGCTTACGCTTATCGTTATTTTATTCAATCAGCAGGTTTAGAAGCAAAGCTACGCAAACTCTTTGCTGACTTGGATGTTGAGGATGTCAAAAATTTACGAGAACGGGGGAAAAAAGCGCGATCGCTATTAATCCACACCCCATTTCCTGTAGAATTGCGAGAGGCGATCGCTAAAGCTTACCAGAGTCTTTGTGAACAATACAACGCAGAGACAGATGTTGCAGTCCGCTCCAGCGCCACTGCCGAAGACCTTCCAGATGCTAGTTTTGCTGGACAGCAGGAAACTTACCTCAACGTTGTCGGCGCTGAAGGAGTTTTAGCAGCTTGTCATAAATGCTTTGCTTCCATATTTACCGATCGCGCCATTTCTTATCGCCACACCAAAGGATTTGATCACTTTAGCATTGCTCTGGCTGTGGGTGTGCAAAAAATGGTGCGCTCTGACTTAGCAACCTCTGGGGTGATGTTCTCCATTGATACAGAAACCGGATTTAAGGATGCGGCACTGATTACAGCCGCCTATGGTTTAGGCGAAAACGTTGTCCAGGGGTCTGTAAATCCTGATGAATATTATGTTTTTAAACCAACTTTAAAAGCTGGTTTCCGCCCAATTATCGATAAAAAATTGGGTAGTAAAGAACTAAAAATGATTTATGATGACGGCTCCAAATTTACGAAAAATGTGTCTGTTTCGCCCAGCGAAAGAGGTAAATTTGCTCTGAATGATGAAGAGATTTTACAGCTAGCAAATTGGGCGTGTTTAATTGAAGACCATTATTCTCAAGTCCACGGTATTCCCACTCCAATGGATATCGAGTGGGCAAAAGATGGAATTACTAATCAACTTTTTATTGTGCAAGCACGTCCCGAAACCGTGCAGTCGCAGAAGATGGGAAATGTGTTGCGAAGTTATCGGTTGTTATTGGGGGATAGGGAATGGGGAATAGGGAATGGGGAAAAAACTTCCCAATCCCCACTCCCTGATTCCCAATCTCCAATCCCCCTTGTCATGGGACGCGCGATTGGGGAAGCTATTAGTCAAGGGAAAGTACGCCTAATTTTAGATGTTCAGAAACTCGAACAGTTCCAAGTTGGGGAAGTTTTGGTGACAGAGAGAACTGACCCCGATTGGGAACCAATTATGAAACGCGCCAGTGCAATTGTCACCAATTCTGGTGGTAGGACATGTCATGCAGCGATTATTGCGCGAGAATTGGGTGTACCTGCGATCGTGGGATGCGGCAATGCTACAGAAATTTTAAAACCTGGTCAAGAGGTAACAATTTCTTGCGCTGAAGGGGAAGAGGGAAAAGTTTATGCAGGCTTATTACCTTTTGAAGTGGAAGAAGTTCCTTTAGAGAACTTACCCCGCACCCGCACTCAAATTTTAATGAATGTGGGTAATCCCCAAGAAGCATTGAGTTTATCAGCAATTCCCAACGATGGGGTAGGTTTAGCACGGACAGAATTTATCATCGCTAACCAAATTCAAATTCATCCAATGGCATTGATTCACTATGATTTGTTAAAAGATGAATTTGCCAAAGCTAAAATTGCTGAAATTACTGCACTTTACGACGATAAACCCCAGTATTTTGTAGATAGATTAGCCCAAGGTATAGGTAGAATTGCGGCGGCATTTTATCCCAAACCAGTGATTGTGCGAATGTCAGATTTCAAAAGTAATGAATATGCCAATTTGTTAGGTGGGCGACAGTTTGAACCCCATGAAGAAAACCCAATGTTGGGTTGGCGGGGGGCAGCGCGTTACTATGATGAAGGCTACAGGGAAGCTTTTGCTCTAGAATGTCATGCTATTAAACGAGTACGGGAAGAGATGGGTTTGACGAATGTTATCCCGATGATTCCGTTTTGTCGTACTCCCGATGAAGGGCGTTTGGTTTTAGCAGAGATGGCAAAAAATGGTTTAAAGCAAGGTGTTAACGACTTGCAGGTTTATGTGATGTGCGAGTTACCCAGTAATGTTATTCTGGCTGAGGACTTTGCTGACGTATTTGATGGTTTCTCGATTGGTTCTAATGATTTAACTCAACTTACATTAGGGATAGACAGGGATTCGGCGTTGGTAGCCAGATTGTTTGATGAACGCAGTCCAGCTGTGAAACGAATGGTAAAAATGGCCATAGAAGCGGCGAAAAAATGCGATCGCAAAATCGGCATTTGTGGACAAGCACCCAGCGACTATCCAGAATTTGCCCAGTTTTTGGTTGAACAAGGAATTGACTCGATTAGTCTGAATCCAGATTCAGTTTTAAAGACAATGTTGGAAGTGGCAAAAGTCGAAGGTACTAATTCGTAATTCGAGTAATTTATAAGAATACTCGTTGAAAACCCTTGAGTAACAGGCGCGTAGCGCTGTATTACGTACTTCAGGCTGCGTGTTGAAAACGGTTAGAGGTGTTTACGCTTTACTTCACGTTTTGGTAAAATCAAGCCTAACAGGAACGGTAATCAACCTGTATAAAAACCCAACTGCCTAGCGGCAATCTGCACCTTGACAATTGAAGATAGGGGGTTCTATTCCATAGTTCTAGTTCCTGCCCAGGAATAGGTAAAATCTTCATGGAAACTAGACAATCAGAATTTAAATCAAACAAAATTTGGAATATCCAACTACCGAGGGGCACTCGGAAAGTTAACGCTTGAGGAGAGAACCACCTCTGGATTAGATACCGCAAGGGGTCTAATTTAAGTGGACTCGTTGAATCAAGAATCCCTGTGGCTTTAGCCCAGGGAGTGTCAAGCCAGTTAGAGACCGTTACCACGAAAACGTCAAAAATGCCCTGATTAAAGATGGCTGGACAATTACCGACGATCCATTTCATCTGAAGTGGGGAAAAAGGGATATGTATGTTGACCGAATAATTCGTAATTCGTAATTCGTAATTCGTAATTAAAAACTTAGAAATTAGGAATTAATTATTAATTAATTCATTAAGGGTGCAAGCCCCTAATTTTAATTATGAAAAAGAAAAAAAGGGCAAAGCCAACTTTATTCAAGCCCCCGGATTTATCCGTGGGGTAATAATTACGAATTACGAATTACGAATTACGAATTGGAGCGAAGCGACTTGACTCGCCGCGTTCACGGCTGTCTGATTCACATTGATATTATTGATGGCAAAATTTGGATTCAACGTGATGGCACTGAAGAGGGGGTAGCAACAGAATTAGTAAAGGCAGGTATCACAAAGGATCGGATTGTGTTAGGGTTTCGGTCTGAAGAACTGCGGAAAGATTCAGAATTTGCCATCGCATAGCCAACGGTAGTTAAACTTCTGGATAATTGCCCATAGCATAGCGATCGCTATATTTTGTTTGTGTAATTGTCTACAAAACTTTTGACTGCTCAACCATAAGTATCTTAGTATTTTGCAGAATGGCGATTTAGTTTAGCCAAAAGCAAGATGACAAATCTTTTGCAAACCGAACGCTTGATCATTCGCAGTTGGATACCCGAACGCGATGCCGAACAAGCATTTGTAATTTATAATGACCCCGAAGTTACGCACTTTCTTGGTAAATCTTCTCGCGTCACAAGTATTGAGTCACAGCGTCAGCGCTTGATTGAAGGTATCGAGCGAATGCACCAACGCAACAATGGTACTGGATCTTGGGCAATTGTTGAAAAGGAAAGTACAACAATTGTGGGAACTATCATTCTCAAACAATTGCCCGACAAAGATGGTTTACCCACTCAAGATTATGAGGTAGGCTGGCACTTGAGGCGAGCTTCTTGGGGTAAAGGGTATGCAACAGAAGCAGGACAAGTTATGCTCAACTACGGATTTAGTGTTTTGAACTTGCCAGTGATTTATGCCGTAGTGAAGCCAGAAAATCATGCCTCAATCCGTGTAACTCAAAGACTGGGTATGAAACCAATAGGGCGGACAAACAAGTATTACGGTATTGAACTACTCCTGTTCCAACTAGATGCACCTGTAAAAATAGAGGAGAGCAGTTCTTGAGCAGGGGGAGCAAAGGGCAGGGGGCAGACGAGTGGAGTTCAAAGACTCATTAACGGAGTTCAAAGACTCATTAACGGAGTTCAAAGACTCATTAACGGAGTTCAAAGACTCATTAACGGAGTTCAAAGACTCATTAACGAGTATCAAAGACTCATTAACGGAGTTCAAAGACTCATTAACGGAGTTCAAAGACTCATTAACGAGTATCAAAGACTCATTAACGGAGTTCAAAGACTCATTAACGAGTATCAAAGGCTCATTCACGGAGTTCAAAGACTCATTCACGAGTCTCAAAGACTCATCTCCTATTCTCCATGCCCAATACTTCTCTACGAGAGGCTCGGCACAAGTCGCTCAGTACAAGTGCCCAATGTCCAATGACAAATGACAAATGACTAATGACTAAAAAGTGGTTCCGAATTGGGATGGTGAGTGTATTTCTTCTCTCACTTGCCTTACGGTTTTGGGGACTGGAGCGATTCAACACTCTGGTATTTGATGAAGTTTACTTTGCAAAATTTGGTAATAATTATCTCACGCATACGCCATTTTTTAATGCTCATCCGCCACTGAGTCAATATATGATCGGCATCGGCATTTGGATTGGCAGTCACATTCCTTTTTGGCACGATACGGTAAATGGACTGACAGGATCATTGCGATCGTCTTGGACTTATCGGTGGTTCAATGCTCTTACTGGCTCATTTATCCCTTTAATTGTAGCTGCGATCGCTTATCAATTGAGTTATCGTCGTAGCTTTGCTCTGCTTGCAGGTTTGTTTACAGCTTGTGATGGCATCTTTCTAGTTGAGTCTCGCTATGCTTTAAGTAATATTTATATCGTCATCTTTGGTTTGTTAGGGCACTGGTTTTTATTATTGGCATTAGATAACCAAAATCGGCGACGTTCTTTTTGGTTAGTTTTTGCTGGCATTGCTTTTGGTGCGTCAGTCGGTACTAAGTGGAACGGTTTATGGTTCCTCTCAGGTGCTTATCTCATTTGGATAGCAGCTTGGGTAATTCATTTAATACATTATTTTCCTAACCCCAAACTCTTTTTTACATCCTTCTCATTGAAGGAGGCAGGAGGCAGGGAGAGTAGAGGAGCAGGGGAAGCAGGGGTTAGTACTTATTCTCCCTCATCTCCCTCATCTGAGACACCACTACAAAACCTAACTCAGCTAAATATTTTTCACATGCTGTTTTATCTAGGAATTATCCCAGTTTTGATTTACAGCATCATCTGGATTCCTCACCTTCAACTAGATAAAACTTATGGATTTATTGCAGTACATCAGCAAATTTTAAAGTTTCACTTACAGCTAGGTGGCAATAGTCCTAACGTGCATCCTTATTGTGCTGCCTGGTACAAATGGCCGTTGATGACTCGACCAATGGCATATTATTATCAAACGGCTGAAAGTATCACCGAACCCTTACCTGTGATGGGCCCGCCTTTGCCGAACGGTGCTGGACAAGTTATTTATGATGTCCATGCAATGGGCAATCCATTTTTGTGGTGGTTTGGTGTTGCTGCCATGTTGTTTTTAGTAGGGATGCTGGTGTCACAACCCGTAATTCTTTGGGTGAAAGAAAAGCGTTTTTCAATGCCTGCAACTCTGGGTGTTGATACTTGGATTGCCTTGTATTTAGTTATAAATTATGCTGCTAACTTATTACCTTGGGTGAAAGTGACAAGGTGCGTTTTTATATACCATTATATGTGTGCAGTGGTGTTTATATTTTTAGCGATCGCTTGGTTTGTTGATCAGTGTCTTCGCAGTTATTATCAACAACTCCGGGCGCTAGGTGTCACCATTACTTTTATCATTCTGGCTGCTTTTATTTTCTGGATGCCCATTTATTTGGGTTTACCCCTCTCACCTCACGATTATAAGCTGCGAATGTGGTTCAACTCTTGGATTTGATTAAAGAAGAATTCAGGAGCAAAGCCGGAGCAGGGCGAAAGCTAATGAACTCAACCAGTTCAAATCTGAATTTGTCTCGATGCTCTCCCATGACATTCGCAATCCCAATACAGTGAGTTAGCGGCAAAAACCATAAACTGCGTAGGTTGGGGAGCCACTGCGCCCTTGCGGTTTCCCGACTTGAAGCAAGTGGCGTTGGAGGAACGAAACCCAACATTTTCGCGGGTTTGTTGGGGTTTCACTTAAGTTCCACCCAACCTACGATTATCCTTAACCCAAGCGTATTGTTCGCAATCCTTTAAATACTATTCTCTTGGCTGCTGGATTGCTACAAAACCAATAGGACTAACCCTTTCAAGGTGACTAGTAAAATCTATTTTTTTCTCTCAGCGCTGCGCCAGTTGCTTCTCCCTACAGCCCTTCGGGCATCCTACGGCAGGCGCTAGCCTCTCCCTTTGGGAGAAGGGGAGACGCTGCGCGAACAAGTCGGGGAACCGCAAGGGCGCACTGGCTTCTCTGTGCCTCTGCGGTTTAAAAGTAATTTTTCTAACCTTATTAGGCGCAGAGAACACAGAGAGAAGAGGTTAAAGAAGAATTTATGGACTAAAATTTCCACCCATCTTGAAAGGGCTAATCTTAAAGTAATCAAGCGGACATGATATGACTTTTTTTCTCTGCTCACCAGAAATTTATCTTTACAAAACCTTACTAAAATTTAGCGACTATTTTTGGAATTTATAAATTGGATTTGTAGCCTGATCTATATCTATAAAAGCAATATTCAACAAAAATTGTCAGAAATATCGCTTAACTAAATTATTTTTTACATAAAACTAAAACTAAATGGTGATAAATACTATAGTTGCAAAAAAAATTATTTTTTGCAATGTTTCTACTTAACCTTAGAGGTAATTGCCAAATTATGAATCGTTCATAAGACATTCGTGTGTCCACAAACCTAGTTAATAATACGTGTATGGACGACTGCAATACGAAAATTGAAACAAGATATATAATAGCTAACGGTAAGTATTTAACATCATTTCAGCGTAAATTACTGTTAGTAAGTTTGGAAAAAAGTTTACCTGAATCTTACCGACAACGTATTGAAATCATGTTGTTGGCAGATGAGGGAAAATCCCAAACAGAAATTTGTCAAATTTTGGGGTGTTGTCCAGCAACAGCAAGGCATTGGATGCACATAGCCCGGACAGGGATGGCGCACCAATGGCAAGATTGCCCCATTGGTCGCCCGAAAGCAGTAAATGAGGAGTATTTAGAACGTTTAAAAGAACTGATTAAAAGTAGTCCCCGCGATCATGGCTATGCTTTTCGGCGGTGGACAACAAACTGGCTAGGGAAACATCTAGCGAAAGAATTTGGGATTGAGGTGAGCGATCGCCATATCAAGCGACTGCTCAAACAGATGGGATTATCCACACTACCAAAACCCAGCAATTCTGAAGCAAACAGCCATGAGCAGGCTAAGAGTTCCAAAATCTTCATTAGTGACCTGAAATCGCCAGCTATTCCAGATGATTCCGAATTTATGTCTCTGAACTTCGCAAAATTAGGAAAGGATTCAGACATTTATGGCGCAAGATATATCTGCTCAGTTGGTTTCTCTAGAACAGTTCAACAATACTCTGGGTTATTCTCTTTCAACAGAGGAATTTCAACATTGTCTTCAACAAGTTAAGTTTATCAACCCGAAAGTCGGCAAATTCTGGCAAGGAACTGATGCTCAACCAGGAATCTATATTGCGATCGCTGGTAAGGTCAGGTTGCTCTCTAGCGCCGATGAGTTAATCGCCACTGTAGAGGCTAGTGACTCATTTGGGGAATTTACCTTGTTGAAGGAGGTTGACTTTAGACCTTACACTGCAAGGGCTTCAGTCAACCTACAACTATGCTTTGTTCCGGGTGAAGTGTTATGGCCATTGATGGCTAAATATCCCCAAATTCGGGAGCATTTGTGGGCTAAGGCGCTATCTCGTAATCCCCAACAGGTGGACTCGGATAACACTCCAGTACTGCCATCTGACTCAAAACTGCTGCATGAAACGAAGATTTTGTCAACAGCAGTAAAGCCACACGAGAAAAAGATTAGCAAAGCCTATTTTCCCAACTCCACGCAGCGAGTGGGGCATTTATTACAGCGTGTGATTCGGCGCTATCCGTTTTTTGCCCAACAGAGTGGATCAGATTGCGGTGCAGCTTGTTTAGTGATGGTGTCTCGTTATTGGGGGAAAAACTTTAGTGTCAATCGCCTGCGGGATATCGCCAATGTTGACCGCAATGGCTCATCACTGCGGGGGTTATCGGCGGCGGCGGAAAGTATTGGTTTTTCCACGCGACCTGTTAAGGCGAGTCTTGACCAATTAGCGAAGCAAAAATTGCCTGCGATCGCCCATTGGGAGGGCAAACATTACATTGTTGTCTACGAAATTACCCCCAAACACGTCATTGTCGCCGACCCCGCTATTGGTCAACGCACCCTCAGCCACGCCGAATTTAAAGCCAACTGGACTGGCTATACACTACTGCTGCAACCCACAGCCTGGTTAAAGGATGCCAAAGAAACTACAACTCCTTTTTGGCAATTCTTTGAGTTGATCAAGCCTCACTCTTTAGTAATGCTGGAAGTGTTTGTTGCTTCCTTATTTATCCAAATTTTTGGACTTGTTACTCCCTTATTTACCCAGTTAATTTTAGACCGCGTAGTGGTGCAGCGTTCTGAACTAACCTTAACGGCGGTGGGGTTAGGGTTACTAATTTTTAGTTTATTTCGTGTGGCGATGACGGGGTTGCGGCAATATCTGTTAGACCACACGGCGAATAAGCTAGATTTAGCACTGATTGTGGGATTTATTCGCCATACTCTGCGGCTACCCTTGAGTTACTTTGAGTCCCGTTATGTGGGGGATATTATCTCTCGTGTACAGGAAAACCGCAAAATTCAACGCTTTCTCTCCGGTGAGGCGTTGTCCATCCTGCTGGATTTAGTCACTGTCTTTATCTATTTAGGATTGATGTTTTGGTACAGTTGGCAAATGGCGTTGTTAGTATTGGTAATTGTACCGCCTTTTTTCCTGCTGGCATTGATTGCCACACCTTTTTTACAAAAGATTTCTAGAGAAATATTTAATGCTGTTGCTAATGAAAGCAGCTATCTGATTGAAGCCCTTTCTGGTGTGCGAACAGTTAAATCTACAGCAGTAGAACAGACAGTGCGTTGGCATTGGGAAGAGTTATTAAGTAAAGAAGTAAAAACTAACTTTTCCGGGCAAATTATCAGCAATCGCCTGCAAATATTCAGCAACACAATTGAAGCAGTGGTAACTACCATCTTGCTGTGGTTTGGGGCGTACCAAGTGATTCAC
This sequence comes from Nostoc mirabile CHAB5784, assembly GCF_020829645.1. GTDB lineage: Bacteria > Cyanobacteriota > Cyanobacteriia > Cyanobacteriales > Nostocaceae > Nostoc > Nostoc mirabile. The sequence goes on along the minus strand of NZ_JAIVFS010000033.1, from coordinate 63,853 downwards.
AACCAGCTAACTATTGGGCAATTGGTAGCATTTAATATGTTGCTGGGAAATATTATTACACCCTTTCAACGATTAACAGTTTTGTGGAATCAATTGCAAGAAGTGGTGATTGCCGTGGAACGCATTAATGATGTGTTGGATACGGAACCAGAAGAGGATTTGCAGCATCAGGTGCGGCAATCTTTACCACCCATTCAAGGTAACATTCGCTTTGACAACGTGACATTTCGCTATCACCCTGAAGGCGATATCAATATTTTAGAAAATCTCAGTTTTGAAATACATAGTGGGCAAATGGTTGCCCTGGTGGGACGGAGTGGTTCGGGGAAAACCACGATTTCTAAGCTGGTTTTAGGGTTATATTCCCCCACAGATGGCAAAGTGTTGATTGATGGTCACGATATTACCAGCCTTTCGTTGCGTTCTCTACGTGAGCAAGTTGGGGTAGTTGACCAAGATACCTTTTTGTTTGGCGGAACGATTCGGGAAAATATTAGCTTGGCACATCCTGGGGCAACTTTGGCAGAGATTATTGAGGCGGCGCGATTGGCGGGTGCTGATGAGTTTATTAAAAAGTTGCCTATGGGTTATGAAACCCAGATTGGTGAAGGAGGGGGGATGTTGTCTGGAGGACAGCGACAAAGAATTGCGATCGCTAAAGCGTTGTTAGGCAATCCCAAGCTGTTAATTTTGGATGAGGCGACTTCCCATCTGGATGCAGAGTCAGAAAGGATTATTCAGACGAATTTAAACACAATTCTTCAGGACAGAACCACCTTAGTAATCGCCCATCGCCTTTCAACTGTACGAAATGCAGATTTGATATTGGTGCTAGATCGCGGTGTGTTGATTGAGAGTGGGACTCACCAAGAGTTGATGGCGAAGCGGGGACATTATTTTTATCTCAATCATCAGCAGATGGATGTTGCAGGGTGAAAAAAGAAGATAAGCAGGAAGCTTTTGTTGTCTCCCCATTCCCAAAATTGATATCAGGAAAAATCATGCCAAACACATTAAATGGAAAGGTTCAAACCCAAATTTATGAGGTAGAACAGGACAAGGAAATTTTCAGAGAGCAAACACCAGCCATATCAACTGATGATTGGGCTTACGCAACCAAGGATTTACTTGATAGCTTGCCCCAAGTTTGGACAAGGGGATTGCTGTATTTTTTGGTGGTATTTGTGTCAATCATCTTACCTTGGGCAATGCTATCTAAGGTGGATGAAACGGGTACAGCCAGAGGGCGACTTGAGCCAAAGGGAAAGACGGTTAGGCTGGATGCTGCTGTGGCAGGTACTGTTGCCGAAATTCGGGTAAAGGAAGGTGATTCGGTTAAAGTTGGGCAGACTTTGTTGGTGTTGGAATCAGAATTAGTTAAGGCAGAATTGCGACAGGCACAGGAGAAATTGGAGGGACAATTAAATCGACTTTCTCAGTTAAATTCATCTAAAAGTCAGTTAGTTGTATCTTTGACAACTCAACAGCAACAGAACCAATCTCAACAGTTAGAAAAGCAGGCTCAAATTGATCAAGCGCGACAGAATATGAATGCTCTGAGGAATTCCTATGACTTACAAAAAGACGAAAAATTAGCTCAAGTCAATCAGGCACGGCAAACTCTTGAGCATAGTCAAACAGCTAATAAATTAGTAGACAGTAGTTTAGCGAGTACCCAGCGAGAAGTTGAACGCTATCGCAGTCTTTGGCAGTCAGGGGTTGTTCCAGAAATTAATGTTGTCCAGAAGCAAGATATAGCTAAAGACAAGCAACAGTTATACGAGCAAAATCAGTCAGATATTCAGCAGGCTAAACTACGTTTGGTAGAACAACAGAGTAGTTATGAGCGGACTATTCGGCAAGCAAATGCAGATATTGAGCAGGCACAGTTGCGACTGAAAGAACAGGAAAGGAGTTATCAGACCTTAACTCGTTCTAGCAAGCTAGCGCTGCTAAAAATCGACGAACAACAGAAGAGTTTGGAGACAGAAATTACTACACTTCAGGCAGAAATTGCTCAGAGTAAAAGTCAAATTGTCTCGTTAAAGTTTCAGTTAGGACAACGAGAGTTAAGAGCCACCGTGAATGGTAGAGTGTTTCAGTTACCGATACAACGGGCTGGGTCTGTAGTGCAGCCTGGAGCGATGATTGCAGAGATTGCACCCCAAGGTTCGCCTTTAATAATTCGGGCGCAAATGGCGACAACTGAGAGTGGTTTTTTGCGAAAAGGGTTGCCAGTTAAGTTAAAATTTGATGCTTATCCGTTTCAGGATTATGGAATAGTGGAAGGAGAATTGTTAGAGATTTCTCCTACTACCATAGAGGTGGATACACCTAATGGAAAGGTGGCAGCTTATGACTTAGAAATTGCCCTAAAACAAAATTGTATTTCCTCAGCTAATAAATGTATTGCCTTGCATCCTGGAAATACGGCGACGGCTGAGGTAATTGTGCGCCAGCGTCGGATTATTGATTTTCTGCTTGACCCATTTAAGCAGTTGCAACAGGGTGGGGTGAAATTGTAGCGGTATTCGCGGTACTTATGCATTTCCTCGTTTACAGGCTGAGCCTGTAAACATAATTATTGGAGACTCGGTTTCCATTATTGAAATCGAGGCTGAACCTCACAATAGGTATTCTCTGGAAGGGTTACAGGGAACGAAAAAACAACTTACATAATTAGGAGTTACATCGTGCCAAAAACTATCAAGATTACCAGCGAAGATATTCTTCAAGAAATCAAGCTATCTTGTAAAATACCTGAGATAATTAAACAAATTATTACCCGCAAAATCCTGGGAAATTATGCTGCTAAAGCGGGTATTGAAATAGTCAATGAAGAACTGCAAAAAGGAGCAGACAGAATACGGTTAATAAATAAACTAATTAGTGCTAACGATACCTGGGATTGGTTAGAAAAACATAGTTTATCTCTCGATGATTTTGAACAAATAGTTTACACTAACTTGATTGATGAGAAGTTATTTCAACATCTGATTGCAGAAAAAGTTGAACCCTATTTCTTTGAGCATCAGCTAGACTATACTGGTGTTGTAATGTATGAGATTTTATTGAATGATGAAGACTTAGCAGTAGAACTTTACTATGCGATTAAGGAAGGTGAAATGAGTTTCTATGATGCTGCTCACCAATACATTCAAGATACGGAATTACGTCGAAAATGCGGATATCAAGAGAAAGTCAACCGTAAAGGTTTAAAACCAGAAATTTCTGCTGCTGTTTTCGCTGCTAAACCACCACAGCTTCTCAAGCCAATTGTGGCTGCTAAAGGGGTACACCTGATTTTGGTAGAGGAGATTATTCAACCGCAATTAGATGATGAGTTGCGTCAGAAAATTGCTTCAGATTTGTTTTCTGAATGGTTGAAGCAAGAAAGTGCAGAATTTGAAATTGTTAAGCACTTAGACTCTAATAATCCAAGTGCTAATCCCCAAGCTTAGACTTTTAGTTTTTCGGCAATAGCTAGATTTACCACACTGTTGGCTTAGTCCAATGGTGTGTGAATGTCTTCATAGTTAGGATTGAGGTAGAGACGCTTTAAGTACCGCTGTTTGCATAGCCATCGAGTATGGTTAAAAACGGTTGTGGCAGGTATTCCCATGTAACCGCATCTTTGACAATCTCCCGCCTCACCAATTCAGACTCTGGGAGAGCGAGTTCGTCACACAGGGCGACGAGATCGACAACCGTTGCATACCACAGCAATGGTGTGTCGGCGCGTCCCTCAGTCAGGAAGTGGGATGCTCTTTCCAAAAAAGTAGCAATATCGTTACTTACAACTGCCTGCTTAATCAGGAACCAGGCGTGAGAACGCGGGTGGGGGTGGCAATTGCCATCAGCTTGTAACTGCATGTGATGGGAGACAACTGCAAACAAGTTACGAGTAATCTGACGGTTCTTTCCTGCTAAGGTGAGAGCGACTTGATCGGTTATTTGTACAAACATCGTAGCGGCAAGCTCTGGTGGTAGAAGTGCAACACGCTCAGATCCCCAAGAACCTGGGAGCGGTAAAGCCTCTGACGCTCCTTCGAGATAGCTTAAAAGCCGACAGGCGAGGTCAATTGCAGACTCGAAGCACATGCACCCTATATCGATACGCACAAGATGGAGTGCTATTTGGAGGCGATGTAGATAAAGAAGCTCGTACCCATATTTTTCCTCCAAAAGCACGTCAATTGCTAATCCCTCAAACAGCCTGGTGCGAGCTTGGTCAAAAGCACTTTGGCGATAATCTAGGTAGGCTTCTGCTACCTCGTGGAAGGACTTGCAAATCAGACCACCCTCAATCGAAAGCGTGTCCGATTCAAGAGGTGCGCGTGCCTTTGTGAAGAACTGTTTAGCCATCACGATTTGTCCGCGACGAGCGGCAACCAGAGCTTGATGAAGAGCATCCTGACACCAACGCAGCAGCAACTTGTCTGTGAGTGGCAACCGAGACTCCATAAACGTGACCAGCTTTTGACTGAACGAGCTGTCAAGATTCCCCGGTGGAAGCTGAATGGGCTTTGTGGAACCTCGTTGGCAGTTTTCTAGAGCAGTCCGGATGAGTTTGCTATAAGAATTAAACATTGGAGAGCAAAAACAAGATTTACTTAAAAATACAAATACAACAAAACTCAATGAAACAGGGCGTGCTTACAGGATGTAAGAACAGTCCAAAGGGTTATAGATGTCCTCAGAGTTGGTATTTAGATAAGAACGCTGTAAATTAATCCCAAAAATCAAGAAGTGTTTGAGGATAGAAGCCATCCGACCCTCTGGGGAAAAATCGCCTTTTTGCCAAGCTTCTAACAAGCCAAGAGCGACAATTTGGCAGCGGTTCATCCCGAAACTTTCGTGGACAGAAAATTTGCAATCTGGTTCTTCTGCTAAAGCTAACCCAGGCGCAAGAAATTTAGTGAACAGGGGTACTTTCATCCGAAAATGCGATCGGTTTTCTGCATAAATGATCTGGATAACTTGCCGGACTGCTTCGTAGTTGTTTCGCTCAAAGTAGAGAACACCTGAGTCGTAGCGACCATAATCAGAAGGGTTATATAGCACTTTGAAGGCAAAGGGAACTTTTATTTTGTTCAGTTGCTGTGTGATAGTTCTCATCATGGCAACTGCGCCAGGGGGGCTGAAATTAAAGTAAATTCGCACTAACCCCGAATGACTGTCTGGATTTCCGGGATTTACCGCACCTAAATTGCTCACTGCGACATAGAAGCCGTTTTGAACCAAATTAGGCGGTAACCGGATTGAAACCAAGTTACCTACAGCAGTTGAGCGATCTGCTAGTTGTAGATGGCGATCGCGCTCAATGTGTAGGGTTAGTCCGTCTTTTTTCACTGCAAGACGGCCATCGCTTTCTTGCCTCAGTACATACCAACCTGGGCTAAAGTAGCCTTCTCCAGCATTGCTTTCGTGCAATAGCTGGATGAACTCCATGTTTACCCCTAACAATGTATTGTTCTCTAGATTTTGGTGAAGTGACAAATTAGTTGAATTTGCATCTAGTGCAAGGGCAGTTCGCAGGGAACCGTTGTAGTAGATGCCGTAGAGAAACCTTTGCAGTTGCAGGTTAAGATACTTACTCTGAAGGTTCAAAGGTATTCCCTGAAAGCGTTTTACCACCTCTGCAGGAAGTTCCAAAGGTTTGTAATCTGGATGGCTAATATAGAAGTTGGGCTGGATCTGAACGTTGCTGACAATATTTTGCAGAGTATCCAGCACCTGAGAAGAAGCGGAATTTAGCTGTTGAGTTTGAATAGAATCTAGTATTTGCATGATGGTTCCGTTACGACAAACATTACGACAAAGATAATTTTCAGGTGGGAAGGGAGTAATTTTATGTATCTGATTATTTTTGATTGAGTTGTTGACAAGAACTCAATAATTAAAGCCGATTTCTAATCTATATGAAAGAAGTAGTAAATTCATTTAGCACTTCAAGAACTGCTAAATTAATTTTTTCAATAAACAGTTTTATTGTAAAATTAATACCCCTTAATTAAAGCAGGGCGTTTCGTTCCATCTCAAATAGGATTTGTCAAGATGGTTAACGAGAAAAATTGTAAGTGAGGGTGACGAGTAAATGAACTTTTAAGCACTTAAACAACAGTAAAATTGTTCATTTTCTCGGCACGCTGGTAACAAAATAATCAATTCTTAATTGCTAGAACCCTTCATTTTTAGCGCTATTTAGGGAATGAAACAGCCCTGCTTAATTAAAGGGGTAACTTGTTCACATTTACAGCATTGGGTCAGAATGATCTGACACTGGTAAAAGTAGATATTCTACCCCAGATATATCCAAATTTTACAGAAATATTGCCATTATGGGAGCTTTCAAAGCAGATGAGAAAGAAGAATCCTTTTTAGAGGATTCTTCAAATCATCACTTCTGTCTGTACCTTCACTAAATTTTAAAGGACAAGAGCATCTGCTACCTCTGCTCTGGTAATAACCAGAGCATCTGCTACCTCTGCTCTGGTAATACAACATAAAAACCCTGAATTGCATCCGGATGCAGCGGCTAGACCACCAGCGGCTCGACCACCCATAATGTCAAGTTCACTGTCAACCAAATCAGTCATAAAAGTTTCAGAATCAGAAAACAGTTCGTAACCAGTAGGACGCAGTTCAGAGATAGTAATGCTAGCCATTCCTCAATGTACTCCTAAGTAAATTTGTTTCAGTAAGGATTAGACTTTGAATTGCCTCATCCCATTACCATAATCTGTTACTGCATCTATTATTGCAAGGGTTATTTTACTAAATAGTGTGCCAAAAATAATGCAATTATATGTCTGTTTATTATTAAAGTTACTGTGTTATCTATCCGAAAATAAAAACATTAGATACATGGCGACAAAGTAGCTAATTTTTGATGATATATAAAAAAACATTTATGTCCTTTTTCTTTCTTGATTGCTTGCTTCACTTCTACAAATTAGAAAAACCAATAAAAAACCAGCCCAAGAATCCTCTTGGACTGAACGATAAAAATTTAGAGCTATTTTATTCTGAGGGTAAAAGCAAACCTCATGCTATCCGCTACAATCTGTCTAACTCAGGTAAGACGTGTCACAAACTGCGCGGTTGCATAGATGTGTGGGCACTCATAAACCAGTTGATACCTGAGTTTGAGCAGAATTTAATAATTGCATAACTACTTTAGTAATAACAAAATGATTTAAACAGCAGAACTACTCAGGTGAGTTAATTCAACAGCAGCAGCACCAAAAATAGTTGGCATCGATTGTACAGGACGGCATAATAACGTCTTAGCAACCTGAAGCATAGCAATCCCCATATTGCCAAAAGATTTTTGATATTGAATCATCGCCTGAATCTGTTGAATCAAAGCAAAACCGGTAAATTGCACCACCCGCTGCAAGAAATCAGGGCGGTGTTCTAGAATTTCTGGAAAAGTGTTTAAATAAGCTTGGGTTAATATAGCAATTGAAGGCTGAAGCAGTTCTAAAGGTGTTATTGCCAAGCGTAGAGACTCTTCAAGACTCAAAGAACTACTGATAACCAAGCTAGCAAGCCAGATTTGTACATAGCTGCCAATAAGTGTTCCCAAATCAAAAGCTGGATCTCCCCAAGCCGAGCGTTCCCAATCAATTAGCCGGACAACATTGTTACTGGATTCCTGCCAATCTTTGTAGAGGAGAATATTATTTAGTTTTAAATCATTGTGGGTGAGACAAGAGGGCGTTACAGCATTACCCAATTGTGCGATCGCCTCCCCAAAGCTATCATAACGTTGATATAGAGCAAAAAACTTTAACCCATCGCCAGGAACTAGACCAAAAATTTCTGGTTCAATCCGTTCTAATCCCCGAACTAAATGTGATACTTGATCAGCCATTAAATTATCTGAATTTTTAGAAAAGAATTCCTGATATTCTTGGCGGTTGAAAGTATCACGATGGATAGTCCCTAAAATATTACCAATTGCCGTAGCGATTTCTGTAGGAAAGCTATTTTCCTTGGTGTAGAAATCCATTAAATCCCGATAATCATCCAGATATCTAAAGACAATAATGGAATTCTCGGCATCAAAATGCAGTACCTCTGGTAAAAATGAGCGGTAGTTGTCAAAGTTTGGAAATCGTTGTAAAAATTCTTGAATTCGCCACTCACTTAAAAATTCACCAGCCGCTTTCCCTTCCTGATTGTGTCGTTCTTGTTTAACAAGAAGCTTGCGATCGCTTGACAAAGTAACTAATAAATTAAAATTTTTAGCTGCAATTGGTTCTACCTGACTGGGTGGTTGGTTGGAGTGATTACATAAACCATCTGCAACTAAATAATCGAAAATATTATGAGAATTTAATAAAAATGTCATAAGCTGTAAATGGATGAACTATCTATTATTTGTATGCCACTATAAAATCATTATTTTTTGGTAACAGTTGATTACGATAGCAAGAAAAGTTTGATGCCACTATAATCAGTAAACCAAGTTTCCGAGAATATGCGATGTCTACGATGGTCACTGAGCTTTGTCGAAGTGCGGGCTTTGCCTACGCGTTTTTATTGTGTAAGGTATTTCCAAAAAATAAATTACGAACCACAGAGACGAGGCAGTGCGTTGGGCGGCTTTGCCGACTTGAAGCAACTGCCGTGCAGAGAACACAGAGAGAGGATAAATAGAGGGGATTTTTGCCTCAGTTTTGGGATATTTTTTATTTGGAAGTCCCTAATCAACTTTAAGTAATTTATGGATATAATCTAACTAGTTTTCATTTATCAAAAGACCAGCTTCTTTTTCGATGCGGTCTAGAGCTTTTTTCGCTCTAAAAATAACTCTCAAATAAGCTAGTTGACTATTCCAAGGTGAACGAGGTAATAGGGTTACTTGAGAGTCATGAACAGTCGTATTTTCTGAAGGGATATCAGTAGAGATATTATTCATAGAAATGGTATTTTGCAGTTTTTAATTACTAGAACTAACTAAAGATAATGCTAAATTTGGTTCTTCTTCCCAACCTTCTGGCCATTGAATGCGATCGCTAGTAAAATGAAGCGGATCGTTTTCAGGCCAAGGAGCATTTATCGGTTCTTCAATTAGCCCAAACTCCCCATTGTCAAAGGGGTTTCCGTCCGCCCGACGTTGAAGAAAAACTCGCTCTCGAATACCGCCTTTTTCCTGAGTCAGGGCGCGATGATGACAATAAGGATTATTACCTCTCTTATCAAAGAAAACGTGAGCAGTCCAACTGCAACCACCTCGACAGAGTTGGGCAAATTCACAAGTCTTGCAAAAACCCCATAAATGTGATGTTCCTTTAGGAGTATCCGCTCCGAGATTAAACCGTAATTCTTCGGTTTCTTCAATAATTGTCCGTAGTGAATAATCGCGGATGTTACCGCCAGTGTATGCTGTGGTAGGTAGTGAGGGACAACCTTTGATAGCACCATCGGCTTCGATGCCTATAGCAGACAGTCCAGCACTACATCCCTGCCAAAAAGACCAAGCATCTCCTCCTCGCAACAATCGCTCATAGGGCCCGTAATAGCCAATATTATTTCCTGGCTGTACTTGCACCCCTTCTCGCTTTGCCCGTTGAGCAACACGAGCAATCATAGGATATACATCTAGTAATTCATAAGGTTGCAGCAGAATCTCACTATTATCTGCTGCATTCCCCATCGGTACAGTCAATTGAATTTGCCAAGCGAAGATTCCGGCGTCGCGCAGATGCTCGTAAATACGAGGAAATTCTGGTGCAGAGAGACGATTGATTTGAGTGTTGCAGCCGAAGGGAATACCTGCTTGTTTGAGATTGCTCATAGTCTTAAACGCCCATTGCCAAGAGCCTTGTCTACCACGGAGGCGATCGTGAGTTGCTTCTAAGCCATCAACTGAGACAGATACCACTCTAATTCCAGCTTCTTTCATCCGGCGTGCTGTGTCGAGAGTGATACCATAACCTCCAGTGGTCATACCGCAAAGCATCCCCGCTTGGGTAATTGCTTGGGCAATCTCCAGCCAATCAGGACGCAGAAATGCTTCACCACCAATTATGGTTACTTCAGTGATTCCCACTTCCGCCATTTGCTTGACTAAATCAAGGGCTTCTGTTGTAGAAAGTTCGTTCGCTCTTGTATGACCAGCACGAGAACCGCAGTGCTGGCAAGCTAGATTACACTTTAATGTAATTTCCCAAACTGCATAGCTAATTCGACGATAAGTCATTAGAATACCCTCAATTAATTTCTTGAGAAAAGGACGAATATATCCCTATCCGTCCCCATAAACCTAAACTCTTATCTAAGCAATATTATCTGACTGAATAACTCCATAGGCAAGCTGATAACCAGGTGGCTTGTGAGGACAATCAATAGGTTCCGTAACAATAACTCCATATAGCGGCCGTATAGTAGGCTTCCCAGTAATTGATGAAGCCCCACCAAAAACGGCTTCTAGTTCTTCTTCATTTAAATCCTTGAGTTCATCGTCGCCAGCAGTTGACTCCAACAATTGAGCCGTATATTCTTCAAACTCATCTTGGGTGAAATTGTAGCCAGCACTTTGAACAATTTGGCTACATTCTTCCTTACTTTTCACTCCTTGAATTTGAGCGCGAAAAGCTTCATCATTTGCTAGCTGTGCATAAAAGGCTTGAACATTTTTTATGGACATGATTTCCTCATAAAATTATTTAATTACAGACCTAGCTTTGCTTAACCAATAGTCGGTGTTGCCACTTCAACTGCAAAGCATCTTCTAAATCCTCAACAGGGTTCCGTCGTGCTACTGCATTGTTAACAGCGTTATCAATTAGATTGTTAATTTCTAATTGAAGATTTGAATTCTTTTTCTTGCCTTCCATTTCGCTTTTCCTCAGAATATATAACTAGATATAGGCTTAATTACTAAGTACTGGAATTACCTAATCTGTCTATATTTTAGGCATGAGAGAAATGATTTAACTATGTTTTGCCAATTGTTAACTAGACATAAATAAAACTTTTATGTCACTAAATAATCAACCGATACAGGGCAAACGCATCTAAATTACTCTTGATCATAAGCAAGGTTAAGAACCAACGAAAAAATCAGCATTTCACGTTTGATTTATTTTCCTAGCTTCAGAGCGATGTCTACGATGGTCACTGAGCTTTGTCGAAGTGCGGGCTACGCCTACGCTAAACTTATGTCAATAAGCAGCTATTAATGCGACTGCTTTTCAGCTTATTGAGAATAAAATCTTTTTATTGACATAATGCGGCCGCCCTGTCAATCGATACTTTTCAGTAATAAGCTGTCGCGCCTACAAGTTGCACCATTTTTATTGTCAATAAAAGCTGGAAACTCTCTCCCCTGACCTCTGCCCCCTGCCCTCTGCGGTGCCAATGTGCAAATTAAATGCTTAACAGCTTAACTATTTATTTATCAAGTTCATATATCTATTACAGCAATTTTCAGGTATTTAGACCACGACTGAGATGGGGAGTAGGGAATGGGAGTAGCATAGTTCAATTACTTGAAAAACGCTGTAATTCATTCATAGCAAGGTTTTGCACCAATTCTAAGAGAATATATCACTAACTTTTTTACCCTTAATAAAACATTTATGTCTCCAAAACTTTTCTGACTGATGAGCAATGTCTAACGACAAGATAACAAATAAGATTTAAGTCTATACTACTAAATAGTTTTAAGGCTGCTCAAGAAAACTTTCAATTCAAAATATTGTGGAATAGAGTTGATATTATCAATATCTCTATTCTGCATTTCTCACTCTTTCAAACAAAGCTCGATAAACAGGCTCACCCTTTTTTTGCGTACCTATTTCCCGTTCTGTGGGGACTGGTAGCGGGTTTTCAGCTAACCATTCTTCTGTACCAACTTTCTGATAAGCTGGATGAGCGGCAAAGCGATCGCGCATTTCCACCGCAACAAATTCCATATCTGATTGCAGAAATACAACTCCCCCAACTGCAAGATAATTAGCTAATTCTGCCACTAGTTCTGGTTGCACTACACGGCGTTTAGCGTGGCGGGTTTTAAACCAAGGATCGGGGAATTGAATTGTAACGCGCTGTAAACTTCCTGGTGGAAGGGAAGAGAAAAGGGAGTGCAATGAGTTATTCACATTGCAAAATAAATAGTGCAGGTTTGTCAAACCTAACTCAGAACGTAACTTATTCGCCTCCACCACCAGAGGTTCCCGAATTTCCAACCCAAGAAAATTCCAGTTGAGTTCTATTTGAGCCATATTCACCAAAAACTGTCCTTTAGCGCAGCCAATATCTAAATGTAGCGGTTGATTTGGCTTTGCATAAATTTTTTCCAAGTCTTGGGGACTTGCTGGTGTTTGATACTTTTTACCAAGTGGATTAACATGCTGGCGGACTCGGACTGCTGCCAAAATTTGCTCTCCTTTACGTGAGAATATCCTGTATGTCGTGCGATCGCCATCAGTTGGCTTTGTTAACAAAATGTACTAACTAGCTGGTAATTTTAGTCAATTGCCTGCATTCATCTATTACAATAGCAACAATAATGGATTGATTGAGAGTGGCAAACAAGTTTACTCTACTCATGCTAGTAATGGTAGTAAAGGTCAAATTACTGCAACCTTAGAAGCACAGGCGAATTACTATGTTGGAATTTCAGCTTTTAGTCTAAAAGTCAATAAAAAGGTCTTGCAATCTGGTAAATTTGTGGGTGCGATCGCTAAAATCTGCGGTGACGGTGGAAGACCAAACTTAGCCCAAGCCGACGGATGCCAGCGTTATTTCTCTGCTGTACAGACATTTCACCTTTGTATGAAACAAAACCTATTTTTTGTTGATTTAAAAGTGTTTCAATTTTATTAATTCCCTCTTGTTTATACTGAGAAAATACTAAAACTTTTTCTCCATTGGCGGCTATTGTTTCTATATACTCTATTAGTAATTCACTCTTTGGGCTAGTTGACTGACCAGAAGCAAAATTACATATTTTTTTTAAATTACCAATAAGTTTAAAAATATTATTTCTAACTTGAAAATCACTTTCTGTTTGAATTGATGTTTCTAATTGAATCCGACCAATGTCTAATGCTTTTTCGTACTCATGCTTTTGATTGACATTGATTAAAATTTCATCTTGAACTATAACAATATTTGGTTTTTCTTTTAAAGCTGTAAGTAAAGGAAGTGCTATTAGCTCTACAAGGATATAATCATATAGAATTTCTCCATAAAGTGTTCTCTGGATTTTTGTAGGACGTACTGGTTCAGTCACACGAAATTCAAGTGGTTTTGTTTCTTTATCTGTAACTAATACAGCCCCTCGAATAGCATCATTATCAAACTGGTATTTTGAGAGAAAGGCAATTTTAAAGTTGTCAATGTCAATATTGCTGAGGGGAGTACCATTTAATCCTTCGTATAATGCGATTTTATGCTTGCAACTGTATTATATACTACAATAAGCTAATGTTGAACTACAGTAAGTAATTAATAAGATACCTAAAGTAAAAGGTTGTTCAATGCAATCAAGGAATGCTTATACCCGGATTTATCACCACAATTCTCAAAGCCTTATAAAATCTAGATTCCGATTTTTCACACTGCATCAAAAAATAACCTGTCGAAAATGCCCGAAACATATTCTGGATAAGGATTATGAAGAGTGCGATGCCTGCGGCGGGCGTAGCCATCGCAGGGCTTGTGAGAAATGCGGGTTATATCTGGATTACTTCACCCAATCTACAGCTACAGACATATTGATCAATTTTTAGGTTCTGTGATCGCTTCACTCAACCTCCCGCAAAGTACTTAGACGCAAAGCTACTTGTCCTCAGACATGACACTCCAATCTAGTCAAGTAATCTAATATCCCTATACCATTACGCCAAAAAGCTCAAATGCAAAGAGTCACAGTTGATGAGATCCAACAAGATTCCTTGAAGTACCTAAATTAAGTTGATATAGGTAAAAGTTTTGTTATTGTCCAAGCAGCTAGACAGTCATATTTTTTACTATTAGTAAGCTATGATATATCGCCCTACTTCGTTTGTGAATTAGCTCAATTCATCATTTTGTTCATCAATGATTTCCGGTACTAAAGCTGAGTTACTTTTACGTTCTTCTACCGACTGCTCCCGAATAACATCGTCAATTTTCGGAGGGTATTTGATTAAGTCCAGTGCCTCTGGTAGAACTTGGATCAAACCAAAGAGCATCTACTAAGACGCTTGAGTTAGCTTTCCAGGCAAAAAAAAGCAATATATGTTAGGATTGTATCAAATTATGGCAATTATTCAAGAGCAATTTAGAATAATTTTGCGCTTTGTTGAGTAAAAAAGCTAAAATCTACGATTTTTGGAGATTTTTAGGTTATGACAACCTCACAGGAGAGGATTATCCCGATAGACTTGCGAACCGAAATGTCGCAGTCTTATCTGGAATACGCCATGAGCGTGATAGTGGGTCGGGCGTTGCCAGATGCCAGGGATGGTCTAAAACCTGTGCATCGTCGCATTCTCTACGCAATGCACGAGCTAGGTCTACTGCACGATCGCCCCTTTAAGAAATGCGCCCGTGTGGTGGGGGAAGTGTTGGGTAAATACCACCCCCACGGTGACACGGCAGTATATGATGCCTTGGTGCGGATGGCGCAGGATTTTTCCATGCGATCGCCCCTAGTTAACGGACATGGTAACTTTGGTTCGGTAGATAACGATCCGCCAGCCGCCATGCGGTACACAGAATGCCGCTTGCAAGCTTTAACTAGCGCTGGTCTACTACACGACATCGAGTATGAAACCGTAGATTTCGCCGATAACTTCGACGGTTCCCAGCAAGAACCGACAGTGCTACCGGCGCGAATTCCGCAGTTGTTACTCAACGGTTCCTCTGGGATTGCCGTGGGTATGGCAACCAACATTCCGCCGCACAATTTGGGCGAATTGATTGATGCTTTGGTGGCTGTAATCCACAATCCAGAAATCACCGATATTGAGTTAATGCAGTATGTCCACGGCCCAGACTTTCCGACTGGGGCGCAAATTTTGGGGACATCTGCCATTCGAGAAGCTTACACCACCGGGCGTGGTTCCATCACCATGCGTGGTGTCGCTAACATTGAAACCGTTGAACAACGGGGACGCCCAGATAGAGAAGCAATTATCATTACTGAATTGCCCTATCAAACCAATAAAGCGGCGCTGATTGAAAAAATCGCCGAAATGGTGAACGAAAAGCGTCTAGAGGGCATCGCAGATATCCGGGATGAAAGCGATCGCGACGGGATGCGAGTTGTCATCGAACTCAAGCGTGATGCTTATCCCCGCGTTGTGCTGAACAACCTCTACAAGCAAACGCCACTGCAAGCCAACTTTGGGGCGAACATGCTGGCGTTGGTGAATAGCGAACCCCAAGTACTCACCCTCAAGCAGTTCTTAACCGTCTTCTTGGATTTCCGCATCGAATCCATTGCCAGACGCACCCGCTACGAACTGCGGAAAGCCGAGGAACGCGACCATCTCCTGCAAGGATTATTAATTGCCCTATCCCAGTTAGATCCAATTATTGTCTTGATTCGTCATGCTCCCGATGCGCCCACAGCTAAAGGCGAATTAATCACAACTTACGGACTTTCGGAAGTGCAAGCAGATGCAATTTTGCAAATGCAATTGCGGCGGTTGACTGCCTTAGAAGCAGACAAAATTCGTTTGGAACACGAGGAATTACAAGCGAAAATTACCGATTTGCAAGATATTTTGGCACGCCGGGAGAGAGTGCTAGAAATCATTGAAACTGAAGTCGCGCAACTAAAAACTAGCTTTGCCACACCCCGCCGCACGGTGATTTTACCAGGAGAAGGGGAACTAGATGACCGTGACCTAATTGCCAATGAAAAAGCAATAATTTTGGTTACAGAGCAAGGCTACATCAAACGGATGCCAGTTAACACCTTTGAAGCGCAAAGCCGTGCTACCAGAGGCAAAGCCGCAGCCAAGGTGAAAGATGATGATACCATTGAGCATTTTTTGACTTGCTGCGATCACGACAGTATTTTATTCTTTAGTGAGCGTGGTGTTGTTTATTGCCTGAGAGCTTATCAAATTCCAGCGAGTTCGCGTACTAGCCGAGGGACACCAATTGTCCAGATGCTACCGATTCCCAAAGAGGAAAAAATCACCTCGATTGTACCTGTTGACGAGTTTAGCAGTGAAGAATATCTGGTCATGCTTACTAAGGGCGGCAATATCAAGAAAACCGAATTGGCCGCGTTTAGTCACATTCGCGCCAATGGTTTGATTGCCATTTCCTTAGAAGAAGGCGACCAACTGCGCTGGGTGCGACGCGCTAGAGTAGAGGACAGTGTAATCATTGGTTCTCGGAACGGGATGGCGATTAACTTCCGGTGCAACCACGAACAACTGCGTCCTTTAAGTAGGGCGACTCGTGGGGTGAAAGCAATGAAACTCAAAAATAAAGATGAACTGGTGGGTATGGATATCCTCCCCGCAGCAATTCTTGAAACTTTGGATATAGTTACAGAAGCCGAAACTGAAGATATCGAAACAATTGAAACAGAAGATATCGAAATTACTGAAACTAATGAAGAGTCCGCAGAAGTGCCTAGCAGTGGCATTGTTGGCCCTTGGGTGTTGGTAATTACAATGGGAGGATATGGTAAGCGCGTACCAGTTGCCCAGTTCCGACTACAAAATCGTGCCGGTCAGGGTTTAATGGCAACCAAGTTCAAAAACCGCAAAACCAAAGATAAGTTGGCAACCCTACGCATTGTCAACAATGATGATGATGAAATCATGATGGTGACAAATCGCGGTATTATCATCCGTCAAGCGGTAAATGCGATTTCTATCCAATCGCGATCGGCAACTGGAGTCAGAGTGCAGCGTTTAGACGAAGATGACGCTATTACCGGAGTGGCAATAGTTCCACCTGATGCTGCCGATGCAGAAGAAGCAGAGTAAAAAGCAGGAGAGGCAGGGGGAGAAATTAACCGCCTTACTCCCTTGCTTAATTGCCTTAGCTAGCGGCATTTTAATGGGGCTAACCGTCGCCCCTGTAGGTGCATGGTTCTTGGCTTGGATTGCCCTAGTTCCCTTATGGGTGCTAGTTGTCCCTTCAGCTAAAGGCAAAAACCAATTCCCCCTTGCTTTCCTATGGGGTATCGGTTATCACGGTGTCGCCCTATCTTGGATTACCGGAATTCATCCGATGACATGGTTGGGCGTTCCTTGGTTGCCAAGCTTGGCAATCACTCTTTTTTGTTGGGGATTTATCAGCCTCTTGGGAGGGGTATTCGTTGCTATTTGGGCAGCTGTGATGGTTCGCCTAAACGGACAAAAACCGTGGCTACGTATATTGATTGGTACAGCCGTCTGGTGCGGATTAGAGAGTCTGTGGAGTGCGGGGCCTTTGTGGTGGAGTTCCCTTGCTTACACTCAAAGTCCGCACAATCTCGTAATTTTACATCTGGGGCAACTCTCTGGGCCTAATACTGTGACAGCAGGAATAGTTGCCGTGAATGGGTTAATTGCTGAAGGATGGACGAACCGCCAAGACGCCAAGGACGCCAAGATTTTCTCTGTGTCCTCTGCGCCTTGGCGGTTCGTTAATAAATACTGGGTTAGCGCCACAGGATTATTAATTACTTTACACCTTATCGGTTTTATCTTATATAGCCGTCCCATCGCCCAGTTACCAGAAGCAGCCTTGAAAGTGGGGATTGTTCAGGGTAATATCCCGAACCGACTTTTACGAAGTTCTGAAGGGTTTCGTCGCGCCCAAGAAAACTATACCAGTGGGTATATAACTTTAGCAAATCAAGGTGTAGATGCAGTCCTCACCCCAGAAGGAGCCTTACCTATTTTCCAGCGTGACTTACTGGGAACTGCCTTAGTCGCAGCAGTGAAGGAAAAAGGCGTAGTTGCTTGGATTGGGGCTTTTGGAGAACGGGGAGACAGTTATACAATTAGTTTGTTTACTTTTAATGCTAAAGGTGAAATTGTCAGCCGCTACGATAAGTCCAAACTAGTACCTTTGGGAGAATATATTCCCTTTGAAGGAATTTTAGGCGGGATAGTTCAACGCTTGTCGCCTCTGGAAGCACATCAAGTTCCGGGTTCGACAAATCAAATATTTGATACTCCTTTTGGTCGGGCGATCGCTAGTATATGTTATGAATCTGCTTTTCCTGAGCAATTTCGCCGTCAAGCTGCTGCGGGTGGGCAATTTATCCTCAGTTCTTCTAACGATGCCCATTACACTGCATCGATGCCGTTCCAGCACCATGCACAAGATATCATGCGGGCAATTGAAACTGATAGATGGTCAGCACGGGCAACGAATACAGGATATTCAGGCTTTATAGATCCTCACGGCAGAACCTTGTGGATATCTGGATATAATACTTACGAAACTCATGCTGAAACAATTTATCGGAGACAAACGCAGACTTTATATGTGCGTTGGGGTGATTGGTTGACACCGTTGTTATTGATATCCTCTGGAGGAGCTTGGCTGCTAATTCAACTTGGGCATACAAAGAAAATAAGTGATTAGTAATTAACTTTTTTCCCTGATCCCAAGATACTACTCAATACTGTTTGGTTAAGCCTAAAAAATAACTCCAATGTAGGTTGGGTTGAGGAACGAAACCCAACATTTTCAGGGCTTTATTAGGTTTAAAAACTCTTACCAATAATGCAGGACTTACGCAAACAATAGCCGAAACCCTTATTTCACGTAGGGGCAATTCATGAATTGCCCCTGAGCGCGTGTACTTTTGCGTAATATCATGTCCGCATAATTAGTTATGATTCCCACAGTCATTACACCCCACCCCTTAATCCCCTCCCCTTAGCAAGGGGAGGGGAGACAAAGCGTAGCTTTGGCGGGGTGGGGTTCTTCGGGTTTAATAAGTAATCAAGCGGACATGATATAAGTCCTAAATTTATTTTCTGGAAGTCCCTTACCTAAATTTTTATAGTAACATCTGGATATTTTTAACTAATTAAGATAAAATAATAAATTTGTCCGTTGCATCACTTCTTTTGTATATGCCCAAAACTTACACCGTAGAAATTGATCACCAAGGCAAAATTCATACTTTGCAAGTTCCTGAAAATGAAACGATCTTATCAGTTGCCGATGCTGCTGGTTTGGAACTGCCGAGTTCTTGTAATGCAGGTGTTTGCACAACTTGCGCCGGTCAAATAAGCGAGGGAACTGTGGATCAAACTGATGGTATGGGCGTTAGTCCAGATTTGCAAAAGCAAGGTTACGTATTGCTTTGTGTTGCCAAACCCCTTTCTGATTTGAAAATTAAGACAGAAAAAGAAGATGTAGTTTATCAGTTACAATTTGGCAAAGGCAAATAATCAGCGAACAGTTAGTCAGTATATCGGATGATTATTCACAACTGAATAACTGTTCACGGAGATTACTAAATCTGAGAAATTACACAAATATTTCATCGCCGATGAAATCAGCTATAGAAACTACAAATCAACAGGATTTACCAAAATGACAACTCATTTTATTACCGCAGAAATTGATTTACAAGAAACTCCCGCAGAGTTACTAGAAGTAATTGAAACAGAGTTAAAGAAACAAGGCGAACCTCTGCGTTGGGCAGTTACTTCTGTGGATGCTGACGAACAAAAAGCTACAGTTGAAGCCGTGGTGACAAAGAGTGCTGTTAGCGATAGCGGGGCATTGAGCCAGTGCTGAGTTAGAAGTTAAAAGTTGAGAGTGGGCAAAGGTTATTTCATTTTCATCTAGCCCGCCTCAGAATGAATTCACCAGTCTAATAGCGAAAGTCGTCTCAAGACGACTGGAAAAGGTTATGGCCCGTTAAAACGGACTTTAGTTCTGGGCGGTTTATGTCTAGAACGAAATAGCCCTGGAGAGTGGGAAATAACTTAAAATGAATCGTCCATACACTACTATCTTAATTGTACCAACTGGCGTTGGGGCTGCCATTGGGGGTTATGCAGGAGATGCTTTGCCTGTTGCCAAAGTTATAGCACAGGTTTGCGATCGCCTAATTACTCACCCCAATGTCCTTAATGGCGCAAGTTTGTACTGGAATCTTCCAAACGCTTTCTATGTTGAAGGTTACGGGCTTGACAAATTCGCCTCTGGATGCTGGGGTTTGCGTCCAGTCCGCACTAACAAGGTAGGTTTACTTTTAGACCAAGCCATTGAGCCAGAATTACGGCTACGACATCTACAAGCAGCCGATGCAGTTAGAGCAACTCTGGGATTGACCCTAACAGAGTATGTAATTACTGATGCACCATTAAATGTAGAATTGCGGACTACAGCATCGGGAGCTAGTTGGGGAACAATTGGCAACGCGGATAGCTTATTACGGGCAGCTGAGATATTAATTAAAAAAGCGGGGGCAGAAGCGATCGCAGTTGTTGCCCGTTTCCCCGATGATATGGATGAGGAGGCAGTACAAAAATACCGCCAGGGTGAAGGCGTTGATTCTTTAGCGGGTGCAGAAGCCGTAATTAGCCATTTGCTAGTGCGAACCTTTCAAATTCCTTGCGCCCATTCTCCCGCCCTTTTGAGCGAACCTCCACAACCTGATTTATCTCCCCGTTCCGCCGCCGAAGAATTGGGCTATACCTTTTTGCCGTGCGTCCTTGTAGGATTAAGTCGTGCCCCACAATTTATAGTAGAGAGAGGAGCAATCGGATCACAGCAAGAAGATATTTGGGTAGATGAAGTGGATGCTGCGATCGTACCTGCAACTGCTTGTGGTAGCAGTGCCTTACTAAGTTTAAGCCAAAGACGATGCCAAATAATTACAGTAGAAGAAAATAAAACTCTTATAAAAGTTCCTCCCCAACCGTTGGGGATCAAATCTATACAGGTAAACTCATATTTAGAAGCAGTAGGTGTATTGGTAGCACATAAAGCAGGTATTAATCCCGACGCTCTCCGTCCCAAATTATTACCTTTGCAGTCAATTAGTCATTAGTCATTAGTCATTAGTCATTAGTCATTAGTCATTAGTCATTAGTTATTCTCCCCCTGCCCCCTGCCCCCTCCCCTCTCTCCCTAAAAACCCGTGATTGAACAACAAAAGCAAAAGCCAGAAATTCCATACCTAACGCGCATCCAAATACTTGGGGCGATGGGAGCGACTGCAATCATTTTGTTGATAGTCGCTAAACTTTCGTTATACCTTGGCAACTTTTCCCTATTTTCTTGGGACTTGAACCAAAGACAGCTGCTGTTGGGTGTAGGGTTGGGATTCGCCATCACCACGTTAAGTGGCGTAGCTTATCGCGTTTGGACTCCCTACCGTAAAAGTGCAGATTATTATCTAGAAATGGTACTGAAGCCCTTAGCCTTACCAGACTTAATTTGGCTGGGGTTACTACCAGGGTTGAGTGAAGAATTATTATTTAGAGGTGTAATGCTGCCAGCTTTAGGCTTGGATCATCTGGCTGTGATTGTATCCAGTCTTTGCTTTGGCATCTTGCATTTTAGCGGTTCCCAACAATGGCCTTATGTGATTTGGGCAACAATTGTTGGGATGATATTCGCCTATAGTGCCCTGCTCACTGGCAACTTATTAGTGCCGATTGTCGCTCACATTATTACCAATTGGATTTCTAGCTATTTCTGGAAAATGTCGCAATTACGGCAATTAAAAAATAAATTTTGAGCTTCTAGGAATTAGTGCGTAGGCGTAGCCCAACCACAGGCATCGCACACTATCAACCATAGAATAAATTACGTGGTTTGAGCGCTCTGGCTAGATGCTTTTTGTGCAACAGTTTTTAAACGAGTCGCCCTGCTTTTACGGATACGTTCACTTTTGCGAACTCCACCAGCCATCTCATATTCACGGCTATCTTTTCCGTATTTAAAGCCAATTCCCATGAGCATTTTCTCAGAGAAAGTACCCAAGATTTGTTCTAACTCTTCAATTTCTACTTTGGAAGAGTCAATGGTGCTGAGAGCGGTGTTATGAGCTTCTATCTTGACGCGTAATTGCTCAATTAGTTGTGTCAGACTTTTTAAATTGTAATCATCTCCAAGATCCAGATTGGCATTAATTGCTTTGAGTCCAGAGAATCTTAACTCAGCACTTTCTAAAACGCGGGATGTCCGTTTTCTCAAAGACATAAATTTAGTTCCTTGTAACATTTATACAGTTACTATGCCCTACTGGAAATATATTCTGGCTCCGCAAAATCCACAAATAATTGTATTTTTTATGACATAATTACTGGTAAATTCTCTTAATTTATCTGAAGCGTCTATAGCGTTTCTCGCTCAATACGGTTCGGTTAAGGTGCATAGGCCTTAAAGATCCCCCTTAGTCCCCCTTAAAAAGGGGGAAATAGAGCCATTTTTAGCCCCCTTTTTAAGGGGGGTTGGGGGGATCGAATCTTATCCGAACCGTATTGGTTTCTCGCTTGTCTGCAAGAGACTCTGACCTCACTTCCATTCTAGGAGAGAGGCTTTGAGGCTTACTTCCCAACGCTGCTAGCGTTGGGGCTATTTCAATACTGCGTAGGTTTTGCCTAAAAATAACTCCAATGTAGGTTGGGTTGAGGAACGAAACCCAACATTATCAATACTGCGTAGGTTTTGCCTAAAAATAACTCCAATGTAGGTTGGGTTGAGGAACGTAGACCCTACATTATCAAGGCTTTGTTGGGTTGCGCTTTGCTTAACCCAACCTACAAATCTTCAAAACCTACGCAGTATTGGGGGCTATTTTTGTTAGGTCTGTATTGAACTCAATCCAGAAGCGCTATATCTTAATTACAGCTTAAGCATTGATAACTACGGAAGAAGTTGTGTTAACCACAACTTGAGCATTGATAACTACGGAAGAAAATGTATTAACTACAGCTTGAGCATTTATAACCGCAGAAGAAGCTGTATTAACTACAGCTTGAACATTTATAACTACAGAAGGAGCTGCGTTAACTACAACTTCAATATTTATAAGCAATGCTTAAGTTTTATTAACTACATGTTCAATTTTACTTATAAAATTAGGAGCTTTTATAATTATTGCTTAAGCTGTAGTAACTACAACTTTAACTTTACTTATAGCATTATGAGCGTTTGTAACTACAGCTTCCATATTTATAAGTTATGGTTAAGTTGTATTAAATATAAATTCAGATTTAATTATATGTTATAAATTTTTTATAAAGCGTGTATGTGTAATTGCAGCTACAGAGATTTTTAGTCAAGTAGACTACAATAAACATATTTAAACCCAAACTCCTTCCTGCACTTTGTGCCGCTACGCAAATCTAAGGAAGGTGAGTAGTAAGTCTCTCTCTGTCAAGAGACTTAAAGGCTTATTTTCGCGTTGTTCCTTCTGTTTCTGAGGGGGGAGGCTAACTCTGATAAGTCTGTATGACTCTTGTTGAAAAAGAAAGAATTTTTGGCTGTTTTGCCAGAAAACTACAACACCTGATGAGAAAATGAGGCATTAAACAAAGCGATCGCCATTTTATTATTAACAAGCCCGTTAATCAGACCTGATTTTTTGAGGTCAAAGGCGATAAAAGCTTTATGGAGCACGACGTAGAAGGTTAGTGCCTCAAAATACACCTGAAAGCCAATGCTTGTTTAATAAGTTTTGTGTAGAATTTGGTGGAGAGGTGATTTACTTGATTCTCAATTGCAGCAATCCAGGTTTCATTTATGAATCAGTCTTTTTCTCAAAACCAAGCAAGACGAAATCGTGAACAAAGGCTGTGGCAACAAAAATGGAGTTTAAAAACTAAAGCAATTGTTTGGGCACTAAGCATTAGTATCCTTCCTGTGGTTGCAATTGGAACAGCTACTTACTACTATGGCATTAATTTAATTACCAAACAAATTCCGCAAGTAAGACTTGAGAGTGCAGCAAGTTCAACAGAAACTGAACTAGCTCTACAGAGACAATTGTCACTCTTGTTAACTGGTATGGGAGTAACAGCAATTTTAACAGGTGCGATCGCTGTTTTTGTAACTAATCGAGCTATTAGTCGAGTCAGTAAAGCTGCGGCAATTTCTAATAGTATCAAAAACAAGCTGCGTCCAGACAGTGAGTTTACTCAATATTTCATCGCTAACGAAGATGAATTAGTGATGTTAGAGAGAAACATAAACTTATTTACAGAGCTGCTTTCAGTTTTGGTAAAGGAAAAAGAAACCGAAGCTGATTACTCCCAACTATTGAGGAAAGTTACGCAATGGGTTCGAGAATCATTCAATGAAGAAGATGTTCTCAAAATTACCTCAGAAGAAATTCGTAAAGCTTTAAGCATTGACCGCGTAAGCATTTTTTGCTTCAACTCCAATTGTAATGGAACTTTTATCGCTGAGTCAGTGGCACCTGGTTTACCAAGAATATTAGGGGTTACAGTCTCTGAACCTGGGTTCGAGACAGGGTATATAGAAAAATACCAGAATGGTTCCATCCGTGCTATTGATAATATCTATCAAGCCGATCTCAGTGATGATGATATTGAGTTGCTAGAGCAATTTGCTGTCAAATCTAATTTAGTAGCACCTATTCTTAAAGGCAAACAGCTATTCGGTTTATTGATTGCACATCAGTGTTCTAGAATTCGCTTTTGGCAGCAGTCTGAGATTGATTTGTTGACTCAGATAGCTATACAAGTAGGATTCGCCCTTGACTACACTAAACTTCTAGAACAGGTTGATACGAAGGCAGATATAGCTCAGGTATTTATCGAAATTACCCGCAGCATTCGCCAATCGCTTAACGAAGAGGATGTCATCAAAACCACCGTGGAAGAAGTTCGCAAAGCCCTAAGTAGCGATCGCGTCCTGGTTTATACATTTGACGCTAGTTGGTCTGGAACAGTGATTGCAGAATCAGTGGTTCCAGGTTATCCCAAAGTTTTGCGGTCTGAAATCCAAGACCCATGTTTTGCTCAGGACTATGTAGAAAAGTATCAGTCTGGTCGCGTTCAAGCCATAAACAACATTTATGAAGCTGGTTTGCGTGATTGTCATATTAACCTGCTCGAATCCTTTGGTGTGAAAGCAAATTTGGTCGCACCCATTCTCAAAGATCAACAGCTCTTTGGCTTATTAATTGCACATCAATGCTCCAGACCCCGTGATTGGCAACAGTCTGAGATTGATTTATGTGCCCAAATAGCGATGGAAGTGGGATTTGCTCTCGACCATGCAAGGCTGCTGCAACGAATCGAGGCTGAGAGTGTGCAAGGTCAGTTGCTGGCGGATACTATCGGCAGCATTCGCCAATCGCTCAACGAAGAGGATGTCCTGAAAACCACGGTGGAAGAGGTTCGTAAAGTACTAAGTACTGACCGAGTGATGGTTTATAGCTTTAATGCTAATTATTCTGGAACTGTGATTGCCGAATCAGTTGTTCTCACCTACCCAAAAGTTTTGCGATCTGAAATCCAAGACCTATATTTTGGTCAAGGCTATGTAGAAGATTATCAGTCTGGTCGCGTTTTAGCAATAAATAACATTTACGAAGCCGGTTTGGCTGATTATCAGATTAGCCTACTCGAATCCTTTGCTGTCAAAGCAAATTTGGTAGCCCCCATTCTTAAGGATGAACAGCTATTTGGCTTATTAATTGCACATCAGTGTTCCAAACCTCGTGATTGGCAACAATCTGAGATTGATTTATTTGGCCAAATAGCGATGCAAGTGGGATTTGCTCTCGACCATGCAAGACTCCTGCAACGAATCGAAGCTGAAAGTAGGCGAAGTCAGTTACTTGTGGATATTACCCGCAGCATTCGCCAATCGCTCAAGGAAGAGGATGTCATCAAAACCACTGTGGAAGAGGTTCGCAAGGCACTGAGTATTGACCGAGTATTGGTTTATAGCTTTTACGCTAATTGGTTCGGAATTATAATTGCTGAATCAGTAGTTCCAGGTTATCCCAAAGTTTTGCGGTCTAAAGTTTACGACCCTTGTTTCACAGAAAACTATATAGAAAAGTACCAGTCTGGTCGTGTTGTCGCAATAAACAACATTTATGAGGCCGGTTTGGCTGATTGTCACGTTACCCTGCTCGAATCCTTTGGTGTGAAAGCAAATTTAATAGCACCCATTATTAAAGATGAGCAGCTATTTGGCTTGTTAGTTGCACATCAGTGTTCTAGCCCCCGTGATTGGCAACAGCCTGAGATTGATTTATTTACCCAGATAGCGATGCAAGTAGGATTTACTCTCGATCATGCTAGGCTCCTACAAGCATATCAAGCTACTGAAGCGAACTCTGGTGAATAGCTTTGTGGAAGAGGATGCAATACACTTCGGATAAACAGGGGAGCAGGGGGCAGGGGGAAAGAGGACAAGGGGCAGGGGGCAGGGAGAAAAGGGGAAAAAGAACCTGCATCAAGCCTTTCACTTCCCCCTTATATCACGTCGGGCCAATTAAGCATAATACCCGGAACCCCACCCCGCCAAAGCTGCGCTTTAGCTCCCCTCCCCGCAGGCTCTTAGGGGTTGGGGGTGGGGTTCTTTTATTAGGGGTAATTTGGCGGACATGATATTACACCCTGCTCCCTTGCTTCTTCCTGCTCCCCCAGCAAGAACAGCAAGAACAGCAAGAACTGCCTTAACCCAAGTGTATTGGGCTTAGTGTAGCTTTTGACGAAGAAGCTGCTAGAGCGATCGCTAATGGTAAAATCCGATGTTCCTGAATTTGAATCCTGGCGTGGAGTGTTTCTGCTGTATCATCCGGCAATACTGGTACTGCGGCTTGCATCAATATTGGGCCACTGTCCATTTCTAAACAAGCTATATGCGCTGTACAACCAGTGATTTTTACCCCAGATGCTAAGGCTTGTTCTACAGCATGGATTCCCTTGAAACTAGGTAACAAACTAGGATGGATATTAATAATCCTTTCAGGAAAGGCATCAATGAAAACTGACGTTACCAGTCGCATCCAACCTGCCAAAATCACCCATTCTACATTGTAGTGCCGCAATGTCTGCACAATTTTCTCATCAAACTCTTCTCGACTTTTATAGTTGCGGTGATTCAATAAAACAGCTTCTATACCTCTATTAGCTGCTCTTACGGTTGCTTTAGCCAAGGGGTTATTGTAAATTAAAACTTGAATTTGGGCATTTAGCTGTCCATCTTGGATAGCTTGGGCAACTACATCAAAATTGCTGCCATTCCCAGAAGCCATAATTCCCAGTTTTAAAGGGGCGAATTGTTGGCAAATATCGCTAGTGCTAGGAGAAACCAAGCTCAGGGTAGAATCAGGGCGGAAGGTCATAACAGCTAAGAGGGAAAATTATAGATGCCAAAAATATATCCTAAGTCGTGGTTGGATAACGATACGTAGCTGCCTGAATTTTTCTCACATAAATAGGTAATATTCTAAAACTTGGTATGAAGGAAACAACACAGAGATTAAATCAGTGAACAGTCAATAGTCATCATTTATCAGGCG
The DNA here is from genome assembly GCF_020829645.1 of Nostoc mirabile CHAB5784. Lineage (GTDB taxonomy): Bacteria > Cyanobacteriota > Cyanobacteriia > Cyanobacteriales > Nostocaceae > Nostoc > Nostoc mirabile. Next base: position 36,405 of record NZ_JAIVFS010000033.1, on the reverse strand, counting down.
TAGAGGGCGTAGGTTAGAAATCAGTAAACAGTCAACAGTGAACAGTTAACTGATAACTGATAACTGATAATTGATAACTGATATAGCTCAGTCTTAAACCCAATTATCAAAACTTTTAACTGTTTACTGATAACTGTTAAAGCCGCACAGGATTTGATCGCAGCATAGGTGAGTTAAATGGCGAAGGTAGCGTTGCTGGTTGGGGTCAGTGAGTATGAGCCAGGGCTGAACCCATTGCCTAGTGCAGTTAGAGATGTGGAAGCAGTGTACGAGGTACTGCTACATACCGAGATGGGCGGATTTGCTGCGTCAGATGTCACCCTGCTAAAAAATCCTGAGCGACAAGTTGTAGAAATTGCGATCGAAACGCTGTTTTCTGGTCGGGACAAGGATGATTTGCTGCTACTGTACTTTTCAGGACATGGTATCAAAGATGATCGCGGTAGGCTGTATCTGGCGACTCGTAACACCAGTAAGACGCAGCAGGGCGAATTGATTCGCTCAACGTCGGTGTCTGCCAATTTTATTCACGATCGCATGAGTGAAAGCCGCTCCCGTCGGCAGGTGGTAATCCTAGATAGCTGCTTTAGTGGCGCGTTTGCCGAGGGAATGTCTGCCAAAGATGACGGCATGATTGACATCCGGGAGCAGTTAGGCGGTGAAGGACGAGCTGTATTGACTTCTTCTACTTCAACTCAATATTCCTTTGAGCAAGAGGGGCAAGATTTATCGATTTACACTCGTTTTTTGATTGAAGGGATCAAGTCAGGAGAAGCCGATCGCGATCAAGATGAATTTATCTCCATTGATGAACTCCATGAATACGCCAGTCAGAAGGTGCGAGAACTTCAACCGGCGATGAAGCCGGAAATTTATGCAATTCGAGAAGGCTTTAAAATTCGACTGGCAAAGGTGGCTCCGGGTGATCCCAGGCAGCGATACCGTAAAGAGGTAGCGCGATTTATTCATCGAGGCGAAATTTCTCTTGTTGGTCGTCGCACATTAGATTATCAGAGGACTTGCTTGGGATTGGAGACAACTGAGGCGAAGGCGATTGAAGATGAGATATTAGAACCTTACCGCAACCAGTTCCGCGAAAAACTCCAGCACTATCAGCAGGTGTTCACCGAGTTACTGGAGCGAGACGAAACGATTACAGATAGCGATCGCCACGATCTGCAAAATCTCCAGCAAACTTTGGGGCTGCGGAATGAGGACACGATGCCGATTGAGGCACAAGTGACTGCACAGTTTAAGACGCATCAGCAAAACCTGCAAACTTATCAGCAGGCGTTTACAACGGCACTGCGACAAGAGTTTCTCTTGAGTGCAGCAAGCCGCGATCGCTTACGGCAAACTCAGCAGCAATTAGAGCTTGCGGATAGAGATATTGCCGCGATAGAATCTCAGATTACGGCTGAGGTAGAGGCACATCACCAAAAACTCCGGGACTACGAACGGCTGTTTTTTACTGCCACCCAGCAGGAATATCCTCTCAGTGAGGCAACCCGGAATAATTTACGCCAACAGCAGCAGCGCTTGGGACTGAGGGATGTAGATGTTGCACCAATTGAAGCCCAAATCACAACACAGATTGAAAGCTATCATCAAAAACTCCAGCAGTACGAGCAGGCGTTTGTGAAGGCGACGCAGCGCCAGCATTATCCAGATGAGGTGACGCAAAAGCAGTTGCAGCAAACGTGGCAGACGTTGGGGTTGAGTGAAGGGGATGTGAGAGCGATTGAGAGGCGAATTAATGCCGAGATTGCAACGCATCAAGCAAACTTGCGGCAATATGAGCAAGAGTTTACAGAAGGTGTTCAGCAAGAATATCCGCTTAGTGCTTTCAAACGCTCTCAACTAACGCAACGTCATCAAGCGTTGAATCTGACTGCTGAGGATGTTACTGCAATTGAAAATCCAATTATTGCTGCGATCAAGGAACATCAGCAAAAGCTTCAGCAGTATGAAGAGGTGTTTAGAGAGTCGATGCAGTTTGAATATCCTCTTAGTGATGTTACTCGTGAAGAACTTCAGCGCTTTCAACGAATTTTAGAACTAAATGATGCGGAAATAGCTGCGATCGAAGCACTTATTATTCAACAATCTTCAGAAGCAGAATACCAGAAACAGCAAGAGAGAATCAGACAGCAACAAGAGGCAGAGAAACAACAGCAACAAGAGGAAGTAAAATATCACCAAAAATTACAGCACTATGAGCAGGAATTAATTAAAACAATTAAAGCAGGAAATTCCTTTGATAGTGATGATGTTCGGCAGAGGTTAAGGCAATTTCAACGGACTCTAGGACTTAAACAAACTGACATTACTGCAATTGAAACCAGAGTTGTAGCAAGCCAAGAATTGATTAAACCTCCGATTCAGCAGCCAAGTTCTGCTCAACCCACTCAATCGGCTCAAGAGCGAATAACCCTACAAAGGTTTTTGAAGTGGGCTGGTCTGGGAGGTGTAGATTTGATGACAGCAGTGGTAGGTGGTGAAACTATTAAGCGTCAATCACCGACAACTATCTCTGTAGCTGAACCCAAATATATTCCCCCTATTAAAGAAGCGTCTAAAGCATTTGGATTACCCTTGTGGACGGTTAAGTTTGAAACGGTAACGGTAGATAAAAAGGGACAGGTAATTAAACGAGATCCTAACAAGCAAGCTAAGTTCTTTAAGGAGGACTTAGGCAATGGCATAACTTTAGATATGGTTCAGATTCTTGGAGGCTCTTTTAATATGGGTTCGCCACCCGGTGAAAATGGTCGAACCAAATATGAAGAACCACAGCACGCTGTGAATGTGCCTGCTTTTTTTATAGGCAAGTTTGAAGTGACTCAGGAACAGTACCAGCAAATAATGGGTAGCAATCCGTCCAACTTTAAGGGAGCAAAACGTCCTGTAGAAACAGTGTCCTGGAATGATGCAGTAGACTTTTGCAAAAAGCTGAGTGAAAAGACTGGGCATAAATATCGCCTACCTAGTGAAGCAGAGTGGGAATACGCCTGTCGTGCAGGAACAACGACACCATTTCACTTTGGCGAGACGATTACAATTGAGTTAGCCAACTACGATGGGAATTACACCTACGCTTCTGCACCAAAAAGAAAATCTCCTCAAGTAACAACAGAAGTAGGAAGTTTTCCACCCAACGCCTTTGGATTATACGATATGCACGGGAATGTCTGGGAGTGGTGTCAAGATACTTGGCATGACAGCTATAAAGGAGCGCCTAGTGATGGAAGTGCATGGATAGATAATAATCAATATCGAATACTGCGGGGCGGTTCCTGGGTCAACAGTCCTAGGAACTGCCGTTCCGCGTCCCGCAACGACGACTTCGGTAGGGCGGAGCGCGACGACATCTACAACTATGTTGGTTTTCGTGTTGTCTGCGCGGTTGGGAGGACTCTTTAGCCCTTTATACTTTAGCTCTTTTGCCCTCTGCCCTCTCTTCTTTACCCTTTTTGAGTGTAGCGAAGCGGAACGATCTAATTTTTTTTTCAAAAAACAGAGTGGATTAGGTTTAAGTAAAGACTCCAAGTAGAGATAATTATGAACCAAGAGCTTACCCAAGCGATCGCCTGTTGAAAAGTGCGTAGTTTACCGTCGTAGGCATCGCAGTTGGATCTTAAATTTTCATGAACTTTGCATCGCGCACTTGTTCATAATGTTAGCCTTGTCCTTCTAAAATCTCAAGTATTCGACTGTTTTCAGTTTGCAAGTTAAGAATTGAAGCTTGCATTTGCTGCATATTGACGGCGAGTACTTCAAAGTTTTGTTGATGAATTGTCACTGTTTGCAGCAGCAAGTTAACTGAGTTGGCAATTTCGTTTACTGACTGGGTTAACTCTGCCGTTGATTGTCTCAGTTCGGTTGTTGATTGTCTCAGTTCAGCATTCACTACAACCTGATTGTCAAGCTGTTGTGAAACTCTCTCTAGTGTTGCTTCTATTCGGTCTAGTCTGTCTGGTTGTTGTGTCATAAGGATTGGTGAGTAGGGGAAAAGTGTGTAGTTTACCGCACTTCGGCATACTTCGACTGCCCTCAGTACAAGAGGCTCAGTGACCACCGTAGGCATCGCATTTACTTCTTTAGGTTGCCTTTTCGTTTGATAATTATTCACAAACTACAGTCGTGCAAGCAATTGAACGGCTTTCTGGTTTAGGCTTAATTGTAATTTCTACATCATTACCTAAAATGTTTATAAATCTGATCAATCTATCTATTGAAAAATCTTTTAGTTTCCCTCTAGTTAAAGCAGATATTTTTGGTTGATCTATTCCAAGAACTTCGGCTGCTTGGACTTGATTTAATTGGCGATTAGCAATAATTTCACTAATTTTGCGTGCAAGTTCTGCTTTAATTAAGCGCTCTTCAGGATTAGACAATCCTAGATCAGCAAAGACATTTCCGTTACTAATATAAACATCATTTTCGTTGCTCATTTTTTACTCCATTGTTTTTGCTATTTCTTGTAAATAATCTTCCTGAGCAACCTTGAGTCTCTTCTTAACTAAATCTATATCTTGTTTTGGTGTAGCAATACCGTGTTTTGATTTCTTTTGAAATGAATGTAATAGGTAAACAAATCCTGCAAATTTAACAGTGTAAATTGCCCTGTATGTATCTCCTTCAAAATCATCTACAATTTCTAAAACCCCAGTGCCTGTAAATCCATGCAAAGGTTTTGCGTCAGGATGCTTTTCACCATGTTGTGCTAAATCCAAAGCATAACCCATTACATCTTGCACATCTTCAGGGAAATCTTTTAAATCATCAAGAGCGCTTGCAATCCATTTGAGGGGTTTTTCTTGTTTTTTACTCATGTATTGCTAATTATGCTAATAATAGCATATTAAGTCAACAAGTAAGATAGTAGTATCAAAATAAGTCCATCACCAACTACGTTACTTAAAGTATAAGCGATGCCTACGGCTGTAAACTACGCACCTGCTGGGCTTTGATGCAAAACTTAGTTTAAAGACTCCAAGTAGAGATAATTATGAACCAAGAGCTTACCCAAGGTAAGGGTAAAATCAAGGCGGAGGATCATAACAGCTAAGAGGGTTAATTATAGATGCAAAAAAAAAATATTAAGTCGTGGTTGGATAATGATACAGTAGCTGCCTGGATTTTTCTCACACCAGCACTAATTTTGCTGGGCGTTTTTATCATTTGGCCGATCGCCTATTTGTTTTACCTCAGTTTCACTGCTGGTAGTTTCACTCTAAAAGGTATTTATTGGATAGGCTTAAAAAACTATTCGCGCTTGCTACTCAACCCCGACTTCTGGCAAGTTCTGGGTAACACGTTTTATTTTACTGTTGCCACTATCATTCCCAGTTTAGTTATCTCTTTGGGATTGGCAGTACTATTAAACCGCTCCATTCCCTTGCGGGGCATCTTGCGAAGTGCCTATTTTCTGCCTTCAATTATCTCACTTGTGGCAGCCGGTTTAGGATTTCGCTGGCTGTTTCAAACATTAGGGCCAGTTAACGGACTTTTAGATTTTTTCGGTATTCCAGCCATACCCTGGCTAGGAGACACATTTTGGGCAATGCCAGTAATTATTTTAATGAGTATTTGGAAACAACTCGGTTTCAATATGGTAGTTTTTTTAGCAGGGTTGCAAGCAATTCCTCCCAGTCGTTATGAAGCAGCAGATTTGGATGGAGCAAATGCTTGGCAACAATTTTGGTATATTACTCTCCCTGGATTGCGCCCGACTGTGATATTTGCAGTCATCACTACCGCGATTTTTACATTGCGGAGTTTTGAGCAAGTTTTTGTGATGACTGGCGGTGGGCCACTGAATTCGACTAATTTGCTAGTTTACTACATTTACCAAGAGGCTTTTGCTCAGTTTGATTTTGGTTATGCAGCAGCCGCCGCGACGGTGTTACTAGGAGTGACGATGGTACTCGTGTATTTGCAACTGCAAACTTGGGGAGAGGAGTAGGGGAGGTAGGGGAAGCAGGGGGCAGGGGGCAGGGGGCAGGGGGGAATTTTGGAAGTTGCTAAATCATCGCGCAAATGTGCAATGCTAAAAAATGTAGTGCATTCAGTTAGAAACAGCTAGAGTTTTTACTTTTTATATAGGCTGCGATATTCCCAAGGGTTCACAAATTTAGTATCACTCCAAACACCAAGCCGTTGTTGCTTGGCCTCAGCTTCGGCTTGTTGAACTAAGTCTTTGCTAGGACATTTGTTTAAATAGGGACGATACACTTTTGCTAAACCTTCTTGCAATAATACCTGTTGCACAAAAGTGCCATTTTTTAAACGAACTTCGGCAATTTTACGTCCATAGCGATCGCTGTCGGTGATATTCAAAGTCACGCGATCGCCTCCTTGTTGCACCAGTTCTTGCACCCGTTCTTGGGCTTTCACACCCCAAGTAAATTGGTTGCGATCGCTAGTGCGTTTACTCTGCTTTTCTTTATTAGTATGAGCTATTTCTGGCGCATCTACACAAGCAAAACGCACGGTAAGATTTTTGCCGTTAGTATCTTTCACTACTAAAGTATCGCCATCACTGACTCGCTCAACTGGTTCTCCAGAAGTACCCATAAAGCGTAGACGCGAAGCGGCTTGTCGCACGACATCGCAGCCTATCAAACCCAAAATTAGGATAGTTGCACAAAGCCAAAATCGCACTGGTTTAATTAATTTCTCCATCCAAAGTTACCTGCATTACCTCTGTGGGATGATACTAGCAAAATGCAAAGATATATTTGTTAACCTTTGATATCATGTCCGCATAATTAGTTATGATTCCCACAGTCATTGCACCCCACCCCGCCAAAGCTACGCTTTGTCTCCCCTCCCCGCTTGCGGGGAGGGGATTAAGGGGTGGGGTTCTTCGGGTTTAATAAGTAATCAAGCGGACATGATATGACATACTGCCACAGGCAATTCCAAATGATAAGAGCCTCTGGCGGCAACCAATAGAAAATGCGGATTAGTATAAGAATTGTAACCTTCCAATTGTCAGGCGGAATTTCTGATGAACTTCTTGACTCACGTTCTGCATTTAGCTGGTTCAGGTGTTTTTGCCTATTACTCTGCTGCTCAAATTCGTGATTCTAAAACCCGCCCCAACATCCTTGCGGGGTTTCAGTTGGCAGAATCTGGCTCTGTGCCATTTTTATCTGCACTTAGCGATCGCGCATCTGCCGAAGGCGATACATGGCTAGCCGAAAAACTAGCAAAACATGCATCAGATGAAACTAGGCATGGTCAAATTTTTGCCCACGCCTTACAACAGCTGAATAAACAAGTGATAGATTTCAAGGGTCAACCCCAAACTACATCCACAAAAAAATCACAACAGCGTAGTCCCTTTTTCGCAGCATTCTTTGAAGGTTATACCCAAGAACAGCTAAAACCAGCTGTCATTGACTGGGATGTGTTTATGGCTAGCACATACATTCTTGAGTTAGATGCTAGTAAAGACTTTGCGCGAATGGCGAAAGTATTACCTGATAACGAGTCAACCGCTCGTAATTTGAAGTTAGGAATGCTTTGTATTGCCCAAGATGAAACTGGACATGCTGCTTATCTCTACGAAGCAATGATGCGACGGATGTCTGCTAGTAAAGTGCAAAAACTCGTAGATATGTGGCGAACTCGCAAGGTAAACGCCTTGTTAGCAATGGTTGGTGGTATCCTCCAGCGTAATGGTGAAACGCGATCGCTAGTCCAGGATAGTGCGCCGTCGGAAATCGATTCTGAGTTGGTAGCTACGTAATTATAGATATTCTTGAGTATCTAATGTTCACAAATTTGTGAAAATTCAACATTTAGCTTGAAAGGCACGAGGTTTGTCCTTGCCTTTCAAGCTAATTCCACACTTCTTTCCTTGATATTATTCTGCTTTAATAATGATACAAATATATTGGTAGGAACAATGCCATGCACCTACGATAAATCTATATGTATCAAGGTTTTCGTGAATTCGTATGACGCGCTATCCTCAAGTAGATTATGGAAGACCTAAAACAAACAATAATCAGCTACTCCAGTAGAGAACTCGAACAGCGCAAAAATTGGTATTCTCAAAAAAATTTAGTCCATCAAACAGAGCAGTTAAATCTTGTAGAGTGTTGTGGATGTACTTATACTTGGAAGTATCAGTACTACCTAGCAAACCTGAGTAAGGTTTTTCCTAAAAACTAACTATGAAAGCTGAAGCAGAAAACAATAGCAGGCTGACTTGTGAAGTAGAAACTACCTTAAAGGTAATTGGTGGACGCTGGAAAGTTTTGATTATTAGAGAATTAATGACTGGCGTAAAACGGTTTGGTGAGTTGCAACGGGCTTTGCCTGGAGTTACGCAAAAGATGCTTACCCAGCAACTCAGAGAAATGGAGGAAGACGGTATTATTCTTCGAGAAGTTTATCCCCAAATTCCGCCCAAGGTGGAATATTCTCTGACGCCTTTAGGAGAAACTTTACAACCAATTCTCTATGCTATGCATGAATGGGCTGTGCAACGGTTAGCTCGAACAAATCACCATTAATATTCAGCATAGATGAATTGTACTACTCCCTTTCTGCAATAAGATTACCTTGCCTCTACTAAATTTATTAAGAGGTTGTTTGAAAAGTATTTCGCTGTGACTTTAGGTACTTTTAGATCCCCCCTAACCCACGCCAGTCGCTCATGGGGGAAACCCCCAAGACCGCGCTGGCTCCCCGATAAATTGGGGGGAACCGGAATTAAAGTCTCCCAATTTATCGGGGAGCCACTGCGGTCTTGGGGTCTCCCCAAGTGAAGCAAGTGGCGTGGATTTAGGGGGATCTAAAACTATTTCATACCGACAAGAGGACTTTTCAAACATCCTCTAAGACTTGATTTTGGATCATGTCTACAACTTCTTTAAGCGTTTTTTGAGAAGTATTTATAATCGGAATATTTTTTAACTGTGCTTGTTGGTGTAGAAATTTAGCCCAGTTTTGCATATTACTGTTAATTAAGTCTGGTTGCTGTCGATTGTTAATTAAGCGATCGCACATTATTTTCCAATCACAATCAATCAAAACGATGGCATATCTTGTGATACCAAATTTTCGGCAAGCGTCTTCAATAAAATTCAAGCGAACTTGTCCTTCTATAATTACCGTGTCTGTTGAGCGATAATTATTGGTAATTTTTTCAATCCATTTGTGAGTTGTTATTTCTTGCCATCTTTCTACTGAACCTGCGTACTCAATCATATCAGTTAAAGACGGAACATCTATAGAATCAAAGTGCAAAAAAAAGTGAGATGCACTTGTATTTTGGGATCGAAGGGCATTGACTATTGTTGTCTTCCCAACCCCAGATGCACCGGATAAAAAAAGAATGCTTGGACGATAAAGCGGTATGATTTTTTCTTGCATAAAAATCATGCCGCTTGGGTTAAGGATTGTTTATGCAGAATTGATATGGTTTTATAGAAAAATAAAAATTGCAGTGTATTTATTGTGAGTTTATTCATTACTTTTTAAATATTCAATCGCTGCCTCTAATTTTGAGGAGTAACTTTCAGCAAACCTTTCAAACCAAAGTCCTTCGGAAGAAAGTGGATCTACTTTGGCTAACCATTCTTTTGCTTCTAGTTTCAAAGCCTCTAGTTGTTTGGCTTTGAGTTGTTCTTGTCGAATTCGTTGCTGTTCTAGTTCTTGCTGTCTTTTTAACTCAATAGCAGCATCTTCTTCTGCAAAATCAGCCTGAACTTCTGCCAGAAGGTTATCCATGAAAGATGCCGACTTTGGCGATGATGGAATAAACGATTTGGCTGTGGCTGATTTTGACTGCTGCTGTTCTGGTTGTACTTCTTTGTATTCAGTTTGGAGTTCAGCTAATAGCTTATCAATGGAATCCATTTTTGCAATTCCTAATAAAAAATGGTATAGCTAGTCATTAATGGCATTGAGTAGCACTTCCGATAGACTCAAATCTTCCATATCTTCCATAGTAATTGTGTCACAGATATCAAACTTAGCACCAGCACTTTGGAGTTCATCGTCTAAGACTTTGAGAAAGCGGGTAGCTTGGGGATCTGTCCCGACTTGAATGAAAGAAATAGCTAATTCTTCATCTCGATCAATGCGGCGAGAAACTTCAATAATTACCTTCATTACTGCTTTGCGATCGTCTGGTTCACCATCAGTAACCACTAAAATTGTTTCACCATTTGGCTTGGTTTGACCGGCTGCTTTGCGTTGAAGGTAATCATCAGTTGCATGTTTTAATACACCTGCCAAGTCAGTTGTACCAGAGGGATCATTTTCTTGGAAAATTTGCACTACCTTACTGGATGTCACATTTTCGTATCGCTTAAATTTACCAGAAAATACATAAATAGTAATGCCGTCTGGGTCAAATTGCTCACACTTACTAGCTAAAGCTAAAGTAGATTCCTGTGCTGCAACCCATCTAGTTCTACCACCCTTTTGATCTTTGGTTGCCATGCTGCCGCTTTTGTCGATAATCAAGGTATAATCACGATTTTCTAGCATTATTCAATTCTCCAATTAAGAGCCAATCAATTTTGGATTTTGGATTTTAGATTTTAGATTTTAGATTAACCGTTAACCTAAAGGTAGGGTATTGGGAAACAAATTTGGGATTTTTCCATAGTTGAAACTAGTCCCTCTGAAAGCAGAATTAAATTTTGAATCCTTCAATCAAAAATTTAAAATCTAAAATTGGTTACTGGACTATGGGCGATTAACCCATTAGTCAGTTATTGCGTTCGTCAATACATCTACAAGGCTCATTTCTTCTAAGTCGTCTAAAGTAACCGTGTCACAAATATCAAATTTAGCGCCGACACTTTGCAACTGATCATCCAAAGCTTTGAGGAACTTAGTTGCTTGAGCATCTGAACCCACTTGAATGATCGAAATTGCTAATTCTTCATCACGTTCCATCTGGCGAGTCGCATGAATGATCACTTCAAATACAGCTTTGCGATCATCTGGTTCACCATCGGTAATGACTAAAATTGTCTCTCCGTTTGGCTTGGTTTTACCGGCAGCTTTGCGTTGAAAGTAATTATTTAGGGCATCCTGAAGTACACTTGCTAAGTTTGTCGTTCCAGCAGGATCATTTTCGAGAAATATCTGCGCGACTTTGGCTGAAGTGACATCATCGTAGCGTTTAAATCTACCGGAAAACACGTACACCGTAATGCCATCGGGGTCAAACTGTTCAGCCTTTCTTGCCAAAGCGAGAGTAGACTCTTGGGCTATGTCCCATCTACTTCTACCACCCACTTGGTCGGGTGTGGACATACTACCGCTTTTGTCAATGATTAATGTGTAGTCGCGATCGCTCATCATAATCTTCCTCTGATTGTTACCCTGTAGTTCTAGTCTAGTGTACGAATTTGACGATACCGTAAGCATTTTAAGGTTCGTATCAATCATGCTACTTAACAAAGCCACGTCACAGTTGATAAATGCGTTGGCGTAGCCCAGAGCAGGCATCGCCTAGCATCTTTAAACAAAATCTTCCTACTCCCCAATCCCCTGGAAACACCAAAAGTTAGTAATTAATTTGGTTGTTGCATCCATATTTAGTCTGGGAAAAATAAATACTACTATGAGGGAATCGACAGTACTCTGATGATTTTGCAAAGCCGCCTCAAGGGTAATGACCAACGCCCGACAATTGAAATAATCAAAGAATACGGCAAGCTACCACTGGTTGAATGTTACGCTGGGCAGTTAAATCAAGTATTCATGAATATTTTGTCAAATGCGATCGATGCTTTAAGTAATCGGACAATAATATTTACAGTCATTGCGTTCGCCCCTGGCGTTCCCGTTGGCGCAGCCTCTCGTAAAGAAGGGTACGGAGTGAAGCAATCCCAGCCGTAAGCGAATTGCTTCATTCCGCAACTCTTAGAGACGCTACCGCGTTAAGCGAAGCTATGCCGTTGGCGGAGCCTCTCGTTCGCGTTAGCGTCTCTGAAAGAGAAGAGAAGGCTTTACGCTCCATTCGCAATGACATTGTGTAATTAATTCTGTCTGACTACTTAGAAGAGGGAGCAGGGAGCAAGGGAGAAGAATTTTCCCCTCAGCAAGAGCAGCACCCCGCCCCTGGAGCCTCTTTTCAATGCCCAATTCCGACAATTTGCATTCGCACCCAACTACAAGAGCCAAATCAGGTAACAATTAGCATTGCCGACAATGGATTGGGAATACCAGAAGATGTTAAAAAACAACTATTTGACCCCTTCTTTACCACCAAGCCCATAGGCAAAGGTAGGGGGATGGGACTTGAGTTTGTGATTAAGATTCCCCTGATTCAGGATACATAAACATAATTCGTAATTTTAAGAGCTTTCATCCCGTGAGTAAAAAACAAAGTATTTCTGCTGCTAACAGTTACTTCCCTTGTGAAAGTAGTAATTACGAATTACGAATTACGAATTACGAATTATCTCAATACCTCCACTTCTTGAGGAACCTTCATTTGGTCGAGAATTCCCCAAATTTCTTGTAACATCGGCTCTAACCCGGTGCGGGTAACTGCTGAAATCACAAAAACCGGCGCGTATGAGAGATGATTAAGTTGGGTGGCTAACGCCTCCAAATCGACAGTTTCCCGATCAACTGCATCAATTTTGTTCAGCGCTAAAATTTGCGGGCGTTCTGCTAAACCCCGTCCATAAGCTTGTAATTCTTCCTTAATTGTGTTGTAATCTCTAACCACATCATCACTAGTGGCATCAATCAAGTGAAGTAGCACTCGCGTGCGCTCGATATGGCGCAAGAAATCGTGTCCCAGCCCTGCACCGTGAGCCGCACCCTCAATTAGTCCGGGAATGTCGGCGAAAACAGTACCATCGCCAGTAGGTTTCCGCACTACACCCAAATTTGGGATGAGGGTAGTGAAGGGGTAGTCTGCGATTTTTGGACGTGCTGCTGATAAAGATGAAATTAGAGTGGATTTACCAGCATTTGGTAAGCCAATAATCCCCACTTCTGCCAAAAGCTTCAACTCTAGGCGCAGCTGTTTTACTTCCCCTGGTAATCCTGGCAGAGCATATTCTGGGGCGCGGTTACGGTTACTCAAGAAATGCTGATTTCCCAGTCCACCTTTACCACCTTGGGCAATCAGCAAAGTCTGCTTAGGCTCAGTTAAATCCCCTAGCAATTCGCCAGTTTCAGCATCATAAATGGTTGTACCACAGGGAACTTCGACGATTAAATCCTTTCCTCCTGCTCCAGTACAGTTATTTGGCCCACCACGAGTCCCTTTTTCTGCCTGAAAGCGATGGTTATATCTGAAGTCCAGCAAGGTTTGCAGGTTTTCGTCGGCAACGAAAAATACCGAACCGCCTCTTCCCCCATTACCACCAGAGGGGCCACCAGTCGGCACGTATTTTTCTCGCCGGAAGGCGACAATACCATCGCCGCCCTTACCAGCTTCAACTTCAATTTTTGCTTGGTCGATAAATTGCATAGTTAGTCATTAGTCATTAGTTATTAGTCATTAGTCATTAGTCATTAGTCATTAGTCATCTGGAACATTGCCAATTGATTTTAGGTAGGCGTTTAATTGAGGTGCTAGGTCATTAATGATTAGCTTGAGTGCATCTACTTGTTGATCTGTTAACAGATTACGGCTATATGCTCGTCTTAGCCAGTGTTGAGTTTCATACAAAGATCCTCTTGCTATTCTGACAAATCGTCGATTGTCTTGATAACTCCCTCGTCCTACTCATAAAGCTATGTTGGCACCAATACTATCGGCTGAACGGACAATCTGTTTACCTACTGTATCTTGTGACAATAACTCCCATCCATTAACAATTTTCCAGATGTCGTCAGCTAATCGTTCTGCCAGTTGATAAACCCGTAATTCTTGAAACCTCCTACTTGACATTATCCTTCTTAACTAATGACTAATGACTAAAGACTAATGACTAAATATATGGTGAAACATCTTCACCGCATTTATCTGCCAGATAGGAAAGGGCGCGAAAACGTAAGCCCACCAGTTGCTCATACAAGGGGTTAATTTTACACATCGGCGGTATATGGACAATCTTGCGTCCAAATAAGGTGACATCCCGCTCAAAGGGACACTGGGAGGGAATCATTTTACACAAGAAACGGGCTACTCTTGGGTCTTGGATATCTAGCCGATCCAGCCAGTCGCGCAGGGGGTGTAGCGCATCAATTTGACGCTTTGTAAGCCCAGGGCTGGCGATAGTGGGGGTAAGCTGTGGGTGTTCTAGGGTGTGGCGAAGGGCTTCTAGTAAATTCTCTGGCTGTTCTAAGGCTTGGCAGAACTGATGCAGAACCTGATCTTCGCTGGGAGAATAAGTACCATCTGCGATCGCTACCATTACTGCTGTCCTTAAGAAATTTTCCGCTGCTGGCGTACCTTTATCCAAGACTGCGGCTAATTCTTCTGGCGTAATTACCTCTAGTGAGTCCCATTTAATCTTAGGAGCTAATTCATTTTTGGTGATGCTGGCAATTAATTCCTGTTCTTGGGCATCAAAATTACCATCTGCCCAAGCAATGGTGAGCAGCCCACGCAACCAAGCGGCAATCTGTTCGTTGCTGTATGGGGATTGAACGGTACTTGTCATAAACTCACGTCTCAAGCTTTCCTCAGTCACTACTAAGCTACCCTACCCAGCGGCTACGAAGATAGTGGGGGCAATACAGAATAATCAAGAAACTGCGTAGGCATCGCTGCCTCAAGAAATAAACCAGAGAAATTTCCAAATCGCAATAGTCGGTCTTGGGGTAAAATCCATTTGAGAGTTATCTTGAGAATTTTTTCTACTTAAACACAAAAGCAAGATTTAACTGTGCTGTGGAGGTATTGATGAATAAAACCAAAGTTCACCTCGGTGTCATTCAAGAAACACTACTAATTCCCCTCTGGGCTAGAGCTTGTGAGCTTCAGGCAGCAGATCCAATTATAGTAGAACCGAAATCATCTGAGATTCTTGCAGCGATAGACTACGAATTGGATAAATTTACTACAGCTAAATCTTCTCAGATAAGCTGTTGTTTACGAGGAACTATCCTTGACAACTGGGTACGCACCTACTTCAATAAACAATAAAGGTATACATAATGTTTTTATTTGGCATTGAGCATGAAGTCGCTTTCCTAAACAAAGAAGGAAAGTTTGCTGATTTTTCTCACACAAAATTTGCTGATTTCAATCAAATTATTGAAAGGCTACCTACATACCCCAGCGATTATCCTCAACTGCGGGTTGGGGATGCGGGTATTAAGATGAAAAGATGGTATATTGAGGGATTTGAAAGATTTGCAGATTCCGATAAGGTGATTGACTGTCATGCTAAAGGTATCGAAATTAGAACGACTATACATTCTGATATTCAAGGCGCTATTAGTGAATTGTCAGAAAGTTTTCACTTGCTACGTGAGGTTGCTGCTGACTTTGGTTTCTCACCAGTTTTAGTTAGTTTTAATCCTTACAATCCGGTTTTTGAACCTCATCCTCCATTAAACGATTACGAAATTAAAGAGCTACAGGCTTATCCTGACGAACAAACTGCTAATATTCACATGGTGTCATACGGCCCAGATTTAAATATTTCAGTGGCAAATTTGTCTACTGAAGATGTGATTGATGTTGGCAAAAAGTTAACTTATTACAGTCCTTATATCGTCCCTTTTAGTTACAGTTCCCCTTTTTATAAGGGAGGTTTATGGGATGGGCTATCAGTACGAACGTTTATCAGAACTGGAAAAAGACCAGCAGCTCTAGTTTTTGTTCAGAAACAGGAAGAACTGATTGATAGCACACCTTCCTTAACAAAAATTGCCCGCATTCCGGCTGAAGTGGGACGCATTGAATTTAAGGCTTGTGATAGTTGTGATAACTTTTTAATCTATGCAGCTTTACTGACATTATTAAAAGGTTTGGTGTTAGATGAAACCTTGCTGGGTAGAGCAACTGTACCCGATGCAGCATTACACCAACTTTCTGCAAAAGCAGGGTTTGATAACGAGGATATTTTTGGGAATGCGACAAAAGTCTTGCAAGCGGCCGAAGTTGCCTTGGGAGATGACGCAGATGTTCATTATTTAACGCCGTTAAAAGTAATGCTGGCGAAGCGAAAAACAAGATCCCATGAATTAATAGAAATGTTCTATCGCCTAAGTTCAATAGAAGAAGTAATAAGACAGACTTATCAGTAGCCTTTATTCAATCGCCGAATTCAGGTTGTTTGCAATTGGTAAAAGTTGCGTCAAGCGCAGTGGCAATTTGTACAAAAACCTCACTTGCAGGCGAAGCGCGATGACTAATTGCAATAGGATTTCCAATATCACCACCGCTAGAAATATCGGGGTCAATGGGAATTTGCCCCAACAGGGGCACTTGTAATTCTGCTGCGAGTTGTTCACCGCCACC
This sequence comes from Nostoc mirabile CHAB5784, assembly GCF_020829645.1. Lineage (GTDB taxonomy): Bacteria > Cyanobacteriota > Cyanobacteriia > Cyanobacteriales > Nostocaceae > Nostoc > Nostoc mirabile. The sequence goes on along the minus strand of NZ_JAIVFS010000033.1, from coordinate 19,988 downwards.
ACTGCCAAAAATTGACGTGCGTGCGCCACAATCACCACAAATTAAATAGCTCATATTTTCAATGATACCAAGGACGGGAACACCCACTTGGCGAAACATATATATATTACGTCGTACATCTGCAACAGCTACTTGCTGAGGAGTTGTCACTAGGATAACTCCACAAACAGGGCTTTCTTGGATAATTGTTATTTGAGCATCACCTGTACCGGGAGGTAAATCTATTAATAAATAATCCAATTCGCCCCATTCCACATCTTGCAAAAATTGAGTGATAATTTTATGTAACACAGGGCCACGCCATGCCAAAGGACGATTTTCTTCTACAAGTAAACCAACTGACATCAGTTTAATTCCCTGAACTTCTACAGGTAAAAATTTATCACCTGTAGGAGTAGGAATTACTTGAATATCAGCTTGTCCTAAACCCAACATTTGCGGGACATTAGGGCCATAAATATCAGCATCTAGTAGCCCAACTTTTGCACCTTGTAATTTTAAAGCGGCGGCTATATTTACGGCTGTTGTTGATTTGCCCACGCCACCTTTACCACTAGAAACTGCTAGGGTTATTTTAACGCCAGGAATTGTACAAATTTGAATATAAGTTTTTTTACACCAAGTTATAAATGATAATTTAGATTGAATTTCTGCCTGTAATTGCTGCTGATGCGAACCGATATATAAACGCAAGTAAACATAGTCATCAACTATGCGTAGATTTCGCACCATTCCCAAACTAACGATGTCATTTTTTAAAGTAGGTTCGATAACCTGTTTCAGAAGTTGGAGGACTTCTTGCTGATGGGGATTAGTATCTGCTTTTCCTTGATATTCTGGATGCTGAAAGGGGGATTGCTGGTGAGACATGGTTAGGAGAAGCCTTTTTCTTGGTTATTTACTGCTCCCTTGAGACTATTGGTTTTAATCTTCTGAATCGCCCGTTGCGCTTGGATTGACACCTCTTTGTCAGGATCATCTAAGGCTTGTTGCAGAGGGTTAATAGCGTCAGGATGAGCTAAATTACCAAGTGCGATCGCAGCTTCTTTACGTACATCTGCATATTCATCTGTTAATGCTTGAATTAATCTCGGCATAACTTGAATATTTGGAATTTTTTGCAAAGCTTGTGCTGCTAATTTCCTCACTTGCCAATGTTCATCATTTAAAGCTATTTCTAATGCTGAAATTGCTTGATTATTTTCATGAATAGCCAGAGATTTAGCTGCATTCCGGCGAACTTGCCAGTCACTATCATTTGTGAGTGCTTGACAAAGGATTGTAATCACTTCTGCATCTTGTAAATGTTCTAAAGTTAAAGCAGCAGAACGACGTACACTTGCTTCCTCATCAAAGATTAAATTTAAAGCTTGTGGACATTTTTCTAGTTGATTAATATATCGCAGTGTCGTAACGGCTGTTTCTCTTAAATCAGGATTTTTTGATTCTAAAAATGGTAAAATGTATGGTAATGATTGAATGTCATGTATCTTCCGCAAAAGCACCAAAATATTTAGTTGAAGATTTACATCATTACTTTGAAGTTTATCTAGTAAAAGTAATAATTCATCTTGTGTAATTAACTCGTTTAATGCTGATACGGCTTCCGTGCGAATATCTGTATCTGCTGAACCGAGGCATTCAATTAAAGCAGGGATGGCAACAGGATTAGCAATTTCCCAAAGGGCAGCGATCGCTATTTTTTGAACAATGATATTTTCATCTTTCAAAGCGATAATTAAAGCATCTATTGTTTCTTCATCAGCTAGATGCTGCAAGGTTTTGACAGCTACTATCCGGTCATTTATATCAGGCGATCGCAACATTTCTAGCCAATGCTTGAGTTCATCGTTCATTGATTTTTACCACAGATAGTTAACGTAACAAAAAGGGAATTTGTACTGTAATTGCATTGGTTGGACATTCTTTTTCACAAGGTAGACAAAACCAACACTCATCATATTTCATATAAGCTTTCCCTGTCTCTGGATTTTTCGCCAATACATCCAAGGGACAAACTTCAATACAGGCTGTGCATTTTTCTAAACATTTTGATTCATCAACGATCACAGGAACATCTATTCTTTGATTGATTAAAGCCATAAAATAACTCCATGATTTTGTACTGAAACTGCTAAACGGTAAAATAAATGGTGTAAGCTTGCATGAATTATCTCACAATTGTAGGTTGTTTATAGGCATTATGGAATATCGCAGAGCCAAGATAGAAGGAGGTACATTTTTCTTTACCGTTGTTACTCATAACCTCCGGGAATTTCTTTGTAATGCAGAGAATATTCTGCTGTTAAGACAAGCATTCAGAGAAGTAATGAGCAAATCTCCATTTATTGTAGATGCCATTGTCATATTACCAAACCACATACACTGTATTTGGACGTTACCACCAGGGGACAGTGATTTTTCGGATCGTTAGCGATTAATAAAAAATTATTTTACCCATCATTGTGATATTCAATATCAAGGAAAAATCTCTGTATCACGTCGAAATAAAGGTGAAAAGGCTGTTTGGCAACGCAGATTTTGGGAACATCAAATTCAAGACGAAATTGATTTCATTCGTCATGTTGATTATATTCATTATAATCCTGTCAAGCATGGATATGTTAAAGCACCCAAAAATTGGAATTATTCAAGTTTCATTTTGTATGTAAACAAAGGAATTTACGATATAGATTGGGGTTCAAGGATAGAGATAGAATTTCCCGAAAATGTAGGAAATGAATAATCTATTTGTAGTTATTGTAGGTTGGGTGGAGGCGCAAGTTAGTATCTTGGCAACACAATGAACCATTTCTATTGCGCCGTAACCCAACATCAAGCGATATTAATCTTAGCAAATAATTAAATATATAAAATAGGTTTAGCATTGATTTTATCCAAGAAATTGAGAGATTATTAGAGTGTGAATATTTTCTGTTTTTCTGATATCATGTGTTGGCTTCCACTACGTTCCACCCAACCTACGGGAGATAGCGATTGCACTTGCAGAAGTTATTGTAGTTATTGTAGGTTGGGTGGAGGCGCAAGTTAGTATCTTGGCAACACAATGAACCATTTCTATTGCGCCGTAACCCAACATCAAGCGATATTAATATTAGCGAATAATTAAATATATAAAATAGGTTTAGCATTGATTTTATCCAAGAAATTGAGAGATTATTAGAGTGTGAATATTTTCTGTTTTTCTGATATCATTTGTTGGGTTCCACTACGTTCCACCCAACCTACGGGAGATAGCGATCGCACTAAAGCAATTTTTTACAAAAAGTTAATGATTGCTTGATATTGGTATAACCAATTTTTTCATAAAACAAGTGAGCTTCTTTGCGTTTAATATTAGAACGTAACAGAACACTATCACATCCAGCCAGAGAAGCCCACTGTTCAATTTGCTGCATCAAAAAACGTCCAATTCCACTATGGCGATAAGCTTTATCTACAACTAATCCCAAAATAATCGCTGGAGTTGGAATAACTATAGAGTCACAAATATGAGCGTGCGCCCAAGCTATTACATATTCATCTTCTAAAGTGGCAACATACACAATATGAGCATCGTTATTTTTAATTTTAGTAAGGCGCTGCTCTATTTGTTGATTTGTCACAGAATATTCAAGTTGTTCGCAAAGACTAGCAATTCTCTCTACATCTTTAATCTCAGCTTGTCTAATTTTAATTTTCTCACTTACACTAACTTTGTTTATCATAATTTAATTTTAAATTACAATTATTTAGTTATCCAGCGTTGCACGGATAAAACGATAGCCTATATCAATCTCTGTCAAATTGTGAATATCACCATATTTTTTGCTCCATTCTCCACTACTTAAATCTGCTGCAAGTAACTTTACTCCTTGCTCTGCTAAATCTTGATTAGCTAAAGCAAAAGATGATATTCCTGCACGTACTTCTGGTTGAAGATATAACTCTGGTCGTCTCCAGCCTGCTGCTGCAAATAAATCAGATAAATCGTATGGTAACAAAAGGGGTATGGCTTCAACACGCCTTTTAGTATTACTCTGAATTAAATTAACCTGTTCGTTAAGTGGTAAAAATCGTAACGCATCTTCCCACAAAAACGGAAAATAATCATAAAGCCATATCTTCTGAGCTAATCTAATATCAAAAGTTAACAAAATTATTGCCCCATCTCTAATTATTCTGTGCATTTCCTGAAAAGCTTTTTCGAGATGAGAAAAGTGATGAATTGCCAGGATACTTGCAACAGCATCAACAGAGTTATCTAGTAGAGGTAAATTTTCTGCATAGCCAGTAAACCACTTAATTTGCTGATGTTCTACTGCTTGTTTTTGCATAACTACAGAAGGTTCAACAGCATTAATAAGAAATCCTTTATTAGCTAGCGCTAGACTGTAACCACCAGTACCAGCGCCAATATCAGCAATAATGCTACCTTTGGGTAAATTGAGTAAATCAATTAATTTATTGACAATACGGATATCAGGAACGCGAGTTTTTGAGTATTGTTGACCAATTGAATTATATATAGACATATTAGAAAATTACTCAAAATAATTTCAAACAAACTATTTAAAATTTAACTTTATATTAATAAAGAAAAAATTTGTTAGTTAAAAAATTCCAGCAAATTTAAGAGTTCACTTATCATAAACTTTGGTTTTGCTTCTTGTGGTAAATTTTGATTTTTTCTGTTGTAATAGCAAAAATCCATTTTGACTTGTGTTGCTCCCGCATAGTCGTGCTTTAGAGAATCTCCAACGTAAAGAACTTCTGCTGATGTTAAATTTAACCTAGATAAAGCATGATGGAATATCTCAGGAGATGGTTTAGCAAAACCAATTGCTTCAGAAACTACAACTGCTTCAAAAAAATGCTCAATTCCAGCAGCTTGCATTCTCGGTAGTTGCGCTGATACAAAACCATTTGTAATGACAGCCAAACGATAATTGCGTGCGAGAACAGTTAGCACTTCATTTACATCAGGTTCCATTACAGCAAAATGATTAAAAATATGCCAAAAACTTTGACTAAGATTGCTGATTTGATCTGTTTGTATATATAATTGAGCAAGTGTACTTCGATAAGACATCTTGATTAACTCACTAGGAGAAAAGATATCTCGCTGTCTCCAATACTTGGAATTATAAGTTTCAAAGACTTGAAGAAAAATAGTCTCACTGACTCCATTTAAATTTAAAGATACTGCACAATCTTCCAATGCGCCAAGAATAGCTTGGCGTTCACATAGCTCAAAATTCAACAGTGTATTATCGAGATCAAAAATTATGGCTTTATAACTCATTCAATTCTTTAATTCACGAAAATGCTTTCTTCCATAGTTGAAACTTTTCTAATTATTTTTAGTATTCCTCTGAAATCTGGACTATAAAGTTTATAATTTTTATCATTAGGCTTCCTGACTAAAATTGCTTGTATATCCGCCCGTAATGCTCCAGCGATATCATCATTGTAGCTATCACCTATCATTACACATTCTGTTTTTTCAATCTTTAAATCATTGATGACATGAGCATAAAATTTGAGGCTGGGTTTTTCATGTCCAATTTTTCCAGACGTATATATTTCTTCAAAGTATTCTGTAATATTTAATTGGTTGATGATTTCGTGTAACTCAGGTATATGATTTGAAATAATTATATTTTTATAATTATTTTTAATTGCATCTTGCAAAGTAGGAATTACATCATCATATAAATGCCATTTTTCCAAATCTTTATATTCATTCTGGACTTGGGAAGCATATTTTATCGCTTGAGTTTTATTTATTCCTAGTTTTTCATATATTTCTGCAAAATATTCATTCATATACTCCCACCATGTTTTCCCATTAAACAATAAATTATGGGGAGTTTCTGGAGAGTGCCAAGTAAAGCCAATATTTACGAATGGTCGAATATCTTCTAAGTCTATATTGTGGATTTCATGACGTTTCAATATTGAATGTAAAGTTTCACTCCACATTCCATCACGATAACCTAGTGTATGATCAAAATCCCAAAATAAATATTTCATGTTTATTTCACTGCTATATCATAAATTTCATTATGTAAATTTACATCCACGATGTAAGGATCTACAGGACGCTTAAACAATATCATTTGCTCTAATTCATCTTTCTTTAAGTTGACATGACAAAACCACTCATCATCATTCTTTTCAGGGTAATCTAAACGGTAATGATAAAGACCCCAACGAGTTTCTTGGCGATATAATGATGCTCTAGCTGCCATTTCTGCACAGTCTCGAATAAAATGCACTTCTATACTACGCATCAATTCATGGGGATCACGAGCGCCCATTAAATCTAATGTTTCTTGATATTGGATAAAATGTTTTAAACCAATCTCGATTTTATTCCCTGATTTTGGTGGTTGCAGATAATCATTAACTAAGCGTCTTAATTTGTATTCTACCTGGGTGTGAGGTACACCATTGGGGCGAGTTAAAGGTGCATAAATTCTGGCTTTTTCAGCTTCTAAAAAATCTGTATCTGGTTCAATAAAATCTAAATCTTGGATATATTCAATGGCATGAGTTCCGGCTATACGACCGAAAACAAATGCCCCAATCATGTAATTATGGGGAACGCTGGCCATGTCTCCGGCTGCATATAAGCCTGGGACTGTTGTTTGAGCGTTTTCATTCACCCACACACCAGAGGCACTATGACCACTACATAAGCCAATTTCTGAAATGTGCATCTCTACGCCGTGGGTGCGGTAATCTTCATTTCTACCTTGATGAAAACGTTCTCTACTCGGTCGTTCATTCGCCCACAGTATGGATTCAATTTCTGCAATTGTATCTTCATCGAGATGGGTCATTTTGAGTTGGACTGGCCCCTTACCAGAATTTAATTCTTTCCAGATTTCCAACATCATTTGACCACTCCAATAGTCACAGCTAATGAAGCGATTTCCTTCGGCGTTAGCAGTATGAGCGCCAAAAGGCCCGGCGACATAAGCACAGGCGGGGCCATTGTAATCTTTGATTAAAGGATTAACTTGAAAGCATTCAATATTGCTGAGTTCTGCTCCTGCATGATAAGCCATTGAATAGCCATCTCCAGCATTGGTAGGATTTTCATAAGTGCCGTAGAGATAGCCAGAAGCAGGTAATCCTAATCTGCCACAAGCACCTGTACACAGGATGACTGCTTTAGCTTGAATAACAATATAATCTCCGTTTCTGACATCAAATCCCACCGCACCAATAGCACGTCCTTCTTGGACTAACACACGGGTTGCCATGACGCGATTTGTGACTTTGACTTTGTGGCGTTTAACTTGTCGGGTGAGGATGGGTTTGAGGTCTTTACCTTCTGGCATGGGTAAGACATATTTACCCACACGATGCACTTGTTTTAAGTCATAGTTGCCTTGGGCATCTTTTTGAAATTTCACACCCCAACTTTCTAATTCTTGGATGACTTCGTAACCTAATTTGCCTGTTTGATAAACGGCTTTTTGGTTGACAATGCCATCGTTAGCAAGGGTGATTTCCCGGACGTATTGTTCTGGTGTAGAATGACCGGGAATGACTGCGGTATTCACTCCATCCATACCCATTGCGATCGCACCACTGCGACGGATGTTAGCCTTTTCTAAAATCAGCACATCTGTATTAGGATTCGCTTGCTTTGCCTTGATACCTGCCATTGTTCCTGCGGTACCACCGCCAATGACTAGTACATCTGTTTTGATCCACAGGGTATTAATATTCATATCTAAATCTCTAGATTCACTGTGTAATTTTATGTAATATAAGTATTTTTTATGTTTTTACACATAAAATACGGTAAATTTAGCGATTTACCGTATTTCGTCTGTTAAAATATTCACATGAATAAGCAGTAAAAGCAAGATCCGGCAAAAGTTTTTCTACTGGGGAGCATCCCAAATGTGTAAGTTAGATCAAACCCAAATCGCAACGTGGTGGAGTAAAGCAATCGCAAGATATGGGATTGCTTCTCTACCAGAAGCTACGTGAACACTACGCTGTCGCTCACAATGACAAACATGTTCTTGCAAAATTGCGATGTTACCTTCTACTGATTGGATAAAGTCGAGCTAACTGAACAAAAATAGTAGAGCCATAAACTTGCTAAAACTATATTAAGTCGATATACCTAGAGACTGATTTTATTACAACTAAAGATATAAGAAATTTCATTCTAGAGATTGATGCAGGCGATAGCATTTTCATAGTAAAAGTAAAAACAGTGAACCTTAATAGAAGATTGTCAATAAAAAATGTAATGATTTTGCTAAAGAATTAAGGTGGTATTTGCTTATTATCCCTTACTAGTTTCGATGCAGAAATCCAAAGACAATTTCTTCGCCAGGTTCGTTTATAAAGAACTTCCAGATTGAAGCGGAGCTTGCTATTTTTGCTCTTTACCAAATAAGGTGTGAGTTTCCGCTCTCTTAGTGAAAGTTCTGCGTTGTTAAAGCTGTTATCGAGGATTTCAAATGAAAATGATTGCTTCTGTTTTATCTATCTTAAGTCCAGTACGCTTCTTAGTTGTGGCTTTTACTTGCGCCTTACTATTGTTATCTAGTGCTTTTCCTGCTTTTGCGATCGATAGCTACCAAAGTGACCCTACCGAAGCTACTACACAACTGCTTGACATTCAGGCCAAAACTGACGAAGCCGCTAAAGAACCACCAGAAGGATTGGAAAAGACTCAAAAAGAGACTAACGAAGGACTTAATGAGGTTCAGGGAGCTGCTGATATTGACAAGCAGAAGCGTCCAGAAAATTCCCAGAGTGCAACATCTGTGGAAGAAAATATAAAGAATGTGTTGGATAAAGTTACAGGTAAGAACTAAATTAATAGTTCTGGTAATTTTTCGGTAGTAATGGGTGATTGCGTAAATGCAGTGACCCATTACTAATTAGTACTGTTAACCTAGAGACTACAATTTAATTATAAAAATATGTTCACTCTGAGCATCTATGGTGAAACTGGATTTACATAGTTTTGATTAAAAATATCTTAATTGATAATTATATTTAGTATATTTTATTGTTGTAGCCAAAAAAATCAATAAAGTTCGCTAATTACTAGAATATTGGCTTAACACTACCTATTAAGGCATAGGCATATAATTAATTTCAGCCGACAATGTTACCTTTGGTTGATGTGGAATCTGCCTGGAATTTGAGAGATTAATGAATAAGTTTGCTTAGGGATGGAAAACAATGCGCTCGATAAACATTGGTTTGACTGAAGAACAGCGTCAAGGTGTAATTAATCTGTTAAATCAAGATTTGGCAGATGCTTATCTACTGTTGGTGAAAACCAAAAAGTATCACTGGGATGTCGTTGGCCCTCAGTTCCGCTCTTTGCACCAGCTTTGGGAAGAACACTACCAAAAGCTGACTCTAAATATTGATGCTTTGGCAGAGCGGGTTCGTGCTTTGGGTGGTTATCCAGTTGGCACATTGGAGGGATTTCTCAAGCTCGCTACTCTCAAGGAACATGCTGGTAATGTTCCCACAGCAACGGGGATGGTAGCTAATCTAGTGGATGATCACGAGCAGGTTATTCGTAACTTGAGAGACCATGTGGATCAGTCTGGTGAAAAGTTCCACGATCAAGGAACTGCTGACTTTCTGACTGGACTGCTGGAACAGCATGAGGAGATAGCTTGGATGCTGCGTTCATTTATTGAAGGGGAAGCACTAGATCCAGATGGTAGACAGCCAGCAGAAAAGGCTAAGACTCCTGTAGGTGTATAGCTCATAACGTCTGAGTTGAGAATGACTATCTGTGAAACCAGTTAGAAGGAGGAATCAATCCTCCTTCTAACTGCTGTGAAATAATTAATCTCCCTGCATCCACCTATTCACCATATTCATTGCAAAAATAACATAATACAAGGAGTTTTTAAGTGTCAGAAGTATATAAAGCAGAACGTACTATCTCTGCTGTATTTAAAGAGCAGAAGCAAATTGATGATGTGATTCGGCGTTTATTAGACAGGAGTGTGCCTAGAGATCATATTTCGGTCATGGGTAGAAATTTCCAGTCCGAAACTAGAATCGCTGGCTTTATTAGTAAAAAAGATGTGATTCTGGGAGGTTTGAGAACAGGAGCAGTTTTTGGTTCTTTGTTTGGTTCCTTTCTCAGCTTGCTCACGGGTGTAGGCGTACTGTTTATTCCTTTTGTCGGCCCAATTGTGGCAGCAGGGCCTATTGGTGCAGTGCTATTGGGAGCAGCGAGTGGAGCGATCGCAGGTAGTGCAGGTGCTGGTCTAGTATCGGTTCTAACTACTTTGGGGATGCCAGAAGATAAAGCGGCTATCTACCAAACCCGCTTACAAGCTGGCGAGTTCTTAGTGATGGCAGAAGTACCGAGCGATCGCGCTGGCGAATTTCAATTGTTGCTCGAAAGTGCTGGTGGCGAAGAAATTCACACAATTGAAAAAACCTTTGCTCGCCCTTGTCCTGGACAGTGCAACAGCCCACAAGACTTGTCTCCTGAAGTTCGCGCTCATCTTTCTGATGAAGCTCAACACACCTTCATTGAGCGCTATAACACTGTCTTCAATGAGAAAAATGATGAGTTCACTGCTGAACAAGCCGCTTGGGAGTCTGTTCATCAGCAATATGATGAAGATGAAAATGGGGTTTGGTCAAAAGCTAAGGTTAAAGCTTAAAGATTTCCAAAAAATAAATTATCCAATTGTATAGGGTGGGTAATTCTGCCAAGCTTTCTTTAGTTAAGGGCGGGCGAGATGCCCACCCTACAATCATTTGTGTTAGTCCGCGTTTATAGCTATTCCCGCATGGGTAAGATCCATAAAAAATAATTAACCACAGATGAATACAGATACTTGTGGGGACACGGCATTGCCGTGTCCCTACCCGTGAATATTGCTATATCTGCGGTTTTAAATCTTTATTAGGGCAATTTATAACTACCAACACGCAGATTTAACTGACCTTGGCGCGGGTTTTGGCTGAATATAAATGCACCTTCTTCACTTTCCCCACTAGATAAAAAATCGATCTGTTGCTCTCCTGTTTCTGTAACTTTACCGTTAATCAGTAACTCAGCCATAATTTGAACTGACTCGGCTGTGTCTCCTCCACTATTCACGACTTCAAAGGGAACATAAAATTGCCCATTAATTTCCCGAATTGTTTGTTTTTTGGTGACAGAAACAATGGGAGGTTGATTCTTTTCGTTCAGCCAAGTGTAGCCCACCAAACTCACAATGATTGCTAGGATAAGTGAGGCAACGCTGAATGTTACCCACTCTGCAATTGAACGCTTTGGTTGTTCTGTTTTAGTCATATTGCTAACCTTCCGGCTGCACCGCCAATAGTTGCAGGTAAGCCCAGCATCAAGGTGTGATCTAACCACATTGTCCAAGGGTCGCTAAAAGTTAACTTTTGAAAAAACCACAGCATAAAAGCGCTTGCTAGCAGTGATACTAGGTAGGACATAATGGTTTCGCTTGATGGTCGTTGGAAAATTCCCTTTTGCTGTCTTCGCTTTTGCTGGTCAGAAAAGCCTGCCTCAAATACAATGCCATAAGAAATCAGCAAAGATGTGGCGATCATTGCCAATTGCCAAGGTGGTGAGGCTGCGGCTGCAAGCATAGGAATTTCATCTGTTGGAGCAATGTTAAATGCAATTATGGTTGCACCAATTAGGGTTCCACCCACATCGGCAAAGGTGGCTTGTAACTCATCCCCTTTGTTTTTGGTTGTGCTGTTTACCTGATCGCTTGCTTGTGCTTCTGCATTGCTGTTTCTAGTATCTCCCAAAAACTGGTTGGCTAATGCTACACCGAGAGTGAAAGGCACACTTTCAAAGATGATTTTACCTAAAGATTCCTTTAGGGAAGTTTCTGGGGTCAATTCTCGCAATAGTAGCAGCACAAAGGCAGAGCAAGCTAGTCCGATCGCGATCGCTTCTACGGTATCCATTGCGGCTTCAGGAGTTAGCCAGCTATATCTGCGTTTGCGAAAGCCTTCTGTATAATTGAGCAAGTAAACCACAATAAACATTAATGCGATCGCCATCATCATCAGTTGTGGTTTTACCAATGAGCCAATCCACCAAACCTCCATTGTGTACAGTAAAGGTATACCAAATAAAAAACCTCCGCAAGCACCCCGAATGATGTCATTAATCTCACTCCTCCATGCATTTTTTTGACGTTTTGTTGTCACTCCTTTACTTTCCTTTTGTTGAAAATTTGCTTTGACTTATACTAATTCTCTATGAAGATGCATATAGCAGTCCTAAATCCTTCGTGAAAAGTTAGATCCCCGACAACTTTTACGAAGTCGGGGATCTGGACACCGCGAATTTACGATATCTTCATATTTTTTCAGTCGGGTGTTCTGTCGCACCCCGTATCTATCTTAAGATACATAATCTAGCAAATTCTTCTCTCGGTTGATGGAAGTCAAAAATAATACACTACTGTTAGTTTATGTAATAGCTGAATCAACTACAAGCTGGAAATAAAAACCATGAGTGCTGAAAAAAGAGTAGAAGCTACTGCAAAAAATATTGAAGGGAAAATTCAAGAGGTTGTGGGTGAAATAACCGGCAATCCACAAGATAAAGCTGAAGGACAAACAAAGCAAGCCCAAGCCCAAGCTACTCACACTGTAGAAAACATTAAAGACGAACTTAAGAAAGCTTTAGACTAATTTAGTTTTTGCAGTGTAAATAGTAATGTTAACGATGATTCTATTACTGATAGTCTAACATTAATTACTCCACTATCTTTTAGGAAGTGGAGTTTTTGTGTTGTTGGCGTAAAAGTTAAAAGGGTAATTACTAACAAACTGGTTCTTACCATGATTTTATTAGCAATTTGATTCAACTAAGAACTAGCACGATTAGCTAATAAGTTCCAGACAAAGATGGCAATCATTGCACCAATAACGGCAAGAATTATACCAGGAATACTAAGGGTTGCAGCAGTTAATTGAAATCTTCCTGTCTCTAAAATAGTAACTAAAATTCCCCCGATCACAGCACCTATAATACCTAAAACCATAGTTGAAAAAAATCCGCCACCCTGACGACCGGGATAAATAGCTTTAGCGATCGCTCCAGCAATTAAACCTAAAATTATCCAAGCAATAATGTTCAGCATAATTTCATCCATTAAAAAACTTAATGACTAGCTTAGAAATTACAATAGTGTTTTCCTTATACCCGAAGATACAAGTATTAAACTTCAATAAAAATTAATACTCTTTATGCTAATTAGATTGCACTTTGTTGCCAATAACTACAACCCTAATGATTATAAGTCTTGGCTACACGGGTACATAGGCGCTAGCGGCTTCCTTTAAAATACGTTTAAGATGGAAAAATATCAATAATCACTGGGAGGAATCAATCGTCATGACTGTTATTGTTGCTAAGTGGACGATTGACGAATATCACCGCATGATTGATGCTGGCATTTTGAGCGATCGCAAAGTAGAACTACTTAAGGGAGAAATTGTCGAAATGTCGCCGGAAGGGGAACCCCATGCTTATTGTAGTGATGAAAGTGGTGAGTATCTGGCAAAGTTATTGGCTGAACGTGCCAAAATTCGTCATGCCAAGCCTATCACATTACCCAACGACTCGGAACCAGAACCAGATATTGCCATTGTCCAACGTTTAGGACGCGAGTATCGAGAGCATCATCCCTATCCAGAAAATATTTTCTGGTTAATTGAGTATTCTAACTCCAGTTTAGAAAAAGATTTACAGAGAAAAAGCAAAATATACGCAGAAGCAGGTATTTTAGAGTATTGGGTTGTCAATCTCAAAAAGCTACACTTAGTGGTGTTTCGGGAAATCTTAGACGGAGAGTATGCCACAAAACTAACATTGACTATGGGAACAATTCAACCTCTGGCATTTCCAGATATTTCTGTTGCGGTGGCACAGATAATTAACAATTAAGATAATTTAAATAAAAAGTCAAATTCCATGACTTTTACCAATTACCCAATTCCGCCGGAAAAACCGGGCTAAAGCTGATTCTTCTAAAGATAGATAAATTGGGCGTCCGTGGGGACAGGTGCGAGGGTTGCGAGTGCGTTGCCAATTATCTAAAAGTGTCTGCATTTCTTGTTGGTTCATAGGTGTACCATTACGAATGGCACTGCGACAGGCGACAGCTACTTGGGCTGTTTGTAAATCGCCTCCCCAACTAAGTTCTAAAATTGCTTCTGCACAGTCGTCTCGCTGCTGCAAAGGTGCGGGTATGTTTCGCACTGCCCAAAGTTGTTCGCCAAAGGGTTCTATTTCTAAACCGATGCGTTGCAGTTGCGATACTTGCGCTGGCGACAATTGATAAAGAATGATTGGCGGTTCGACGGGGACAAGTTGCCAATCATCACACAATTGCTCATACAAAACTCGCTCATGGGCAATGTGCTGTTCCACTAACCACATACCACCTGGATGTTCCGCCACAATATAGGTGTTGCTAACTTGAGCGACAGCTTTCAAGGAGTTAGGAGAGACGCGATTAATCGCGTCTGTACAAGGATTAGGATTTTGAGAATTGAAATTGTAGCCGCCTTTGGCTTCTGCGGCTTTGAGTAATTTACTAACTCGTGTGGTGTGGACAGCTTCTTTGAGATTGCTAGAAGAAATGCTGAGTGCTTGGTTAATAGCTTGGGTAATTTGCTCTTGCCAATAAATGATTTCGTTGAGGTAAATTTCTGTTTTTGCTGGATTGCGATTCCAGTTAATTTGATTGGGGGAAATGGCAAGATGTAGGAAACAAATTGGATAGCGATCGCGTGGTAATGTTCTGTGAAATGCTGATAATATTGTTTGCTCTAGTTCTGGTGTCTTAACCATCCGTCCGTTAATGGCTACACGTACCCAATCTGGACGATGACGATGAGTGCGATCGGGTAATCCTACCACTAAAGTGAGTGAGGAGTTAGGAGTAGAGACGCGATTAATCGCGTCTGTACAGGAGTGGGGAGTAGAGACGCGATTAATCGCGTCTGTACAGGAGTTGGGAGGGTTGGGTATTTCTAATTTCACCTCTTGCAAATCACCTTGTCGCACTTGGGGTAAAATCTGCGGTAGCAATTGTCCAGTTGTCGCGGCGGGAGAGATGGTGAACCATTGACGATCATTTTGCCAAATCTGCCAAGTAACATGAGGATGACACAGGGCGATTTGGTGAATTGTGGCTTGCACGGCTTTCATTTGCTGTGCTGCTGTGGACAATCCCTGACGACGAGATGAGCAATTACCGAAAAGATGAGAAACTGTCACCACTGTACCAGGTGCGATCGCAGTTACTTCAACTTGCACAACTTCCCCACCATTGCCATAGCTAATTCGCCATCCTAATTTTCCACCCACAGGACGACTCAAAATTTCTAAATCTGCCAGAGTCGTTAAGCTATGTAACGCCTCACCACGAAATCCTAAACTGTTAATTTTCCATAAATCGGCACTAGAACGAATTTTACTGGTGCTGTGGGCTGTGGCTGCTTGTTGCAAATCATCTAGGTTCATTCCACAACCATTATCTGCCACACGAATTCGCCATTGCTGCGGCCATAAAGAAACCACAATTCGCGTTGCACCTGCGTCTAGGGAATTTTCTACTAATTCCCGCACCACAGAAGCGAAACAGTCGATTACCTCACCAGCTGTAATGAGATATACGACTTCTGTTGGTAGAGCTTGAATAGTAGATGCCATAAATTATAGTTTATAGCTTCTGGGTGCAAGGGAAGTGGGGGGAGTGAAGAAGTTGAGCCAGATGAGGAGGCGAATTTACAAAAAATTTTTCTCGCTGACGTGGTAGCATTTATGGCGAACTATGAATTACAAATTGGTATTCTATGCTTACTTGCTAGTAGAAAATTGATTCTCTAGCTCATAGCACAAAGATTCTGCTCGTTGTCATTATAGTAGAGGTCTTCAAATGACACTGCGATCGCATAATATATGTCTTGTTGGGCTAGTTTTGTTTTTAGTTAGTGTGGGTGCGAATACGACAAAAGCGATCGCCCAGACTACTTATCCATTTGATGTAGTATACAACACGGAAGTCACTCTCACACCTATCCCATCGACCGACGTATCAAAAGCATTTGTCTCAGGCTTTAATTCTGATGCTCCTTACGGTCTGAGTAACTTTTCAAGCATAAATAACTACAGCCGAACTGATCCCAATACTGGTAATCTCGTATTCTTGCAAGACCCAGCAAAATTTGGTTTACAAGGCTTGCCAATCGGCAGAGATGAGTTTTTTGGCAGTGGCGATGATAAATTATTTGGCAGCAGTAGCGCTACTGCTTCATTTGACTTTATCAACCGCCAATTAGTAGGTTCTGGTACTATAACTATCACTGGTGGTACAGGCAGGTTTAGCGGTGCTACAGGCATATTAAACTTTAGTGAAATTGAGTCACTCGATCAAGATCCAACTGCTCCCTTGAAAGGTCAAGCTTTTTTGAATGGTTCCTTCCAGACACCGCAGAAAACTCCAGAACCAAAAACTAACGCAACACTATTCGGTATATGTGTAATTGGGATTGGTTGGATCTTACGTAGACGTTACCTTTAAGGTACTGGATGAACTATGGCATTCACAAACAATATTAACAAAATATTATTCGTGGGATAGATTCAGCAAAAATCCGAATCAGTGAAAAGAAAACCACAGATAAACACCCATAAATTATAGCGGTTCCCATTCAGATGCGGTACAAAATTATATCGCAAGGTGTAGGGGCTTGTCTTTGCCCATTGGTGTCAACTTAAGCTAAAAGTAGCTTAACTGAAAGCTTCCTCACCCGCCTCGAACTAAAGTTCAAGGCTGATAGCTAAAGTCTACTGAAGTAGACTAAAGATTTTTGGCTATATTTAGTCATCAACAGAAGACTTCCGCTAAAAGCCAAGGAAGTTCAGTTCCTTGCGGGACATAGCTTTTACGTTAAGTTGACACCTATGGGCAAAGACAAGCCCCTACGGGTGTACCTCACTTTTGCAAGATATCTACTGTGCATTACAGCTTTCTCTACAGCATCAACAAAACACACTGATTAGAACATTAATAAACATTAAATCATCTTACTTTCTACTTAGGGAACTCCAAAAAATAAATTATCCAATTTCTGGACTTCACTATGACTTTCCCTCCCCCTGCCCCCTGCCTCTATAGCAATGGTATATTTTTTTATTTGGAAGTCCCTTACCTCTAGATGGTGGTTAATTACTATCCCTTGTTGCCAATACTTTAGGTGGTTCAGGTTTCAGTAACCCATTCAACAGGGATGCGGGACGTTGAGTGTAAGGCCAAGCAAAAGCATGACGGAAAGCTGCATCCTGACAAGCTTGTAGTTGTGCAAAACTGATAATGTTGTAAGTCAAGAGATTCTCATACTCAAATGGCAGACGCACATTGTGCAATCCAGCATTATCAGTACAGATAGCAATATCTACCCCAGCTTCAAAACAACGGTCAAAAACTAATTTGAGTTGACGGATATCCTGCAAAGTACCAGTTTTCAGGTAAGTTGTGGGGCAAACCTCTAAACACTGTCCGCGTTTAGCTACATCATTAAGTAACTCTGGATATAGTAGGGGAATTTGGATGCCGTGACCGATTCGCATGAGATAGGGTAACAGTTCAGGGTAACAGCCAGCAGTGGTTTCATATAGATGTCCAGTAGTTTTAACGCCCTGCGATCGCGCATAATCATATAAGCTAATCCATTCTTCTAAGCGATCGGCATAATAGCTATCACCCCCCGCTACATCTACTGCACAGACATACTGCTTATTTTGCGCCGCCAAATCAACAATCGCTTTGTTCACCTCATAAGGTAGGCGCGTGTGCATACAGAGAATTTGGCTAGTAACAATCGGATATTCTGGCTGGTGGCTGGCAAGCCCTACTACTTGCACGATTTCTGCCATCTTGTCAATTCTCTGTGATTGACTCAGATGCTCAGGTGTCCGCAAATAGGGAGTGTAGCGCAGTTCCAGATAAGCCAAATTTTCAAAAATGTAAGCACCCCGCACCAAGCGATAGATAAAGTAAGGCAAAGTCTCAACAGTTTGCACACTTTCTACCAGGGTGTGTAATTCTAGATACTCATCCAGGC
Source organism: Nostoc mirabile CHAB5784 (assembly GCF_020829645.1). Lineage (GTDB taxonomy): Bacteria > Cyanobacteriota > Cyanobacteriia > Cyanobacteriales > Nostocaceae > Nostoc > Nostoc mirabile. The sequence continues at coordinate 1,841 of NZ_JAIVFS010000033.1, read as the reverse complement.
TGTTGCGTGGACGGGTGTAAAAATCTTCAAATTGTGAATAGTCAGCAAAGCGGGAAATCAACTCAGAAGAATGTCGCTCGAAATATCGCCATAAAACTCGTGGTACGACCGAGCCGCCCAGATGTCTATGTAATTCAGCATATAAAGCCATAGTGGTATTTTTATGTAAAAATTTCATTGATTGTAACAAAAACATAGAAGGAAAAAATCTGGACTCGAAAAAATTTAGCTCCAGAGAAATTGGAGCGCAGGTTTTCCACCATCTGGATTTTTCAGATAAGGCTTCTGCGCTAAGGTCGGGATTTTATCCTTATTTTGTGAAAATCCAGCATTTATATAGCGTTTTGAGCATAAATAAACTTGACATCATCAAGATTAAATTGATAACATTGATATCCTTAATTTTTGTGTTATACTAGAAGAACATCGCTATTGTTGAGCAAGTGAAATATAGCAATATATTTTTCCTTTAACTAAGCAAATTCCTGGCAAGGTTGGTATTAATTGAAAATTCAAGCGTTGGAAGTCAAGGCTGGCGATCGCATTATTGCTTACTGCAACAACAAAATGCAAACCTGCAAGGTAAAACGCATTTTAGATCCCGGTCAAGCTAATATCACACTATCAGTATTCACATCTGAGAATTATCGCGGTTGCTCAGTTTCATCTATAGTCCGCTTTCAGAGCAACGCCTTAGTTGATTTGGTAAGTTAAAAATCAAGTAAACATTCAATCTCAAAAATATCTCTAGCTATTGTCCAGCCTCAAGCTGGATATAGTTATTTTAAAGGTGCGATGGCTGGGTTGGGCTACGCCTATGCACAAGACTTATCCGTTATGGATGATTTTCCAGAAAAACGCCTTCACACTATAGCAGTGCAGGCGAAAATTTTTGAACAAACTGATATTATGTTCATGCCCCGCCAAGAAATGCGAGAACTAGGCACAAAGTGATTAGAATTGTGCTTAGTTTCTAGTAGTTTGTCAAATTTAAATTGATGGGTAAGCAAGTTCGTAGTAAGGACTTTAGTCCTTAATTCCCTTGCAACCACTCATCCAAGCGAGACATTTCCACTGCACGGTTCAACAGCAATCCATTCACCTCGTTTGAGCCGGAGTGGAGGGCGAAAATATAATACTTGCCGTTTATATTACCGATAATTGCACCTCCAGAAGCACCGTGATTAGTATCACAGTTGTGGTACAACAAATTATCCTGACGGCGGAGGATACTGCATTCTAGATGAACGCCAGCAGTCATACTTTTACCAGCAGTATAGCCGTAGCCATTTTAATTAGGACGCAGCTTGCTTGAGAACGATTTCCATAGCATCACGTAAATTATCAGATTTAAGTAATAGCTTGCGAATTCTGCTTTTTAAAGTCGCCCAACACTTTTCAATCCGATTGAGGTCTGGCGAGTAGGGCGGCAGGTAAACTAGCTGACACCCTGCGGCTTCAATTAATTGGGCAATCCGACCGCCATGATGAAATGTCGCATTATCTACAATTACCCACTCACCCGGACGCAACACCGGAATCAAGCAAGTTTCTAACCAGGTTTCAAACACAGTACGGTTACACGCCCCCTCAACCGTAAATGGGGCAATCAGTTGCCGATCTCGATAGCCAGCGATCATATTAATACGACCCTGCCGCCGACCTGATTTGAGGTCGTAGAAGCGCTCTCCAGCAAGGGAGTAGCCGTAACCGTAGTTATCGCGTTCATCCATACCAGATTCATCGACATATATCAGATGAGGGGCTTTTGGGTTATCTAGTTGCGCTAAGAATGCCGCCCGTTTGGCCTCATCTCGCTGGCTATACCCGTATGTTTTTTT
>NZ_JAIVFS010000032.1 GCF_020829645.1 Nostoc mirabile CHAB5784 | reverse complement strand
GGTGCAGACTTGTCGTCGTCAAGGCAAGTCTATTATTGATTTTTTTGTACAAGCACTACTGGTTGATTCTAATAATTATCTGTCTCCCCCATCTCTACTTCCTAAATATTAGACCTGAATCCTTACGATTAAACAATTTAGCTGCTAACATCTCTGCTACACACTGACCTAATCCTGCATTAATATTTTCTTTCTTAGCTTCTACAATTGTGACAACTGGTGCGTTAAGAATTAGTAACTCTGGTGAACGGCTAATAATAAAATCGCAATTTCCATTTAAACCTTGTGTTGAGTCAACAGTAAAATCGATACCAGAAAATAAACTTATTTGATTATTTAAATATTTCCTTACAGCAATTAAAATAGGCGCAATAATCATCTCTGAGCGGGATTTTTCAGTATTACTAGCAAGAGCTAAAGGTACATTTTCCCGCAAGACTTCTGCAAGTAATGATGGACACTCTACTTCATGTACAGATGCAAATATATCAATTTTATCAGAAATAGTTAAGCCAAAGGTTTTTCTAACTCTATCTAAAGTAAAGTCACTGTATGACACCTTAGTTGCTCCTGTAAAGAATCCAGATAATTAAATTGTGCCAACTATTAGCAAGATATGTTGCTGATAATTGGCACAATTAGTATCTAAATATTTTCTAACTTTAAGCAAGGAAACCTGCAAAAAAGTCCAGAGTTTCTTTGAGCGCTTTGATGAAAATATCAATTTCCTCACGGGTGTTGTAGAAAGATAAACTTGCTCGTGCGGTTGCAGCAAGACCTAAGTAACGGTGTAATGGTTGAGTGCAGTGGTGGCCAGAACGGATAGCAACGCCTTCTTGATCTAATAATGTAGATAAGTCGTTAGCGTGAACTTCTCCGGCTGTGAACGACGCAAGAGCGGCTCTACCTTCACCTTTTGCATTTGGTTTGGGGCCGTAAATTCGTATTTGGGGAATTTGCTCTAATTGTTGGAACAAATAAGCTGTTAATTCTGCTTCGTAGGCGTGAATTTTATCCATGCCAATACTAGTAAGATAATCGATCGCAGCACCAAGTGCGATCGCTTCTCCAATTGCAGGTGTACCAGCTTCAAATTTATGTGGTAATTCTGCATAAGTTGAATGGTCTAAATACACCTCTGCAATCATCTCACCACCACCAAAAAATGGTGGCATTGATTCCAACAATTTCAACTTGCCATACAGAAATCCTATCCCAGTTGGCGCACACATTTTATGACCGGAAGCTACCAACCAATCACAATCTATCTGCTGCACATCGACAGGGAAGTGGGGAACACTTTGGCAAGCATCAACTAAGAATTTAGCACCGTAGCTGTGAGCGATCGCAGCAATTTCTGACACTGGGTTAATGCAACCCAAAGCATTAGAAATATGCACTACCGACACCAACTTTGTTTTGTCGGAAATCAGCTTTTTAAACTGTGACAAATCAAAAGTTTCTTCTGGTGTTAATTCTACAAATTTCAGTACTGCACCCGTTTTTTGTGCCACCAATTGCCAAGGCACAATATTACTATGGTGTTCCATCACCGAGAGAATAATTTCATCTCCCGGCTGCAAATTATTCATTCCCCAGCTATAAGCTACTAGGTTAATCGCCTCACTTGCGTTGCGCGTGTAGACGATTTCTTGACGCGATGCAGCATTAATGAATTTGGCAACTTTATCTCTAGCACCTTCATAAGCATCAGTAGCTTTAGCACTCAGCGTATGGGCACCGCGATGCACGTTAGCATTATATTGCTCGTAATAATCCCGTAGGGTATTTAATACGAACAAAGGCTTTTGTGATGTCGCAGCATTATCGAGATAAACCAAGGGTTTATCGTTGACTTCCTGATGCAATATCGGGAAATCAGCGCGAACTTTATCAGCAAGGGTTTTGGTAGAGGTGAAAGTCATTGGTAGATTAGTTATTAGTCATTAGTCAGTAGAGACGCGATTAATCGCGTCTGTACAATGGTCATTAGTCATTAGTCAGAGACTTAAGATTATTGACTGTGTTTAACAGGATTTCTCGCAGAGAAGGAACTGGTATTTTGTTGATAACTTCAGCAGCGAAGGCGTTAATTAATAACTTCCGAGCATCGTTTTCATCAATTCCCCGACTTTGCAGATAGAATATTTCATCATCTTCCAATTGGCTAACGGTAGCACCGTGGGCGCACTTTACATTATCCGCCGTAATTTCCAATTGGGGTTTGGTATCAACTCTGGCTTTAGATGATAGCAGCAAATTGCGATTCAACTGGGCTGCATTTGTCAACTGCGCTGGTTTGGGTACAAAAACTTTACCATTGAACACCGCATGAGCGCGATCGCCTACAATACATTTATGCAATTGGTCACTTGTACCGTGAGGATAGTTGAGTGCGATCGCACTGTGAGTATCAGACAACTGCTTACCAGAAATTATCGTCAAACCATTGAGAGTAGTTTGTGTCTGCTCACCAGTTTGCAAAATCTCCAAATTGTGCCGTGACAACTTCGCACCTAAAGTTATGGCATGACAAGTATATCGACTATTCAAGCTCTGAGCGATCGCAGTCTTCCCAATATGAAAAGCCTCTGCACCTTCTTGCTCAACCCTAGTGTGGCTCACTTTTGCATTGTCACCAACCCAAATTTCCGTAACTGCATTTGTAAAATATACTCCCTCTTCCTCTGCGCTCTCTGCGCGACGGACACTTTCCTCAACGGGGGGAACCCCCGCACGGAAGTGTCCTCCTCTGCGGTTCGTATACTCCTCAACCAACGTCACCTGCGAACCACCTTCCGCCACCACCAAACAACGCGGCTGCGAAATCATCGCAGTTTCCCCCGCAACCGAAATAAACACCAAATGAATAGGCGTTTCAACAACCACATTCTTCTTCACCCACACCACAGCTGCATCAGTTATCCCAGCCGTATTGAGAGCAGTAAAAACCTCCTGCGCTCCCTGAGCTTGAGCTAAATACTGCTGTACATCCTCCTGCTCAACCACAGACAAACCAGCCAAATTACTTACCACAATTCCAGATGGCAAATCTGTAACTGCTGATAACTCCGGCACATAAACGCCATTAACAAATACCAAACGACTATTAGCCGCCTCTGGCAAAATATCAAATTGCAAAGACGCAGGATTTACCGTCTCTACATTAAATTGCACCTTTCGCAGAGACGACAAATCAGTAAATCGCCATTCTTCCTCGCGGGTAGTCGGGATAATCGAGTGACGTACCCAATTAGCAGCACTTTGGCGTAATTCCTGCAACCAACCTTCTGTTTTATTTGCCGTTACTTGATTTAACAACCCAACCAGATAATCATCTCTATCTAAGAGAGTCGATGTCAAACTGACTAAATTCGAGTTAGGTATTGGACTGGGAGAAACTTGAATACTCATTAGATACTCGTAAACTGGTTTACAATGTTAAGTAGTGCTGGAATTAAAAATCCCTATCAGGGATTGAAACATTACACACCCACCTCAGCAGCTGCAAATTCTTCCAACACCCAGTCATAACCGCGAGACTCTAATTCGAGCGCCAGTTCCTTACCACCACTCGTAATAATCTGCCCTTGTGCCATCACATGCACAAAATCAGGCACAATATAATCAAGTAACCGTTGATAGTGAGTAATCAAAATTGTAGAATTTTCTGGACTTGCCAGTTGATTTACCCCATTCGCCACAATTCGGAGCGCGTCAATATCCAAACCCGAATCAGTTTCATCCAAAATTCCCAACTTTGGTTCTAGCAGCGCCATTTGCAGAATTTCATTCCGCTTTTTCTCACCACCAGAAAACCCTTCATTCAAACTCCGACTGAGGAAACTGGGATTCATCTTCACCACATCCAGCTTTTCCTCAATCAAATCGTCAAAATCAAAAGCGTCTATTTCCTCTAAACCTTGCGCCTTGCGACGGGAATTGTACGCCACCCGCAAAAAATCCAAATTGCTCACACCCGGAATTTCTAGCGGATACTGAAACGCCAAAAATACACCACTTCTGGCGCGTTCTTCCGGTTCCAATTCTAACAGATTTTGCCCTTGAAAAATCACCTCACCGCCAGTCACCTCATACGCCGGATGCCCAGCCAACACCTTAGAAAAAGTACTCTTACCAGAACCATTCGGCCCCATAATCGCATGAATTTCACCGGATCGCACCTCAAGATTCACACCCTTAAGAATCGGTGTTCCATCAACATTAGCCGTCAGATTCCTTACTGACAGCACAACTTCACTATTTTCAATAATCATCTTCTCTCCTTCTCTTTCTCTGCGCTCTCTGCGCCTCTGCGGTTCGTCATTCTTCCTAAAGATAAACACAGAACGCCGATGTCTCTGTGTTTATCCTTGCTTCCATTTATCCAACACTGCCTTCCAACTTCAAACTCAACAACTTATCAGCTTCCACAGCAAACTCCATCGGTAGCTGATTGAAAACATCCTTACAGAAGCCGCTAATCATCATCGAAATAGCATCTTCCGAAGAAATACCCCGTTGAGCAAAGTAGAATAACTGATCTTCCCCAATCTTAGAAGTAGAAGCTTCATGCTCCACCTTCGCACCGTTATTTTGCACCTGAATATAAGGGAAAGTATTTGCATGGGCATTATCCCCAATCAGCATTGAGTCACACTGAGAATAATTTCTCGCCCCTTTCGCCGTTGGATTGACTTTCACCAAACCCCGGTAGCTATTACTAGAATTACCTGCGGAGATTCCTTTAGAAATAATTGTACTGCGGGTATTCTTACCTACGTGAATCATCTTGCTGCCAGTATCGGCTTGCTGCTGATGATTTGTCAGCGCCACCGAGTAGAACTCACCCACAGAGTTATCACCCACTAACACACAGCTAGGATATTTCCAAGTAATTGCTGAACCTGTTTCTACTTGAGTCCAGGAAATCTTGGAATTTACGCCCTGACACAAACCGCGCTTGGTGACAAAGTTGTAAATACCGCCTTTACCATTGGCATCTCCAGCGTACCAGTTTTGGACAGTGGAGTATTTAATTTCGGCGTTGTCGAGGGCGACAAGTTCCACAACGGCGGCGTGCAGCTGGTTGCTGTCATACATCGGTGCGGTGCAACCTTCGAGGTAAGAAACATAACTACCTTCTTCGGCGACAATCAAAGTCCGCTCAAATTGTCCCGTGTCACCAGAGTTGATGCGGAAGTAGGTAGACAGTTCCATTGGGCATTTTACGCCTTTAGGAATGTATACAAAAGAACCATCGCTAAATACGGCGGCGTTTAAGGCGGCAAAATAATTGTCAGCTATAGGAACAACGCTACCCAAATATTTTTTGATTAGTTCTGGATGTTCTTGCAACGCTTCCGAAAACGAACAGAAAATAACGCCATCTTCCGCTAGCTTTTCTTTAAATGTAGTGGCGACAGAAACGCTATCGAAAATTGCATCAACGGCGACATTTGCCAGCCGCTTCTGTTCAGATAAAGAAATGCCCAACTTCTCGAAGGTTTCTAAAAGGGTTGGATCAACTTCGTCCAAGCTGTTTAGTTTTTCTTTCTTGCGTTTCGGCGCTGAGTAGTAAATGATATCCTGATAATTAATTGGCGGATACTTGACATTCGGCCAAGTTGGTTCCGTCATTTTTTGCCACTGGCGATAAGCTCTGAGGCGAAAGTCCAGCATGAACTGCGGCTCGTTCTTCTTAGAGGAGATCAAGCGGATAACGTCCTCGTCTAGTCCACGCGGAATAGTGTCGGCCTCAATGTCTGTGACAAAGCCGTACTTGTAGGGTTGGTTGACTAAGGTTTTGACAGTGGCACTCATCAGTAATAATCTCTCGTGTTCGGAACTTGAATCTCTCTATAAGGATGGGAGACGGGGTTTCTTTAGCCGATTCCCATCTCGCATTACGGAATGGTTACACGGCTGCTAGAATAGTGGTGGAGAGTAAAACAACAGCTATATTGTTTAATCTATCTTCATTTTACGCTAAATTAACAACAACAATGTTGTCAAAGTCAAATTTTCAAAAAAAATTTTGTGACGTTCGCTGAACGTTTCGCACCAGAAGATGGCGACTATCCACCAGTCCTCAACCAAGCAAGATATCCTAGAATATCTGCACAAACACGAAAAAGCAACGGCTTTGGAGCTAGCTGAACTTTTAGACGTTACCCCCCAAGCGATTCGTCGCCATCTCAAAGATTTGGAGACGGAGGAGCTAGTTTTGTATTCGACATCAGTGCAGGCGACGGGGATGGGGCGTCCGCAGCATCTTTATCAGCTGAGTCGTCAAGGACGCGATCGCTTGCATCGAACAATGAGCGATCGCTTTGGTGATGGCCACGGAAATTTTGCGGTTTCGTTGCTAGACACCTTAGCCGAAACGGTAGGACACGACCAATTTAAGTCGATTTTACAAAAACAGTGGGAGCGCAAAGCATTAGAATACCGCGTTCGCGTGGGTAACGGTTCACTGCGAGAACGTGTAGCCAACTTAGTAGAGTTGAGAAAAGCAGAAGGCTTCATGGCGGAGTATCACCCTGTTGATGTGAATGACTGCTTTGAGAGCGATCGCTTTATCTTAATGGAGCATAACTGCGCCATTTCCAACGTTGCCGAGTCTTTTCCCAGCATCTGTGGTCATGAATTAGAAATGTTTGCAGCCGTCTTACCAGATTGTACCGTAGAACGCACCCACTGGATTATTGATGGCGAACATCGTTGTGGCTATTTGGTGCAAATTCGCCATTAGTCATTAATCATTAGCCATTAGTCATTAGTCCTTTTTTTTTAATAACTAATGCCCCATGCCTAATATCTAATAATTAACTAAGTTTGAGATAGCATTTCATTTATGGATGTACCACCACAGCAACCATCAACACAATTTTTAACTCTGGAAGAGTCAGCAAAAGTAGACGCGGCTTTGTTGTCTTCCCCAGAAAAGTTTTTAACAAGATTGACAATTTCATCACTTAAGCTTTTGAAGCATATCGCTCAGGAGTACGGTGTTGCTATTGAAGATTTAACAGCACAGCAAGTAATTGCCTGGTTTGAAAAAGATGGCAAAATTCGACGTGAACAAGGCATTGAAGGTTCATACCTGAAATGGTAAAGTTTGCATTTCATTGACTTTTAAAAAATAGCCACATAGAACAATACGTTTGGGTTAAGAAGAATGCTTTGTTGGGTAACACTAAAGTTCAACCCAACCTACAATTCTCCTTAACTGAACCGTATTGGTTCCTCAACCCAACCTACACTAGTTTTATTTTTTAGCCTTAACCCAAGCGTATTGCCATATAGAATATCCCGCATCTAAAAAACTCTTATTTAAATGAGGGACACAGTATTGCCGTGTCCCTACGAATCTCTGTGTTTATCTGTGATTAATTATTTTTCTGTATCTTAACCCATGTGGGAACCGCTATAAACAAAAAGCACCTTTTTCAAGGTGCTTTTAAAGTTGATAACAACATTTTGTTTATCAAACAATTATTTAAGCATTGTAATTGTTAGCCCGAGGACTACGAGCTCCAGTTGCGGCTCCAATCATTGAGGCTATTAAACCCAACAAAGAACCAAACACAAACCACCACAATCCCGAACGTAAATTAGCTGCTGCATCACGAGCTTGTTGGGCAGTTATGTTTGCTTGTGGTACATTAACGCCACCTTGCTGTTGTACTTGGTTTATGACTTCCCCAGCGTTAGAAGCAGCAACACCAAAAGCACCAGATACTCCATTTGCTAACAGCCATGAGCTAACTGCCAAAGTCGTTGCCCAAAGAATTGCGCCGTTAAGAAGAGCTGTATTGCGGTTCATCGGCCCACAAGCACGGGCTGTAACCCAACCACCAGTAAATAGGGAAATTAGTAAAGCGATAGTTGACAAAAGCCCCGCATTACCCGCGGCGTTAGGGGCAATTGATCTCGGTGCACCTGAACCTTCAACTGTGCCTGCCGCAAACGCACCAATCATAGCACTCAAAATTAATTGAGTGGCTAAAGCAACCAATAAACCAGAAATAATTGGCCCCCAGCGAACAAGATCATGATACTCAGCTACTCGGCCTGCTACCACAGGCTCAGTAGCAATACCTTCATTACCTGTCCGATTTACGTATGACATAGCTTATGTTCTCCAGTGCTGTTTCAGCAAAGTTGCTGCTTAGGTATATTCATGTTTATGCTTAAAATTAAATAGCTAAATCATCTACTTTTATATCTATCAATAGAAAGAGTTAATAGGTATATCTTTAGTGAGAAAAAACAGATTTTTTTAACAAATTTTAATATTAAATATCATTAAATATCTGAATAATTTTTTAGTAAAGAAAATTTAATTAATATTTTGAAATTAAAACACAATTAATTATTAAACTTTATGAAGAAACAGCTTTAATTGTGTATGCAATTAGACTCAAGACAAAACTTTGTAACGATTGTCAAAAGTAAGCATAATCAAACAAAAATTAACGCATCCTCACAGCAGTGCCTGTGGCAGTAATCAGCAAAAGAACTCCTGACTGGTCAATATTGATCGTGCCAGTATCAATTTCAATCCCAATCACAGCATTTGCCCCTAAACGTTGTGCTCGTTGTTCTAATTCTTCTAATGCCTTGCGTTGACCCTGCTCAAATAGACGTTCATAGCTACCAGTGCGTCCACCAATAATATCTCGAATACCCGCCAAAAAATCCCGCAAAAAATTGCTGCCGTAGACTACTTCTGCTGTCACAATGCCTAAATATGACTCAATAACGGCTCCTTGAATCACATCAGTGGTAGTTATAATCATAAATTAGCCTCCTAGATGGCATACAAATTGATATTTTTTATTAAAATACACATATAAAACTACTTCGTCTTGATACAAACTTCATAAACATCCTCTCACACAATTTTAGATTGCGAGTGCATTTACGCTCTTACTTGCTGGCTAAAAACTAACATTTTAAAAAACATTTAGCTTGTTAAATTTATCTTACCGTGTAATGCCCAAAAAAGGATATAAACGCCTGGATGGCGCCTTCCTAAAGGGTAGTATAAAACTGTGAATAATTGGATACATCTGCAAATTATTAAATAAAATAACAAACAGTAATGAATCTTAAATCCTCTGAAATTGGCGTATCGCTCTCTAAAATTAAGCTAGACGCCTGTTGGGTTATTCTGAGTGACACGTATAACTACTGACAAAAAAGTGTTATTTTGCTAGCTTACTGATTTATATGTAAGTAACTTCATCTAAACTTGATATCTTACACTTTCTCATTCAGTAAAAACTCTGTAATCTACTGCTGATTGTAAAGGAAAGAGTGAATGAATTATTAACATCTTAATTAATACGAAGAAATACAGTTTTCAAAAGCCCATATTTTTGTTTTAATGTACAAGAAAAAAGTCCTCTAAAATTTCAGGAAATTTACTGTGTACAAGCCAAGATCATTTGTGCTGAGTGTGGTGTTATTAGGATGTTTTTCCTTGACTATACCTTCAGTGGCTCAGGCTCAGGTATTAGTGGCGCAAGGCAAAAACCCAGAGTTAAAGCAACTACTAGAAGAAGGACGGAGGTTAGTGGATACGGGCGATTATGGTGGTGCGATCGCAGTTTATCAGCGAGCAGCTAGGCTAGATGCCAAAAATGCTAAAATTCATTCAGGTATTGGCTACTTATACGCGCAACAGGGAAATTACCAGGCGGCATTAACAGCTTATCGTCGTGCGATCGCTATCAACCCTAACAATAGTGATTTTTATTACGCGGTGGGTTACATCAAAGCGAATTTGGGCGACACGCGTGGGGCAAAAGAAGGCTATCGTCGGGCCATACAGCTGAACCGTAACAACGTAAATGCCTATTTAGGATTGGCTGTGACGCAATCTCGAATGGGAGACTATACTGCTGCTAGCTGGGCATACCAACAAGCAATCGACTTGGATAAGAACAACGCCCAGACTTATGAGTTAATGGGTTCGATGTATAAACAGCGACGACAAACCAAACAAGCCAACAGCTTGCTTCAGAAAGCCCGTGACTTGTACAAGCGGCGCAATGACTCAGATGGCGTCAACAGGGTAGAAGCCATGCTGCGACAGTTAGGAGGATGAGGTTAATCTAACTGGCGTCCCGTTAATTCCACAAAAATATCTTCCAGGTTAGAGGGACGCACCATCATTCCGGTTTTATCGGGCTGTTCATTCAAGTAAATATTTGCTGCTTCTAAGGATGGGAAAAACAGATATTCCCAACTACGAGCACCATCACTTCCCACATCAGACACACCTAATTGTTTCATCACCAAACCTTCACCGTGAGCAGAACGCAGTTGTTGTAAAGTTCCTAAAGAAATCAGCTTACCGCTATCCATAATACCGATGCGTCCTGGCTTGGTAGAACCAAAAGCATCGCACAAAAATTCGACCTCATCCATATAATGGGTTGTCAGTAACATCGTCATTCCCTGCTTATTCAAATCTCGAATAATTTCCCAGAGGCGTCGCCTAGTTTGGGGGTCTAGTCCTACCGTTGGTTCATCCAAAAACAGAATTTGCGGTTGATGCAATAAAGCTCTCGCAATCTGCAATCGTCGTTTCATACCCCCAGACAGGGTTTTTACCAAATCATTACGTTTTTCTGCTAGCTCAACATACTCTAGCCATTGATTAATTAGTTTTTGTCGCTGTGGGTTGCTAATGTGATGTAGCCTCCCATGCAGTTCCATATTTTCCCAAACGCTTAAATCGTTATCCACACTGGTTTGCTGCAAGACTACGCCAATACTCTGTTTTGCCAACATTGCTTGGCTCATCACATCATATCCACCTATTTCTATCCGTCCTTGGGAGGCTTTTGTTAGTGTAGTCAGCATCCGAATTGTGGTTGATTTCCCTGCACCGTTCGGGCCAAGTAGAGCAAATATTTCCCCCGCTTCAATTTGGAATGACAGGTCATTGACTACAGGTACATTGTTGTAAAACTTGTAGACGTTTTCTAGAAAGACAGCAGCAGTCATAGTTATTTTGCTCCAATTAAAAATTTAAAATCACCAAAGTTTTGATGGTCACAAGCCAACCAACCCTGCGAGAAGCCGCAGAAGCGTCTACAAACTTCTCTGGAAATTTAAAATAAGTCAGCCCATATCTTACACCTGCCAATCTCCCGTCAAGAAATTTCTTTCACAGGCTTTTAGTCCAAGTCCACTGAAGCAGACTTATAATCCAATACAGTTCAGTTAGCGCCAAAAACCATAAACTGCGTAGGTTGGGTGGAGGAACGAAACCCAACCTACGACGCGGGTTTGTTGGGTAACACTTAAGTTCCACCCAACCTACGATTATCCTTAACCCAAGCGTATTGACTTATAATCATGCCACGAATAGGGTTTATACCAATTCACAAAAACCTTGATACATATAGATTTCTTGTAGGGGCATCATTCGTGAACAACAAAATTCCCGACTTCTTTGAAAAATCGGGAATCTAAGGTTTCAATTTTCACAAATCAAATAGGATTTATATAGCGATTTTGATAGTAAGCCAAAATTTGGTTAACTCGTTGCCGACTTTTTAAACCAGAATTTGCTGTCCACGAGATACACAAGCCACCAATTTGACTTTGATTGTAATCAAACTCTTGGGATGACTGGGGAATTAACTCCACTTCTACCCCTTCGACTTGATGTAAATGAGCTGCTATCTCTCTATAGACAGCTAAAGGCAAACCAGCGAATTCAATTTCCTTAGTCTCCATCTTTATGAAGCTCCAACATTAAAAGGATCTGACGGGGGCGTTGTCGCTGAAACAGGATTGCCGCTAGCAGATGCAGCTGACGGCGTTGAATTGACAGCCTCTTCCCCTACCATTTTGGCAACTTCAATACCATATTGTTCCAGAATCACGATGGGGTTGTAGCCCTGATTCATTTCAATCCGTTTAACCAGTACGCCATTTGCTAATCGCTGTCCCGCCTGCACATAGCGACTCGTCGGCTCATCCGGTACTTTGATAATTGCCTGTGGTTCCTGACTAATTAGAACTACACCAGTCACAACAACTGCCTTTGCTAACTCAGGTTGTGCTGGCGGTGGCAATACAGATACTAAAGCGGGGTTGGGGACAACTTGAGGTAAAACCTTAGGTAAGACTGAAATCAAAGTACGATTGACTTTTTTAGTCAAAGTAGGTTTGACTTTTTTTGGTACAGAAGCAATGTTATTTTTCTTCTGATTTAAAGCTATGCTGCGTCTTGGAAGTTTTCGGACTGCTATCGATGGAGTAGGTAGCTTAGGCACCACAGGAACAGGTCTTACAGATGTTTTAGGCATTCCGGAAAACGTTTGCCCGAAAAGTTGTGCAAACGGGTCACTTCGATTTGATAGCTGAACTAGCGGTATCCGCTCTGTAGCATTAGTGGATTGAATCAAATTAGCAGATGCAGGAGTAACTTGTGAAACCTGTTTGGCAGGTATCACTGGATTCTTAAAGGATTGATCTGTTGGTGGCGACTTTGCTGCTATTTTGGGAATCGGCGCAGGAGCGATCGCTTGTGGTGTATCTTCTGAAGCACATCCAGCGATCGCCAAAGTTAAAATAGCTGCAATTGTAATTTTTAAATTTCTGCCCATGAGCTGTTCTCAAAAGCCATTGGAAAATTGGAAAGTGGAAATCAACATGCCTGAAATTTGTATCAAAGACACAGTATGTTCCCTTTATAACCTAACTTTTTAAATTTTAAGGGTTATTTTTAGCACTGCCTCCTAGGCATAACTGCGGCTTGGTGTTTATTCGCAGTCAATCTTCTGCCACACCCATAAGCTCTTTCATCAAATCCAGACCTTTCTTAACTCTACGGGAAACTGTTACTACACTAATTCCCAGATGTTCTGCAACTTGTTTTTGTGTCAAATCTTGCAAAAACACACATTCCAATACATCGCGGGTGCGTTGTTCTAGCTGAACCAATGCTTGTTGCAAGCGAAGTTGGTCTTCTTGTGCTAGTTGAAAGCTGCGATAGTGAGGATCTGGAACCAATTCTCCCAAACAGGTAGAGCCTTCTTCTCCATCTTGGATTGGCACATCGAGACTTAAGGGAGCGCGGTTTACCCATGCTAATTTAATTTCTTGCCATTCGTTTGGAGAAATTTCCAGTGCTGTTGCTAATTCCGAGTCTGTTGGTTGGCGATTATGCTTTTCACGCCAAGAACGTGACACTCCTATTGCTTGCTGTTGCAGTGCTAACCACTTCCGAGGAATTCGCACGGTGACACCTTTATCTCGGAGATAGTGTTGAATTTCACCCCGAATATAGGGAAGAGCATAGGAACTAAAGGCATGTCCCTTGGAAAGTTCAAATTTTTCAATCGCCCTGATTAAACCCAAACATCCAACCTGGAGTAAATCATCGTAGGTTTCATGACATTGATTCGTCCAGTAGTGAGCTTCTTTTCTCACAAGTCCAAAATTGAGTTTTACCAGCTTATTGCGAACATTTTCTGACGGAGATTGCTGATATTCTCGCAACAACTGCCAAATTTCATGTTTTAGTTCATTGGTGGTTGTGGTAGGCATAGCACCGTATTTATTAAGTAAATCAACAATTAATTCCTCACTTTTAAACTCAGCTGCGATGGCGTACCCGCCCTTTCCGGTGGCGATCGCACGATATCAAAGACAATATTGTGCTACATGCCTTAGCAAATTCTCTGGTAGATAACAACGTTTTTATCGAGAAAATTCCATAGACTTGCTTGACAATAGAGCAAAGTTTAAAGAAGTGAAATCGTATTTAGTTTGTTATTGATCTTTGGTATGATCTGTAGCTGTTTTTATAACTACATAGAAATAAAATATAAAATTAGTTACTAAATATAAAACCGAGATTGTACTTAACTTTAATTAATTAATGCTGAACTTAATTTCTATAAACAAAACAACCGTAGTCGGAATTTTGTTGGATAAGCAAAAGTTTGATTTACAGTAAAATTACGTGCCTATTCAACCAAAATTCATCAAATAATTAAAAACTACTAATAATTTTTATAAAAAGTACGTAAATCTACGCAAAAAAATACAACAAAAGGCGAGAGTCCTTTTGTTGTATTTAACCTTTCCCCCTCTTTGTTAGGACTTACGCACAGGTAACGGAAAATCGAACCACTCCAGACACAGAGAAGCCAGTGCGCCCTTGCGGTTAAGAGACTTGTTCGCTCAAGCGCGTTCCCGTTCGCGCAGCGTCTCCGTCAGGAGAAGGGTAGCAACTGGCGCGACACGGAGAAATAAGAGTTTGAGAGGTATTTTGCGTAAGTCCTGTTTGTAAAAAACTTGGCGTTGCAGAGAAAGCGAGATGATTTAACAACTTCCAAAATTCTCCCCTACTTGCCCCAATTCATCCCACTGTTCTGCAACGCCAAAAACCTATCTACCTGCCTAAAAAAAAGCAGGGCTGTTTCATTCTTTAAAAGCCTCTTGAAAAGCTGGGGGCAAGGGAAGGAAGAATTTTTCTCTTGTCTTTCCTTGAACCTTTGTCTCTTTTCGTCGCTGTAATGCTTTTATAGGAATGAAACAGCCCTGAAGATGGGGGCAAAGAAGTTAACTTTTGTTATGAAACCTGATGGTTACAGCATTGTAGTTCTGAATGCTAGCCAGTTACCTAACTCCAGAGAGTTTAGCTACGAGTCGGTTCAACCCGTGCAAAAAATAGGCCGCGAATCTTAACTTCTTTAGGTTCGCCAGCACCTAAATCTGTATCAGATGGCTGTTCGCTCTCGAAAGTACCAGCAATTTCACCACTAGAGCTATCGACTTTAGCGATTTGCAAAGAAATCTTACCATTAAGATTTTCAGCACGCTTGACGTTAGTGCGGGTAAGTTCTTCATCATCTGCTTGGGCGGGGAGAGCCACAGCATTATCGTAGCCACTAACGACACCACGACCCTTTGGATCTAGGAAGGCAGCACCACGGTAGGAAGGAACTTTGAAGGTGCCTTCAAAGTCCGTGGAGGTGTTAATACTGCTCAAACTGGGTTGGGTTTGAGCAACCAAGTCTTTGATGGTGAAGAGGAAAGGTACTCGCTCACCACCAGGAAGTTGCACAGTAATCGCTTGGAAGTCAAGACCATCAGTTTCCACAAAGGTCAGGCTATTATCTGGGTTGATTTTTAGATTGCCTTGCACCTGGTCAATGGTGGAAGTGTATCTGGTCAACAATTTGCCAGCAACAAATTCTGCTTGTTGGCGTTTATTAGCAGGTTCTTCTTTGATGAAGAAGCTAGTTGGTTCTAAGCAAAGTTCTTTGATGGCGTATGACTGGCTAGAATCAAGGGGAATGGAGCCACGGCTTGTTTCTGCTAGTTGGGGGCATTTATTCGCCAAACCAGTGCCGCGAATTTGATCGTAAGTGAGTACATCTCTACTACTAGTAGCAGGAGCATCACTACAAGCAGTTATTAGCCCCAGGCACAAAGCCAAAAATGCAACAATTAAAGCGCGATACCTCATGGTCAACCTCAATCTCAAAAATTAATATCTAAGTTGTAAAACTGCATCGAAGCTTTGATCTCTGACGAGAAGCCATCCTTTATCGGACATTGCATTGCTCTGATTCTTGAGTTGAAACAAGTGTCCTGGCGTATAGGTTGGCAGTCGCCACTCAAACTTTTCTCTGCTAAACGTACTTAAACGTGTCGCTGCTTCGCACTTTGCTCTTGCATATAGCAAAAGCGGCGTCGCCCAAGTCTTTTTGTATCATGTATGTGACGCCACTACATACAGCCCATTGTTTGATGGGTAAATCAGCCAGATCATACGATTTTTTTTAACTTAAAATCAAAGTACTCAAAATCCAAGAAAGTCTCATCTTGATCACATCTAGCTGCCGTAGAGGCTATGGTAAAGGTTACTAGGCTCTTTTACGAACGATCGCAATTGCCTTTGATAAAGATACAAATCTAGTTATATTCACCCCTTACTCAGGCAAATAAGGGGATACGGGACACGGGGATGGGGGGATAAGGGGAAACGGAGATTCCAGAAAAAACTCATTTAGAAGCCTACAGAAGCTTCATTTTCTAAAAGAACTATGGCAAACTAGGGAAAATTAAAAATCTCCGGTAAATTTGAGTTGACCTCATTTATACGGAAAGGATGGCATGAACGATAACAAAAATCTTGAATCAGGAGAGTTGTCCTGTAAACTGCAAGCGATCGCAACTGTGGTGTATGATGCAGTTCAAGGTTGTGAAGGCGATAGTGTAGCTCTTTTGGCAATGCTTCGGCAATTGGAGCATTTACACCGAGAGATCCGGGATGGGGTTTTTCAAGAGAGTTTGCCTGTTAACCGTCGGCAACTCTACTCATTACTGAAAGATATTGAGTCTGAGGGGGGCTGGCCTTATATTGAGCGCATGAGACTACAAGCCTTTTTAACGAATTTGCCAGAAGAGGCTCCCGCAGAAAATAATCATCAAGTTTTGGAGAGCGATCGCTCATGCGGCTGATCAACTCAAAATAAGTTTATAGCTGTGAATTAACAACTCTGATCGCCTCATCAACCGCTAAACCAAGAGCGGTTGCTCATTGAGGCTTCAATCTAATTCGTAATTCGTAATTTGTAATTCGTAATTCGTAATTCGTAATTCGTAATTCGTAATGACGCTCGTTCCGACGCTCGTTCCTCGCTAACGCTACTGCTTCGCTAACGCTACCGCTTCGCTAACGCTGCCCTATCGCTACCGCTTCGCTAACGTAATTCGTAATTAAAAAGGGTTTTTACTGGTTATACCATCACAAATAAGGCGATCGCGCTTTTCAAGATTGTGGTTGTGTTTGAGGTAATCGCCCACCCAGTCGCAACCACGAACAAGCAGATCATCAAGATTTAAATTCCACAGAATTATCGTGTTGTCATCACTAGCTGATGCTAATGTTTGACCATCTGGGCTAAAACTGACACTTAATACCGCAGCGCGATGCCCATTGAGACTTTTAATTAATTTGCCATCACGGCTCCAGAGTTTCACTGTACTGTCCCAACTGGCGGCGGCGAGCAATTCACCATTGGGACTGAAAGTTACGGCATTGACGCTATCGCTGTACCCCTTTAATAAGGTTTTTAACAACGTACCATCCCGTCGCCACAGTTTCACAGTGTTATCCCAACTAGCAGAAGCCAGTAACTCGTCAGTGGGACTAAAGCTGACACCTAATACCCAACTGTCATGGGGCGAAAAAGTTTTGAGCAAAGTACCATCCCGTTGCCACAGTTTTACAGTTTGATCATCACTGGCGGAAGCTAAAATCTGACTGTCAGGGCTAAAATTTACGCTATTTACCCAACCCTGATGCCCCATTAAGGTTTTGAGTAACTTGCCCTCACGGTTCCAAAGTTTCACTGTATTATCTTTGCTAGCTGATGCCAAAAACTGACCATCGGGGCTGAAACTCACGCTCATCACACTATCAGTATGCCCGTAGAGAGTCATGATTAAAGTACCGTCAAGCCGCCAAAGTTTCACAGTTTTGTCATAACTTCCTGAGGCCAGCATTTCACCTTTAGGGTCAAAACTGACACTAGGAACTTGATTAGTATGCCCCACCAAAGTTTTGTAAAGTCGGGTTTTGACCTCACCTCTACTGGTGTATCTTTGCCAAAGCTTGACAGTGCGATCGCGACTACCAGAAGCTAGGATCTGACCGTCGGGACTCCAAGCAACGCTCAAAACTCGCTTATGATGCCCTTGAAGAATAGATGGTGTTGGGGCATCTAAACTCCATAGTTTCACACTTTTGTCATAACTTCCTGAAGCTAGAAATTTGTTATTTGGACTGAAAGCGATGCTGACAACAGCATCGCTGTGTCCTTTGAAGGTTTTGAGTAAAGTACCAGTGATACTCCAGAGATTTATAGTATTGTCTTCACCTGCGGAAGCTAACTTTTTACTATCGGAACTAAAGCTCAAACTCCAGACTGTACCGTTATGCTGCCGTAAAGTTTTGTAAGGAAGAAAGTCAAAACCGTCTTTAGTGGTGTTATTTTCGCGCCGCCAAAGTATCACTGTCTTATCTCGACCTGTTGATGCCAACAATTTACCGTTGGGGCTGAAAACAGCTACAACCACACCCTGCTGATGTCCCTGCAAAGTTTTAACGAGGCTACCGTCCCGTCGCCAGATTTTCACTGTTTTGTCGTCGCTGGACGAGGCGATGAATTGCCCATCGGGACTGAAGTTTACCCAGTTAACCCACCCTTGATGTCCTCTCAGTATTTTTACTAAGCTACCGTCTTTGCGCCAGAGTTTTACGGTTTTATCCTTACTGCCAGTAGCTAACAACTCGCCATCAGGGCTGAAATTAACGCTATAAACCCAATTTTTATGTCCTTTGAGGGTTTTATATGGCTTGGGGTCAAATTCACCTGTAACCCGGTTTTTGCGCCAGATTTGCACTGTTTTGTCGAGGCTAGCGGACGCTAAGGTTTGACCATCAGGGCTAAAACTTACACAAGTCACAGCATCAGTGTGACCTTTGAGGGTTTGGAGTAAGGTTCCGTCAGGACGCCAAATTTTCACCGTCTGATCTCGGCTACCTGATGCTAGCAACTGACCATCTGGGCTGAAAGCTACTCCCCAGACAATATCAGCGTGCCCTTCCAGGCGGTTAGCCTCTGTTACCCCATAAACTGCTTGTTGTAGGGCTGTCACCACCCGCATTCGGGTATCTTGCTGCACTCCATCAGCTTGTTTAAGTTCTCTCCAAGCCCGCAAACTTTCTAATAGGGCATCAAATTCTTTATTAGAGGCAAACAGAGCTTCACTAGCAGCAGCGATCGCACTAATGTTCAAGTTGGTTTCACTGCGTTCAGCTCGTAGAGTTTGGCGGATTGCTGCTCTTTTTTGCAAGTCAGCTTGCCACCATAATGTTGCTATTGTTCCCCCCATGATTGCCAGCACTGCGCCTGCTATGCGTGCTTCCCGCAGTCGCCGTTGCAATACCAAATTGAGTTGCTTTTGACTAAATTGTTGGGCGACTTCAGCTTTAGTTTTTTCAAGTTTGATTTTTTCTAATTCCGCCAGCATACCATAATTGTTCTTTTGGCGAATTGGTTCAACTAAATAATCGTGAACTAGCTGGTAGCGATCGCCTAACTCTTCTCTAACTCGCAACACCAAACCTGAACCCACCAATATTTCTAAAATCAATTCCCCAACTGTGTCAAAGCTTGATATTGTATCTAGATCATGATTATTAACTAATGCAGCCACTAAATCAGCTTTAGTTTTTAACGGTCGTGTACCTTTTTCATCAGTTAGCTCAAATAATAGTTTCCAAGTTAACTCTTCATTCTCCTGACCACAATCTTTGATAACCTCCCCAAGCCAGCGTTCCACCAATTTTGCCGAGCCGCCGCAAAGCTTATATTGTGCGAGTGTGGTAATGTTTTCTATTTGTAGTTGAGCGCCAACTATTTGTAATTCAATTGGATGTACTTCGTCTAGTTCTCCTGTTAAATCCTGGACTAATCGGTTAATTAATTCATCACTCAGTTCAGAATATGAACGCTGAGTAAGACTATGAATTATGGCTTTAGCATCCTGGCTAGAGAATTTTCCTAGATAGTAGCGAATATCCTTATCGAGAATATTTTTATTAATTACGCCTAAATCATATAAACCAATACTATTTTTTTGGCTCAACCTTTCAAATTCTAGTAAATGATGTAAATAATCTTCTCTTAATGACAGAATAATTTTGACAAATGAAATATTTAAACATTCACTAAAAAATTGGTAAAACTCTATTCTTTCTGTGGGGAGATTACTAATAAAGAAAAATTCTTCAAACTGGTCTAAGACGATAATTATTGTATAATTGCGCTCGGTTGCTAACCGAATTTTTTCTAGGAGTATAGTGGGTGTAGAGTCAAGATTAACCGATATTACTGTGGATGCCAACACTTGATTTAGACTGCTTATCAAGACTGTTAGCCAATCAGTATAAACAGACAAAACAATAGGTATAGGAATGCGTTCACCGATAACTTTACCTTTGAGCGCTGGGACTAAACCAGCTTTGAGAGTTGAACTTTTACCTACACCGGATGGCCCATAAATTACTGTGAGCTTGTAGTCTGCACGAGTAATTCTTTCAATCAAACGATTCACATCTTGCTGCCGTCCAGAAGCAGATATTTCTTGGGCAACTCCCTCAGAAATAAACGGTATTTTTTGAGGTTCCAATGCTGGGTTAATTTTAGAGTGTTGCGGCTGCAATTGGCTTGCCCCAATGAAAGCACGAAAGCCATACTGATGTTCTATTTGAATTTTTTCTTGCTTGAGCTTAAAGGCTTCTGTATAATCATGACGCTCAAAAAAGTAAAGCGATCGCAGTTCCTCTAAAATCTCTAAATAAAGAGATGGCTGATGTTGTAGCTCACAAACTATCCTTGCCCATTCCAGGTTATTGATAGCCTCCTCTGGCTCACCTAGATGCCTCTGTGTACGTGCTAGCAAGAGAAGATACCAACTTTCTTGTCGTCGTCTTCGCAAAGCATCTCGCAGAGAAGCTTGTGTTACTTCTTCAGAGATAGAGAGTGCTGTATTCGCTAATTCATGAGCCAGTATCCAATTCGACTCAGAAGCTGCCACACTTGCCAAAAAGCCATAATCTTGAGCAACTTGTGCAGGACTTCCATAGGTTTTATGTAGATGTAATGACTTTTGAGCTAATTCTTTTAAGTCATTCCAGGCTTGTAAACGTTGCAGCATTTCACAAGCAGGCAAAATAAATTTAGCAACTAAGTCTTCTCTTTGTACCTCCTCTAATATTTCTAGACATTGTTTAAACCACAACAGAGCATGTTCGCAATAGCTACTATTACTATTCTGGTGTAAGTCTGCCATTCGGTGATAACACAGCCCCAGATGGAATAGTACTATTGCTTGCTTAAGTAAAGATGAGGGGGGTAAAGAAGAATTACTCTCCCACTCTGCTACTCTCCTCGTTTCTTGCTGCCACAATGCTAGGCTTCTTTGATAATTGCCTAAAGCACCATTAATTTGATCGTTGGCGTATTTATCTCGTCCTAAAACAAATTCTAAACTAGCTTCTAATCCTGGTGTTAATTGAAAGCCATACAGGCGCAGCAAATCATTACGAGCTGATTCTATTTCGTGGCGGTGTTGGGACTTAGGATCTAAATCTAGGGAGGCGTTAGATAAAAATGTTTCGGCACCTGCTTCTAAAACTTTGGCAAATAGAGATTCTGCCTCTTGGTGGATCAAAGCAATTAAATCTGTCTTTGCCATTTCAAATTTAATCGTGGTTGCAGCCCAGCTTTTAAAATCAGGCGCTAATCTTGAAAGCAATGATGCCACATCATCTTGTAGCCACAATACCACTGGAAATGGAAAAGTCGCGGCATAGATATCTCGTGCTTGGTTGATGCCTGTAAGTAAGTTTTCCAGGTCTATACTTGACTCAATACCAAAAATCATTACAGCTGATGGTAAAGAGTCTGTAAGGACAGCAGGATTATCTAAAGATAGTTCTGATACTATTGTGTTGTGTAAAGAAGTAGTTGATGGATTTAGAACGATTTCTCTGATATATATGTCTTTGGTGATGGAGCGAATATTTTCTAACATTTGCTCACGTAATTGCCCATAGTTACACCGAACTAGAATTAGGGCAAATTGACCTTCGGAAAGTGCGATCGCTCTAATCAGTCTTTGCAATGTATGCTGATTTTCTTTTGTGTAGACTTGTAGCTGCTTGTCAGTAGTCATTGGTTATTGGGCATTGAACACTTGTACTGAGCGAAGTCGTTGGCGTAGCCTAAGAAGAGAAGTATTGGGCATTGGACACTTGTATTGAGCGACTTGTACTGAGCGTAGTCGAAGTAAGTCGTTGGCGCAGCCTAAGAAGAGAAGTATTGAGCATTGGGCATTGTTAGTCCAATGGCAAAGGACAAAGGACTAACGACTCAGCCAGCACTTTTACTTGTTTTTTTGCCAAGCTAAAACTTTTTCTGTTTCTGCTAAGGCTGGACTGATGCCAAACCATCGCCCCACAGGATCACGATATTCAAACAGATACATGCTTCTTAGTAAGCTCTGGTAGTCAGACTCACCTTTAACTCTCTGCTGCTGCACTACTTCAAACAATAATTCCCACTGGGATTCATCAATAGCTAATAGCAGATCGTCGCGGTAGTCTTTAATCACGGCTTCTAAGCAGTCACTAGAAAAAGGCGGATCTTGTCGTTGCAGGCAGCTATAAAGTAAACCTAATAAATTACGAATGTGACCACCACTAACGCGACATATACGATCCAAAGTTTGGGAGTGATCGAATAATTCTGTAATTAATAAAAGCCTTTCATTCAAAGGAACTTCTGGAAAAGCTCTTGCTAAGACTAACTGGCGCACAAGTAACATCCCTGGTTCGTAGTCAGTGCCATCTCTTTGGCGCACCAATACCATCGGTAGTACTTTTGGCGCAATCCCTCCCCCCAGACGATTTTTCAGTGTCTCGTACTCATTGGAGAAAATTAACGTTAAGGGAATTGTATAAACTAGGTGGCATTTGAGTCGGCGTAGCTGTTCGCCTCGGTCGATAAAGAGATATTCTGGTTGCGATCGCCCCGATGCTAAGGGACGCATATCGACTCGATCCAAATTATCTACAATTACTACCAATCCTTTTTGACCCCGTTGCTTTAACTGTTCAACAGCCTTTTCTAAAATTTCTTCGTTAATCGCTTGCAAAATACTATTGGTACGTGGTTCCAGATATTGCCTTAGTTGATTCCGCATCTGGGTGCTATCTTTGGTTTTAGCGGTAATTTTGGCAATACCCAACGATAACTCTGCTTGTCCAGAAAGCTCTATGGGGCTTTGCAAAAAATCGCCTACTTCTTTAAACAAATTGGTAAAGTAACCAGGTTTGAGTTTGATGTTAATGCCTTCTAAACTGGCACTGACTTGACGGGCTACACTCAGCAAAATATCGCTGATATCAATATCCGCCATATCTAAGTCTTGACTGGACTCAAAGTAAACTACATGAAATCCCGCCAATTCTAGTTCTGTCTTGAGGCGCTGCAATTCCGTTGACTTCCCACAGCCAATGTGACCCGTAAATAACTGGCAGGTTGGCTCATCAGGAGAAATCCGAATGATAGTCCGCTGCAATTCTTCCACAATCTTGCAACCACGGACATCAGCAAAATCTATGTAATACTGGCGATCTAGCACGTTACTTATATTAAGCGTGTAGCTGGGATTACATGCTTTATAAAAACGCGATAAATTTAATGTCGTTTTCATGTTATGTAAAGGTGTATGTAGATGTGTGTGTAGATGCAGTTAAATTGTATTTTTTATACAAAAAATCTCTAGCCTGGATGTAGGCACACGATTACTTCGCAAGTTGGTAGTATCTTGCAAAAGACAGCACTTATTACAGATCACTGTCAGTAGTATGGTAGAGATTTAGTTGACCCTAATAACTTTAAGCATATCTGTCCTTTTTACACCTGCTATTGAGGTTTTGACAATCTCTGGCTTTTGTTTGACCTAGCACAAACCTTGTAGGTTTGAGTTAATCAGTAAAAAAAGCTACTACATCATATAGTTCCCAATTTGGATTGCTAATGATAAGGACTGGTATGAATTATAGCAATCTATACAGAGATTTAGGGATATTTATCTATCGTTTAATGTTTGATTTGTCAAGAGAGCAAAATTAGAAATATATAAATTAATATTTTGTAATTTTTAGAGACAATATATTTGACGATCGCTTGTCGAAAAGACAACAGTAAGTTAAGAATGGACACCGGAAACTTTAATCGGAAGGATGACTAGCACCACGTTGGTTGTGTAGTTACTGTAAAGTGTTACTAAAAATAAAAAAAGTCTTGAGGAGAGCGGCTAACAGATGCCGACGGTGTTTACTGAGATCAATAATGATACAAGCGCGTCAAGGAATTTGGATTGTAACTAGAAAGGGGTTTGAATGGCTGGCATAATATCAGTTTCCCGCACGGATCTAGCCCAGCGTCGTAAGAAATTACGTCGGCATCGGCAAATGAGAATTATTCAAGCTATTTGGCGAACTTTTGCCATTACCGGTTTGGCGGGTGGATTGCTTTGGCTGGCAGTCCAACCAGTGTGGGTGCTAAAAAGTCCCAAACAAGTAGTGATCAAATTAGGCAATCAGTCCCTGTCGGATGAGACAACTCAATCACTGTTGGTGCTATCTTACCCCCAATCTTTGTGGCGGATTGAACCGGCAGCGATCGCTAAGTCTTTGAAGAAACAACCAACTATTGCCCAAGCGATCGTTAGACGCAGCTTGTTTCCTCCTGGATTAAACATCGAAATCCAACAACGAATCCCTGTAGCCGTGACTCAAACACCAAGTGTTCAAAATCACGGCACTGGCAACAAAAAAGTCACAATCGGCTTACTAGATGCAAGCGGGGCCTGGATGCCTTTAGAAAAATACACATCACTCAATCCCACTAAAAAATTACCCAATCTTAGAGTAATTGGATTGCCTAAACAATACTGTCTCTACTGGACTCAACTTCATCAAGCTGTAAGCCAAAGTCCCGTAAAAGTGATAGAGATTAATTGCCAAAATCCAGCGAATTTAATTTTGAAAACAGAACTAGGAAATGTGCATCTCGGCGTTCCAGGCCCCCAACTGTCTGAACAAATTAAAGTACTCGCCCAAATGCGTCATTTAGCAGCAAAACTCAATTCCCGCCAAATAGACTATATTGATCTGAAAAATCCCGAATTTCCATTAGTACAGATGAACCAAAAAGAACAAAAATTAACTTCCAAAACCCCTTAAAACATCTAGTACAGCGGGCGCGGAAATAAACATACCATTTCATACCATTTCAAATGGCGCCAAAGCCTGAAATACAATTATGCATGAATGCGTGAATGCGTGAATGCGTGACTTCCGCCTTGCGGTACTAGCGTGTTTAATGTATTGATAGCTCCTAGTAAATTAAGAAGCTTTATGCTGATAAATATATTTATTATTTTCAGTTTTCGAGCAAACCGCACGAAAATCGGCATTAACTTCTAATTAAAATAAGAAGATAAATCCTAAAATCTCTATTACGAGTAAAACACTTTCAATTATGACCCCTAACATCTAATAGTAGGGTGCAAGATGTCCGACAATCTAATGATGGGCTATGGCGTGCAAAACGCCTTCTATTCCAAAGACAGTTTACCGAAGCGAAGTTTCAATCTGTAAAGGAAAATGCCGCCCAAGGTTGCGTAAGCATTGCTTCTGGGCAATGAGTTTAGACTATTCTGTGCCGTAATTCCTATTGGGGTACGAAACCTCGGGAAAAATCTTGATTTGTTGACCACAGTCGTGAGGGTTCTTGTAAGATAGACTATTGCTCAAGCAAAGTGTCCATTAAGACCCCCAAACAACAAATTAATCAGGTATAGTCTGACAAAGTAAATTCTTGCTTACTTCAACCTTATGGATAAGTAAGTATAAGGTAAATTTTGTGTCTAAAGTTGCAGCTATCCCCAATGGTGAAATCTATTAACAATATTATTGAGGTAGATAAGATGCGCCGTAGTGTGTCTTTACAAGTTCTGCCCTCTGCTGAGAATAATGAAGCGATTAATGTCTGGTTGAAGTTATACAGATCACTTTTAGATAAATGTAGGTATACTTCTCTAGAATTGGCTGTGCGATCGGCTGCCCTGAAAGCTTATCCCATAGCAAATTTTCGCACTGCCAATTCTGTTAGGCTTGGCAGTAGTGAAAACAATAAAGAACAGTGCCCTAGTATTGTGGCACTGTCAAACTAAAGTTGACTCTTAGGTGAATAACACCTAAAAAAGTCGTTTATCTACCCTTTGACAAATCCAATGACACTTGATAATAACCAAGGACTTAACTATAAAAATTCCCAATCTACGGGACAGCCGGGGTTCTCTCTGGCAGTTAACTCGACCAATCCCTTTAATAACTCTGGGTTGAACTTCGGACAAAATCACGATAATAAGAAGATTTCTCCGGAAAATAGCCGAATTGGCGAAATTGTTCCTGGCCGGGTTGCTAACATTAAAGTGATTGGTGTAGGTGGTGGCGGTGGCAATGCCGTTAACCGCATGATCGAATCTGATGTCTCTGGGGTAGAGTTTTGGTCAATTAACACTGATGCCCAAGCTCTTACCTTAGCTGGCGCTCCCAGTAGATTGCAAATTGGACAGAAGCTAACACGGGGTTTAGGAGCAGGTGGTAATCCTGCCATTGGTCAAAAGGCAGCTGAGGAATCACGAGACGAAATTGCTACAGCTTTGGAGGGTGCAGACCTAGTATTTATCACTGCTGGAATGGGGGGTGGTACTGGGACAGGTGCAGCCCCGATTGTGGCAGAAGTAGCAAAGGAAATGGGCGCTCTGACTGTTGGTGTGGTAACACGTCCATTTGTCTTTGAGGGACGCCGCCGTACCAGCCAAGCGGAAGAAGGTATTCAAGGACTAAAAAGTAGAGTAGATACACTGATCATTATCCCCAACAACAAACTGCTGGAAGTGATCCCCGAACAAACACCTGTGCAAGAAGCTTTTCGTTATGCAGATGATGTACTGCGTCAAGGGGTGCAAGGTATTTCTGATATCATCACGATCCCCGGATTGGTAAACGTTGACTTTGCTGATGTTCGAGCGGTGATGGCAGATGCGGGATCGGCATTGATGGGAATTGGCGTTAGCTCTGGAAAATCTAGAGCCAGAGAAGCTGCGATCGCAGCTATTTCTTCACCATTACTAGAATGTTCTATTGAAGGTGCCAGAGGGGTTGTCTTTAATATTACAGGTGGTACAGACCTAACTTTGCATGAAGTAAATGCAGCAGCAGAAGCAATCTATGAAGTAGTTGATCCCAACGCCAATATTATTTTTGGGGCTGTAATTGATGACAGACTCCAAGGTGAGGTAAGAATTACTGTAATTGCCACCGGATTTACAGGTGAAGTGCAAGCTGTGCAACAACAAAGCGTGCCTAACGTTCGAGTAGCACCTAATACCTCGAAGCGACCAACAACACAGCAACCCGCAGTTAATCCCCCAACCTCAACTTCAACTCCAAGTTCAACTCCAACTCCAACTCCAATTCCAGAACCAAAAGAAAAACCTGGATTGGATATACCTGATTTCTTAAGAAACCGAGGTAGACCAAGGAATTAAAAGATTTTGGATTTGAAACTTCGTCGTGAGCGCTACTTCGACCCAACGACTTGCTCAGGGCAACGCACGCTCAGTACAAGTCAGTCGAACGATTTTAGATTAAATTAGCAGTCTCAGATTAGGCTGAATGCTGTATAAAATCTGCTAGTTTCAGGGTTTTACTAAGGGCAGGGGTAAGCAATGTGTTGCCATCCCCGATCTTGCTAATGGGTAAAAAACTCGTTAACGTTACTTTATAGAAATAGAATGAACTTGGGCAGGAGTCTGCTGGCTCACATGTCCAGCTTTGCTTTTGGAACAAATAAACAAGAATATCTGCCCGACTACAGATGCGACACCCAATAGCCCGTCGTACTCATCGCTACATCTACCCCTGCGATTCATTAAACTCATATTCGGGAGAAGTAAGTATATTTACTTAAATTAAGTTGCGTGGGCGAGTTACCCACGTAAGCGTCCGAAGGAAGTCTGTTTCCTGAAAAATAGGACACTAAGCAAAAAATAAATGTAAATTATTTTTTGCTTTTTAATTTCTGTTCAATCCATTGAATAACCTGATGGCCAAGGTGAGTCCCATCTAGGCGATCAATCTCACGAATTCCGGTAGGACTAGTGACATTAACTTCAGTTAGATAGCCACCAATAACATCAATCCCCACAAAAATTAAACCGTCTTGGCATAACCGTTCGGCTACTTGGGTACAAATTTCATCCTCTCTTGGGGTAATTTCGGTTTGAGCGACTGTGCCACCAGTGGCCATATTATTGCGAAAATCAGTTCCGCTAGAGAGGCGATTGAGCGCACCAATTGGTTCGCCATTGAGTAAGATAATTCGCTTATCTCCTTCTTTTGCCTCCGGTAAATAGGTTTGCACCATTACAGGCACTCGGCCTTGGAGGGTACTGAGTTCGACAATAGAGTTAAAATTGCGATCGCTTGGTTGCAAAAATAAAATTCCTTCGCCAGCTTTGTTACCCAGTGGTTTGAGAACCGCAGCTCCCTTTGCTTCGACAAATTGCCGGATAAACTGCTTATCAGCACTGACAATCGTTTCTGGAATCGCTTTAGTAAACTGGAGGGCGTACATTTTTTCATTTGCCCCTCGGATGCCGCTAGGACTGTTAATTACTAGGGTTTTATTTTGGTCAATGTAATCCAGAATATAGGTAGCATAGAGGTAGGAATCATTGACAGGTGGATCTGTCCGCATAAATACGGCATCCATTGTCTCTAAAGAAGTTAAGCAGGAATCGCTCAACTTATACCAAGGATTTACTGCTATCCAGCGTCCTTCCACCAACTGCACTGGTACAAGTTCGACTCGCTGTAGGACAGCCCAAGCTTTGCTCTCCACCACACTCAGCAGATTTGCCTGAGTCACCCAAACTTCGTGTCCCAGGATTTGCGCTGCTTCAATTAGGGCAACACTGGTATCATGACACGGGTCAAGCAGATGGATGGGATCAATGATAAAAGCCAGTTTCACCCTTTATACCTCAATCACCAAGAAATTAAATGGTTATTCAATTATTATCTCTTGATGCTCTCACCAATTGACGTATATATGTACTGCTGAGTGGAACCTGGCAGGTAAAGTCTTGTAGACAGATGTGGCTTTTGTGAGAAAAAAGTCTCTAAACAAGGCAACGCGTAGCTCTCCAGAGTTGTAGCGACTGCCGTGTATAGCGGCTTGTCGCTAGCTTCTAGCAATATTTTCTGAAACTACACGCTCTTGCTAGAAGTTAGTAGCTCATCTAGCTTGCCTTGACTGTCTAAAGCGTGGATATCATCACAACCACCAATATGATCATCATTGATGAAAATTTGCGGTAAAGAACGGCGTCCATTTGCTCTTTGAGCCATTTTATTTCTGGCTGCCTCATCTCCATCAATGCTGTATTCGATAAATTCAACGCCCTTGTTCTTCAGCAAACTTTTGGCACGAATGCAAAACGGGCAAGTTCTCCAAGTGTAAATTTCTACTTTTGCAGCCATAATGTCCTCAAATTGATTTCATGCTTCTTAATTTTAGAACTTTGCCACTGACTGTAGCTCCTCTATCCCGTTTTGACCTGATCTTTAAAAGTCGCTAACTGGGTTTACGATGCTTGATGAGGGTGAGTTCACCGAAGAGGCAGGGGGGAAGGGAGCAGGGAGCAGGGGGAGTAAGCCCTTCCAAGAACTGCGTGGAGCAGAGCGAAACACGGGTACGAAGCCCCGTCCTTCTTTGTCCGCTTGAACGCAAGCCGCGAGTACAAGCTCCGTCTGGTGTCTTTCCCCCAGCAAAGCGCCCCCTGCTCCCTTGCCTCTTTTGACTAGAACCCCATGATTTAAAAATCCCACGGCTATAAGCCGTGGGAGTGTCCAATAAATTAGTAATATAATGTTTTAATGTATGGTTAATAAATAAATTTTATAGTATTGAGGGAGACAGACCTGATCCCATGAGGAGATGCATCTGGTGTCTCCCAGTAAAGCTTCTAGGCGACTGTTATTGAAGCTGATACTAAAGGTTTTTTCTTGGCTACTTTCAGCGCACCCACAGCAAATATGCCAAGGGCAACTACTGTAGTAGGCTCAGGCACTTGTTTAGGTGGTGGTGGTGGGGGTGTGTAGTAAGGTGCTTGTCCTTTGAGTTTGCTACTTCCGTTACGATTGTTTCCAGAACCGACACTCATTAACCGCACTCCAAAGTTTTGCTGAGAAAACTGAGCCAACGTTAAAGCTTTGGAACTATGGGATAGGGTAAAGATGGTAGATTGAATGTCGCCTTTTCCTTGACCTATACCTTCTTGACCAATTTCTACTCCAGCATCAAAGGAGCCGCCACCACCGTTTAGATTGTTACTACCGCTACCAACAGAGTTAATTGTTCCAGCAGGTCCAAATTGTTTGTTTGTTACATCTGTACCTACTACTTGCAGACCACTGAGAAGCGTATCGTCGAAAATGTTGAAGAAAACACCACGGATGTCAGCAATTGTGTTGCTGCCAGTGGATAAATAATTTACTTTAAACTGAACTTTGCCAGACCCTGCTATTGCGTCATCCAAAGTAAACTTCACCTGAGTATCCGCACCGGTGAAGTCATTGATAGTGAAACTCATTGAAGCGGCATTAGCAGGGGCAAAAACAGAAGGTGATATCACAACAGCAGTAGCAGCTAAGAAGGAAGGTATTGCTGCCGTGGAAAATGGATGTTTCATGTTAATCAATGTTTGCAAAACAAAATGGTAAGATTCAGTTGCTAATGATGGGAATTTTGCTGTTTGCTATCCATGTAAAATCAGATGCATCCAGTGACAGCCTTTTATAACTTTAGAGATTCAATTAGAAGTTGTCTATAATACCAGCCTTAGTTCAAAAAGACTTTATTTTTGGCTTTATATAATAAAAAACCCAGTAGCAATACTGAGTTTGGTTAAAATTAGAAATTATTTAAATAACAGTATTTACCGAGAGTCAACGGCATATTCAATCAGCTTGGCAAGACGCTGGCGTAACGTTTCTAATCCCAAACGCTGACTCGCAGAAATAAACACCGCTAGGGGGAATTCTTCTCTAGCCAAAGCTAGTGTCTCACTATTGGCTTGATCAATCTTGTTAAAAATAACTAGCGCCGGGCCAGGAGTTATTGGCATTTGCGCCAAGATTTCTCTAACTGAGCGAATATGACGCAACCAAGCGGGGTGAGACAAATCCACCAAATGTAGTAGGGCATCGGCTTCTGTGACTTCCTCTAAGGTGGCACGGAAGGCATCCATTAACGATGCAGGTAATTCGTGTATGAACCCTACTGTATCTGTAATCAGAATTTCTTGAGGTTTATCAGCTTCGCCATGAGGAATTACCAGGCGGCGGGTGGTGGGATCGAGAGTGGCAAATAGCTGGTCGGCTGTATAAACTTCTGCGTTAGTGAGAGCATTCAGCAAAGTGGACTTGCCAGCGTTGGTATATCCAACCAAAGCCACTGAGGGAACTTCTCGATGCTGTCGTCGCTGCCGTAACCGCGAACGATGGGCTTGCAATTGGTCTACTTCTTTTTGCAGTCGGGAAATGCGCTGCCCAATGGCACGGCGTTCAGTTTCCAGTTTGGTTTCACCAGGCCCACGAGTCCCAAT
Source organism: Nostoc mirabile CHAB5784 (assembly GCF_020829645.1). Classification (GTDB taxonomy): domain Bacteria; phylum Cyanobacteriota; class Cyanobacteriia; order Cyanobacteriales; family Nostocaceae; genus Nostoc; species Nostoc mirabile. The sequence goes on along the minus strand of NZ_JAIVFS010000032.1, from coordinate 57,485 downwards.
ACCACCACCCAATCGGGACATGGTGCGACCTCTACCAGCGAGTCGCGGTTGCATGTATTCTAACTGTGCTAGTTCTACTTGCAACTTACCGGCACGGGACTGAGCGCGTTGAGCAAAAATATCCAAAATTACTTCGGTACGATCAACCACTCGGATACCAATTTGCATTTCTAAGTTGCGGACTTGGGAGGGTGAGAGGTCGCGGTTAAAGACGACGAGATTGACTCCTAGTGTTTGGGCAGTTAGGGCAATTTCTTGCACCTTACCTTCGCCAACTACTGTCTGGGGATGAATGCGCGATCGCTTTTGTTGTATTGTCTGTAATACATCTCCCCCAGCAGTATCAACTAAACGTGCCAATTCTACTAGAGTGTCTTGGAATTGTAGGGGAGTTATTTCACTGGTCATTAGCCCCACAATTAGCACGCGATCGTGGTCAGAATCTACTTCCTGGGCGACAAATTCGCGCTGGAATTCTGCTTCCAGATTTTCTACCAAGTCTACTAAATCTTGGTCTGCCAGATCATCCAAGCCCAGAGGTGGCGATATATTCCAACTTGGGGATTGAATTTGGCTCTCTTCTACTTTCAAAGTAGCAGGACTAGTAATCAGCGTGCGAGATTCTTGGGGTATCAGATGAGCTAGATAAGCTTCTTTGACATACCCAGTCGCACCGCCTCCCCGTCGTGTAAATCCTGTTCCGGTAATATTTAGGACAACTAGGGCATCTAAGCGTTGCAGTGCCATAGCTGTGAGTGCCGCTTCATTGGGCGGTTCTGGCTTGAGATGGGTGGCGATGCAACGAATACCACTGAGTCGTTCTGCACCGTAACGGGGCAATTCCAGGGGCGGTATTTGTGTTTGACGCGGTGTGCCTACCCCGACGCGAATCACTTGTCCGCGACGGTTGACGTAGGCGCACACAGGCTGATTGACTTCTGTGCTAATTGCTGCCAGACGCTGGGAAAACTCGGACGTGGTGATGCGATCGCCCGGTATACGCTGGTGATACAGCCGCTGTAGTTGCTTCAGCTGGCTGGACTTCAAACCTTGGAGATTTCCAAAAATAGTCTCTATAGGCGTTTATGACCAGTTAAATGGCCCCCCGAATCCTTATATGTCTATTTTACAACAGGGTTTAGGCTCCTATCTCTCTCCTTTGAGGGATGCGTTAGTAATTAGTTCACAGAGTTATTGATTTGAAGCTATTTTGGTGGTTTTTAGTTGAGTGCAATAGAGACCTAACCCCCAACCCCTTCCCTACAAGGGAAGGGGAGTAAGATTCAAATATATTATTTTCAAGCATTCGCTAAATCAGATACAAGTTCCTCTTGTGTTAAATCAATCATCGCCACACCATAACGGTGTAAATTAAGTAAAAAATTTACCCTATCTATACCTGCTAACTGTGCAGCTAAACCAGAAGAAATGCGTTTCATTTCAAATAGTTTAACTGCCATCGCCATTTTTGCTTCTTGTTCAAACTGTTCTCGCGTTTGCTGTAAGGCATCTGGTAAAGTTTCTGGATAGTCAATTTTAAGTTGTGACATGATTTTTATCAGGGCGATCGCATTTAATTTTCAGTCGTCATAAAGTCCTTCATCTTCCGGTGTGTAGCCGTTTAAAAAAGCCTCATGGCTGCGGATGCTTTTGAGTTCTTCCATATAAATTATGTTGTCATTCTCGGTTTGCCAGTCTTCACCATCTAAAACTGAGAATTCTGTTAATTCCGGGTCGTTTAAAAAATCTTCGGCTGTAGCGGCGATCAAAGGTTCTAGTATTTTGTGACGTTCTGCCAAAGATAGGCTAGCAATTTCTTTGAGAGATAGCTGTTTTTGCTCTTGGAGGTTTTCTGACATTTGATTTGTGTTCCTGAAGATGGGTTGAATTTATATTTAGTAATTTATCTATCGGCATCGCTTTTGGTTTAAGTTGTTATTTCATCTGGAAATGTGACGGCGATCGCTACTAATAGATCACTCAAGATTAACGAAATAGTAGACACTGATAGCATTATTTTTAAATCAGCGTCTCAAAATAATCAACTTTAACAAGATTTTAAAAGAATTAATTAGCTTGGGGAAAATTTTTACTATTATTAAGAGTATTTTGCATATGAATACAATAATTATCCTACTTTTAGAGAAATCAGGGTCGTTTCTCACAGCTTGCTCAAAGGAATTGATCGCTTTTTTATAATGTCCTAACTTTCGTAGTATATGGCTCCTTTCGTACCAAGCATAGTGGTAATCAGGTTTAAATTTCAGTGCTTGGTCGTAGGATGCGATCGCTTCTTCATTGCGTCCTAATTTGCCTAGCGCAATGCCCCGATTGTTCCAAGCTTCGTGGTCATCTGGTTTAAATTTCAGTGCTTGGTCGTAGGATGCGATCGCTTCTTCATTGCGTCCTAATTTGCCTAGCACATAGCCCCGATTGTTCCAAGCATAGTGGTCATCTGGTTTAAATTTCAGTGCTTGGTCGTAGGATGCGATCGCTTCTTTATAGCGTCCTAAATTATCTAGCACATAGCCCCGATTGTACCAAGCATAGTGGTAATCTGGTTTAAATTTTAGTGCTTGGTCGTAGGATGCGATCGCTTCTTTATAGCGTCCTAAATTATCTAGCGCATAGCCCCGATTGTACCAAGCATAGTGGTAATCTGGTTTAAATTTCAGTGCTTGGTCGTAGGATGCGATCGCTTCTTCAGTGCGTCCTAAATTTCTTAGCGCATTGCCGCGATTGTTCCAAGCATAGTGGTCATCTGGTTTAAATTTCAGTGCTTGGTCGTAGGATGCGATCGCTTCTTCAGTGCGTCCTAAATTTCTTAGCGCATTGCCGCGATTGTACCAAGCATAGTGGTAATCTGGTTTAAATTTCAGTGCTTGGTCGTAGGATGCGATCGCAGCTTCAAATTCGTCAGCAGAATCTAACAACCTGCCCAGTTCAAACAGTAAATTTGCTTTACGACTCTGCGGTTGATGTTTTTCGGTCAGCAAGTCTTGAATTTCTAGGACTTTTTCAATTTTTTGTTCAGGGCTAAGTTTCAAATATTCCTCATAATCGGCTTCATCTATTAGACGATTTGATTCTTGTTCTACTACTTCTGGCGTTGTCGGTAATTCAAAGACCCCAGAACGCCAATCAAAAAAATCTGGGGCGCGGTGAATAAAATAGTTTATCGAAAATGAACGCAAAAGAAAAACAAAGCTAATGGTAAAGTCATCTCTAAAGCGTTCTCGCTGTTGGTTTAAGTGATTTAAAATATGCGGAACACTGGTTAAATTGCTAAATTGTCCTTCTGTAATTTCCCCAAAATTTCTTTTCTCATACTTGTATAAAGAATATTCCAGACCTTTTATCAATAAAATATCAATTTGCTTATCTTTAATAAACTCTGCTACTGGCTGATATAAATTATCTATTGCCTCAACCAAACGTAAAACTGCAATCTTCTTCTGCGGAATCTCCTGGGGAAGTTTGACAATAAACTTGTCTGCTTCCCCAGGTGTACATTGGACAAAAAACAAACCAAATCCTGATTTTCGCTTCAGTGCGCGAAGTAAGTCTTGATAAGCTTCTTCTGGTTCTGGGGGTAAATCATCATCCCAATCACTTAAATTTGGGTTCATGAAAGTTTCGCTACGGCTTCTTTAAATTCTGGAATTCCTTGAATCAATGGATGAATATCATACCAACGTTGCATCTCTCCATCATCATCCAAATAACGGTATTCTAAAAGACTGCGATTATACATCAAGCTCCGATACAAGTCATCATTAATAATCCGCTTAGAACAAGACACTTCTGCTAACAGACACCATTGATGATTTTCCACAGCGCGGCGATAAGTATCTCTAGCTTGAGTAATTGCTCGTCGCACCGCGTTTTCTGAAACAGGTAATTCTTCAGTGCGTCCAATGGCGTCTTGAGTTAACAATAGCAAATTCCTCACATGACCTCCACTCATTAAACAAAGTCTGTCTAAGGTTTGGGAACTATCGAAAATTTCCTTCTCTAGTGATAGTTCGGGTGCAATTTGCCGGACTCGTTTGTTAATTACTTCCTTAACTTTCTTCAGTCCTGGCTGGTAAACTTCCCCTTTGAGAGTGTTTACCATAATCATCGGCAAAATTTGGGGGTCGCCGTAGATATCTCTGAGGTCTGTTGCCCTTGTAGAATAGACCATTGAAATGGGGACAGTATAAATCAAATGGCAATCTAAAGCTTGGAGTTGTTCGCTGCGGTCTAAAAAGACTTCCTCATAGTTGGTGCGATCTCCGTCTTTGACTAACACCATCCGGTCTAAATTATCGACGATTACCGCCAGTTGAGTTTTACCCGTAGGTAAGTTCTTTTTTGCATCCGCTAGAAACTCATTTAACACCTCAATTAAAGTGACTGTGTAAGGATCAATTTTTTGGCGAATCTTTTGGCGTAATTCAGGAACAGCTCTTAAATTTGCGGTCAACTTGGCGAATTGAGCAACTTGGGCTTCTACTTCCAGACTCTCAAACTCTAGGGTAGTCAGCGCCAAATCTTTTAAATCTACCCAACGACTTTTTAACCAGTCGAGTATCGGACGAGGACTAGCAATTTTTTTTAAATCTTTGAGCAAACGGCGGGTACAGGCGAGGAGTATATCTGTATATTGGGCATCTTCAGAATCAATATCCTCTTCATCAGCCGCAAAATAGACCACATAAAATTGCCGATTTTCTAAATACTTCTTTAACCTGAGTAATTCTGTAGACTTCCCTGCACCCCGATGACCAGAATACAATTGGCAAGTATTTGTATCTGCTAGTCGCATTCGATTTCCCAACTCTTGCAAAATATCCGCATCTCCCCGCACATCCTGACAATCTACATATTTTGGATCACCTGCGGGTAAGGGTTCAAAGGGGTTAAAGGCGTTGTAGAGGTTTGCAAGTAAGTCATCATTATTAGGCATAGGTAAAAAATATAGGAATGATGCTCATAATAATCGAGATTATAGAGAATTAAGGTGGATTCATCCAGTTCAAAGACTCATTAACGGAGATAAAAGGTGGATTCATCCAGTTCAAAGACTCGTTAACGGAGATAAAAGGTGGATTCATCCAGTTCAAAGACTCGTTAACGGAGATAAAAGGTGGATTCATCCAGTTCAAAGACTCATTAACGGAGATAAAAGGTGGATTCATCCAGTTCAAAGACTCATTAACGGAGATAAAAGGTGGATTCATCCAGTTCAAAGACTCGTCAACTAATTGAGCATCGATTCAGTTATCAAAAACCTAACCCCCCAGCCTCCTTCCCTACTAGGGAAGGGCAGAATGGTTTCATACGAAAAAAGAAAAATACATAAGTCTTGATTTCTCTAGGACTTACGCAAAATATCTCTCAAACTCTGATTTCTCCGTGTCGCGCCAGCTGCTACCCTGCGGGAACGCTAAGAGCGAACAAGTCGGGGAACCGCAAGGGCGCACTGGCTTCTCTGCGCCTCTGCGGTAGCCTGCGGCAAGCCACTTCGTGTCTACGTTACTCCGTAACTCGTGCGTAAGTCCTATTCTCGTTTTGTGACATAGGTTTTTACCCCTCTCCAAACCTCTCCCCGTTGGCGTCAGCCTGCCGTTAGGCAAGCGGAGAGAGGCTTTGAAACCCAGTTTTAGTTTTTCTGTGGTTGTATGAAATCACCCTGAAACTCCCCTCTTTGAAACAAAGAGGGGTTGGGGGAGAGGTTCTTTTAGGATTACTGAATTGGTGTTCTAGATAGGAAAATCTCTACTTCCCTGTTCTGACAAAAGAGAAACTGGGGTTAGAGTTTTTCGCCAACGCTTCACTGCTGTTTGTAATTCCCCTGACAACCAGCTATCAAATTGCGGATAAACTGGCAAACGAGACACCAATTCCCACCCCGCAGGCTGTAAAATTTCTCTTAATGCTTGTTCTTGAACATGAGGATAATCGGGATTCACTTCATCTTTTGGCCCTATTCCACCCAAGTCTCTAGCACCAGCTTCAATACATGCGAGTAACCATAGGTCATCTTTAACTAAATTCGGCGGAATTTGAATAGTAATATCTGGCGGTAAAATCTGACGCGCCTTAAAAATGACTTCTGGTAAATGATGAGGGTTAAAAGGTGGTGCATCAAAGGTTTGCTGATGTCCAGGACTATGAGGTTGTAGGATAACTTCTTGAACGTGATGGTAACGTTGGTGCAAATCAGATATAGCTTCCAAGGTTTCCCACCAATCATTTACAGTTTCCCCAATTCCCAACAGCAAGCCCGTTGTAAAGGGAATTTGCAACTCTCCCGCCCATTGCAATTGTTGTAAACGAATTTCTGGTAATTTACTCGGTGCGTGCCGATGTACACTATTTAACAATGTTGGCGTTAACTGTTCCAACATCAGCCCCATCGAAACATTTACACGCTTGAGCTTTTGCATTTCCTCAAAACTTAATGGCCCCGCATTTGTATGCGGTAAAAACCCTATTGAAAACGCTAACTCGCACAAATCATAAATCCGCCCAAACCACGCCTGACGCCTTGGCGAATGGGGATGCACTTCACCACTGAGGATGAGGATTTCACAGACATTTTGGCTTTGAAGTGGCTTTAAAATACTTTCTGCATCTGAAATACTCATCCAGGGACTTTTACCCGGTTCGCTGCGAAAGTTGCAGTAACTACAGCGATTAAAGCACTCGTAAGTAGGAACGATTGTATAAGCAGGGCTGTAGGTGACAAGACGAGAATTATTAATTGGCATAAGCAGGATAATCTAAAAGAATGTCTTGTTCAAACTATATAGATTACTGGGTGACTGTTGCTGCCATTTGCCATGATATTAGATAAACAAGAACTATTTTGCTTTGTAAATTTTTGGTAACTGCCACCAACAAACATTGGGATATTGGTGATGTTCTTCGTGGTAGCCAAAATGATAGCATGTGATAAATGACCACCAAATAGGACGGCTAATTGTTTTGGCACAATGAGGCTGTACATAACCTCCCATTGGTTCACTATGAGGTAAAAAAGTCCCGAAATAGAATAATTGTAATGAACTTAAAAGCGAGGGTAGCACCCAAAAGTAAGTTAGATTATCAATTGGTATATGAAGTATGTATTTAGCAAAGTTATAAATAATAGTCAACGCAATTATTTGTCCCCAACTCCAGTAACCTTTCATAAAATGAAAATACCAAGCAAAGAAATTTTGGTGTTTACCATTATGAAAATCCGGGTCTATTTTACTTGCAGGATTGTGGTGGTGTAACCAATGTTTTTTCAGTAGTTTTTGATATGGCAAAAGGCCATAAAGAGATAAGGTCAATGTTCCAATAAAATGATTAATCTTGCAATTCTGGGGAAATACTACCCCATGCATGGCATCATGAGATGTAATAAATAATCCCGTATATAAAAATGTCTGCCAAAGTATAACAGGCAATAACATCCAAAATTTTAGCTTGGAGATGTCAAGGGAAAGTAATAAACTCAGGCTAATAACCCATGCGCTAACAATAACAATAGCAATGAAAAGCCCTTTAAACTCAGATTTACTTTTCACTACTGGAGTCCGTTTTGTTTGATGACTGGGTGGTTGTTCTAACTGGATCACGCTTTTACTCCGCCTAGCATTCAGGTGAAAATTTCAAAAATAAAATATAGTCATGGCAAAAACAACTAACCGAGAAAATCTGTTAGTGGTCAATTTTTTGCACTGACCAATGCCACTGCTGGAAAATATATAGAAATATTAAGATACTTTAACTAGTATTACACAAGCAACTGCTATTCTAAAAACTGTTTTCGGTTAAAAGGTTGGGTGATATGAGTGGGGACACTGTTGAACCTGGTATTTACAATAACCAGCGTCTTATCTTTGATCCTTTGTTAACAGTCTGTAACAAAGACAGTCAATATTAACGGGGAGTATAGGAAATGAGTGCGGCTACATACTGCACTAGGCTGTAGCCGTTCCCAAACTAGGTAAACTAGAAAACCAATCATACCTAAGCGATCGCTCCAAAATTCAGGCTGAGGTGTCAGCACAAGTTCAGCAGCATTGCAATTTTTGCCATTGTATGCAGTTTCAGTTTTATCACTAAGATAAATTGCCATTATTAAGTTAATTTAAGAAGTTCATTACATTATTCATATTACTTAACTTAGCAATTTGACGCTATCTGTCTCTAGTTTCAAAGTAGAAGCAACTCTAAAGAATGAGATTTTAAGGAGTTTAGGAAATATTTATCTAACAAAAGTTCAATAATAGCTTTTCCTAGCCTATAAAGCAGAGGTATTTTTACGAAACAACTACTAACAATAACTTGTAATATCATTAAAAAACTATTTTGGATATGAGAAAAGATATGAGAAAAAATCTAACAAAAGTTAGAAGGTTTCTAGAGTGTTATTAACCGGACAAATAAATAGTAAATAGGTTTTTCAAACTTCAAGTATGACTCCTACGGTACTGATTACAGGTGCGATGCTTGGTTGGGCGAATTTCTCGCAAGCTTTGTATCGCTTGTTCCCCGGTTTAACATTTTTGAGGGGTTTAAGTCCCTCGCTTCTAACAAGCGACAAGTTTTGTGGTGGGGTTAAAATCCCCAGACGCTCTCGAAGAGACGCTGCGCGAACGCGGACTCGCTAACGCAACTCTTAGAGACGCACTCGCGTTCGCTAATGCAAAACAAAATTTACGAATTACGAATTACGAATTACGAATTATTTAATAAAGTGGGTTTCCCGGCAAGGGTTGAAAAATTAGGATAATTAATTTTTGCTACCAGCACATTCTGCTATTGCGGCTCACATTCTCGTTTCGTTACATAATGACGATAGCGAAACATAGCTTCTAGTTGCACTTGCACTAACCAACCACTGACAAATTCAACTGTTCCTCCACCAGGCATAGAGAAGGAAATAGCGTCAGTCAGCCTAGTTTTGCCAGCTTCCGGTTCAAATTCATGTCGATGTACCCAAGATTCAAAGGGGCCAGATATCTGTTCGTCGGTAAATAGGCGATATTTTTCACATTCAGTATGACGCGCTAACCAAGTTAAGGGTAATGGGCCGAGAAACAGGCGAAATTCTGTGATAGCGCCCACGTTCAATCCCCCCTCACGACGAACCACTTGGACTGGCTGCCAAGGTGGATTCAGCAGTTGCAAAATATCTGCCCTTTCGTGAAATTTCCAAACTACTTCTGATGGGGCATTAATTACTGAGGAATGTTTAAAGTGCAGCATGGAAAGAAAAACCTAAAATTCAACTTTCGGATTCTGTATCAATCTCGATATCTAGGGTATCTTCATCAACCCGCACATACAAAATATTTGGGTTACAGCAAACTTGACAATCTTCAACGTAGGATTGCTGTCCTCCAGCACTCAAGTCAATAAAAGTTAAGTTCGGTTCGCCGCAATAGGCGCAGTAATACTCGGCTGTGTTTTGCATCAAGTTTTCAGCTATGAATTCAATGGCTGTAGTTCCTTGGGGGATGGGTTAATATAACTCTGAGCTTCAGCCAAATGCTTTAGTAGTGTAGACTGTGGCAGAGGCCCTTGCAAGTGGCTCCAGGGTAATACTTGTTCTGTTGACCATTCGGCGTGGACGTAGAAATCTAAATCGGGGATTTGTCCTTTGAGTTGTTTGAAAGCACGTTTGTAGCTACCCAAGGAGTCTCCAAAGTCACGAGTCAGTTGGAGGAGTTGGGACACTCTGCGATCGCCTCTTGATAACAAAGCCTGTATAATCGACCAATTATAGCTTTCTGGGCGAAACTCTATCCCCTGTGGTTTTAGCTGCTTTTGCAAAAACTGCAACCGCTTTTCGGCTTGGCGATTCACCCCAAACCATTGAAACGGTGTGTGTGCTTTGGGTACAAAGGTGCTGCATCCGTATGTTAACCGCAATCCCGGCGCAGCTTTTTTGATATTACGCATCATCGCCACGGTTTGTTCTAAATCCTCTGTTTCTTCACCGGGAATTCCTGCCATTCCGTAGAGTTTCAAGCTTTTTAATCCGCCAGCTTTGGCATTTACGGCCGCTTGGATAATTTCGTCGTTATGCAGCTTTTTGTTGATGATTTGGCGGATTTTCTCAGAACCACTCTCTACTGCAATGGTAAGCGATCGCGTGTCTCGTTTCGTCAAAGTTTCTGCTAGCTGCACTGTTACGGTATTGGTTCGCACTGAGGCAATACTGAGACGGAGATCATCGTACTTTGGCTGACTAATATAATCTAGCAAAGTCTCAAATTCTGGATGCTGAGTTACAGAAGCTCCCAATAATCCTAGCCGATTTGTGACTTCTAAACCTCTTTCTATGGCAGGAATTAATGAACCTTCAAGACTGGCTGTTCTAAAAGGCAGTGTGAGATAACTCGCCAAACAAAAGCGGCACATTTCTGGACAACTTCTCACCACTTCCACCATGTAAATATTTTCCCAGGCGGCTTTTTCGGTGACTACAGTCGATGCCGATAGAGTATTTCCCCGATAAGTTTGCTTTTGCACCACTGCAGGAATTTCGGGATAAATTGGTTTAATTGACTTTACTGCACCATCTATGCTGTGATATTCGACTTCATACAAACTGGGTACATAAATTCCTGGGATTTGTGCAAGTCTTTTTAGTTGAGTTTGTCTAGAAGCATTTCTAACTTCTTTGTACGCCTCAATGAAATTTCCCAGGAGGTTTTCGCCATCCCCCAGTAAAATTACATCAAAAAAATCTGCAAAAGGTTCGGGATTCGCTGTGAGAACGGGCCCACCACCAAAAATTATCGGATGAGAATCATCACGAGAAGTTGCCAGAATGGGAATTTCTAAAGATTCCAGCAAATTTAAAATATTTACATAATCCAGTTCCCAGGATATTGAAAATCCGACTATTTCCGGGGTTCTGGGGAGTTGTTCGTGAGTATCTGTAAACAGGCGACTCACTTGCACATCATCACGCATTGCCAAAGTTGCCCAAACTACCTGATAGCCCAGGCTAGTGATACCTACGCTGTACTCATTGGGAAAGGCAAAAATGATGGGGATAGCGTCGGTGTCTGGGGTGGCGGGGGTGAAAAGGAGGCGTTCAGAGGTAAATACAGATGATGTCACAGGTGTTTCTTAGGGGTGTTTGAATAATGGAGTCTCATAGAATTCGCGCCTACACAGGCAAAACCACTTTTGCTTCTCTTTTCTATGAGATGCTACGCTAACGTGGGTTTTATTTAGTCCGCGCAGGCTGACGATAGTTTGTGTAGCCGCGATTTATAGTCGCCAGGGCTTCTTTATCTATATTTAATTTTAAGCCATAGAATTATCAAGTTAAAAAACAATGTCACGCTATTAGCAAGAATAATTGGCAAGGCTTGGAGATAAATTCCGTAGATTAACCACAAAAAAACACCAATTATGAATGTAATCAGCGTCACCATAGAAACATCTTTTGCTGATTTTGTTCGCCACGTTTTAAACATCTGTGGCAAAAAAGAGATTGTGGTTATTGTGGCAGCCACTAATCCTAGAATTGTCAGAAAATCCATTGCGATGCAAACCTATAAAATAAACTTTTCATTGCTTAAAAAAGTTATAAACTGATTTTTATAATACTGGATTAATGTCTTCGATATTACATTGTAACGTGAGGTAGAAAGTGGAAAAAATAAAAAGGGAAAAGAGTTTAACTCTTTTCCCTAATCATTAAAGGATATGTGATTGACACTAGGAAAACCTATCAATTAATTCTTCACGGGATAACTGCAACAGTAAAGGCGTAAACTCTTCTGGTGGTAACGTCAATAAAGGTTCAATAATTGCTTGAAGTTCATTATCTATTTCACCAAAGCGAACTTTGAGCAAGTTTTCCACCACCAAGCGTTCTCCCTGCTGAATTCCTTGTTGTTTAGCCTGTTCTCGGTCTTGTTGGTAAAGTGGTGCTAATCGCATAAGTAATTCCCTATCTTCCTCGTCTTGATTTTGAGTGACTTGTAAGTTTTGTTGCAAGTTGTACAGCAATTCTAACGCTGCTTTTCGGAAAGGATTATCAGGAGTAAGCGCTTCTAGTTCGTCAATTGCTTGCTTTTGAACGTTCCCTCTACCGATGATTCTCAGCCACAAGGTTTCTGAGATAGGAGGCAACTGATGAATTGCTACTATCGCGGTACGCAAATATTCTGGCATGAAGTAGATTCCAGGCAGGTAGTCATTTTTTGGGTTAGCACCAAATCCTGACAGATGAATAATTATGAGGATCAAGACTAGCGACTTAGCCCACCCTAACCACCACAAACCGCATAACCCTTTGATTCCCTGTAGCGATCGCTGTGGGGAATTGTCATTTATGGGATTATCTCGGTAGAATTGAGTTAAACAGTATTTACAGTAAAAATATGTACACAAAAACAACACGTAATTTAGTAGGTAAGAACAGTAAATTAAACGTCAGTTCATACCCTACAATAAGCAATAACAATTTCCCAGATAGGAATACCAGAGTGTACGCAATTGCTTTTGATATGGATATTGAACTGCTACGACAGTCCTATGGCGACCCATATAACAATGCTTATGGTGAGATTAAAAAAGTACTGACTTCACACGGTTTTACTAGACAGCAAGGTAGCGTTTACTTTGGAAATGAAAATGTAAATGCTGTTACTTGTGTGCTAGCAGTTCAAGATTTAGCTAAACAATTAGTATGGTTTCCTGTAGCAGTAAGAGATATCAGAATGCTAAGGATTGAAGAAAATAACGACCTATTACCCGCAGTTCAAGTAAACTTACCCAGTGAAAACTGACGACGGTCAACAATTTTAATAGAGCTTCAATCCCTGCCACTGAACGGTAGGGATTTTTTATGTTTAAAAAATTTATTATAAATAATGTCGTCTAACTGATTGTCATTTCTAAATATTTATGATTTTTTTGCAGACCTTTTTTTGTTACCTTAAAACCAAAATTTTCATAAAAACGATAAGCATCTCTGTTTTCCTCATAAACTGCTAGACTGTATGGTTGACAACATCGACAACGCCGCCGCCGCTCCCAATACCTGATCGTCAGACACTTCTAGATATCTCTGCAACTGTTCTAGGTTGCGATGCCCGGATATCTCCTCAATAACTCTCAGTGGGATGCCAGCGTTACTCATCTGGGTTAGCGATCGCCTTTGAAAAAACTTTGCGATTTACTGAAGTGTTTTAACCGATTTTCTGACTCTTTAGCCATGTTGATAGTAGATGCGCTCGCACTTAGTTCAATGTGTTATCCATTACTATAATAATACCAATAAAAAAGGGCGAGTAAAATACCCACCCCACAAGAATAAATATTTTCTGAAAGCTAACATAAAATCAGGAATTAAAATCTTAGCAAGAGTCATAATAATAGCTAGAACTATTTTCAAAACATATCGTTAAGAATCCCGTTGCCTGAAAGCTAGGGAATGTCGAAATCCAAAAAAATTACATGAATGCTGAAGAATTCTTAAACCAAGGATTAAATCACAATTTGCAAGGGGATTATCAAGGAGCGAACGCAGCTTACACCCAAGCAATCAAGCTCAACCCTAACTATGCTGAAGCTTACCATAATCGAGGAATTATTCTAAGTGGTCAACTCAAAGATTATCGTGGTGCGATCGCAGATTTTAATTGCGCTATAGAAATCAATCCCAATTTTGCCACAGCCTACTTTCACCGAGGTAATGCACGTTACTTTTTAGCCGATTACGAAGGAGCGATCGCTGACCATAACCAAGCATTACAAATCGATCCCAATCTCGCCCAATCTTACCACAGCCGGGGTAATGCTTACTTTGCCTTAGAAAAATATGACAAAGCGATCGCTGATTATATCCAAACAATCGAAACTAGTACCCAGTTAGCTGATAATATCAATATTGATATTGCCAATGCTTATCATAATCGAGGTGTAGCTTGTTTTGAGAGCGGCGATCATCAAGGAGCGATCGCTAATTTTCAGCAAGCTTTACAGTGGCATCCCAATTTTGCCGCAGCTTACAGCAATCGGGGTAATATTCACCATATCTTAGGAAATTTTCACGAAGCGATCGCTGACCATAACCGGGCATTACAATTAGATCCAAACTTGGCCGAAGCTTATCATAATCGAGGTAATGCCTACTACTCTTTAGCAGAGTATCAAAGTGCGATCGCTAATTTCAACCGCGCCCTAGAAATCAATCCCAAGTTTGCCGGAGCATATTACAATCGGGGACTGGTTTTTGCCCATCTCAAAGAATATCACCGAGCAATTGAGGATTTTAACCAAGCCCTAAAGTTCAATCCTGATGATGTGCAAGCCTATTGTGAGCGGGGTCTTGTCCGTAGTACTCTTGGGGATTATGAAGGTGCGATCGCAGATTATGATCAAGCGTTACAAGAAAATCCGACTCTAGCTTTAGTATACGGCTTTCGGGCGAACGCTCGTCGCCGACTGGGAGATTATCAAGGTGCAATTGAAGATAGTAATCGCCTATTACAACTCAATCCTAGTTTAGCTGAAGGATATTGCGATCGCGCGGCGGCTCGTCGTTCTTTAGGTGATCATAAAGGAGCAATTAAAGATTATGATCGCGCATTACAGATTAATGATAACTTAGCCGCAGCTTATTACGGTCGGGGTATTGCCCGTGAAGCCCTGCAAGATTTACAGGGAGCAATTGATGATAACACCCAAGCAATAGAGCTTGTTCCTGAATTTTCTCAAGCGTACTGCAATCGAGGAAATGCTCGTCGTCTTTTGGGGGATGAAAAGGGAGCGATCGCAGATTATAATCAAGCATTGAAAATTAATCCCGATTTAATTGAAGCATATTACAACCGAGGTTCTACCCATTATGCTTTAGAAGAATATGAAAGTGCGATCGCAGATTATACCCAAGCATTACAAATAAATCCCCAATCTGCTGCATTTTACAGCGATCGCGCTAATGCCCGCTATGCCCTAGAAGATTATCAAGGGGCAATAGAAGATTATAGTCGTGCGATTGCGATCGACCCCAGCTTTGCCGAAGATTGGTATAATCGCGGTCGTAGCCGTTCTCTATTGGGAGACTTGCAGGGAGCGCTTACAGACTTGAACCTCGCTTTACAGCGTCAGCCTCATTGGGCTTCAGCTTACATCCTTCGGGCAGATGTCTACCGAAATCTGGGTGACTCTCAACGAGCAATTGCGGATTTCCAGAAATCCGCAGACTTGTATTACCAAGAAGGAAATATTCAGTATTACCAACAAATTATGGAGCTAATTGAACAGCTTCAATAAAAGAACCCCACCCCCAACCCCTCCCGAAGAGCGGGGTTACGGTGTACACACAAGTCTGAAATAGCTGATTAACCAAGGTTTTACCCCACCCTAACCCGGACCTTATAAAGGAGAGGGAACTAGATTCTTGTTTCCCCCCAATATATCGGGGGGATTAAGGGGGGTAATTCGACTTGTGTGTACACCTTAGTCTGCGGGGAGGGGAGACAAAGCATAGCTTTGGCGGGGTGGGGTTCTCCGGGTTTAATAAGTGATTAAGCGGACATAATATCACTTAATTTCTTCAAAGTGAAAGCGTTCCATAAAGCGGCGGTCAATCCAATCTTTGTAACGCCACAAGAGTTTGTGAGGTGGTAAAGTGATGATACCTCGTGTGGCTATGGCTCGTCCGTCTCCTGTACCAATTAAACTCAAATATTGTTTCTGTGGTCTATAAGGTTTGAGCGACTTATCTAATAAAATTCGCTGCAAATTCTCAAATAAAGGTTTACCTTGCCTAACAGCAAATACCCCAGCTTTCGGACGCGGATAATTTACCATTGTGGCAATGTCACCAGCAGCAAATACTTGGGGATGCGTTTGAGATTGCAACGTGTCTTCCACCAAAATAAAGCCTCGCTCATCAGTTCCTAGTCCAGCGATTTTTAACCACTCAGGTGCTGATGCTTGTGTTACCCAAAAAATTTTATTACACTCTACTATCAAGCCAGATTCGCATTTAATCTCAAATATTTCTTTAGTTTCACTGTGTGGTGTAGGTGCAACTTTACACACAGTTTCCCCAAGATGTAGCTTAATACCTCGCTCCGTTAAAATTTGCTGAATTTGATGGCGTACTGATGAATGGTAATTGGGCATTAGTTCCGTGCCACGCTGGAATAAATGAACTTCCAGATTTTGAATTGGTTGTTGAGTTTGACGTAAAATGCGATGTAAATGAGATTGCATCGACAGCGCCAATTCTACACCACCAGCGCCACCACCTGCGATCGCAATCCTAATTGGTTCTTGAGGATTTTTACCTATAGCTTCAATTAGTTCATACCAATGTTCCAATAGATGCGATACTGGTTTAGCTGCGATCGCATATTCTGCTGCACCTGATACAGACACTGTGGCCGGAGTGCTGCCAATATCAATAGACAGCATATCAAAATCTACCACAAGTCCGTTAGCACAAAGAACTTTGTGATTTTCCAAGTCTAGGGCAACTACTGTGTCAATATACAGCTGTGCTTGAGCAAAGTTCGCTAAAGGTCGCAAGTCAATATGACATTCATCGTGGCTATAAAATCCGGCAATGTGTCCTGGTAACATTCCAGAGTAGGCTGTATTTTTAGCTGCGGTAATCAACGTCAAACGGACACTAAGTAAAGGCTTTCTACCAAACATTTTCAGGGCAATTGCATGGCTGTGACCGCCACCAATCAGAACTAGGTCTTTAACTATAGGCTGTAATTTTTGCTGCATTGATTGAAGGAGTTAATAAAAATATTATTTGATTTGTGAGATTTTTTGTGTTCCCGTAGCGTATCTAGTAAAAGAAGGCTATCCTTTATAATTAGTGCTTTTTCATAAATGATTTATGGATGCTTTATCACAGGCATCAATCCAAATCATCATCCTCAGGGTTAATTGATAGTGAAGAATGAAGAGTAGTAAGTGCAAGTAATTTTTAAACCTCATTTTATCACTTAATAATGTTGACAATAATTGTTAATGCTTTTCAGGGCATAAAAAATATTTTACCGACAGACAACAGTCAGCTATCAAAAATATGTCTGAGGATACATGCTTTGAAAGTAAAAGTTAACCAAACTCAGCATCAGTTGCCAAAAGAACGTTTAAGAATAGCAATTGAACAACTAGGGAATAAGACAATAGAAACCAGTCTAGTTGTAATTAATGATTTAGAGCAAATTGCCCAAAATCATCCACAGTACCACTGGATAATTATGGATATTCTTACTACTTTTGTACGAGAAAATGCACCTTACATGCCCCAAGAGAAAGTAACGAGCAACCTGTCAACAAAACTTCGTGTAGATATTCAAGCAGCCCTTACCGTTATCGCTAGAAGAGATGTAAACAAAGATCCCAAAAATGAGCAACTTGATTTGAGTCACACTGACATAAGAGGAGCAAATCTGAATAGAGCGAACTTAGAACAGACAAATCTCTATCAAGCTAATCTTGCTGGAGCTAACCTCACAGAAGCTAATCTGGCGGGAGCAATTCTCAGTGCAGCTAACCTAGAAGGTACTAACTTATCTTTAGCTAACCTATCTGGAGCAATTCTCAGTGCAGCTAGTCTAAAAGGAGCTAACCTCTCCGGAGCTAACCTATATTATGCAAGCTTATATTTAGCTAGGGTGCATGGAGCAGTTCTCAATGATGCCATACTTGATGGGGCAAACCTCAGAGAAGCTAAATTCTCTGAGTAAAACACTACTACAGCAAGCCAAAAGTCAATCTTGAGCCAGTGCGCCCTTGCGGCTGTGCCGACTTGTTCGCTCTTAGTGCCTCTGTGGTTCGATTTTTCTTTACCTGCGCGTAGGAACGAAACCCAACACCAATAGGACTTACGCAAAATATCTCTCAAACTCTTATTTCTCCGTGTCGCGCCAGTTGCTACCCTTCTCCTGACGGAGACGCTGCGCGAACGGGAACGCGCTTGAGCGAACAAGTCTCTTAACCGCAAGGGCGCACTGGCTTCTCTGCGCCTCTGTGGTTCGTTATTCCGTAACTCTTGCGTAAGTCCTAACCAAGAATCTTTGATTTTGTTGGGTAACACTAAAGTTCAACCCAACCTACAAATATTTTATTTTTTCAGAGTAATAAAAGACCGATAGTACATTCGATATCATTAACTAGTTAATTGAGTGTCTTGACACCTATGATAATTTTCTGCTAAATGCTATACTATTTTTCCTCAACATCTAAGTAATAATTCTAGGTTGTAAGGAAAATCGTTACCATGTCTTCTAAAAAGACAGACGTTCTTTTGAATTGGTTGATAACTATAACAGTTATATTTGGCTTCTCATTGACTGTAATTTTTTTCGCGTTGTCTAGTATTAAAGAATTGTCAATTCAGGAAAAAATTCAGTATAGAAACCAAGCATTAACAACTACTGCAATAGTTTTTCTCGCATCGGCAGTAATGTTTAATACTTATTATGCAGCAAAGCGGGCCCAAGCGATGCAGAAAAATGCGATCGCAGCTGAGAAAAATCTGGAAATTGGCATTCAAAATGCAAA
Source organism: Nostoc mirabile CHAB5784 (assembly GCF_020829645.1). Classification (GTDB taxonomy): domain Bacteria; phylum Cyanobacteriota; class Cyanobacteriia; order Cyanobacteriales; family Nostocaceae; genus Nostoc; species Nostoc mirabile. The sequence continues at coordinate 38,936 of NZ_JAIVFS010000032.1, read as the reverse complement.
AGTTAATCAAGACAGATTGATTTCAGAGCGCTTTATGGGGGCAATTGCCCAGCTTGGTCATGAAAAAGTTGAAACCCGGACAGGCGCAATTTATGCATTAGAAAGAGTTGCTCAGGATTTTTCCAAAGAATACTGGACAATCATGGAAATTCTTACTGCCTTTGTGCGAGAGAATGCACCTATCCAGCAGGTGAGGGTAGAGCAACAAAACCCGGAATATCAAGAAGCAGCTTACTCAGGTAGGCACAGAGGTGGGTCGCGTTCGACACAGCAGTTGGAGCAAAATCTCCATGAAGAATTGCCAAAAATCCGCACTGATATTCAAGCAGCTTTAACTGTCATCGGCAGACGTAATTTACTCGAAGACCCAAAAGATCAAAAACTTGATTTACGTAATATCGACATTAGAAGGGCAGACCTGCTAGGAGTTAATCTGCAACAAGCAGACTTACGTGGTTCTGACTTGAGTGGGGCTGACCTGCGGGGAGCCGACTTGAGCGAGGCTGACCTGAACGGCGCTAAACTCGTTAGGTCTATTCTCTATGAAACCAAATTACTAAAAGCTAGCCTTTATGGAGCAAACCTCTGTTGGGCTAATCTCAACCGCGCTAATCTCTGTGGGGCAAACATGCGTTCAGCCAATCTCTCTGGAGCAAGTCTGCGTGTAGCTAATCTCCAAGGAGCAAACCTCTATAAAGCTAACTTGCAACAAGCTACCTTAAAAATGGCCGACCTCTCAGGGGCAAAGCTATTTTTAGCTAACTTGCAAGGAGCAAAATTGGGTAAAGCCAATCTGTGCATGACGGGTTTGATTGGAGCCAACCTCTCAGGGGCTAACTTGAATGGTGCCAATCTTTCTGGAGCTAATTTGAATGCAGCCAAACTCCACCAAACAGAAGTGTATTTTGCCAACCTCTCAGAAGCCAGTTTAACGGAAGCTGACCTGTTTCAAGCAAACCTTATCGGAGCTAACTTGTATAGGGCGACTTTTTATCAAGCTAATCTGACTCAGGCAAACCTTATGGGAGCTAACTTTTCAGAAGCTGACCTGAGTGATGTCAAACTGGAAGGGACAATTTTAACAGGGGCTAAAAACTTAGAGTTGCAGCAGATTGAAAAAGCACTTGGCGATCGCACCACTCGTCTACCTGATTATATAGAAGCACCGACAGATTGGCGACAATCAAGTTGAGTTATCACAGTATCATTAGTTATTTGGGCGCATTCTACCGTTTTCACTTAGTGCTATAGTTTTTACCAAAAGTCTCCGTAACAATTCTGGAGATGAGGAAAACGAAAGCTATGTCTGATAACAATACAGACACACCTAAAAATTCTTTTATATTTCTAATTTCATTTACTGTATTTGCATTATTTATTATTTCATCTGCTATGGTCGCTTACTTTGTCTGGGATATATCCCCGTCAGATGAACGACTAAAAAATGAAACGGAAGCGTTAAAAACTACTGCGACAATTTTCGATGGAATTGCAATATTTATCAATGCTTAGGGACTTCCCTGACTTTTCACGGTATCTGGAAAACCTCACTTCTATTTCTCTCTCCTAAAAGGAGAGAGACTTTAAATTTTCCCCCTTCCCTCGTAGGGAAGGGGGTTAGGGGGTTAGGTTTTTAGTGGCTTTTCCACATAACGTGAAAAGTCAGAGGGACTTCCAAGAAATAAATTATCTAAATGAACGAACCACTCCAGACGCAGAGAACACAGAGAGGGGAGAAATAGAGAAGATTTTTGCGTCAGTTTTGGGATATTTTTTTATTTGGAAGTCCCTAAATCAAAAATAAAGAACCCCACCCCGCATTTGAGTAAAGCAAACGCTCCCCTCCCCGCTCTTCGGGAGGGGTTGGGGGTGGGGTGTTAGGGACTTTTGCAAGAGGTTCATACTGAAACTTGAGCCTTTTAACTTCAACATTGAGCCTTTTAACTCCAACGTTGAGCCTTTTAACTCCAACGTTGAGCCTTTTAACTCCATCGTTGAACCTTTTAACCTCAACGTTGAGCCTTTTAACTCCATCGTTGAGCCTTTTAACTCCATCGTTGAGCCTTTTAACTCCAACGTTGAGCCTTTTAACTCCATCGTTGAGCCTTTTAACTCCATCGTTGAGCCTTTTAACTCCAACGTTGAGCCTTTTAACTCCAACGTTGAGCCTTTTAACTCCAACGTTGAGCCTTTGAACTCCAACGTTGAGCCTTTTAAGATAGAAGATTAGCTACAGTGACAGCGAAACCCAGCTTACTGGTATAACCTGAGAAATATTCCCTCAGCAGGAGATAAACAATAAGACACCTGTCCTATCCTAGTCATTGCTATAGGGATAAGAAAAAGGAGATGTCTGTCAGAAAGCGGCTGGAGATTTTAGATTTAATTCGGGAGCTTTGGTAACAACTCAATTTTTCTCAGAAATAGTTTGCTGCTGGATTAAAAGTTTCATTCAAAACAGTCAATCATTGAGAAAATGAGCATACAGTGCCTTCACGGATAGCGCTAAAACTAATACAAGAAATGTTACGGCAGATGAGTAAACCCGGCAAAAGGCTGCTAAATCAGTATTTTCCAGAAGCAGAGTAGGGTTATGGCTCATAAAGTGAGGGCATCGAAACCTAAAAACATTTTTGCTGGCAGTAGAGAGCAACTGCTGCACTATGCTGTTGCTTTGCTATCCGTTGCTTTAGCACTGGGGGCAACTCTGCTGCTCAACCCATATCTCATATCAACGCCTGCGGCGCTATTTTATGTTGCAGTGATGGTGAGTGCCTGGTACGGTGGCTTGGGCCCAGGGTTAGTTGCTACAGTTTTGTCTACTTTGGCAATCAACTACTTCTTTTTTAAGCCGTTCGATCCGCATAACATTACAAATCTAAGTAGATTAATACCTCTGGTTGTGTTCATACTGGCAGCAGGGTTAATCAGTTCGCTCAACGAATCACGCCGCACAGCCCAACAGAAAGCTGAGGCAAGTCTGAAGTCTTTACGCGAAAGCGAGGCAAGGTTTGGTCGCTTAACAGAATCTAATATTATTGGGGTAATTGTGGCTAATCTGAACGGCTCAATCATTGAAGCTAATGATGCCTTTCTACAAATGCTCAATTATACACGCGAGGATTTGCGCTCTGGTAAAATTCGCTGGGGCGAGATTACTCCACCCGAATACATTGAGGTGAGTGAGCGAGCAATTGAAGAACTGAGAATTACTGGGAGTTGTAAGCCTTTTGAGCAAGAATACATCCGCAAAGATGGCTCTCAAGTTCCCGTCTTAATTGGCTTTGCCAAGCAGGGAGATAGGACAATTATTGGTTTTGTTCTTGACTTGAGCCAACGGCAAGCTGCGCTACGCGAACGCAAACAAGCTGAAGTTGCCCAAAGCATCCTGCAAATGCTCTTAGAACACGTCCCAGAGGGAATTACGATCACCGACGGCCCTCCTGATTTCCCAATTATCGCCAATAGCAAACTCGCGCAAGAGCTTTTGGGCAGACCTGGTGAATCTCTCGTTGGTATGACTTCTGGCGATTACGTTCAATCCATCGGTCTGTTTTTAGCTGATGGTGTAACGCGCCCCACCCTAGAGCAATTGCCTTTATACCGTGCCACGCGCTACGGTGAAACAATCCGCGATGAAGAATGCATCATTGAACGTCCTGATGGAACCCGGATTACAGCGATCGCTAATGTAGTACCGATTCAGGATTTCCAAGGTCAAATTATCGGTGCAATCGATTGCTGGCGTGACATCACCAACCGCAAGCAGATGGAAGAGGCACTGCGGCAACGAGAAACAGAACTTCGCTTAATTACAGATACGCTGCCAGTTTTGATTTCCTTTGTAGATTCAGAACAACGCTACCGCTTCAACAACCGAGCATATCAAGAATGGTTTGGGCATTCGACGGCAGAAGTTTATGGAAAGTATCTTTGGGAAGTTTTAGGTGAATCCGCTTATGAAGTACTTCGTCCTTATGTGGAACAAGTACTGGCAGGAGAGCAGGTCACTTTTGAAAGCCAAGTTCCTTATAAAGATGGCGGCACACGTTATATTAATGCTATTTATGTTCCCCAGTTTAATAAAGAGGGAACCGTTGAAGGGTATGCGGCGTTAATCACTGACATCAGCAAACAACAAGCTGCGCTGCGCGATCGCAACCAAGCAGAAGCCGCGTTGCGTGAAAGTGAAGCCCGCTTTCGCCAGATGGCAGATACCGCTCCCGTACTAGTCTGGATGTCTGGCACTGACAAACTTTGTAACTACTTTAATAAACCCTGGCTAGATTTTACCGGGCGGACTTTAGAGCAAGAAATGGGCAATGGCTGGGCTGAAGGTGTTCATCCTGATGATTTGCAGCGTTGCTTAGATACATACATTAATGCCTTTGATGCCCGACAAAATTTTAAAATGGAATATCGCCTCAGACACAATGATGGCGAATACCGTTGGGTTTTCGATACTGGTGTGCCTCGGTTTGCACCAACTGGGGAGTTTCTCGGCTATATCGGCTCCTGTGTTGATATTCACGATCGCAATCTGGCAGAAGAAACGCTACGTGACAGCGAGGAGCGATACCGAATTTTAACAGAAGTGTCGCCGCAGGCTATTTGGATGGGCGATAGAGATGGTGGTATTAGTTATTGCAATCAATACTGGTTTGATTACAGTGGACTGACAATGGAGCAGACATCTGGGTATGGCTGGATTGATATCATTCACCCGGATGACCGTGATCGCGTTTTTAAAACTTCAATAGAAGCTGTTGCTAACGCTACAAACTACGAAGCAGAAATTCGCTTCCGTCGAGTTTCTGATGGTAGCTATCGTTGGCATATTGTGCGGGGTTTGCCATTTCGAGATGCAGCCGGACAGATTATCAAATGGGTGGGCATCGCCAGCGACATTCACGATCGCAAAGTTGCCGAAGCCGCCCTGCAACAATTGAACGAAATGCTAGAGCAACGGATTCAAGAGCGCACAGCCCAACTCGAAGCCGCCAACAAGGAACTCGAATCTTTCTCCTATTCAGTCTCTCACGACTTGCGATCGCCGCTTCGCCACATCGCCGGATTTATAGAATTGCTTCAGAAACGGCATAGCTCAACAACTACATTAGATGAAGCGAGTCAGCGTTATTTAAAAATAATTGCAGAAACTAGCAAACAGGCAGGAATACTAATAGATGAGTTGCTCACATTTTCTCGCATGGGGCGCACCGAGATGCGCTACATCAACATCAATATGGAGCAACTAGTGGAAGAAATAAAACGTGATTTGCAAATCCAAACCCGAAAACGCACAATCAATTGGCACATAGAGTCACTGCCAGAAGTGCAAGGCGATCCTTCCATGCTGCGGCTCGTCCTTCGCAACCTCATAGACAATGCCGTAAAATATTCCCAGACTCGAAACCCAGCAGAAATTACTGTTGGCAGTACTGAAAATGAAAACGAAGTTGTCTTTTTTGTACAAGATAACGGCGTAGGCTTTAATATGCAATATGTACACAAGCTATTCGGAGTATTTCAACGCCTGCATAGCGACCCAAAATTTGAAGGCACTGGTGTTGGATTGGCAAATGTGCAACGCATTATTCATCGGCATAATGGTCGAGTCTGGGCAGAGTCTGTAGTTGACAGTGGAGCCACCTTCTATTTTTCACTACCTAAGTTGTTGAAGAAGGAGGGCGAATGAAAGAACTTAAGCGAATTCTGCTGATAGAAGACAGTGCCAACGATGCAGAATTAATATTAGCCGCCTTATCAGAAAATCATCTCGCCAACGAAGTAGTAGTATTGCGTGATGGAGAAGAAGCACTAGATTATCTTTATCGCCGGGGGCTGTTCCGGTTGCGGATGGAAGGGCATCCGGTTGTGGTGCTGCTCGATTTAAAACTACCTAAAATCGATGGATTAGAAGTGCTGACAGAACTAAAATCTGACCCAATAATGCGAGTGATTCCAGTTGTAGTGCTAACTTCTTCCCGTGAGGAGCCGGACTTACTTCGATGCTACGAGTTAGGCGTTAATGCCTATGTCGTCAAGCCTCTTGATTACCATGAGTTTGCCGATGCTATCAAGGGTGTGGGACTGTTTTGGGCAGTCATTAATCAGCCCCCGATTGGCGCTCTACCTCCAGCACCTCATCGTCAACAGGAGAGGAACTGATGAATATACTCCGTTTCCTGCTTTTGGAAGATAGTTTGTTAGATGCAGAGCTTGCCGAAGCGATGTTAAGTGAAGGCGGAATTAATTGCGAACTAATACGAGTTGAAACTGGCGCTGATTTCTTGGCTGCTTTGGAAGCAGAGACTTTCGATCTAATTCTTGCCGATTATGCCCTACCATCTTTTGATGGAATTTCAGCTTTAGAAATTGCCCGAAATCACTGTCCACAGGTTCCTTTTATCTTTGTTTCTGCCGCGCTTGGTGAAGAATTAGCGATCGAAGCCTTGAAGAATGGTGCAACCGATTATGTATTAAAGCAACGATTAGGGCGGTTAGTTCCCTCAGTGCAAAGGGCATTGCGGGAAGCCAAGGATCGGCGTGAGCGCCAGCAAGCACAAGAGTCGTTACAGAAGAGTGAAGCCAAGTATCGCCGAATTGTTGATACCTCTTATGAGGGAATCTGGATGATTGACTCTCAATCACGAACAGAGTTTGTAAATCAACGCTTCTGTGAAATGTTAGGCTATCCGGCTCAAGAAATGCTTGGTCGTTCCATGTTTGATTTTATGGATCGGGCTGATGGAATAACAGCCGAAGAGAAACTGGAGTGGCTGAAGCGACAAGGGAGCGATCTAAAAGAAGGTCGATTGCGCTGCAAGGATGGTTCGTACATTTGGACACTGATTTCTGCTAGAGCGATTTTGAATGAACAAAATGAGTTCTTGGGTGCGATCGCTATGCTAACTGATATCACCGATCGCAAGCGCACCGAATCAGAACGCGATCGCCTTTTGCAACTTGAGCAAAGAGCCAGGGCGGAAGCAGAGGCTGCTAACCGGATCAAAGATGAGTTTCTAGCAGTACTTTCCCATGAATTGCGATCGCCCCTGAATCCGATTATCGGGTGGGCAAAACTGTTGCAGAGCCGTAAATTTGATGAGATATCACTTAAAAAAGCCCTTGAAACCATTGAACGCAATGCCAAATTACAAGCTCAACTAATTGAAGACTTGCTGGATGTTTCTCGCATCCTCCAAGGCAAACTCAATCTCAACATGATGCCAGTCAATCTGGCATTCACCATTGAAGGCGCAATGGAAACAGTGCGTTTAGCAGCAGAGGCAAAAACGATTCAGATTGAGATGGCGCTTGATCCGCAGGGGAAAGTTTTGGGTGATTCAGCCCGTTTACAGCAAGTCTTCTGGAACCTGTTATCAAATGCCGTCAAGTTTACAGCGACTGGGGGAAAAGTAAATGTGCGATTGGAGTGCATCGATGCTCAAGTGCAGATTACTGTCAGCGATACAGGCAAAGGTATTGATCCTGATTTTCTACCTCATGTGTTTGACTATTTCCGTCAAGGTGATGGTACAACAACTAGAAAGTTTGGTGGGCTAGGGTTAGGTTTAGCGATCGCTCGTCACTTGGTCGAAATGCACGGTGGAACGATTTGGGCTGAAAGTCTTGGCGAGGACAAAGGAGCTATCTTTACAGTTAGATTACCTCTGCTCAAGGAAAGTGCAACAATGAAGGATGACACGAATGCTGATTCCTCAACAGCCGCTTTTGCCTCTTCTCCCCTGATGGGTTTACAAGTTCTGATTGTAGATGACAATGCTGATACCCGCGACTTTTTCAGCTTTGTGCTGGAACAGTTTGGAGCGATCGTCACCACAGTAGCATCAGGAGATGAAGCATTACAAGCGCTAACACAGTCAAAGCCAGATATCTTACTCAGCGATATTGGGATGCCAGAGATGAACGGCTATATGCTGATAAAACAGGTGCGTGAGCTAGAAGCAGAAATAGGGGAAAAACAGATTCCAGCGATCGCTCTAACTGCTTATGCAGGCGAAATCAATCAGCAGCAAGCGCTAAAAGCAGGCTTTCAACACTACATCGTTAAACCTGTAGCACCAGAGGAATTGCTCACGGCGATTTCTAATCTAGTCCAATCTACTTAGGTGTTTGCGATCAACCTTCCTTAATTAGATGAACCTGATTAATCTTAAAAATTTTAAACTATGCTTCAGAGCCAATACAAGCGTTTCAATTGCGTGGCATAGCTTCGCTTCAGGCACAACCATGTTATGTCTCTACCACTATCCACCGCATTCGTGACATTTTAAGATAAAGTGCCTTTTGTCAATCACTTAAAATACTCAAAATAACCTTAATAAAAATTTTGACAGATCCTTTGCTGGTTCTAAAATGAAATTGGACGATCAAAGCTGACCAAATAATTACTAATTCGTAATGACGCTCGTTCCGACGCTCGTTCCGACGCTCGTTCCGACGCTCGTTCCGACGCTCGTTCCGACGCTCGTTCCTCGCTAACGCTACGCTATCGCTAACGCTACGCTATCGCTAACGCTACGCTATCGCTAACGCTACGCTATCGCTAACGCTACGCTATCGCTAACGCTAACGCTACGCTATCGCTAACGCTACGCTATCGCTTTGCACGTCGCTAACGTAATTCGGAAATTTTGAATTCATTAAGGAGAAATTATTGAAGAAGAATTCAGAAGTCAGAATTCAGGAGTCAGAATCAAGACGCTCGATGACTCGCTAACGCTTCGCTATCAGTCGGGGATTCAAACCCGCGACTTTCTTGTTGACCACCAAATTTTCAATTTGGTGGGGGTGCAAAAACGCCGGTTATTCATCCGCTTTTTCGGTCAGAATTCATGCTGAATTCTGACTCCTGAATTCTGTTCGATAATTAATTCATTAAGGATACAGAGCAACTTAATTTATTAATGGAATCAATAAATTCATTCCTTATTCAGAGCAAGCGACTTCAGTCGTGGGCTTGAATTACGAATTACGAATTATCAATTACGAATTATGTTGACACGCCCTAGCTTATGCAAGACTTCAGACAAGAAATAAATGCCAGAGCTTCTATGGATTTAGAACAGCGAAGGAATTGGTATTCTCCGGTTGCTGATGTTTATTATAATGCAAGACCGCACTATCCACATAAACTAATTGATCGGTCTGTGGCTTTAGCCCAACTTGACTCAGATGCATCGATTCTTGAGGTTGGTTGTGGCCCAGGAAATGCGACGGTGGCTTTTGCTCAATTTGGTTTTTCAATGACGTGTATTGAGCCAAACCAGGATTTTTGTCATTTGGTACAACACAACTGCGATCGATATCCAAAAGTTACAATTTGCAATACTTCATTTGAGGAGTGGGAACTAGAAGCAAAACAGTTCAATGCCGTTCTAGGAGCCAATGCCTTTCACTGGATACCGCCAGAGATTAGATATACCAAGGCAGCAGCGGCAATGTGCGATAACGGTTTTCTTATCCTGCTATGGAATCTTACCCCAGAACCGAAATACGAAGTTTACCAAGTTCTAGAGGAAGTGTATCAAGCTTATGCTCCCTCATTTGCCCGATATGACGGTGCAGAAGTTCAAGCGGAGGTTTTGAGGGGGTTTGGACAAGAGATTTTAGACTCCAATTGTTTCAAAGAGTTGGTCGTTGAGCAAACTGCGTGTGAAGTCACCTATAGCATTGATGATTACCTCAAGCTTTTGAGTACCTTTAGGAGACTGGAACCACAAACGAAAGAGTTACTCTTTGCAGGATTGCGCCAGAAGCTAGAAAAATTTGGAGATAGCGTACAACTCTCGTTTCTTTCTGCTGTTCATGTTGCCCGCAAAGCACCCATGTGAAAAGCCTCTTCAATTCTCCATCGTCTGCGGTATAAGTCAGCGACAACGTAGGGAGATAAAACTTGTGGGTCAAGCACAGTGACAAAATGTACTTTTTCTTAACCTCTCACAGATGCTATCCAACGCAGTTCAGAGGATGTTTGAAAAATAACTTATCAAAGATTCTATAGATAATTTCTATGAAGTAGATTTAAGGATCTGTCAAGTAGTTACGTGTTTGTACTCTATCATAACCTTGCATATCCTCTTAAAATCAACCTAAATTTATTTACGTAAGGGGTCAGATATGAAGACTTATGACATGTCTCTCATAAAGACAAATGGACTCACGACTTTATTAGTATTTATCTCAATTATATTTATTTTCACATTAACTCTAATTTTTTCATTATTTGAAACCCTTGCAGGATTTTCAAATCAACAAAAAATAGAATATATTAATCAAGCATTAACAACTGTTGCCATAATCATTGGAGGATTAGCATTAATAATTAATGCTTACTATACTTCCAGACTCTCTTTTAGTCAAAATCAGAGTGTATTAACCAAACTCCTTTGTAAGACATTATGGGACAACAACATGGTAACTGACATTAAGAACACCCAAGAAACTCTAGAAGAAGTTGTTCCAGAACGTTTTTCTAAAGCAATTGAACAGTTGGGAAATGAAAAGATTGAAACGCGGTTTGCCGCAATTTATGCTTTAGAGCGAATTGCCAAGGATTCTCACAAAGACCATTGGACAATTATGGAAATTCTCGCTGCGTTTATCCGCGAGAATGCCCCAGTAAATCAGAAATATGAGGACGAGTCACAGAACTCATCAAAACTTCCTACAGATATTCAAACAGCCTTGACTGTCATTGGACGACGCGATTCACATAAAGATCCGGTAAATCAGAAACTAGATTTACGCAATACAGACCTCAGTAATGCAGACTTAACCGAAGCTAACCTCTCTAGGGCAATCCTCGTAGGATCTAACTTACAATGGGTCAATTTTACACGAGCAAATCTCTCAGAGGCAGACTTATCAATAACCTATCTTTGTGGATCAATCTTGTATGAAGCCAATCTACAAAAAGCAATGCTCCCAGAAGCCAATCTTCAAGGCGTAGTCCTCAGAAAAGCGAACCTCTCAAAGGCAATCCTTTACGATGCCAACTTGGAAGGGGCAATCCTTTGTGATGCAAAATTAGAAGGAGCAATCCTTTGTGGTGCTAACTTAGAAGGAGCAGTCCTTTGTGATGCCAACTTGGAAGGAGTAAACTTTGAGGATAGCAACCTTCAAGATGCAAACCTGATTGGTAGCAACTTGCAAAACGCAAAACTTGCTGGAGCCAACTTAGAAGCTGTGTTACTCAGTACAGCCAACTTGCAAGATGCTAACTTCCACGAAGCTAACCTCTCTAGAGCAAACTTGAGCGGATGTGAAAACCTTAAATTACAACAGATTGAACAGGCAATTGGCGATCGCACAACAATGCTACCAGAAAATTTGAAAATACCCAAACACTGGAAGTAACAAAAAGCTAAAGTTTCAGTCAACCCGCGCAGGCGGGTTTTTTTGTATAGACATTTCATTCTATACATAAACCGCCCAGAACTAAAGTTCTTTGGCTTTTAGCTAAAGTCCGTTAAAACGGACTAGAACCTTTTCTCAGTCATCTTTAGATGACTTTCGCTATAAGAGAGATGAATTCATTCTGAGGCGGGCTTTTCGGAGAATGAAATAGCCCTGGGCTGGGGGTGGGGTACAATGACTGTGGGAATCATAACTAATTACCCGGGCTTATAACAATTATGAAATGCCAAGAGGTTATCAACACAGTTGCGATCGCGCAGTGAGGTTATTTCTAGCTAAGGGATTGGCTAGTTTAAAATACCATTCACAAAAATAACTTTTAGGAGGAAAATATATCACTAAAAATTATATAAATATCAAATTGAAAGATATTTCTTAGGAATTATAATTTATTTGGCTTTCATGACAAAAATATTTGTTTTGACTGAATTTGCCTCTAATTGTTGGCGCTGTTACAAACCACAAACTTGAAAACGTTTACTATACCTGAGTACTTTAAAAAAACTAAAGTAATTCGTCAGAAACATAAATCTTTTAATACTGGAGAGTGATATCAAACCCTTTTGTATTGGAATTATATCAGATTCGGTTAAACACTTATAATATATAGGACTAGTATTTGATTTTTGAAATGCACGTAGTGGACTGTCTACGCAAAATAGTGCATTAGACGTAGGTTGGGTGGAGCGGAGCGCAACCCAACATATATCAGGATGTAGGCAATGGCTTAGCCTCCACCCAACCTACAATTTTTTTGCAACATTTTAGCCTAGACAGTCCATTACAAGACTACCGAGATTTTTTCAGAAATCAAATATGATTCCTATATGTAGTAGGGTTTGAGGAACTAAACTCTACATTTTATCCTTGTTTATGTTGGGTTTCACTGCCGTACCTCTAGTACAGCACGGCGTAAATAAACATAGCATTTCAAATGGCGCAAAAGCTTGGAATACAATTATGCGTGACTTCCGCCTTGCGGTACTAGAGGGATCTTGGTACAACCCAACCTACATTGATAGATTTTATTATAAGTAACCACCCGAACTTGATATTACTCCTCTTTCCTCTTTCTCTGCGCCCTCAGCGTCTCTGCGGTTTTTAATCATTCAGATGCTAGCGGATTTGATATGGCTTGTTGTTATCCTATCCAGCTAAATAGCAGTAGGTTGGTAAATTATCAACAATTACCATTTCTAATGAACTTGGAATCGAACGATTAACAATAAGTATTTAATTTTTTCTGCGCCACTAGTTAAGAGGTAATCTATGGTGCGAAACTCAAAGCTAGGGTACAGAACGTTCCCTAAGTCTCTTCTGCGTCTATCCGTTGGTATAGGTATAATTGCATTTTTATCAATTGGCGGAATAAGTTTTTATATACTAAAAAACTGGCAAAATTATGCAAATTCAGAAGCACAAGTGCCAGCAACACAATTGCCACAGTTAAAAACGGTAACAGCTTTAGGGTGGATTGAACCACAGGGAAAGGTAATTAAACTCTCTGCTGCGGTGTCTGCCGAAGGAAGTCGGGTAGAAAAGTTGTTAGTGAAAGAGGGGGATAGGGTAAAAGCAGGACAGGTGATTGCGATATTGAACAGCCGCGATCGCTTGCAAGCAGAATTAGAACAGGCACAGGAACAAGTAAAAGTAGCCCAGGCAAACCTAAACCGCACCCAAGCAGGTGCTAAACCTGGTGAAATTGCCGCCCAAAAAGCTGCGATCGCTCGCTTAGAAGCAGAACGCCAAGGTGATATTAATGCCCAAGTAGCGACAATTGAGCGATTCCAAGCCGAAGTGCGTAACGCCCAAACAGAAGACGAACGCTATCAGCAGCTATATCAACAAGGCGCAATTTCTGCCTCCCAACGAGATAATAAGCGTTTAAATTTGGAAACCGCTCAAAAAAGCCTGCAAGAAGCACAAGCACAGTTAAATCGGACTCAATCAACTAGCCAGCAAAAGATTAAAGAAGCCACAGCAACACTCGATGAAATCGCCAAAGTCCCCGGAGTGGATATAAAAGCTGCCCAAGCAGAAGTCAATCGTGCCATAGCAGCCATGAATCTGGCAAAAGTAAATTTAAAACAGGTCGAGGTGCGATCGCCTCAAAATGGACAGGTATTTGAGATCCATACCCATCCTGGCGAATTAATATCAAATGATGGCATTGCTGATATCGGACAAACCAACCAGATGTATGTCATAGCCGAAGTTTACGAAAGCGATATTGACAAAGTGCGTTCAGCGCAGCAAGTGCGAGTATTTGGTGATTCCCTCTCAATTGAATTGCAGGGAATCGTAGATCGCAAAGGCTTACAAGTGCGGCGGCAGAATGTCATTAACACAGATCCTGCTAACAATATCGATAACAGAGTAGTGGAAGTCCATATCCGACTAGATGAAGCCTCCAGCCGAAAAGCCGCCACCTTAACCAATATGCAAGTTAAGGCAGTAATTGAATTATGAATGGGGCATTGGGCACTTGTACTGAGCGACTTGTACTGAGCGTAGTCGAAATAATATTATGTCCGCTTGATTACTTATTAAACCCGAAGAACCCCACCCCAACCCCTCCCCGCAAGCGGGGAGGGGAGACAAAGCACAGCTTTGGCGGGGTGGGGTTCTTTTATTATGGGTAATTTGGCAGACATGATATAAGTCGTTGGCGCAGCCTAAGAAGAGAAGTATTGGGCATTGGACATGGAAAACAATAACTAAATAACCCAAGTTGCTGAATTTGAATATAAAAGTCCTACTTACAAATTCATATTTCCACTCAGTAACGCCAAATTCCGAGTTCAGAGGTCGAAGCTCCGAGTTCAAAGGTCGAAGTTCCGAGTTCAAAGGTCGAAGTTCCGAGTTCAAAGGTCGAAGTTCCGAGTTCAAAGGTCGAAGTTCCGAGTTCAAAGGTCGAAGCTCCGAGTTCAAAGGTCGAAGCTCCGAGTTCAGAGGTCGAAGTTCCGAGTTCAAAGGTCGAAGTTCCGAGTTCAAAGGTCGAAGTTCCGAGTTCAAAGGTCGAAGCAATAATATTTCCCCCTGCTCCCTGCCCCCTGCTCCCTGCTCCCTGCTCCCCACTCCCCACTCCCCACTCCCCCTTCTTATAATGTGATTAAACAACTGCGACGGCGAACCCCTCTTGGATGGCTGCAACTGAATCATGAAAAAAGCCGTCTTTTAGTGGCATTGTCAGGGATTGCCTTTGCGGATCTTCTCATGTTCATGCAACTGGGCTTTCAGACTGCGCTGTATGACAGTAACACTAGACTGCATCGCAGTTTGCAAGCAGACATTGTTTTAACCAGTCCTCAAGCCCGTAACTTGCCAAGCTTGTCTACATTTTCTCGGCGGCGACTTTACCAAGCAATGGATATACCAGGGGTGAAGTCAGCAGAACCAATGTATTTCAACAACACAATCTGGAAAAATCCCCAAACACACCGCGAGACGGGGGTGTTAGTTATTGGGTTTAATCCAGATAAGCCAGCCTTTAACTTACCAGACGTTAACCAGCAATTGCAGACAATCAAGCTACCAGGTGCTGTCTTGTTTGATCGTGGTGCTAGAGGAGATTATCAAAAAGCGATCGCTCAAATTGACCAAGGTAAAACCCTAACCACCGAAATAGAACGGCGCACAATTACCATTAGTGGCTTATTTCAAGTCGGGGCTTCCTTTGGTTCTGATGGCAATTTGATTACCAGCGATCAAAACTTTTTGCGGCTATTTTCTGGGCGACAGTCCAGCAGTGTCAGTTTAGGTTTGATAAAGGTAAAACCAGGTTATGACCCGAAAAAGGTAGCAGCAATATTGAAAGCCTACCTAAAAGATGATGTCAGAGTCTTAACCCACGCCGAATTTATTGAATTTGAAAATAACTTCTGGAGAACAAATTCCCCAATTGGCTTTATCTTCAGCCTGGGTGTATCGATGGGCTTTGTGGTGGGCGTGATTATCGTCTATCAAGTCCTTTCCACCGATGTTAATGCCCACGTTCGGGAATACGCCACCTTCAAAGCAATGGGATATCGCAATTACTACCTGCTAGGTGTGGTACTTGAAGAATCGTTGATATTGGCAGCGCTGGGTTTCTTACCCGGATTAGGAGTATCCTTAGCACTTTACCAACTGACTCGCAGTGCCACAAATTTGCCCATGTACATGACTGCGATTCGAGCATTGCAGGTATTAGTGCTGACTATCATTATGTGTGCAATTTCCGGTGCGATCGCCACCCGCAAGCTCCAAGCCACCGACCCCGCTGACATGTTTTAAAACTAGGGGAGTAGGGAATAGGGAATAGGGAAAAATTTTTACAACTCGTAACTCCTAACTCCTGTACAGACGCGATTAATCGCGTCTCCACTCCTAACTCCTGTACAGACGCGATTAATCGCGTCTCCACTCCCCATTCCCCACTCCCCACTCCCCACTCCCCAAATATGCTTCCCGTCATCTCCATCCAGAATCTCGACCACCATTTTGGTCAAGGCTCACTCCGTAAGCAAGTTTTATCTAACATCAACTTGGAGATTAACGCCGGTGAAATTATTATTATGACTGGGCCCTCTGGTTCTGGAAAGACTACCTTGCTGACCTTAGTAGGTGGATTACGTTCTACCCAATCTGGTAGTTTGCGGGTATTGGGACGAGAACTTTGTGGCTCTAGTACTGAACAACTAGTACAGGCGCGACGCCGTAACGGTTATATTTTCCAATCACATAACTTGCATGGTAGTTTAACAGCACTCCAAAACGTCAAAATGGCTTTGGAATTGCATAAACATCTTGGCTTAAAAAAGATGCTAGCTAGGTCAGCCCAAATGCTAGAACACGTAGGATTAGGAAATCATTTGCATTACTATCCTGATAAACTGTCTGGGGGACAAAAACAAAGAGTAGCGATTGCTCGTGCCTTAGTTAGTCATCCTCAAATAATCCTAGCCGATGAACCCACCGCCGCCCTTGACAGTCAATCGGGACGAGATGTAGTCAATCTCATGCAAAAACTGGCAAAAGAACAAGGCTGTACCATCTTGATGGTTACTCATGACAACCGCATCCTAGATATTGCCGATCGCATCGTTCACATGGAAGATGGCAAACTCAAGCCAAAAGTAAAACTATCAGCTTAGAGTTGATAAGCCTTTATTAATCGAGCTTCTCAACTCGGAATGAGAAAATTTTAGGTAAAATCACTGTTATTTTACACCCGACACCCCATATCAACATTAGTAATATCTGTTACGAGGTATAAACGAGCATTAAGGATTAGATAAACTGAAAATCCTAGAAATTAGGACTTACGCACTGTACAAATGCATCGTGATCTGCATTACCTATCTTGAGGAAGTTTTCAGGCTTTTCTTAATTATCTGCGATCGTAAATAGACCATGCTGTAGGGGCACAGCATTGCTGTGCCCTTACGAAAGATATGGTTTTTAACCTTAGATAACATTTGGTATTTCTTGTCAATGCGTAAGTTATAAAAATAATTTATACATATATCAATAAAATCTATGATAGGGTGAGCAAGATGCCCACCCTAGTTGTGAAAATTAAATGCTCAACAGCTAACTAAATCTAGCTTTTCCCAAATTTTTTAGGTTATTTCTCACACTTTCCCCTTACCCTTGGTTTACCTGGGTTGGGTGATTTACCTACACCAACTTTAACCTAACAGTGTAGTATGAGTGTCCAGTTGAACAAGTGTCCAGTTGATTCCAAGAATTTCTTCAAGTATTATTATCTAATGGTTAAAGCCCAACAGGTCTCTTTTGTTGCCTAATAAATGATACCTATGGCAAGTCATAAGAGCATCTTTGCCATTAATCTAGTTAAATTTTAAGCTCATTACCAATGTAATACACCTTGATTATTAAAGTTAATACCAATTCACTCCATTACAGTTACAAATCATTCTCCCTTATCTCTTACCCCCTGCCTTTGTCCTCTCCATAAGTCACTGACGGATTTCCCAATATTTATGGTTTTCAACAACATCTACTTCAAACAGAAAACACTAGTAGAAATAAGCTAGTCTATTTTGCAACACAAGCAAGGGATTTTTGTAGCTCTATGATGATTGAGAATAGCGCTAGTAGTTCAAACAAGAAGTTGCTCGGTTTTGATGTCAAGAGTTTGACAGCCAATCGCCGTGCAATAAATATGTTAAAGGGAATATTTGCTGTTCTCCCTCTCACCTTCGCATTGCCTGTAGAAGCTTTACAAGTAAAGGTGACTCCAACTAATCCTAAACTAGGGGATACGCTTTCGGTAGAGATTAATCTAGATAATCCCGATAATAGTACAAATCCAACAGTAGCTAGTGGTAAGAATACGTACTCAGCCTTTGAAATTGCCCCCAATCAGTATCGGGCTTTTGTTCCCACAACTCCGCTAGAAAAAGCTGGAACTAGAACACTTCGGGTTACAGGGGATGGTCAAGTACAAAACTTGGCAGTGAATGTGCTTAATCGCAAGTTCCCCGTACAACGCATTACTTTGCCACCTGGCAAAGCCGGAGTGGATGCCACAGAGCATGAACTTAAGCGTGTGGCAGCTTTCAAGGCACTACAAACACCAAAAAAGTATTGGAATGGAATATTTCTGAAGCCAAATGCAGGGCGGATGAGTACAACCTATGGTGTACGTCGCTACTATAATGGTACATTTGCAAAGGACTACTATCATCGTGGTCTTGACTACGCTGGTGCTGCCGGTTCATCCGTAATTGCCCCAGCCCCTGGGCGAGTTGCTTTGGTAGGTAGGGTATCCCAAGGGTTTAGGGTACACGGTAACGTAGTTGGCATTGACCACGGTCAAGGAGTAACCAGTATTTTCATGCACCTAAGTCGTATTAACGTCAAAGAAGGTGATTTTGTGAAAGCTGGTCAACTAATTGGCGCAGTAGGTTCAACAGGTGCTTCTACGGGGCCGCACTTGCACTGGGGTCTGTATGTCAACGGGCAATCTGTTGACCCAACACCTTGGCGAACTAAGATCGTTAACTAGTAGAGGCGGACTTAATCGCGTCTGTGCATAATTTGTGTTTTGTTTGCTGAGAATTACACAAAATAAATTGGATTGATACCGTCCCTACCTTGCTTGGCTAACATAAATGATGATAAGCATTATGAGCATCGAAAAAATTGTAGAACAAGCTCTCCAGGATGGTTATTTGACACCAGCAATGGAAGCAGAAGTCGGTAGAATATGTGACAACGCCTCGGAACTCTCAATTGAAGAGTATATGGCGCTGGATCGGCTGATGGGTTCGCTATTGACTGGTGAGGTAGTGGCGGTACCTCGCAAACAATTCATTAACGTTATGGAAGAATTGGTACTGACGGAAGCGATCGCACGAGTTGCAGAAATTGAAGCCACCAGCGAAAGTTCTCTAGATGTCGGCGATATTGCTGCTTACGCCCTCAACAGGCTACCACCTTTATATGCTACTACAGAAGAAGGTGCTAACTTCCAGCGCCAAACGGCTCAGGCACAACTGCAAGACTTAATTTCTCAGCAAGTAAATGAGGCGATTAACCGTTACCTTGATCGACCCAATTTCTTCCCAGAACGGCAAGCTTTGGGTAAAAACACTGGAAATGAGGTTGTACGCCAAGTTAGTGCTTTACTCCAAACATACGCACCTAACTTTGAGCAAAAATTATAATTTTAAGAGTCATTGGTCATTGGTCATTGGTCATTTGTTTAAAACAAACGACAAAGGACTAATGACTAATGACTCTATAATTAATCACGCACTAACACTATTGTCCCTAAACTCACTTGCTCATATAACAATCGAACATCAGAATTACGCATTCTTAAGCAGCCGTGGGATACAGCCGTTCCTACCAGGTCAATTTCCGGCGTGCCATGAAAGCCAATTTCATTCCGCCCATCTGACCAAAAACCAATCCATCTGTCTCCCAAGGGACTATCTGTACCAGCCTCAAATACTTTGCCTGTAATCGGGTGACGCCAAATTGGATAGTGTCGCATGTGAATCACCTGGAAAGAACCTGTGGGCGTTTCCCAACCTTTCTTACCTATAGCGATTGGGTAGCTGGCTATAACCTCATCTTCTGCGTATACATAAGTACGGCGATCGCTTAAATCAACCATCACTTGCGTCTTGGCATCTGCTACCCTATTAGATGGTACTTGTTGGGCTGAAGCCTGAGACCATAGACCTTTTGGCCAACTCTCTGCAACTGGATTTTGTCTTTCTGCTTGCGCCACCAGCCGCGTCTTAGTTAGTAGTTCGGTTGCTTTAGCTACATTATTCTTAATGTTTTTTTGGGGCTGCGTTTGAGGCTTAATAGTAGAAGGCTTGAGTGTAGAAGCCCTCCGAGTAGTTGCCTTCGCTGTATTCTTCTTAATTATTTTCGACTTAGTTTGAGACTTCAGAGCAGAATACTTGAGTGTAGAAGCCCTCCGAGTAGTTGCCTTCGCTAGATTCTTCTTAATTATTTTCGACTTAGTTTGAGGCTTAATAGCAGAGGACTTTGGTGTAAACACCTTTTGGGCAGTTGAGCCTTGGGTGGCTTCATCAGGTGGCACAGATGCACCCAGTGCAATTTCCCCTAAACTCACTTGGGAAAGATTCTTGTAGACTCCCTCTGAGCGGCTTCCCTTAGGATTGGTTAGGGTAGAATCTCGCCGCATCGCAGTAGATGCAGACTTATCAGACTGCCGTTCTGCCGTAGTAATGCGCCAATGGACAGCTAAAGATAAAAATGCTGTGCCAAAACAGAGCAACATTACCATCCGCCCTACAGATTCATTTCTTACCATTGCCATCGCCTATTGTTTATCCCTGACATATCCAGCCGAGCAATTGGATGAGTTCATCATCCGATTATCAAAAATTTATCAATACTTATCATTTCCGTTATAAATCTGCCAACACCTCTGGGCAAACTAAGACTATGCATGTCCCAGCAGCAAAACTCCAAGTGACCAACCTCATTTCTCCAAAGTTCTGGGGGTTGTAAGCCAATACTTGGACTTTCTGGTGCAACTTTTGAAATGTAGCAATCAATTATTAGTGGTGTGGATGGGAGAAAAACCATGTTTGAAAAACTATTCTTAGCAGTCACAATTACATTTTCCCTCAATTTCCTTTTTCAAGTTCGCGTACTAGAGCAACATAATGGTGCTACCTACGGTTCACAACCAGAACAATCAACAATTCTGGTAACAAAACCAAAAAAATAAATTACCATTATAGTCACCGTAGCAACCCAACTTCCAGAAATTAATACCTTAACTTGAAAGGTATCAAGAAGCTTGAATTACAAAATTTTTATCTTTATCCTTATAACCAGATTTAATTATTTTTATCAAGCGTATATACCCAGTTGCGAAAAGTACAAAAATGTGCATATTGCTGCGCCTTTATTAGTTAATGGGTCTTGGGCAGCTATGCCAGCAGTATAAGGAAAAAGTGGCTCTCCTTATTGCTATAAATGTAGCCAAAATTGTCTGCCTCAGTGTTCCAGTCAGAAATCCGTCACCTTAGCATGGAACTTCTGTCCCATTAGCAGGTCTAATAGATAGGGATGATTTAGAGCCAGTACGATCTATGAGTCAGTCGATCACTGTATCCTGGTCAACGGTTGATGCAAAGTATCCAGAAGCATCAGTGCAAGTTGACAAACTCCCTAACCACGATTTAATTTTGCGCTGTCAAGCGGGACTGCGACCAGATCGTGTTGCGTTTGCAGAACTATTACACCGCTATCAAAGTCAAGTTGATAGAGTTCTATACCACCTGGCTCCAGATTGGGCTGACAGAGCCGATTTGGCTCAAGAAGTTTGGATTCGAGTGTATCGGAATATTAACCGATTACAAGAGCCTGCCAAATTTCGGGGCTGGTTAAGCCGCATTGCCACCAACTTGTTTTATGACGAGTTGCGGAAACGCAAGCGGGTTATGAGTCCTTTGTCACTGGATGCTCCCCGTTCGTTAGAGGACGGCGAGATGGATTGGGAAATCGCTGGCGATACTCCCGGCCCTGAAGAAGAACTGACAACTAGAGAATTTTACGAGCAACTGCGAGAAGCGATCGCGGATTTACCAGAAGTTTTTCGTACTACCATTGTCCTCAGAGAAATCGAAGGCATGGCTTATGAAGAAATTGCCGAAATCACTGGAGTTTCCTTAGGAACTGTGAAGTCAAGAATAGCCAGAGCTAGAACGAGGCTGCAAGCTCACTTGCAGAATTATCTAGATTCATAATTTACAGTATCTTGCCTCTGCCCAATGGCAGAATTTAAGCATAGATTAAGAATTCCCACAACGTAGATCGCTTCTGCCCTGAGGAGGAAAATTGGTTAATTTATCCGAATTTACCGCCCAGTTTAGCCGTGTATGAATTGGTAATAATGTTAAGATGACTACTGATTCTCAGTTTTACGACCGTTCTCCTTTGCAACTTCCTCAAGATTTGTCAGACGGAATGGCCAATCATACCAATGAATCAACGGGTCTTATGGATATGGTGAAGCGCGATCGCTTCGAGTTATTGAGTGCTTATCTCGATGGTGAAGTCACAGCCCCCGAACGCAGGCAAGTAGAAGAATGGCTGGCAAATGATGCCTCAGTTCAATTCTTGTATGCCCGACTTATAAAGCTGCGCCAAGGCTTGCGGACTCTCCCAGTGCCAACAGCCCAACAGTCACCAGAAGCAACAGTTCAGCAAGTTTTGACACGTTTGCGCCGCCGTTCCCGTTTGAACTGGATGGCGGGAGGTGCAGCCGTTGCTGCTTGTGTAATCGGTGCAGTATCTGGTTTAGTACCTATTGGTTCGAGAGCGCCCCAACTGGCACAACGACCACAAACAGAACCGATACAAACATCTTCAGCGTCTATAATTCCACCTTCCCCGTTGATGGTGGGACTAAATAACCCGGTAATTGAAATTCCTAAAGCAGCAGTAGCTTCTCCAGAAAATCCAATCTATCCGGTGCAGCCGCAACGCCACGACTCCAAACAGGACATAAACTAATTGCATTAACAATTCACAGATCGTAACTGTACTTTGCGGTTAAACCACAGCCACTCCACCAGCCGTCAGGTTGGAGGAAGCCTCCTAATTGCTCAACTCGGTCTAGAGTCATCAAATAAACCCAAGCCCAACTATAAGAGAGCGACTGTGGCTCATAAACCTCGATAATTTGCCGATTATAGAGGTTTTCTGGTGGTTGTCTATTGGGCTGGTAATTTTCCAGCACATCTAGCTCATTTAAAATCCTTGGGTTGGAAAAAGAGAGTAAATATCCGTGAACTTGGCTATCCCCTAGCGTCATCGCTGGGTAGCCCATTGGCAAAGCAAACAATTTGCCTTGTACAAAGGCTCTTTTGAAATCAACTACTTTGCCAGCACAGTATCTTTTATAGTTAGCTTCACCGGGTTTGAGTGTGCCGTAAACAAAAACCCGCACCAAATCAGAAAATTTTATATTTGATTCAGCCATCGCCTATTTTTACCATCTGAATCGACAGCAATAAAAACTTATCATAGTGAATACCTCTAGATATTAATTCTAGAGGTATTTTTATTTACTCAGATTAATAGTTAAGCAATTAAGTACTACTCTTGCCCTTATTCCTGTCTAACTTCTCTTGAATAGCTTCTCTACAAAATTCAGGAGGGTTATCTTGTTGCTGCACTTCCTCTTTCATTGTCTTAGTCATGCGTATATTCATTTTCTCGGTCAGTGGCTCCTCTCTGTCAGTAGTAAATTTTTTTAAATTTTCTGGGTTTCCTTTAGGATTAGCCATTGTTGAGAGATGTAAATATAGCTTGATCTACGTGGAAGCGAGTAAATATGATTTTAAATCGGTGGTGCTGTCATCCTTGGAAATGGTTCACCACCGATACCACTTTTACAAATGGGTAACTCTATTTTATGTTCACACGGTCAGAACTCGAAATCAAAACCACCAGTGAGTTGAGAGACTTATGTAGGCGTTACGGATTAAAGCCTACCGGGAATGGAGGCTACAAAACTAGTTGGATTGTCACCTTAATGGCATACCAAACTTTAAGAAAAGAGGACTACGCGACCGCTTTACTCTTGAGGGCGCGATCAAGGTGATTGGAACCAATAAAATTCAAGTCCCCAAGATTGGGATTTTGAAAACTTATGAGCGATTGCCACAACTAAATCCCAAGTCAGTATCAATATCTCGAATTGCGGACAGATGGTTTATTAGTTTTAGATTTGATGTTGAGCAACAGCAATCTCTAAAGACAAGCATTGTCGGGGTGGATCTTGGAATCAAGGTACTAGCAACCCTTTCAACTGGGGAGATATTCATCGGCGCAAAATCCTACAAAAAGTATGAAGCGAAACTTTCTAGGATGCAATGGCTGCATCGTCATAAGATAATAGGTTCAGCCAACTGGAAAAAGGCACAGATACAGATAGCTAAACTACACGCCAAAATAAGAAATATCCGCTCATACTCATTGCATAAACTCACCACCCTGCTTGCCAAGAACCACGGCACAGTAGTAATCGAGAATCTCAATGTGTCGGGCATGATGGCTAACCACAAACTGTCCAAGGCGATCGCTGATATGTCGTTTTTTCAATTTCGCCGTCAGTTGACTTATAAGTGCGAACTTTACGGTTCAAAGCTCGTGGTCGCTGATAGATGGTTTCCTAGCTCTAAAACTTGCTCAAATTGTGGAACTAAAAAAGAAACACTTTCTTTAAGTGAAAGAGTATTTAGCTGTGAGCATTGCGGTTTTGTTATGGATCGTGACTTAAACGCCGCAGTGAATTTGTCAAAAGTCACCAGTTAGGTGATGTTAGCCTATGGACTGGTTGATGCCGACATCTCCAGGATGAAGTAGGAAGTAAACACCAAAGGTCTTTATAATCTTCTCGTAAGAGTGTGGTTTAGGTAGCTTTGGTTAAGTTTTATATAACGGTAGAAAGAAATAGTAAATTGATTTTGTAAATTAAATTAGAAAATTACTAGACAGATAATTCCCTCAAGATAGTGGCTCAAATGTACTAGTAAGGATCAAATACTAGAAAATTAGTAGAAGTAAAGTGTAACAGGCATGAAACCATTGGAAATACGTGATTCTGTTGATTCTCGATATAACCCAACAGCGATTGAGGAAAAATGGCAAAAAACATGGGTAGAACTTGGCTTAGATAAAACACCTACAGCTAACAACAAGCCAAAATTCTACGCTCTTTCCATGTTCCCTTATCCATCGGGCAGCCTACACATGGGTCACGTCCGTAATTATACGATTACCGATGTGATTGCCCGCCTTAAACGAATGCAAGGGTATCGAGTAATACATCCAATGGGTTGGGATGCCTTTGGCTTGCCAGCAGAAAACGCCGCCATTGACCGTGGTGTACCGCCAGCAAAGTGGACTTATCAGAATATGGCCCAGATGCGGCAACAGTTGCAGCGTCTTGGTTTATCCATTGATTGGGAATGTGAACTTGCTACCTGTTCACCAGATTATTACAAGTGGACACAATGGATTTTCTTGCAGTTTTTGCAAGCGGGGTTAGCTTACCAAAAAGAAGCAGCAGTAAACTGGGACCCCATTGACCAAACTGTATTAGCAAACGAGCAAGTTGATAACGAAGGACGTTCCTGGCGCAGTGGCGCAATAGTTGAGCGCAAATTGTTGCGGCAGTGGTTTTTCAAGATTACCGATTACGCCGAAGAATTACTCAATGACTTGGATAAGTTAACAGGTTGGCCGGAACGCGTTAAATTGATGCAGGCAAACTGGATTGGCAAATCCACAGGCGCTTACTTGGAATTTCCCATCATTGGGATAGATGAAAAGATCGGCGTGTACACCACACGTCCAGATACCGTTTATGGTGTCAGTTACCTAGTGTTAGCACCAGAACATCCCTTAACAAAGCGTGTTACCACAAAAGAACAACAAGCAGCCGTAGAAGCTTTTATTAAAGAGGTTTCCAATCAAAGTGAGTTGGAACGTACCTCTGAAGACAAACCTAAGCGGGGTATCTCCACAGGTGGGGTGGCAATTAACCCATTTACAGGGGAAGAAGTGCCGATTTGGATTGCTGACTATGTACTGTATGAGTATGGTACTGGGGCAGTGATGGGTGTACCAGCGCACGATGTCCGGGATTTTAAGTTTGCCAAAAATTACGATTTGCCAATTGATTTTGTCATCGCTTCCCCAGATGATGTTGCAGGTTTTGACTTAACTCCAACATCAGAGATTAATGAAGTCACACAACTCATCCAAATTGAATATAACCAGGCATACACTGAACCAGGAATTTTAATTAATTCTGGGGCTTTTACTGGTATGGCTTCCACAGATGCTAAACAAGCGATAATTGAATACGCCGAACAACAAGGTTTTGGTAAAGTGCGAGTGCAATATCGCTTGCGGGATTGGTTAATTTCGCGGCAGCGTTACTGGGGCGCACCAATACCTGTAATTCACTGTCCCAACTGTGGGATAGTGCCAGTGCCTGATAAAGATTTACCAGTCCAGTTGCCAGAAGAGGTGGAATTTACTGGGCGTGGTGGTTCACCTTTAACTCAGTTGGAAAGCTGGGTAAATGTGCCTTGTCCAACTTGCGGCACTCCTGCAAAGCGGGAAACCGACACGATGGATACTTTTATTGATTCCTCGTGGTATTTCTTGCGCTTCCCTGATGCTAAAAATGAACAACAGGTTTTTGATTCCAGTAAAATTAACGACTGGATGCCAGTAGATCAGTATGTAGGTGGGATTGAACACGCGATTTTACATTTGTTGTATTCGCGGTTCTTTACTAAGGTACTACGCGATCGCGGTTTGTTAAACTTTGATGAACCCTTCCAACGCCTGTTAACTCAAGGTATGGTACAGGGTCTAACTTACCTAAATCCCAACAAGGGCGGCAAAGATAAATGGATTCCTTCTAATCTGGTAAATTCTGCTGACCCTCGTGACCCCCAGACAGGTGAACCATTGCAACATCTCTACGCCACCATGTCTAAATCAAAGGGCAACGGTGTAGCACCAGAAGATGTAATTGCCAAATATGGTGTAGATACAGCGCGGATGTTCATCTTATTCAAAGCACCGCCAGAAAAAGACCTGGAATGGGATGAAGCCGATGTGCAAGGACAATTCCGCTTTTTAAATCGGGTTTGGCTTTTGGTAACAGATTATATTGCTGCTGGGGTATCCCGTAAGCAAGCCCAACTCGCTGATTTAACTAAGGCAGAAAAGGAATTGCGGCGGGCGATTCACACGGCTATTCAAGCGGTGACAGAAGACGTGGAAGACGAATATCAATTCAACACAGCTATTTCAGAATTGATGAAGTTAAGTAACGCCCTAACTGATGCTGACGGGAAAAATTCACCAATTTACGCAGAAGGTATTCGGACTTTGGTGGTATTGCTAGCACCCTTTGCACCACACATTGCTGATGAATTGTGGCATTTATTGGGTGAAAGTAATTCAGTTCACACTCAAACTTGGCCATCATTTGACCCGGCTGCTTTGGTAGCTGATGAAATTCCTTTAGTGATTCAAATCAATGGCAAAACTCGCGGCGCAATTCAAGTACCAGCGCAATCAGATGCAGCAGCACAGGAGAAGTATGCCCGTGAATCAGAAGTCGCTCAGCGTTACATCGAAGGTAAAGAGATTAAAAAGGTAATTGTGGTGCTTGGAAAGTTGGTGAATTTTGTAGTTAGCTAAGTACAGCTTTGCCTAAAATCGTGGCGAATTGAGGGTTGAAATTTCAATGCAGATGCACTTCGCCTTCCTGCAGGGTAGGCACGCAGATAATTCGCTACGAATTATTAATGAAATGTTGTACTTAGCAATCGATAAAATTGTAAATATAGCCTGATAAAACATCAGAGGATTTACATCCGTGACACTCAAAGAGTTAGAACAACAACTTCTTGCCCTCAGTTCTGGTGAAAAATTGCAGGCTATACATTTACTTGCTCAAAGTCTCGTCAACAATTGGCAAGGAATTGAAAAAACTCCTAGAGTCTGTGGTGGAGAGGCTTGCATCGCTAAAACTCGTATTCCCGTTTGGGTACTTGTGGAAGCTCGCCGTCTTGGATATAGTGATGCTGACCTTTTGACGAGCTATCCAACCATTACAGCTACAGATTTAGTTAATGCTTGGGTATATGCAGAAGCTCATCCCGATGAAATCGAATTGGCAATTGAGCGTAATGAGGTTGCCTAGTCGATGGTACGGTTTTACGCAGATGAGCAGTTTCCGTTTCCAGTTGTGGAATTATTACGCGCTTTGGGGCATAATGTTTTGACAGTTCAAGAAGCAGGAAATGCAGACCAAGGTATACCTGATGAGGAAGTACTAGCATTTGCCATAAGTCAAGAACGCTCAATATTATATAACTATCAACAGAGTTGATTTTATCCGTTTGCATCGTCGTGATTCTAACCACTTCGGTATTATTGTTTGCACGAACAATCGTAATTGGGAACAGTTTGCAGCACGGATAGATGAAGCTGTGACAGCAGAACAACCGTTGCAAGGAAAACTAATTCGTGTGGTACGTTCAGTCACTTAAAATCATTCGTAATTCGTAATTCGTAATTAAGTTTTGGAACGGGGATTTAGACCCCGGCTAACATACTTGCGGCTTGTTAGAACCGGGGGATTTAAAGCCACAGAATTGGTTAAAAAGTTTTGATGGAATGCACAAATGCTAAAGTCAAAATAATTCGTAATTTATAATTCGTAATTCGTAATTATTACCCCACGACTGAAGTCGCTTGCTCTGAAATAAGGAATAAATTTATTTGTCTCCATAAACTTTAGTTAGTTGCTCTGTACCTTTAATTACGAATTACGTTAGCGTAGCGGTAGCGAGGAACGAGCGTCATTACGAATTAGTAATTATTTGGTCATCAAGTATGTGTTGAAACAATTTTTATAACGTAGTTTACTTTTCTGGTATATGTGTATTTAAAAACATCTGTATTATCTTCCAAAAAGTTGAACTGTTTTATTTATACAGGACTTACGCACAAGGAACGGAAAATCGAACCACAGAGGACGCAGAGAAGCCAGTGCGTTGGGCGGGTTCCCCGACTTGTTCGCTCTTAGCGTTCCCGCAGGGTAGCAACTGGCGCGACACGGAGGAATAAGAGTTTGAGAGGTTTTTGCGTAAGTCCTATTATACACGAAAAAACGCTTGAGAGTTTTGCTCACTCAAGCGTTTCCCCGTAAAAGCTTATACCAACTCACTCGTTTGATGCAACATTTGAAATCTGCAACGCCCCCTTATCAGGGAGCATTGCGAGGATAACTTGTGACAAACATGTGGTGAAATGGTATCACTCCTTGCACTAACTAAGAATATCTCTTTTGCAAGAATACCGGGGATCTGGTGAGTGACAGTTTATGAACTGAACACTAGTTAAAAACGACTCATTATGAATGGTAACTAACAAGACTAAGCACGATTGTAGCAATTTTGTAAGTATAGTATAAAAACTTATAGTTTATTAGCTATCCCCGCTATCGCCTACCACTGAGTACAGTTTCAAAATGTGCAGCAAGTAGCAGCATAATTATCTCAAAATTGGCAGCAAATGAACCGGAAAGCATCAGTAGAAAATCGCCATCGAGTAAGCCAGATAAGCCTTTAATATTGACATCGAAGCGATTTGGAGAGGAATAAATTATCAGATCCTCAATAGATAAAAGTATTCTTTAAAAGATGGCAAACCAAGAACAAATGCTCGACCCAAGCCGATTGAAAAGTTTGGGTTAGGTATCTTCTATCTCTTAGCAAACGGCGACATCCAATCCTTCCGCATAGTGTAGGCGGTTACTTCCTTCGTTGAAGCAAAACACAGCTTTTTCACTGACGATTCCCGTGATATTCAAAAGATTCAGCGTGTTTATATAAAAACAACAGAGGCGGATTATGGGTAAAATTTAAGAATTTATTATACCTGTGCCTCATCTAGATAGATGTTTCACCTTTGGTTAAAATAGCCGCTCTCCTACGAGCAAACGCCTTAACCTGGCGTCTAGGTGTGTGGTAAGATTGCCTGGAACAGAGGTTTTATCTGAGTTGGAATCTCGTATAAATTGCAAAGGTCAAGCTGACCGATTGTTAACTCCCACGATCCTTTTCCTATGAATTTGGAAAATATACAACAAGGCTGGTGACGAGCTGAGTGCAATTTGTAGATGAATATCTAGGATTTGCTACCAGAACTTAACCAACTTCCCACAATTTTGACTTTTATTTTACTTTTAGGATACACACATGAACGATAAGCTGATGCTAATGATTCCAGGCCCAACCCCGGTGCCAGAAGCTGCCTTACTGGCATTAGCCAAGCACCCAATTGGACACCGCACCAGTGAATTTAGCAACATATTGGCAGAGGTGACGGAAAACCTCAAGTGGCTGCACCAAACTCAAAGTGATGTGCTAACGCTGAATGTCAGTGGTACGGGTGCTGTAGAAGCTGGAATAATTAATTTTCTCTCTCCAGGCGATCGCATTTTAGTTGGTTCTAATGGTAAATTTGGCGAACGCTGGGTAGAAATAGGTCAAGCCTATGGTTTGAATGTAGAAGAAGTTAAGGTGGAATGGGGAAAACCCTTAGACCCCGCAGTATTCGCCGAAAAACTTCAAGCAGATACTCAAAAGCAAATTAAAGCCGTAATCATTACCCACAGCGAAACCTCGACGGGTGTTTTGAATGATTTAGAAAGCATCAACCGCCACGTCAAAGAACACGGTGAAGCTTTAATTATCGTTGATGCTGTCACTAGCTTGGGTGCGTTCAATCTACCTGTGGATGCTTGGGGCTTGGATATAGTCGCCTCCGGTTCCCAAAAAGGTTATATGATTCCGCCGGGATTGGGTTTTGTCTCTGTCAGCCCCAAAGCTTGGGAAGCTTACAAAACTGCGAAGCTACCGAAATATTATTTGGACTTAGGTAAATATCGCAAAGCCACAGCCAAAAATACAACTCCCTTTACTCCGCCTGTGAACTTGATTGTAGCGTTACACACCACGTTGCGAATCATGAAAGAGGAAGGCTTGGAATCAATATTTGCTCGACATGAACGGCTGAAAAATGCTACCCGCGCCGCCATTCAAGGGTTAAATTTACCCCTGTTTGCAGCAGATAGTTCCGCTAGTCCGGCGATTACGGCTGTAGCACCACAAGGAATTGAACCGGATAAGATTCGGTCATTGATGAAAAAACGCTTTGATATTGCCCTAGCAGGTGGTCAAGACCATTTGAGTAATAAGATTTTCCGCATTGGTCACTTGGGCTTTGTGAGCGATCGCGATATTCTTAGCTGTATAGCATCCTTAGAAGTTACCCTAAGAGAACTTGGCTACGAAGACTTCACCCCTGGATCTGGTATAGCGGCAGCAGTTAAAGTATTTAGTCAGTCTTGAGTACTGAGCATTAAATCAAAAGAGCGAGTTGATAATTTAACTCGCTCTTTTAATTTGTATATAAATGAGTAGAAACCGCCAAAGTTAATAAACCTATACAACTTTTGCACAAGGTAGAGTGGATGTTATATGCCCAGTTTTCATAAATTATACCAAGTTGCTCTAAATAGTATTATTTGCTCTGAAGACAGTCGCATAGCTTATTTGAGACCAAACAAGACTAATTTTGGCAACTTAACATGATACTGAATTGGTATAAATAGTATTATTTCAGATTCTGATAACAGTCTTTTGGTAAAGACTTTTAATTTAAAATTCAAAATCCAAAATCCAAAATCCAAAATCCAAAATCCAAAATCCAAAATTATTATGACCTATGCCGTTTCCAGCCAATCATAAATTTGGTCTAACTGCTCTAGAGTAATCAAACCATACTGCCAAAGAATCATTGCCAAAGGGCCTGGATCTTGCTCCCGATGCCGAAGTGCCACCGCCAGCGATGCTGTGGAAATTGCCAAATCTTCTTGCAAAAAATTAATCAGTCGAGAATATTTTGATGGTGACATTTGTGTCTCACCTCCTTGTGCAGAATGTATTGTCATATATCAGTTCACTATTGCTCGGTAGCCAGTAGCCAGTATTTTATCTGTCACTTTGCCGTTATCGGCTATACACCCCAGCAGAGTTTTTTTGATTTGCCTTTAACAAAGGCTTCTCATAGAAACTCTGAAAAATAGAAATTTTCCTACAAATTATCTGCTCAATTCTCAAGCAGTATTTTTACTTAGTTAAATTGGCTCCATTTTGTTTACTTTTGTGCGTTATTTAATTACACATGTAGTAACAAAGATTCCATAGCCTATACTCTCTTATTGGCGACTATTTACACTTGCGCCCAAGGGAATATTTTTGCCAAACCTGAAGACTGCGATTTCAGGTTGGAGACAGTAGAATTTTACATTATTACCACAGTTTTTAAATAGTAGCCTTACAGATGAATTTTTACCATAGGACGTGCCATTTTTTACAAAAAAAACATAGATTCCGATAGTATAGACTCTGAACAGAGCAACCATCCAAATCTTTATCCCCGTAAAGCACCGAAGTCTCAAGGCTCAATTTTGATAATATCGCCCACTTTCAACTTCAACTCGGCAGCTCTGCCAGAGCGAAGTTCAATCACCTTATCGATTGGTGTATTGGGCCCATAGGTAGGACAAGGCTCAGTTGCACAAGGAGGTGCAGCAGCCTGAATATATTTAACGACTCCGTTTTGTAAAAATACCATATCCAAGGGCACAGGTACATTCTTCATCCAGAAACTAACTGGTTGTGGTGAAGGGAACCCAAACAACATCCCCCGGTCATCTGGCAAAGCTGGTCGATACATCAACCCCATAGCTTGCTGTTGTGGTGTCTGCGTCACTTCTAACTGAATGATTGTGCCATTAGGAACAATGGCTTTAGCAGAAATTGGTAGTTTTTGACCTAAGCTCTGTGGTGCTGGAGTTTGAGAAGCAGAGGTGGGGCTGGGAGGTTTAGCTGTTGTTGGCACAGAACAGCCCATCAGTAAAATACTCAGCAACATTGAGAGCAAACTTAGCCGATGAGTCATAATTATTTTTGATTTTGTAATTTAGATTTCAATTTTACAGAATTTAAGCTAGAAAACTCACGGCTTTTATTCGTCCCCTCAAGAGGCAGGGGGCAGGAGGAATCCACACGTTATAGAGGTAGGATTGAAGCAAGGACGCTTTGTACCTCGTGGCACTTTTCGCGACGCTCGTAAGCGTTGCGTTAGCGACGTAGCGTCTGACTCGCTCATAGCGTTGCCATGACGTACCACTTCGTGGAAGCAAGCTACGCGCAGCGTCTCGTAGAGAAGGCTTTACGCTGCGCTATCGACACAATCTTTTTTGTTATTGAGCGTAGTCGAAATATACTAGTGCGGCTCTAAACCGACAACTAAAGTTTTCATTAATACTTCTTTCCTCCTGCCTCCTGCCTCCTGCCTTCTCTTGTAAACTTCCACCACAGTGTACTAGGATTCTCTCAAAACGTACCCTACGCCTCGCACCGTTTGAATGAGGCGCTTTTGTCCTTCATCTTCAATTTTTAACCGCAAGTAGCGGATGTACACTTCAATTACATTCGACTCACCCAGAAAGTCATAACCCCAAACATTTTCTAAAATTTGTTCGCGGGTTAACACCTCACGGGGATGTTCCATTAAGAATTTTAATAGTTCAAATTCTTTCATTGTCAAGTCAATTGCCCGTCCGCTATGTATGGCACGGCGAGTTGCTATATCTAAAATCAGATCCCCAAAGCGTAACTGCTCCGTGGTATCCACATCAGGTTTTAAGTAGAGCCGAATCAACTTCAAAAAGTCTTCTGAGCGATAAGGCTTCAGGATGTAATCATCGGCTCCAGCTTCTAGACAAGCTACACGATCATCGACTGTATCCCTTGCCATTAAAATTAATACAGGCGATCGCATACCAGTGCTTCTGAGATTTTTGCACAATGAGAGTCCTGATTCTCCTGCTAGCATCCGGTCTAAAACAATTAAAGCAGGTTGGCGATCGCGACAGTGTTGTAAACCACTAGTCGCATCATGAGCCAAAATTGATTCATAACCAGCTTCTTGCAAATCACAAGAAAGCTGATTTGCTAGGCTCTCATCGGTTTCAATCACCAAAACACAGGGACTTTGAGCAACTGTCATAACAATTTGGGATATTGGATTTGGGATTGTAAAGATATTCCAGAGAAAATCTTTACATCAGTTATAAAGTGCAATTACGAATTTTTAGTGATGGAGCAATCCTGATTTGACACGCTGCTAAGAATCTTTTAGCACGTTCAGGTGTCAGCCATCTAATTCTCCGATGCAATCTTAATAACTAAATCCAAATACCATCCTTACACCAGTAATTCTGGAAGGAAATCAGTAAGTTGGGGAGTAGGGAGTGGGGAGTGGGGAGTGGGGAGTGGGGGGATGAGGGAGAAATCAATTCAAAATTCAAAAACTTCTACCTCCTGCCTCCTGCCTCCTGCCCAATACCTACGGCAATTCTACCGAAGTTGGTTTAGCGATATGTGGTAAACCCCAACCTAATTTTTCTCGCAGAATTCGGAAAAACTCAGGCGGTTGCAGACGAATAAATCGGACACTATATTGCGATCGCTCCATATATACTCTATCTTCTGGTAGTACATAGCACCCTCCATTACCATCCACCACCATTACCAGCCGAGGAATGTTGACTGGGTAAATGTTGACCGATTCAGTATCTGGAAATACTAATGCTCTAGAAGCTAGGGAATGGGGACAAATGGGTACTAGCTGTAAAGCAGGTACACCAGGGGTCACAACTGGGCCACCAGCACTCAATGAGTAAGCTGTAGAACCAGTAGGCGTAGAAACAATCACACCATCTGCTGCAATATCTACTGGCGCATGACGCCCTATGGCAATTTCAAAATGGCACATAGAGGTCAAAGGTTCCCGGTGCAGCACCATTTCATTTAAGCAGAGGGCTTCCCACAGCACTGAATCTCCCCGAAAGACTTTGACGGTGAGCATGGCTCGTTCTTCAATTTCATACTCACCCGCCATTGCCTGTTCTAGTGCTTGGGGCAATTGATTCAGGAAGGTTTCTGTCAAAAATCCCATGTGGCCGGTATTCACTGTTAGCAGTGGAATACCACAGGGGGCCACCTGACGAGACGCTGCTAAAACAGTGCCATCTCCCCCTAACACCACTGCAAACTCCATATCTGAGTCAAAACCAGGGGGCGTTAGACCGTCAATGGGGGTGTGGCATACAGGACTCTCCGGGTTAGAGTAGCCCAATATTCCACCGATACTTGATGTGATACACACATCCCAACCGGCAGTGGTTAGCTTGTCTTTCAACTCGATAGCGACACGGCCCGCTATCGGTTTAACGTCATTGTAGATAATGCCTGCTTTCGGCACACTCAAATATCCAAGTTTAGGCGATGCTCTATATATTATGTAATCCTTACACATTTTGGTCATGTAGTCATTAATCTAGAGTCAAATATCCAGAGTCTAGAGTTTCATGACTAATGTCCATTTTGTAATGACTATTGACTATTGGCTTTTGAAGACTGTTTAAAAGGAGTTTTTTTAGGTTTCTGCTTTTTATTTTTATTTTTCTGGTAGTCTAACTCTTTGAGCTTCTTCATTATTCGGCTGAAGTACTCTTGTAGATAGCTTTCTAGGGTTGTGGTTTGTTGCGGATCTAAGCCAAAAACTGTGTATACTTCATCCATTGAAGCATTTAACTCTTTACCACTAGCCAATACTTCTGTAAATGCTAGCCTGTCTGCAACGTTCCATCCCCACTGAAAGAACCGCATTAAGCCCCGCACAGCACGCAGCAAGGTTATTGGCATCCGCGTTACTCTGGCGTCTTTTCCAGATAAGCGTTCGCATAAGTTGATGATTTCTTCTGCACTCCAGGCACGAGTACCGACTACAGGAAAAGCTTGGTTTTGCGTTTCCGGCACACTCAATGCACGGATTGCGAACTTAGCAATGTCCTGAGTATCCATATAGGCGATGGGAGAAGAATTACCAGTCACCCAAACTGGCTGTGATTCCAGAATGGGAATCCCGTACTGACCAATTAATCCTTGCATAAACCCAGCTAGCCGTAAGATGGTATAATTCAAGCCAGACTCAGCCAGGAATAGTTCTGTACACCGCTTAATTTCCATTAACGGCACTTCTGGGTATTTATCGGCATCTAATATTGAAAAGAAGATGAAACGCTCTACACCTGCTGCTTTTGCTGCTTGAATCAATGCTACTTTGCCGTCCCAGTCCACTTGTTTGATACTCAGTGAATCTGTGGGACGAGATGTTGATGCATCAATAACTTGGGTTACACCAACTAAAGCTTCCGCTAAGGTATCGGGGTAACGCAAATTTCCCGGTACGAGTTCTGCACCCCATTCTTTGAGAAAAGCTGCTTTTTTACTGCTTCGGACAAGACAGCGTACTTTATATCCCTCATCGATTGCACGACGAGCCACTTGTCTTCCTAAGGTGCCAGTGGCACCGACGATTAATAATGTCATGAGGGTTGTAATAAATTTTATTGTTTTATGAAAAGAATGTTATCAGAATAACCTATGCAAACAAAACTTTACATCTTTTCTAAGAAAATCGTTTGTTATGGACAGACTCATAGGAAAATGGCTGTCCGGTAAACGGACAAGCTTTTTTTCATTTCGATCAAAAAGGGAGTGGGGAGTGGGGAGTGGGGAGTGGGGAGAATAATAACTCCTAACTCCTGTACAGACGCGATTAATCGCGTCTCCTAACTCCTGTACAGACGCGATTAATCGCGTCTCTTAGCACTCAATTATTCTTCTGTGCCTTGAATTTTTAGTAACAACGCGCCTAAGCCCCAGCCTACGAAGATTAAACCGAAGGACAATAGAGCTGCATTCAAAAGTTCGCCGCCCATTGGTGTGATTCTCCTTATGCAAATTAGTGTGTGTAAACTAGGTCTATCAGAAGCTCTTGAATTGTTGCTGTAGAATTAGACCTGTGTAAATAATCTTAAACTAGTTTAGCAACTAATCCCTACTCGTTTGGGGGGCAATCCCTACTGTAAAACGGGAGAACAAGGGGATGGGAAAAAACTTTGATGATAATAATTATGAATAAATTTTATGTATCAAAATAATCTAGATAATTTAGTGAATTTTCGCAAAAATAATCGCCCGCGTCTGGCGTTGACGCTGGGAGATCCGGCGGGAATTGGGCCGGAGGTGATTTTGAAAGCTTTAGCAGAACCGGAAATTAGTAAAAAATATGACGTTACAGTGGTGGGAAACCGGGATTTGCTGGCACAGATTTATCACAAACTGAATTTAATCGATAATTTAACACCTTTGGCAAATCCAGACGAGTTGTCAGTGATTGATGTGCAGTTGGATGGGGAAATTAAAGGTCAAATTATCGCCGGAATAGGTAATGCGGCCAGTGGTGCGGCTAGTTTTGCGTATATGGAATGTGCGATCGCTCAAACACTGGCTGGTAAATTTGATGCTATTGTCACAGGGCCGATCGCTAAATCTGCTTGGAAAGCCGCAGGATATAATTATCCAGGACAAACGGAACTTTTGGCACAAAAGTCAGGTGTTGACCGTTTTGGGATGTTATTTGTAGCGCGATCGCCCCATACTAATTGGATACTCCGCGCAATACTAGCTACCACACATATTCCCCTACGTCAAGTAGCCGATACATTGACACCGCAGTTGCTGACACAGAAATTGGATTTGCTGGTGGAATGTTTGGAGAAAGATTTTGGGATAAAAAAGGCGAGAATTGCGATCGCAGGTTTGAATCCCCACAGTGGCGAACAGGGACAACTTGGACATGAAGAACAAGATTGGCTAATTCCCTGGTTAGAGCAAGAGCGGCAAAAACGACCACAATTACAGCTAGATGGGCCAATACCACCAGATACGATGTGGGTTAAACCTGGTCAAGCTTGGTATGGAAATTCTTTAGTACAAAATCCTGCTGATGGCTACTTGGCACTTTACCACGACCAAGGCTTAATTCCTGTGAAGTTGATGGCGTTTGATCGGGCAGTTAATACTTCTATTGGTCTTCCTTTCGTTCGGACTTCACCAGATCATGGAACAGCATTTGATATTGCGGGTAAGGGAATTGCTGATGCTACGAGTATGAAAGCAGCGATACATTTAGCGGCTGAGTTGGTTAGTCAAAGGTTGGCGGTGGGTTGTGGTTAAAAGTTTTTTGTTGCAATATTTACTAGGAGTAATGCTTACTTGAATTTTGAAATTATCGGAGACATCACCAATATTGAAATAATTGCTGTTGGGAACTCCATTCGTGAACTAGAACGCAATACAGTTCAGTTAGCGCCAAAAACCATAAACTGCGTAGGTTGGGTGGAGGAACGAAACCCAACATTTTCGCGGGTTTGTTGGGTAACACTTAAGTTCCACCCAACCTACGATTATCTTGAATTAATCTCCACTCTCAGGCTCAACAGCCATGTACCAGTTTTAGTGAGTTTTGATTAACTCTGGTTGAACTTGGTCAAAAATAACTTTACCGCGTTGGTAAAAAGCCTCTTGTTGAGCTTTCCATTGAGATTTTTTTTCTTCTGACCACTGAATATCAGGGAATATTCTTCCCCGATGAACTGTACGAATAGGCTTTGGATCAGTCATTATTATTTTTCCCAATCTATATTAAATCTTTGTAACTTGCGCTCACATTGGAAAAACAAACTTTCCCCATCCACCTCATCTGTCTCTTCACTTTCATTAATGAGGTCTTGGTGTTTCTCCTCTAATTCGCGCATATACTGCCTGAGTATACCCCCAACAGCGATCGCTCTACTTTTATGCAGTTGACGGGTTAACTCTAAAAACCATTCTCTATCACCCACCAAATCTGACTCTTTCACTTGATACTTGAGAATTTCTGGGATAAGTAGTGACGGGTTATGATGCTTTGCGTAGACGCGAAGCGGCTTGTCGCCAGACATCGCGCTAGTATGAACAACAGGCTGGTAATCAATCCGTAAGCACTGCTGCCATAACGCTACCCATTTGGCATGAGAAAGATAGCCATGACTGAAATACGAAGGCGACACCATTGCCAAAATATGTAAATGCTGTCGCTTAACAAGCAAATGCTGTCGCTTAACAAGCAAATGCTGTCGCTTAACAAGCAAATGCTGTCGCTCAACAAGCAAATGCTGTCGCTTAACAAGCAAATGCTGTCGCTCAACAAGCAAATGCTGTCGCTCAACAAGCAAATGCTGTCGCTTAACAAGCAAATGCTGTCGCTCAACCTGACTTTTGACGGGATGTGGAAACTGACTTTTCCCGTTAAGTCTGTTTTGCAAGCTGCCAACCTTCACAGAGGTCGTGTAATTTTAACCAACCTCGCCACAGTACCTGGATACCAATTGGTGTTTTGCTTCGATGTTCTAGGTAGCC
>NZ_JAIVFS010000031.1 GCF_020829645.1 Nostoc mirabile CHAB5784 | reverse complement strand
GTTGTTCCTTATCTTGTAGAACATCAAAAACTCTTTGGATTAGTCAAAACCAGGCGTAAGCGTCATCGAGAGATTGACGCTTACACTCAACAAATTTGGGCAAAATCTTCTTAAGTTGACACCAATGCAACATGTTGTGCCCCTACCCGTGTATTTCATTTACCTGAAATACGCTGTATTACTGTCATTCACAGGTTGTAGAGGCAGTTTCATGCCAATTGCTTTCTCATATCGGTAGATTCAGTAAGCAAAAAGGCATATTGCTTTCTCAAAATGCTTGATTGCTTTCTCATTTCAGTAGATTCAGCAAGCAAAAAGGCATATTGCTTTCTCAAAATGCCTGATTGCTTTCTCATTTCAGTAGATTCAGCAAGTAAAAAGGCATATTGCTTTCTCATTTCAGTAGATTCAGCAAGTAAAAAGGCATATTGCTTTCTCATTTCGGTAGATTCGGCAAGTAAAAAGGCATATTGCTTTCTCAAAATGCTTGATTGCTTTCTCATTTCGGTAGATCACGCACCAATTTTAGTGTTTTGGGCAAACAAACGGCACTTTGCTTTCTCATTTGAGTAATTTACGCAGTAGCGATCGCTGATATTTTAATTCTTTTAAGCGTTGAAGACTTAGAAGTAATTTGGTATACTCGCTAAAATTACAACGCTTTAGGCTTAATCAATATGTCTAATTGAATTGAACCGGGTATAAGGATGCTAAATAATCCACTCAAATCCTGTAAAATTAAGTTTCTCATTTTTGAATTTCTGAAATGCCACTCGAACTGCAAAACCTCACAGGCGGTTACACCTTAGTACCAATTGTTCAAAACATTAACCTCACTCTGCAAACAGGAGAGTGGTTGAGTTTAGTTGGTGCTAATGGCTCAGGTAAATCTACTTTACTCAAATTGCTGAGTCGTATTCTCTCCCCACAACAGGGAACAGTGCTACTTGATGGCAAAGCAATTCATTCTCAACCTCCAAATTTAGTTGCACAGAAACTGGCATTATTACCACAACAACAAACGGTTCCCGTTGGCTTAACAGTGCGACAATTAGTCAGCTTAGGACGCACGCCACATCAACCTTGGTGGCAATGGGAATTAAACGCCGAAGATTGGGTCAAAGTGGAAGCTGCAATTGAAAAGACCCAGCTAGAAAAATTTAGCGATCGCTTAGTCGAACAACTCTCAGGCGGTGAAAGACAACGCGCTTTTTTAGCTTTAGCACTAGCGCAAGAACCAAAAATTTTACTATTAGATGAACCTACAACTTTTTTAGATATCAACTATCAATTGCAACTATTGGAACTGCTTAAAGAACTGAATCAGCAACAGGGATTAACTATTATCACAGTTTTACATGAACTGAATTTAGCAGCACGGTATAGTTCCCGCATTGCATTATTAAAACAGGGTCATATTTGGGAAGTTGGTACACCTGAAAAAGTTCTGACACCAAATGCGATCGCCCAAGTATTTGGTGTGGAATCTGTGATTATTCACACACCTGTTGGTTTACAAGTTTGTGCTATTTCTGCTGTGTCATTATAACTCGATTACTTTTCTGACCAGAGTTTGACACCCTTTTATTACTTCTGTACAAGTCCGCCAAATATACCCTTACAAATGCCTTATACCATTTCTTTGTGAGGCTGCGCCAAACCCTTTTAACTTCTTTCTTTCTTTGCGTCCTTTGCGTCCTTTGCGGTTCGTTTTTCTTTAAAGCTGCATAGTGTTTATGCCAAGCCAGCAAAAACATTCATCTAAACACTTGGATGCCCCATCCTTTGACAAGATGGGGTATCCAAGTGGGGAAATAATCAGAGGACTGAACACTCATCCTAAGACTTGGTTTCCTGTGTCTGTGCGTCAATAATTACACTCCAGTCATCATTTGTCACAGCAGCTTCAAGTTGACGCTGACGTTCGGCTATACTCGCATCTATTGTTTCTAACTCTTTAGAGAGGGTTGTGTCAGCCATTGCTTTCCGCAGTTTTAGCTTTTTCTCCTCGTAAGCTTGACGTTCCGCCTCTGACATTACCGCCTTTGCAGCTTCGCCTACCGTACTAGCCCACATTTCGCTTTCAGTTGCATTACCAGGTGGTGTACTTTCGAGTTCTGCTATCCACGCATCTCGCAAATCTTCCATTTCTTGACGCTTGGGGAACTTGAAGGCTTGCACACGTACAAAAGCACACTTTTGCTGACCATTTTGACTGACATGACCGTTTAAAGAAAGCAACACATTCCGAGAATAGCCAATGTACTGTGTACAGCGTTCTGCGTCTAATACTGCATAAACACCTGCAATTTTAGCGTTTTGAGCAGATGCACTCCAAGTCTCAAGGTCAATGATTTTAGTACCATCGTTTGCCAGTTCAGGGGTTATACTCACCTCAGTGGCGGTGTGTTCGTCGTCAGAACTATACAAAAATTCATGTAGTCCACGGTGGTTTATGGGGACATTTTGATGTTCAATTGGCGGATTGTGCTGAGTTTCCATCGTAGTTTATCTCCGAGTTATTAATTAGCGAGTGCAAATATATGCCTTTAGAATATTGAAGCTTAAATCTACTCACATCCCCAAATTCTTGCTGACAAAGCGAAAACAACTATTAGACCTTATATGAATCAATTAACACCTAAAAATTGGATATTCATCAAACAGCGACTCACCCCTTATTTATTTTTACTACCTGCTTTAGTTCTTTTGGCGTTAACAGTCTTTTGGCCTGCACTGCAAGCCTTTTACCTCAGCTTTACCAGCTACGAAGATATTGCCCAGCAGCCACAATGGATAGGTTTCGCCAACTTCCTCAAGCTTTGGAAGGATGCAGTTTTTTGGAAAACCTTGGAAAATACTTTTTTATATCTTGTGGGTGTAGTCCCAATTTTAGTAATTGCTCCCCTAGTGCTGGCAATTTTGGTAAATCAGAAACTGCGGG
Organism: Nostoc mirabile CHAB5784; assembly: GCF_020829645.1. Lineage (GTDB taxonomy): Bacteria > Cyanobacteriota > Cyanobacteriia > Cyanobacteriales > Nostocaceae > Nostoc > Nostoc mirabile. Next base: position 88,183 of record NZ_JAIVFS010000031.1, on the reverse strand, counting down.
GGATGAATTGGTTTAGATCGGCATACTACACCCCAGTGGTAATTTCAATGGTAGTTGCGGGAATAGCTTGGAAGTGGCTGTATGCAGAAAACGGATTACTGAATCAGTTTTTGAAAGCTTTGGGACTTTTTTCAGAAGGTATTCCTTGGCTTACTAGCCCAGAAAAAATCTTTGGTATTGTACCAATTTCTCTTGCCAGCGTCATGGCTGTCACCGTGTGGAAGGGGCTAGGCTACTACATGGTGATTTATTTAGCAGGGTTGCAATCAATTCCTGCTGATGTGTACGAAGCTGCTGCGATCGATGGCTCTGATGGTATCAGCAAACATTGGGATATTACCATACCTTTGATGAAGCCGTATTTAGCACTAGTGGCGGTAATTTCAGCTATTTCAGCCACCAAAGTGTTTGAAGAAGTATACATTATGACCCAAGGAGGCCCACTCAGTAGCTCGAAAACAATTGTTTATTATTTATATGAGCAAGCTTTTGGTAACTTAGAACTCAGCTATGCTTGCACAATTGGTTTAGTGCTATTTTTGATAATTTTAGGATTATCAATTTTGCGATTAGTTATCAATCAAGAGGGGGGAGATAATATCACAATGTAATATAGCAATCCTAAATGAAATACAAATTAATAGTACATTTCTAGCAAACTTAAGTTCTTTACCAATCACCAATAATTTGATTTTCCTAAACTGCATCAGTATGAACCCTGTTCGGATCTCAAATAGGATTGCTATATTTCCTTAATTTAACCTGAGTCCGACGTAATAAAAAGTCTGAAACCTAGACAGAGTGAGTAGATTTTATAGCAGCCCAGGGCTGTGTTGCGATTCCTGAACCTCATATACTAACTAATCTTCGCTAGTGGGACTTAGACAAAAAACATCCAAAAAATAGCCTCAAATCTATATACAGAAAGATTTTGACATCGTTTTGCTTAGTTTCTTGATATATCTGGGTTTGGGCTATTTTTGAGCATTTAGTGTATTTCCCTTATCCTACATGGATTTGAGGCTTGTTTCTCCCTCAAAATTGTTTAAGTCCCGTTATTTAACAATTACCAGATATTAAAATGATTTGGCAATATTTAATACTATTTACCTAAATTCCCGTTAATCTGAAAATATTCAAATATCCAGAGTGCATGAAAACAGATACGATTTTTTACACTTTATTCCAAACTCTTCCAGGTGTCTTATTTGAACTTTTAGAACAATCTCAATCTTTAGCGTTGCACTACGAATTTACCTCGGTAGAAATCAAATAATTAGCACGTCGTATCGATGGTTTATTCCTACCAAAAGCTGAGTTCCCAGAAAGCCCAATCTATTTTGTTGAGGTACAGTTTCAGCGCGATGATGATATTTATTGGCGAATAATCACAGAAGCTTTCCTATATATAAATCAATATAAATCTCAACGTCGTTGGCAAGCAATATTACTTTTTGCTCAACGCAGTCTCGACCCAGGTGTGCCATTCATTTATCAAACATCATTAGCTCAACAGCAAATTCGGATAATTTATTTAGACGAGTTAGATGATGTACCATCGTCTTCGATTGGGCTAGGTGTGATTAAGTTAGTAGTTGCAACAGAAGATAAAGCCGTACAGCAAGCGAAAAACTTGATAAATCAAGTACAGCAAACGGATGAAGCTAACCGTAGCAATCTCTTAGAATTAGTAGAGAGAATGCTTATCTATAAATTTGTAAACAAAACTCAACAGGAGTTGGAAGCGATGTTTGGATTAACCGATTGGAGACAAACTAAATTTTACCAAGAAGTAAAGGAAGAAACAAAGCAGGAAGTAAAAGAGGAGGTTCGAGAAGAAACAAAGTTGGAGACTATACCCCGTCTGCTTAAGTTTGGTTTAAGTATAGAGCAAATAGCCGAAGCATTAGAATTGGATGTTAAACAGGTACGACAAGCTATTGATAAGCAAGGAAAAGAGGGAACAGGAAGTAATTCGTAATTCGTAATTCGTAATTTAAAATTGAAGAGATTTCTTTAAAACCGCGTTTGATACTCCACTACTGCACGACTATCATCGGTTAAGTTAGTGGAAGCACGCACACGAAACTCATCGTTTATCCGGTAATTAACACCCCATTGGAAGGGGTCATTTGTTGTCAAAATCTTGATGCTGGAAACCGATATTTTAGAAGAAATATCAACCCCAGCCTCTGCTGCTAATTCCAAAGTTGAACTGCTCCTTCCAGCTTCGGGATTCTCAGAAATAACGGTAGGAAATATCCGCAGTTCACTTAAGCCAAAGCTACTCCCAATCTGGTTAAAAGCTGACTGAAAATTGTTGAACACAGCCGAACCTGCGATGTTAATCAAACCCAAAGTACTGTCACCTCGTCCTTGGGTGTCTACAAACCCACCTCCTAAAAGAGCCACAATTTCGGTTTGACTACGTGACGGACTGCTTGTTAGTTCTAGATTTTCATTCAGTTTGCTGGCTAGACCGTTGATACTGGCTTCGACTCGAACACTCTCTAATGCTGATAAACCTGTGGTATTTACCCGGCTGAAGTCATTACTTTGGGTTACGTCTAGTACCTTGGCATATAGCCGAATATCTAAGTTGGGGTCGCGGGGTTGAGAGGGACTAAAAGTTGCGGTGTGTGTATAGCCACGAGCAAGGTTAAATTGAGTAGTAAATAAATTCACCCCACCTTGTTCTAACCGGATAGTGCCATCGGGTATTGGCTGATTGATTGAGCCGTTAACTATGAGATTACCAGTTGCGCGGAAACTGAGAATAGGGGGACGGGTAATTTGGACGTTTTTACCGAGTTCTAAATCTAAATTATTAAATCTAGCGATCGCATTTCCTGACCCATTCTCAATTTCAGATTTACTCTGCTTATTGGCTTTTGTGGGTGATACCCCAAAACCACTATTTGCAGATGAAGCAGTCCCGGTAGATTCTGCCAGCAATACCTGACCATCAAATAAATTTACTTTACCACCAATTACTGGGTTAAGGGCAGAACCAGTAATCTGCAAATTGCCGCTAGCACCTCCCTGGTAAAGTCCCTTCAGATTCAACGCTAGCTGATCGAGATTAACGGTCAGGGGATTGTTGATAGTATTGTCATTGTTAAAAATGGGAATTTCTCCAGCAGCTTCTACCTTCCCACGGCTAAATCTACCCTGGAGATTTTCCACTAAGATGGTGTCAAAATTAAACAGCACTCTACCTGTAACACGTCTGAGCTTACCTGGGAGAGCCTGGGCTGAAAAAGTAGCATTATTGATAGTAGCAATTCCATTTACTTCGGGTTTTTGCAATGTTCCGCGTACTTTGAGGTCTACTTCTCCTCCACCTTTTTCAAATACCACTTGATTAGTCAATGCGTTTAACAGCGCCAATCCCTCGTTTTCTAACTTCATATCTAAACTAATTTGATCGCTGTCTGGTGCGACGGAAGCAAAAGGCAGTTTATAAGGGATGCTACCAGTAATATCAACAGGTTTTGGGCCAGCAACTGCTACAGAACTACTAAAGTTTAAGCGTCCGTTGGCATAGCTGAAACTTGCGATCGCTGACTCTATTTTGTTCTGATTTAGTAATCCTTGTGTGATTTGCAATTCCCCTCTAGCTTGGGGATTAGCAATGCTGCCTGCTAAAGCTGCTGTACCGTTAAGATTACCTGTGATTCCAACTGGTAGTTTGACAACATTATTCAATAGTTGTACCGGAAAATTATTCACCCGCAACTGTCCAGATTGTTCATCACCGCCAACGTTACCCGTGAAGGCAATCAGCCTGTTTTCAGACTCGATTCGTAAAGGTCGTAAACTCAAAACACCGTTTTCAAAGTTGCCTTCGGCAATCACTTTGTCGGCAGTATAAAAACGATTCAGTTCTTCCTTTTTACCCCAAGCAAATTTTTGTCCATTCAAATTAAAATCCACTGATAATCCATTGGCTGTAGCAGTATTTACAGCCACTTCCCCATTGAAAGTCCCCTTTAAGTCTGCCAAATCTGGTATGGGAGTGGAATTAAGTCGCTGTTCTTCCTGTTCTGCTACCAAAGCTTCAATTTCAGAAAACCGTTGGATTTGGGTTAATAAAGGTTGATTTGGCGCTCCTTGAGGGGTGGTGGTTAGATCCGCTGCTGTGCCGTAGATTTCTGCTGAACCACCTGGCAAGTTTTGTAAATCAAATACCTGCGCTACAGTTAGAACATCTTGGATCTCTCCCTGGTTGACGTTCAATTTACCTTGTAGTTGAGGGCCTTTAGGGCTTTGAGCAAAAGTACCGACAAGGGCGTAGCTACTTTTGCCTTTGACAAATTCGCTACTAGTGAGTGTGCCTTTACCGTTACCATAGCGGAATTGAGCAGCTATTCGATCGCCTTTAACGCGGCCAATTTGCGGATTAGCGATCGCTAAATTCCCCGTTGCTGCCAATGTCTGCTGATTAAATAGCAAATCCGCTGTTAATAACCCAGTTATCTTACCAGTCAGGCGAGTAACTGGTGGCGGAGTCAAATTCAATATTTGTAAGGGGAAATTTGCAACTTTGAGCGCCCAATCATTCCCTTGCACATTGCCTGTAGCTGATGCTTGCTGCCATTTTACTAAGAATGATTTTAGGCGATTATTGGCATCTAAATTAAAGGCCAGGCGATCGCTATTACCCGCCAAGTTCAAATTCAACCCGCGTCCCTGCGCTGAATCGATGTTTCCAGTTAACAACGGCTCAAAAGCTATATCTTGAACAACCAAGTCTCGTAAATTAATTTGCCCTACCACATTTGGCAAGGGCAGCTTACCAGTTATTTGACCATTAAAATCTACTCTACCCGCCACAGCAACCTGATTAGGAAGATTGAACGGTAACTGTTTTAAGTTGTAATTCTGCGCTTGGACGTTGAGATTTAGGGCAGTAATTTCCGGTATACCTGCCTTTCTAGCATTGGCTAATATGTTACCAGTCACACTTAAACCGGGAGCAGTTGCTCGCTCAATGGTAAGCCTTTCACCACTCCAAGCGATCGCAGCCGTCAGGGGTTGCTCAAAACCAGGGATACCTTGGGATAATTGCACCTGTCCAGCAGCACGCACATCAGCTAATTTGGATGATCCTAGCGTGCCAGCTAATTGCAACTGACCGCCAAACTGACCCCGCAATTGCTGATTTAACCGATTTAATTCCACACCAGAAGCATTAACTACAGCTTGATAGCGACCATTAGCCACTTGGATATTAGAAGCTGCGATCATTCCACCTGCAACATCTAGCCTTCCTTGACCACTGGCTTGGATAGTTTGCGGTTGAAAGGACTCAACAGAACCCGCTACGTTTGCTTGACCAGTTAACGTCCCTCCCAACTGCGGTGGTACTGCTGCTAACTGCTGCAACGGTAGATTATTTGCTTGAACCTGCGCTTGGTATAAACCATTACTAAGCTTAATATTAGAGGCTGTAATAGTTCCACCTGCAACATCCAGCCGTCCTTGACCACTGGCTTGGATAGTTTGCGGTTGGAAGGACTCAACAGAACCCGCCACGTTTGCTTGACCAGTTAAGGCTCCCTGGAACTGCGGTGGTACTGCTGCCAACTGCTGCACAGGAACATTATTTGCTTGAACTTGCGCCTGATATACACCATTGGCAAGTTGGATATTAGAGGCTGTAATAGTCCCACGCGCAACATTTACCTGCGCTTGACCGTTGGCTTGAATAGTTTGGAGTTTAAAAGAATCAACAGAACCCGCGACGTTGAACTGACCAGTTAACGCTCCTTGGAACTGCTTTGGTACTGATGCCAACTGCCGCACAGGTACATTATTTGCTTGAATTTGCGCCTGATATACACCATTGGCAAGTTGGATATTAGAGGCTGTAACCGTACCACCGCCAATAGCAAGCCGAGCCTCGCCACTGCCACGTAGGGTTTTCAGGCTGAAATTATCTCTGTTGCCTGCGATTTGGAACGTACCCGCCAAAGGATTATTTAAAGCTGGGGGAGACTGTTTCAATATTTGTCCCAACCGCACACCATTAGCTACAAGTTGAGCAGAAAAGCTTTGGTCTTGCAGTTGAATATTAGAAACTGCAACTATGCCGCCACCTATTTGAACTCCTCCACCATCAGTGCGAATCGTGGCAATTTTAAATGGTGCTGTGCTGCCTGAAAGGATGAGACGACCATTAAACTGTGCTTCCGCCAAAGAGACATTTTGCAGTTGACTTTTGTCTACAAAGGGTTCCAATTTTACCCCAGAGGCAACAGCCACAGCTTGCCAACGCTCATTGGCATAACTACCAGTTGCCCGGACTGTACCACCACTTACATTCAGAGCCACATTGCGGAAAGAGACGTTGCGATTTGGAGCGATGCCTGCGGCAACTCCAGAGGAGAACGCAACTTCACCAGTTCCGGGGTAAGTTCCGTTAGGAGCCTGATATTGTACCGCAGTTTGGACATTGGTGGGAGCGCCTGTTAGTTGGGCTGTACCTGAGACATTGCCGATTTGGAAAGTGGGTGTTATTTCATAAACTTTTGCGATCGCATCCCCTGGAACATTCTTGGCAGCAAAATTTATATCCAGTTGAGGGTTTTTACCGAGTTGAATTGTGCCAGCGCCCGTGATATCACCACCAACTTTGGCTTTACCTTGAATATCTTTCAGGGTAATTAAAGAGGAACTAGTCGCAAGCTCAAACTTACTACTGATGCTATTAAAATCAACTTTGTCAATCCGAGCAGTTTGAATAGTGCTAACTGTGCCTGAGATAATTGGCTCTTTAGTTGATCCGGTAATCTGCAAATCAGCTTGTACTTGTCCAGCGATCGGCACAGGTAGTTTTACCTTGAGAGTTTCCTGAGCATTCGCCAAACTCACCGCATTTACCCGCCCTGCCAACTTAAAGCCTGCTTGAGTGTCAATGATTCCCGTAGCCACTACCGGAATTTTGCCGTAGTTGGTAGTAACATTATCTAACTGCAATTCCGTTCCCTGGAAGCGGAGATTTCCTTGGCTATCGCTCAACAGTTGCGGGACTTTGGGTATTTGAACTGTTACGCCTTGCACAGCAGCGCTGCCATACAATAAAGTCCGTTGTCCTGGTGTTAACTTAACTAACAAGTCGCCATTGGCTCGACCCGCCTGTAAGTTCACTGGTAACTTAATTAACCGAGTAATATCCTCAGCCAACAAGTCTTGCGATCGCACTTGAAAGTTCCCTGCTAGCACCCTGGAACGCGTCTCTCCCTGAATAGAAATACTGCCACCACTGTCTGCTTGCCCCCCCACATCAAACCTGATCAACTGATTATTTGCTAAAAGTTGGGCTGAACCGTTGATTTGAGAAAATGTTACGGGAGATAAGGGAAAAGAGGCAGAGGTGCGGGGTGAGGGGGGCAGAGGGGAAAACTCTTCTCCCCTGCTCCCAGCTAAGAGCTCCCTTGCTTCTTCCCCTGCTCCCCCTGCCCTCTTCTGCGGCATCAAGGCCAGCTTGGCATTGCGAAACCACAATTTGTCCAAATCGGTTTTAATAGCGGCGCCTTCACGCGACGGCGCTATTTTAGTGGAAACCCAGCGCCCCTGGTTATCCTGTTCAATGTAAATATCTGGGTTGACTAAGGTAACATCTAGCTTTAACTGGCGGTTAAAAATTAGTTGTAACAGGTCAAAACCCACCTCCACAGTTTCAACCGTAGCCCGATCTGGATCTGTGGATGTGGCTGGGATAGCTGAAGCTGCAAATTGCACTCCCGTCAACGAAAATTGTGTGACTTTTCCCAGTTTTACCGGACGGTTGAGTGTAGTAGTGAGACTTTCTTGTGCTAAGGGTGTTAACTCTGTTTGGACAAAAGTCCACAACCGACAAATACCGACAATAACTCCTAACAGCAAAAGTCCGCCCAAAGCAATGCTACCCCGACTCAACACCAGCAACCATAGACGCTTGCGGATAGGCGACGGGGAGAGAATATCTTGATTGGGAGATTTAGTCATTTGCTTTTACTGTATTAATTGCCAGATGTTGCTGGCACACACAAGCATTAACTGACACGCTGATTCAGTATGCCATTTCCAGGATACGCCAACTAAACTCAAGACCTCATTGGTTGAGTTACGGTATTTGCTTAATCCAATACTTATGCTTCATAATATTGGGGTTTTCAGGTAAATCTGATCTAAATAGAGTGAAAATTGTTCCTGTGACTTTCCTTGAGGCACAACCTAGAACTTTAATATGAATAAACCTTAAAAAAGACAGATGATTACACCAATGCGTGTTTTTGTGTTAATTTTTAATGCTCGAACGGAAAATGAGGGAATTCATACCATTCGGGAAGGCGATCGCAATAAAATTCTGATGTTCGAGTCAGAAGACGACGCTACCCGCTTTGCCCTGATGTTAGAAGCTCAGGATTTTCCCTCACCTACACCAGAGCCGATCGATGCTGAGGAAATAAAGGAATTTTGCGAAAGTGCTGGATATGAATGGGAAATCATCCCAGAAAACAGCAATTTAGTTGTAACTCCCCCAGAACTTAACGTCGAAAAAACCGACTGGCAAGTAGACGCCCAGAAGGAGGATACTGTTGAGGATACCTTTCCTCTCAATCAACAGCCACTAGAGGAACCAGAATTGTCTGATTCTGAACTAGAGAAGATGCGTCGCAAATTGGAAGGATTGTTGTAATTAGTCATTAGTCATTGGTCACTGGTCATTGGTCACTGGTCGCTAACTGACTAATGACAAAGAACAAATGACAAAGGACAAATGACAAATGACAAACTTGCAGGAACGTGGGCATCTTTTAACCGAGCTGGTAAATCCTAACAGTCTTAACTTAGACCAGCTCAGTTCTCTGGAATTGGTGGAGTTGTTTAATAGCGAAGACCAAAAGGCAGTCGAGGCGGTTGCGGCGGCGAAAATTCAGTTGGCACAAGCAATTGATAGCACCGCAGAGCGTTTGCGCCACGGAGGACGCTTATTTTATATCGGTGCGGGCACAAGTGGCAGGTTAGGGGTGTTAGATGCTGCTGAGTGTCCACCTACTTTTTGTACCCCGCCAGAGTTGGTACAGGGGATTATTGCTGGTGGTGCTGGCGCACTGGTACGCAGTTCGGAGGATTTAGAAGACAGCATCGAAGATGGGGAGGCTGCGATCGCAGGGCGACAAATTACCCAGCTAGATGTCGTAGTCGGCATTACTGCTGGTGGGACAACGCCTTATGTCCACGGTGCGCTTCGTGCTGCTCGTCAGCGAGGAGCGAAGACTATTTTTATCGCCTGTGTTCCTGCTGAACAAGTTAGCTTTGATGCCGATATTGACATTCGCCTATTGACAGGGCCAGAAATAATCGCCGGCTCAACTCGCCTGAAAGCTGGTACAGCCACTAAATTAGCTTTAAATATCCTTTCTAGCGGCGTGATGGTCAAGCTAGGCAAAGTTTACGGTAATCGGATGGTAGATGTGGCAGTAACAAATCAAAAGTTACGCGATCGCGCTTTGCGAATTTTGCAAGACCTCACAGGTTTAAGTCGGGAAGCTGCTGGTTTTTTATTAGAACGCAGTGGTAAATGGGTTAAGCTAGCGCTATTAATGCACTGGACTGGTTTGGAAAAAGACGAAGGCGATCGGCTTCTTTCAGAACACCAAAGTAATCTTAGGGCAGCTGTTTTCAGCTATCAAAACCATAACAAACCTTAAAGAAGTTCTCTTAAATAAATACTTTATACACTTAAGGATTATCAGTGGTAATTTTAGGCGTGTAGAGAGGCGTGTTAGCGAAGCAGGGCGTTAGCGTAGCGGGGCGAAGCCCAGTCTAATTTCGCGTCTCTCTACAAATGAGACACATTAATAATAAATGTAAATTTTAATAAATACTTTTAACATTTATTGCCAATCTTAATAAATGAAACATAAATAGAGACTGCCTATCTTTTTTAAACAAAAATTCAGAAATTCTACGGATATAATTCCGCATGAAAATTATTAAAATAATATATTAATACTGAATGCATCTTCCTTAATGATGTGGGCTATAACAACCTACTTGAGTCGTCAAGTTTGCCGATAAGGAACTCTGTGCTACATGACTTTTTTACTAGTAAGATTTTTGCTATTTTCCTATATTCTTTGATTTTAATAAACTTGATTTAGACTGCTATATACGAAATGTATTTGCACTTATTGACATATATGCTAACGACTATATAGCTAGTGTGGGTTTTTCAATAGCTGGCTTTTTAATACAAGGAACAAAGTATGACCCACTCCGAACTTATTCTTTCAAATAACTTAGTTAATGAATTTAAAACTTGTACTCAGCTGCAATATAATGGCAAATTAAATATTAAAAGTTCAAAGGGCAGCCAATGGACTTTTTATTATCGGCTGGGACGGATAGTTTGGGCAACAGGTGGAACTCATCCCTTCCGTCGCTGGCGTAGACATATGGCTCAAAATTGTCCCCAGATTGATGTTGATAAATTGCAGTTGCGTTTGCAAGATGTATCAATGGATTACTGGGATTATCGCCTTCTAGAAATCTTTCATAAAAAACAGAAAATTCAGAGAGAACAGATTCAGTCTATTGCCGAAAACACCATCGCGGAACTATTATTTGACCTAGCTCTGCAAGGAAATTTTGCTTCTATAAGTTGCAATCGCACCCAAGAAGTTATTTTAGAAACACCAATGAGCTTCACGAGTGCAGAAATGTCTGTAAAGCACATGCAAGACTCGTGGAAAGTTTGGTCAGAAGCAGGTTTAGCAAATTTTTCTCCTGACTTAGCACCAGTTCTACGCCGACCAGAACAACTTCAGCAGATAGTAAGTCCATCTGTCTACAAAAACTTTGTAAATTTAATCAACGGCAAATTAACTCTGCGAGATTTAGCCGTGAAAATGAAGCAAAGTGTACTTCCACTCACCCGTTCATTGCTTCCCTATATCCTTAAAGGAATCATCGAATTGGTGGAAATACCTGACATGCCCTTAGTAGTGACTGAGGTCAACAATAAGCCTATCACCGCACAACCAAAGAAATCTATTGCTCCACTAGTAGCCTGCGTAGATGATAGTCCTCAAGTCTGTAAAATGCTGGAGGATATTATCACTTCCAATGGACTAAGGTTTATCAAAATTCAAGATGCTGTACAAGCTCTCCCAACCCTGATTCAGGATAAACCAGACCTGATTTTCTTGGATTTGATTATGCCAGTCGCCAGTGGTTACGAAATTTGTACTCAGTTGCGGCGAATATCTGCCTTCGCCAATACACCAGTAATTATATTAACAGGTAGTGATGGTCTTTTAGATAGAGTTCGTGCTAAGGTAGTCGGTTCTACAGATTTTATCACTAAACCTGTAGTCGCTGACAAGGTAATGAGTATAATACGTAAATATTTACCTGCGCCAAGTGTATCCATCGACAAGAGTCAACCTAATTTAGAAGTTTGTAAGTAGGGAGAATTCATAATTTTTCTTGATTATTAATTATCAACTAATCTGATTAACTTGAAAATTTTATTCCTCAGCATGAGCCTATTGCTTAACAATAGCCATAACAAAAGTATTTACAATCGGTAAATTTTTCCACCTCAGTAAACATAAAATTACTGGGGTAATAAATAAGAAGTCCAAATTCACAAGATGCAAGTAGGTGGCGGTCTTAAACCTACCTATTTTTTTATACTAAATCGAATATTTATCACGTAACTAAAATATATATTAAATTATTTTCATTACGTACTTTTTCGGAGGTTAATATATAAAGATTGAATCAAAATTAGACAAATACAAAATTTTTGTATTTATAGCAGTCCGATTTGAGTTGTGAAATATTCTTGATGACAAGGGGTTAGGGTCTAGTACCGCAAGGCGGAAGTCAAAAGTCACACATGCTTTAATTTTGGGCTTTCTGGCTGTAATGAAATGGTAGGTTTATTTCCGCCTACCTGTACTAGTCTCTAGTCCCTTGTATGTCTTTCTTCACGCATCATTTGGATTTGTATATCTAATTTGTTTACATTCTTAAAAACTTTTAAAGAGTAATTATCATGAATACTGTTTTAGTTGTTGAAGATGGCTTAACAGATATGGAAATAATCAGCCGTTACTTGCAACAGGCAGGTTATTCTGTGATTAGCGCCACAAGCAGTGAAGAAGCTCAAGACAAAATAGATAAAAATAAGCCAGACCTCATATTTCTCGACGTAATTTTACCAGGTAAAAGTGGCTTTGAAATTTGCCGAGAGTTGAAAAACAATCCCAGTACTAGCAAAATACCTGTGGTTTTTTGCTCTACAAAAAATAGTGATGTAGATAAAATCTGGGGTAATATGTTGGGCGCCGATGGTTATCTATCAAAACCGATTGATCGAGAGGAACTAGTGGTAATTTTAAAGCGATTGATTAATTAGTCAAAACTTAATAGATCAACAAAAAGCTAGAAATCCATATTTCTAATATAGAGCCTCGACAAAATCAAATAATAACTGCAAATACTGGCTAGAGAGCAATAATCAAGCACAAAGGATCAATAACTTTGGAAACCAAGGAAAAGTTTTTAAGTTTTAATTTGGGAGTAAGGGATACAGCGATAATTTCGTTACAACACATCACAGAAGTTTTGCAAGTATCATTACCAGAAATATGTGGCGTTCCTCAGATGCCCAGTAGCGTCTTGGGTATCTATAACTGGCGCGGTGAGATGCTTTGGTTAGTAGATTTAGAGGCAATGTTAGGTTATCCTCCAATTTCGCAAGGAGCAAATTTACTTTCAAAAATAATGGCAATTGTTCTCGAAAACAAGGGTAAGTATTTGGGACTATTGGTGCGACAGCTAATAGATATTGAATGGCTGGATACTCAAGAAATGAAACCCCCAACTAGCGAATTATTTTATCCTAAAATATTACCTTTTTTACAGGGATACTTTATTAATGATTCTGAAGATATGATTTTTAATTTGGATGCCATAACAATTATCCAAGCTCCCATGTGGAAAGTTCATAATTGAACGGTTAATCATGGGTGATTAGGCACATTATTTTAACAATTCCTAATCCTTCATAGCCAAATACTAATTCATTCTTACCTGCCTAATACCCAATTATTACTCTAACAACTTTTGAGGTTAATAAAATGACATTTCTGTATAACAATAGCCCGGAAAACCAGCATCTAATCTCTGAAGTAGAAAATCTGAATGGGAGCGCTAATATAACAAATATTGCTAGCAACGAAATATCCTTATTAAACGCGATCGCTCAGGAATTTAAAACTTGGCGGCGACAGTTGCAAGACATCGCAACTCACATGCGCCAAGCGCCAGACCTTGATACACTACTCAAAATTACTGTAGCGCAGATTAGAGAAAAAATTGGCTGCGATCGCACCTTAATTTATCAGTTTACTTCCCTTGATTCAGGTAATGTTTTAGCAGAATCAAGAACACTAGGTTGGACACCGACTTTAGGCGAAAATATTCCCGGAATTATTTTTGGTTTATATACCAATCAAGACTATATAGAACCTGTAGTTATTGACGATATCAATCAGATTCAACTTACCCCTTATCAAAAGCAACTACTAGATAAATTTCAAATTAAAGCTAGTTTGAGTTTACCGATTGTAGTAGAAGGTAAAGTATGGGGATTACTGGCAGTAAATAATTGCTTATCAACACGGCAGTGGCAAGAAGTAGAAATTAGCCTACTATCCCAAATTACAACAGAACTGATCTACAAATTGCAGAGCTTTGAATTAAAAAGAGAAGAACAACAGCGCATACTAGCAAAAAAATCTGTAGCTAAAGTAATCGACAAAATTCTGCGGGTATCAAATGTCGATAAGCTTTTTCAAACAACCACTCAAGAAGTACGGCAATTACTAAAATGCGATCGCGTCGCCGTTTATCGCTTCAAACCTGACTGGAGTGGCGAGTTTATCGCTGAGTCAGTGGGTAATGGCTGGGTAAAAATGGTCAGCCCTGATTTTTATATGGTGTGGGAAGATAGCCACTTGCAAGACACCCAAGGAGGACGTTATGCCAAGGGTGAAAGCTTTGTGGCCAAAGACATCTATAAAATGGGTCATGCTCAATGCCACATTGATATTTTAGAGCAGTATGAAATGAAGGCTTACATCATTGCCCCCATATTTTCTGGAGAGAAATTATGGGGCTTGCTGGCAGCTTATCAAAATTCTGGGCCTCGTGATTGGCAACCTTGGGAAGAAAGCTTTGTGACCCAAATTGGACTGCAATTTGGTGTGGCTATCTCACAAGGCGAATATCTCGAACAGATGCATAAGAAATCTGAGCAACTAGCTCAAATAGTTGAACAAGAAAAAGCTTTTACTAAGATAGTAGGCCGCATCCGACAATCTTTAAATGTAGATAGCGTCTTCAAAACAACCACTCAAGAAGTGCGTCAATCACTACGATGCGATCGCGTCGCAGTCTATCGTTTTAACCCTGACTGGGGTGGCGAATTTGTGGCTGAGTCTGTGGGTACTGGTTGGACAAAACTGGTAGGCCCTGATATTAAAACCGTTTTGGATGATACCTACTTGCAAGAAACAAAGGGAGGTAGGTATGTCAGAGGCGAAAACTTTGTTGTTAATGACATCTATCAAGTAGGGCTTGCTCCTTGCCATATTGAGATTTTAGAGCAGTTTGAAGCCAAAGCTTACATAATTGTTCCTATATTCTTTGGCGATAAATTGTGGGGTTTGCTGGCAGCTTATCAAAATTCTAGCCCCCGTGAGTGGCAAACCTGGGAAGTGACCTTTTTGGTTCAGACTAGCTTGCAATTTAGCCTAGCTAAATCACAGATAGATTATTTGGAATTAGTTCGGTTGAAATCTGAGAAACTAGCTCAGATAGCGGAACAAGAGAAAGCTGTCACCAAGATTAGTAACCGGATTCGGCAATCTTTAGATGTAGAAGAAATTTTCAAAACAACCACTCAAGAATTACGGCAATTACTGCGATGCGATCGCGTCGCAGTCTATCGCTTCAACCCTAATTGGACTGGTGAATTTGTAGCAGAATCAGTAGCTCATACTTGGGTAAAACTGGTAGGGCCCGATATCAAGACTGTCTGGGAAGATACCCACTTGCAAGAAACTCAAGGAGGTCGATATGCCCAAGGAGAAAACTTTGTTGTAAATGACATTTATCAGGTAGGTCATTCTAATTGCCATCTGGAAATTTTAGAGCAATTTGAAGTCAAAGCTTATGTAATTGTTCCTGTATTTGCTGGGGAACAATTGTGGGGATTGCTGGCAGTTTATCAAAATTCTGGAACTCGTGATTGGGAAGAATCGGAAGTCACCTTGTTAGCACGTATTGGCAACCAGTTAGGACTAGCATTACAACAGACTGAATATTTGCAACAAGTACAAGGGCAGTCAGCCAAATTAGCAGAAGCAGCAGCACGAGAAAAGGCAGCCAAGGAGTTACTACAACAACGATCTATTCAACTCCTAATAGCCCTTAGACCCGCCCTCAACGGCGACTTAACAGTACGCGCACCCATTACAGAAGACGAACTAGGCACGATCGCTGATGCTTACAATAATACCCTGCAAGCACTGCGGCAAATCGTTCTTCAGGTACAGGGGGCTGCTCAACAAGTTGCCCAAACTTCCACTAACAGCGAGGCTTCACTAGCGGGACTGAATAATCTAGCACAACAACAATCTGAGGAAATTACCGCAGCTTTAGGTGAAATTCAACAGATGGTGGACTCTACTCAAGCTGTGGTGACGAATGCTGAGTTAGTGCAAGTAGCGGTGCAACAAGCCAATGAAACTGTAGAGTCTGGCGATACTGCGATGAACTTAACTGTAAAAGCAATCCAAGGAATTCGTGAAACCGTCGCGCAAACCAGCAAGAAGATTAAACGCCTCAGTGAATCTTCGCAAAAAATCTCCAAAGTGGTGAATTTGATTGGTAATTTTGCTACACAAACAAACGTGCTAGCTTTGAATGCAGCCATTGAAGCCACCCGTGCAGGTGAATATGGCAAAGGCTTTGCAGTTGTAGCTGATGAAGTCCGTTCTTTATCTCGCCAGTCAGCAGCAGCAACCATCGAAATAGAAAAATTAGTTCAGGAGATTCAAGCAGAAACCGGAGAAGTAGCAGTAGCAATGGAAACTGGTATTCAGCAGGTAGTAGAAGGTACAAATCTTGTCAATGATACTCGCCAAAACTTGAATGCGATCGTTTATGCAACTGCCGAAATTAGTCAGCTAATCGAGCAAATTACCGCAGCGACTCAAAAACAAATGACGCAATCTGTAACAGTCACAAAATCAATGCAAGATGTAGCAGAAATTGCTAATAAGACTTTTGCTGAATCTCAAGAAATTGCGACTGTGTTCCAAGATTTATCAGGGATGGCGCAAGAGCTATTAACAACTGCTAGTAAGTTTAAAGTGAAGTAGGGAATAGGGAGTAGGGAGTGGGGAGTGGGAAATGACAGTTTATGAAATTCGATCTTATCAAGATTTAAGAGTTTGGCAAGAAGGCATGAATTTAGCTGAAGCTTGCTATCAGCTAACGATTGCATTTCCAAAAGAGGAACTTTACGGAATGACTTCACAGATTCATCGGGCAGCTGTATCAATTCCAGCAAATATAGCTGAGGGCTATGGGCGAGAGTATCGCCCGGAATACATAAAATTTCTCCGAATAGCACAAGGCTCTCTCAAAGAACTCGAAACTCACTTATTACTATCAGCTAGAGCGAAAGTTGGACTTACAGATGCTCAACTAGTCACTCCAATTTTGAGGCAATGTGAATCTGTAGGAAGACTACTCCGTGCTTTAATTCGTTCTTTAGAGAATAAGGGGAGTAGGGAGTAGGGAGTAGGAAATAGGGAATTACACCTGATGTGAATTAAAAAAATCCTATTTTTCCATAAGGGTTTCCAGGCTTGGACAAAACCATCATTTTGGAATCATCAACGAAACTGAAAGGTTTTCAACTCTCAATTCACATTAGATATAAATTTTAATCTTCCCCATTCCCCATTCCCCATCCCCCACTCCCCACTCCCCACCCCCCACTCCCCACTCCCCACTTATGATTACAGATAACGAAATTCGTGAACAAGGATACATCTACTTTCTGGCTGAAGCCCCAGAATTAGTACAAATTATTGAACAAGAACTATTTAGCTTATCGGAAGATTATAGCATTGCTAAAGTTCATAATTTAATGCGGGCGACTCATACACTTAAAGGTGGCGCTGCTAATGTTGGGCTAGAAGTAATTAAGATGATAGCCCATTTTTTAGAAGATGTATTTAAGGCTCTATATAATCCAAAAGTGGTAGTTGATGCCGAATTACAAACACTTTTGTTACAAGCTTATGAGTGTCTTAGCATAGCATTAAATACCGAATTAATCGGCAGTACTGTTAATGATGAAGAACTGCTCCATCGAGCAAGTTCAGTGTTTGCACAGTTGCAAGAAAAGCTAGGTGATGCATTTGGTGCTGAAACTCATATTCCCACTTCTGAAGAATTGGGATTTGATATTGTACAGTCAGTTTTTGAAGTCGGAGTAGAGCAACGTCTAAACAGTATTGCTGAAGCTGTTAACAATCCACCCAGTCATGACGAATTTATCGAGTTTTTAAACTCTCAAGCTGAGGTGTTTCTCGGTTTAGCAGAATCTCTAAATTTACCTGGATTAGGAGAAATTTCTCAAACAATTCTGTCAGCGTTGCAAGCAAACCCCACTCAGGTGCAGCAAATTGCCGAAATTGCTCTTGCAGATTTACAACAAGCACAAAAATTGGTATTAGAAGGCGATCGCACATCTGGCGGAAAAACTTCTCCAGCTCTGCGAAAACTCACAACAGTGGTAAAGAATGAGTTATCTGGAGAATTACAAAATAATTCATCTGTTAGTATATTTGTCATCAATGAAGAACAATTTTATCAATTTATCACTACATCCGATAAGGATAAAAACGAATCAGTAAAGCCAACAACTGCCAAATTTTATTTAAAAGTAATTCGCTACATTTTTGGCTGGTTTAATCACGAGATACAAATAGTAGTAGAGCTTAATTTTGATTTAATAGTTCCCAGATTAGAAAAAGAAAATTTACTTGATTATATCGATAATTGGCTGAAAAAGTTTCTTGATTTTGTTCAAGATGAAGAAGATAGTCAAAGTCTTTGTATTTATCGACATGGGATAATTTTAATCATCTTATTTGCCGTCACAAAGTTTCAGTATTCTGTTAACAAATATGACAGCTACATCTCAGTCATTAAAATATTACAAAACCGAATTCATACATTAGCACAAGAATATAAAAACTATCCTCCTGTTACTAGTAAAGAGAAAAATTGGCTTGATAGTCCCAAGTTACAAACGCTCTTAGTTATTAAAGAAGTACCTAATGTATCTTCTCAAACAACTGAGAACCTACTAGAAGCAATATGGGGAGAAGAAGCTAGCGAAAACCTTTCAGATAAAGTGGTGACAACCACGAATGATCATTCTTCAGGAAAGCTTAATTCATTAACTGTCAATGAGCAGGGAGTTGTAAATGTTCCTGAAACAGCTATTGAAATCATGCCTGATTTAGCTACACAAATCAACAAAGAAATAGAAGATAAATCAGAGTATGTTCAAACTAAAAACTTTCGCCAACCTTCATTTATTCGAGTAGATACAGAGAGACTGCAACACCTCAATTATCTAGCTGGGGAATTGTTGATTTACCAAAAACGGCGTACTTTGCAAGATGAACAAGTCAAAGAAATAATTGACCAATTAATCCAGCAAATCACTAGACACCAAACAACTTTAAATGAATTACGTGATTTACCATTACAAATACAAAATATTGCCTCACAACAAACGCAAAATTTTGCAGTGAATTTTGACTCTTTAGAAATGGATGTATATACAGATTTTCAGATGACATTGCATGAAGCAATAGAAGAGACACTGCAACTACAAGAAACCACAGAGTCTCTTGACTTGCTCGTGAGCCAAGCTGCTCAAATTAGTGACAAACAAGAGAATTTAACTCTTAATATTATAGATAGCTTAGTAGAAGCACGAATGTCGCCTTTGGGCAATATCCTGAATCGCTTCCCCCACATGGTAAATAAGTTGGGGAATGTTCATGCCAAACTTGTAGGCTTGAAACTTACTGGTACTGAAGTACTAGTTGATAAAGCGATCGCAGAAAAGCTGTACGATCCCTTGTTACATTTAGTACGTAATGCTTTTGACCACGGTATTGAAGCTCCGCAACTTCGCCGAGAGCTTGGTAAACCAGAACAAGGGTTAATCGAAATCCGCGCCTATCATCAGGGTAGCCAAACTGTTATCGAGGTTCGGGATGATGGACAAGGATTGAATTTAGACAGAATTCGCAGAAAAGCTGCTGAATTTTATCCCATACAAACTGAAGAAAAAACTATAACCTATACTTCTAATCTGGCTGAATCTGAACTTTTAGATATCATATTTTCCCCTGGATTTTCTACTGCTGGTAAAGTCAGTGAAATCTCTGGGCGCGGGATGGGGTTAGATATCGTGCGGACTCAGATGAACGCACTTAATGGTTCAATTTCAGTTCAATCCTTACCCAACCAAGGAACAATATTCATACTCAAAATTCCTTTTTCTATGACTACCGAAAAATTAATGCTAGTTCAAGCCAAAGGTGTTGTTTATGCCCTTCTTTTGGACAGTATCGAAAAAATATTGATTCCCTCTGAACAGCAGATTAAAGAAATTGAAGGTAAAAAAGTCTTACATTGGAATACAGACGATGATGAAACTATGGTCAGCCTTCGTCAACTTTCAAAGTTGATTAATTATAATGATTCATGCTTTAATAGTGCTACTCCATACAACACATCAAGTACTCACGACCCAAGCATAGCGAAAAATCCGGTGCTATTGCTACGACGAAATCAGGGAACGTTTGCTTTAGAAGTTGACCAAATAATTGGTGAACAAGAATTGGTAATCAGACCTTTAGGAAATGCGATCGCACCGCCAAAATACATTTATGGTTGTAGTAGTTTAGCTAATGGTAATCTCATTTTAGTGATTGATGCTTCATTGCTGGTATCTAGCGAGCTTCAACAAACAACACTTGATGTCATGGCGCTACCAGTACCTTCTTTGTCAAATAAAAAAGCCTTAGCGATATCAGGACATACTTTTTTATCTACACCATTACTTGCTGCATCTGCTTCCACAACAACTATAGAAACCCAACCCAGTTACTCTCAAGAAGGAGATAATAAATCATCTATAGAAACCCAACCCAGTTATTCTCAAGAGCCAGATAATAAATTACCAAAAGTTGTTTTAGTAGTAGATGACGCAATTAGTCTGCGCCAAACTATCTCTCTCACACTGCAAAAATCTGGTTATCAAGTAATACAGGCTCAAAATGGTGTAGAAGCTTTAGAAAAGTTACAGTTACATCCAGAAATACAAGTTGTCATCTCTGATTTAGAGATGCCACGAATGAATGGTTTTGAGTTGTTGGGCAATTTCCGTCAATACCCCGATTTAGCAAAAAAACCTGTCGTGATTCTCACTTCTCGCAGCGCTGAAAAACATCGCCAGCTTGCTCAAGAATTGGGTGCAAAGGCTTACTTAACTAAGCCTTATTTAGAGCATGAGTTTCTTTCTACAATTAAGGAGTTAATTAACAGTAATACGGATGATTTAAACCATTTAGTCATTAGTCATTAGTCATTTGTCATTGGTCATTAGTCATTGCTCATTGTTTTTTGGTACATACCTCGTACCGGGCTTTGTCTGCTTCCCTAAGGTGTCCGAAAAAAATTTCTGATTAAAACCACCTTAAAGAGTGGGCGTGGTATCTCAAGAACTAATGACTATCGTGTTGCGGTTTGATATTTTGGTAAATACCATCGCCTTAATTACCAGGTAGATTATTTGGATCTACACCTAGAGAACGTAAATACTGCGCTAATTGTTCGGCCCTTTGTCGCTGCTGTTCTGCCTGTTCTGCATCTGTCAAATAGCGATTTCCTTGCTCATCATACCAACATAAAAACTCCTGTTGTATCCCGGCAATTACAGCTTGGTGTCGCCCAATACCTAACCCCAACTCTGGCATCAAATAAGGTTCACCTATTTGTAGTTGGTAATTTCTATCTATTAACTTATACACTTCAAATGGTTGATGTTGGTCGCGTCGCCAAAACTCAGGGTTATAAATTACGTAGTACAATACACCGAGTTTTTTGTATATATCTAGCTTCTCATCATATTCACCTCCGGGGGTGTGGGATACCATTTCTAATGTGAATATTGGAACTACCCCATTTTCTTCCCAAACCGCGTAACTTTTGCGTGATTTGCCACCCTTTTTCCGTTCTACTCCCACACTTAAAAAAGCATCTGGCACTACAGGTACTCTAGAATTTACTCCTGTCGTGTGATATAATGCCATATCTACCCCGAAGTACCAATCCATACGATTTGCCCAAATGGAGTTGAGTAAGAAGAGTAAAATATTGGGCAAAAAATTTTGATCTTCGTTATCCACTGGCGTATCGTCTGAACAGGGAAGTTCATCAGTAGTTGGTAACGCATTTTTGAGATCAGGTGAGAGCATAACCGTTGTCTCGCTGGCGTTTGATACCCTTATTATAAATGAGTGGCGGAAAGTTTAGCGTTTGGGTGCAGCCTCACCAAACTTAATTAAAAGTGCGATCGCAATACTAACAAGCAAAATTAATGTCATACTCAAAGCTGAACCAAATCCCCAATTTTGCGTTGCTCCCAGAAACTGGTTATAAACTAACCGCGCCGCCGTCATACTAGAAGCACCACCAAGTAATTCTGGATCGACAAAATCCCCCAAGCCTGTGATGAATACAAGCATAGAAGCAGCCGCAATTCCAGGAAAAATTTGCGGTACGGTTACTTGCCAAAAAGTTTCCACCGGATTTGCACCTAAATCAGCAGCTGCTTCTAACAACCGCTTGTCTAGCTTTTCGAGAGAAGCATATAAAATCAAAACCATATAGGGTAACAAGCTGTAACTCATACCAATAAATACAGCTTGACTCTGGTTAAGTAATTGCAAAGTAGGCAAGCCTAAATTGCTGAGTAAACTGTTCAATAAACCACTAGGACGAAGAATTGTAATCCAAGCATAGGAACGGAGTAACGAGGAAGTCCACAAAGGCAAGACAAAGGCTAATAGCAGCAAATTCCGCCAACGTTGCGGCGCTATCTGAGCAATCCAATAGGCAACGGGGAAACCCAAAATTAAACAAATTATTGTAGTACCAAATGCAAAAAATAGCGATCGCAAAATTACTTGCACATAAAGAGGGTCAAATATGCGGATGTAATTTTTGAATCCGTTGGGATTGACCAAATCTCCTGGTTGGATGTCTGCAACTAAACTTAACTGGAAAATTATTAAAGTTGGCAGCACCAATAAAAGTAATAACCAAATGCCAGATGGTGCAAGTAATACCAAAGGTTGGAGCCAATTCGGTCGTGGGCGTTGCAATTCTTCTATTTTAGAAATATCACTTTTTTGAAAATTCACCATTTATAACTCCTAACAGACGCGATTAATCGCGTCTTCTAACTCCTGTACAGACGCGATTAATCGCGTCTCTACTCCTAACTCCTGTACAGACGCGATTAATCGCGTCTCTCCTAACTATTTTAGCCGCTAGTTAATTGAGTCCAATAGCGATCGTAAACCTCTTCAAATTCTCCTACAGGAGTAACACGTTCACAATTTGCTAAAAGTGACTCTGAGGGAAATAAATTAGGATTATTTTGGATTGTTTTTGGCAATTGCTCAAATCCAGCACTATTAGGCGTAGAAATATTCAGGCGTTGACTGATTTGGGCTGCTAATTCTGGTTGCAAAATCATGTTAATCCAAGCATAGGCTCCAGCCTGGTTGGGGGCTGTTTTAGGAATTACAATACTGTCTGTCCATAATGAAGAACCACTGCGAGGAATTACATATTTGAGTTTAGGGTTTTCTTGAGAGATTCTCACGGCATCTGCTGAATAGCACATTGCCAATAGTAAATCTCCTGCTAGAATTTGATTTTGCCAAGCGTCTGTGTCAAAACGTGCGATCGCAGGTTTTAGCACTTTCAACTTTTCATAAGCTTGTTTGATTTCTTGTTCATTTTTTGAGTTGTAAGAGTAACCTAGCATCCGTAATGTCGCACCCATCACTTCTCGAACATCATTGAGCAATGTCATCTGCTGATTAAGTTGCTTTTGGTTTTGCCAAAGGTAATCCCAGTCTTGTGGTGCATCTTTGATTTTTTCGGAATTGTAAAGTAAACCTGTTGTCCCCCAGTTAAAAGGAATGCTATATCGGTTATTGGGGTCATAGCTAGGATTCTGAAACCGGGGGAATAAATTCTCTAAACCGATTAAGCGATCGTGATCTATTTCTGTTAATAAACCTTTCTTTACCATCTTCTGCACCATGTAATCGGATGGGTAGATGATGCTATAAGTGCCACCGCCTCCAGCTTGCAATTTAGCTAGCATGACATCATTGGAATCATAAACATCCGCTAGCACTTTCATACCGATTTGGGTGCTAAAGGTTTTCAATAATTGGTTGTCAGTATATTGCGTCCAGGTAAAGATATAAAGTTGGTCACGTTGACCCGAAGTATTAGAATTAGCACGGACTTCAGCTAGCCTCCAGCCACAACCAGCTAAAGATAAGCCAGAAAGCGCTGCCACCCCTTTGAAAAATTCCCGTCTGTTAGTCATTAAATTAGAAGTTGTTCATCGACAACCTCTAGATTACGGTATACCTAGTAGCCACTGCCGTAATTTTTTGGGATAAATGTGTCATTCTTCACACTTACTGTAGGGCTTTCTTAATCTCTGATGCTTGTCCTGCCTCAACGAGATACCTGTATGGAAGGAGTTGTTCATCATACGTGTATCAGTGGGACAAGAAACCAGGAGTTTTTGCAGATGAAATTATATAGATTTTGACTATATAGCTTAGAATAGTAAGTTTATCATCATATTTCTTTCTTATAGCTTCAATCAGTAAGCTGTTATGCTCTTCCTAAAAAAGCCAAACAAGTTTGTAGAGAATTGCGGTACAAAGTATTTAAATATGTTGTTAAACATTTGTAAACTGTTAGCAGCCGAGTAGCCGCGTGTCACATCTTGTTAAGGAATTATCATGAGACAACTTGTTATTGCTGAAGGCGTATGCCTCATTGGTCATATCGTGTCAAAAGCCTTTGGACTGGTAGGGATGCTACTGGTCGTACCTAATGCCGAAATAATTTTCAACTTATCGCAGGTTGGAGAAACTGCCGTACAGTTAAGTATGGCAGGTGGCGGTGTAGTTGATATCATCTTGGGGACAATAGCTGTCTCTATTTATGCCTACCGGACGCTGGGATTGCGAACTTGGCTAGCATTTATGCTGCCGGCTATGTTTATCTCCTTGGGGAGTGAACTACTGGGAACCAGCACAGGTTTTCCATTTGGTGATTATAGCTACTTGAGTGGCTTAGGTTATAAGATTGCGGGGCTAGTTCCTTTCACAATTCCTTTATCTTGGTTCTATGTTGGGCTGTCCTCTTATTTAATTGCGAGAACTGGTTTAAAAGTGGCACAAAAACCCAGTTTGGGACGCCATATTGCGGCTATAGCCGTTGGTGCTTTACTCTTCACTTGCTGGGATTTTGCCCTTGAGCCAGCGATGAGTCAAACTTCTCTACCTTTTTGGTATTGGGAACACCCAGGAGCTTTCTTTGGCACACCTTACCAGAACTATGCAGGTTGGTTTGGCACTAGTGCCCTGTTTATGACTGTGGCAGGATTGTTGTGGAGAAACGCTTCGATTAAATTAGAGCGATCGCAACTAAATCTACCCTTAGTCGTTTATTTAACTAACTTTGCCTTCGCCGCCGGACTAAGCTTGGCCGCTGGATTCTCCATCCCTGTGTTGCTTGGCTTATTCTTTGGTGTGACTCCTGCTGTGGCGCTGTGGTTAAGCAGTTCAACCACACCCACTCCAGTTGCTGTTGAACCAGCAAGCAAGGAAGTCTCGGTGGCAAGAAGCGTTAAAGTTGCCTTGAAATAAGTCAATAAATTAGGGAGTGGGGAGTGGGGAGTGGGGAGTGGGGAGTGGGGGGAGAAATCAATTCAAAATTCAAAATTCAAAATTCAAACATTTTAGAACTTCTGCCTTCTGGCTCCAGCAAGAACTGCCTCCTCTTTCCCAATGCCCAATGACTAATGACTAATACTTCGGCTTCTCTACGAGACGCTACGCGAACGCTCAGTACAAGTGACTAATGACTAATGACCAAATAATTACTAATTCGTAATTCGTAATTCGTAATTAAAGGTACAGAGCAACTAACTAACATTTTATGGAGACAAATAAATTTATTCCTCAATTAGGCCCCCGACTTCAGTCGTGGGGTAATAATTACGAATTACGAATTATAAATTACGAATTATTTTGACTAATACTTCGGCTTCGCTCAGTACAAGTGACTAATGACCAATGACTAATGACTAATGACTAATGACAACGCTTTGATAGTAGAAAGCACCATCTCACTTTTATTGCTACTTATCCAAGTACCAGCAACGGCAATTCTGTTTTCGCGCCTGCTAAAGGGGCCAAGACGCCTTCCTCCAATAGAACCGCAACAGCCGACACTGGAGCTTTTGGGTAAGGTTAGCGTCGTCGTTCCCACGCTGAACGAGGCGCTTCGCATTAGCCCATTGTTAGCTGGTTTAAGTCATCAAAGCTACGAAGTTAGGGAAATTATTGTTGTAGACAGCAAGTCTGCTGATGGTACGCCCGACTTGGTAAAAGCGACACAGCAGAAAGATCCGCGCTTTCGCGTGATGACAGATGACCCCTTACCTTCTGGTTGGGTGGGGCGTCCTTGGGCGTTGCATAACGGTTTTCTATTTAGCTCTGAGCGTAGTCAGTGGTTTTTAGGGCTGGATGCTGATATTCAACCGCATCCTGGTTTGGTTGCTGGTTTGGTGAAGACAGCCGAAGCACAGGGGTATGACCTCGTTTCCCTTTCACCCCAGTTCATCCTCAAATATCCGGGAGAGTGCTGGCTACAACCGGCTTTGTTGATGACTTTGCTTTACCGATTTGACCCGGCTGGGATCAATACAGAGCAGCCAGAACGGGTGATGGCAAATGGGCAGTGTTTTTTGTGTCGTCGCTCCGTTTTAGCTGCTGTGGGTGGCTATAGCAGTGCGAGTGGTTCTTTTTGTGATGATGTCACTTTGGCACGAAATATTGCTGTTCAAGGGTATAAGGTGGGCTTTTTAGATGGCGCAAAGGTGCTGAAAGTAAGGATGTATGAAGGGGCGATGGAGACGTGGAAGGAGTGGGGGCGGAGCCTCGACCTCAAAGACGCAACTTCTCGTTCGCAGTTGTGGGGAGATTTATGGCTACTCACATCTGTTCAAGGTCTACCCCTTTTAATAATCCTTACTTTTTTGTTGATTTCTCCCCCACTTTCGTACTCGCTACAGACGCGATTAATCGCGTCTCTACCTACTCCCCCACTCCTTCTGCTAGGACTAAATTTATTCTTGGTGGTAATTCGCTTTGCTATGCTAATTGCGATCGCACCTTCTTACGATCGCAAAAGCGCAAAAGGCGGCTGGTTATTCTGGCTTTCCCCTTTGGCTGATCCCTTAGCTGTACTGCGAATCTTCTTATCTGCGTTCCGCAAGCCACGCGAGTGGCGGGGACGCAAGTATAGTGCAAAAGAGGGGGAGTAGGGAGTGGTGAGTGGTGAGTGGTGAGTGAGCGAAATTCCCTATTCCCTACTCCCTATTCCCTATTCCCTATTCCCTACTCCCTACTCCTCTTCACCTCCTACTTGATCCCCGCGTTCCAGTTCCCAAAGAATTTGATTTCCTTCACGGCGTACCCGTGACACTATCCAGTTTCGCCAGCGCCATTGATCTCCCCGACTGGTAACAGCGCTGGCGTGGACATCCATCAAGTCTGCTAACTCAGAACTGGTGATTAAGTAGCCTTTTTCTGAAATTTCGTCAGCGATACGCAGAGTTTCGACCAAGCTGCGGAGTTGCGAAACCCTCATTTCTGGCGGTTTTTCATCGGTTGCGGCCGCAGTTGGCCCAGTAGATGGTTCCATAACGGTTATTTCTGGTGCAGAAGTACTGATTTCTTGCGGACTTTGGTTAATTATTCGAGAGTTTTTTTCATAATCAGCTACTTTTGCTACATTTAGGTCATTTGTGGAAGGTAAAGATTTATAAAAATTTGCAGGAGTTAATTGTTGTAGCGAAGGAATTTTACCACTGGCGTATGTGCGAGCGATCGCATCACAACGTTCGTTACCTATGTTACCAGAATGTCCCCTAACGTGTTGCCATTTTACCTGTTGGGTATTGAGTTCATCAAGAGTTTCCAAAAGCTCTTGATTTTGGACGGGTTTACCATCTGACTTTTTCCAGCCTTTCTTTTTCCATCCTTTCACCCACTTGGTAACGCAGTTAATTAGGTATTCGCTATCGGTATGAAGGATGATGGGTTGGGTTTGTTGAGATGTTTGCAGGAATTGGAGGGCTGCGATCGCAGCTTGCATTTCCATTTTATTATTAGTGGTATGAGGGGATGCATCGCCCATTTCGTGGATTGAACCATCGCTAAAATAGACGACAACTCCCCAACCGCCAGGGCCAGGATTTCCGGTGCAAGCACCATCGGTGTATATGCTTTGGATTGTGGGTTGAGTGGACATGGTTAGGGTATCGAACCGCAAAGGACGCTAAGGGAAGAGTTATTAGCTGCAAATTTTTTAAAGAATATCCAGGCTATTATACTGGTTCGCACTCTGGCAACAACGCTCCACAATAAGGCTGTTGTGGTCAAAAATGGTATTTTGCTATTCGGTGGGTACCGCTTATGCTCAACCGAACCTACGAATATTCTTAACCGAGGAGTATTGTCATAGGTGTTAATCAGAATAGGACTTACGCACGGGTAACGGAAAACGAACCACAGAGAAGCCAGTGCGCCCTTGCGGTTAAGAGACTTGAAGCAACTGGCGCGGCGCAGAGAAGCCAGTGCGCCCTTGCGGTTAAGAGACTTGTTCGCTCAAGCGCGTTCCCGTTCGCGCAGCGTCTCCGTCAGGAGAAGGGTAGCAACTGGCGCGTCACAGAGGAATGAGAGTTTGAGAGGGTTTTTGCCTAAGTCCTACAGAAATTTGGGAAGATATCCGAAAAACTATAGGTTCAAGATGTAGACATAAAGTGTTATACCAATTTGAAAAAAGAATGCGACAAATAGACCATTTATAGAGACGCGATTCATCGCGTCTTTACCCAAGGATGTGTTGCAATCATCAATTGAAATGGTATTAGTTTTTTGCTCATTGTGGTTTAAGTCATGTAGAGAAACCCACGAAAAACCTAACTCTCTTACCGATGCTCTTAGGGCGAAAATTCCAAGTCTCTCTCTTTTTAGGAGAGAGACTTAGAGAGAGGTTTTCCAGATACCGTGAAAGATAAACTGTTATCATTTCTGCAATAAGTTGAGCTAAATATCTTCATGTATTCCAGAGATAATAACAGGGTAATAAGCTATGTCATTTTTCGATGTAACTAGCTATTTAGTTTTTTAAACCTACTTATGAGCGATTACTTTCTCTCAAATAAAAGTCAATTATATTCATAGAATAATGTAGTATGAGTCAGAAAATAGTTGAAACCATTAAGAATTATTTTCAGCCTAAACTCAGCAATTTCCTCAACATTGGCTTCAGGATAATAAGTATTTTGGTTTTAGGTTACTTATTTTTTATTCCAGCTAAAGGACTTGATAAAAACCGGAGATTAGATACAACAGAAGTAGGACTTTTAACAATTATATTATTGTTAAACTCTTCAGTTATTGAAAGACTAGAAAAATTACAATTTGGTAGCAATGGAGTAGAATTGAACCTAGTACATAGTAAAATTAAAGCTAATATAGAGGCTAATCAAAAGGAGTCAAAAGCTTTAGCTTTACTAGGAACTTTAATAGAAGATGATGAAAACCAAAGAAAGTTTTTTGACTACTTGCTAGACGATGGAGAGCGAACAACTCTGGAAAATTTATTTAATGCTGAAAAAGAGCAAAGACAGTTTCCGTATAAAAAAGAACAATCGTGTGAGCAACAATTAAGACATTTACGAGTATTAGGCTTTATTGAACCTTTAACAAATTATCAAATTAACGAATTGCCCCCCCAAAGCAATTTAAGAGACTATTTTAAGCTTACTTGTACTGGAAAAATATGTCTGGCTTTAGGTTCTAGTTCAATTGCTCCACAAGACATATTAAATCAATGTGAAAGTGACTGTCATTGCCACAAAATATTGAGTCAGATTATAGAAAAACAAGGTCAATATGGGCTAAAGATGAATGGTATTAATAACTAATATAAAACCTCACCCTACCTCCGGCTTCCCTCTCCGAACTCACGGAGAGGGATTGAGGGTGAGGTTTTATCTTAATCTTATCTTATGTTTAACTAGTTCCGTGGGTTTAAGTCCCCCGGTTCAATAAAAATTTTGTTTTGTGTTGGGGTTAAATCCCCATTACAAAACAAAATTTACGAAAGCGTTGCGTTAGCGAGTCCGCGTTCGCGCAGCGTCTCGTAGAGAGCGTCATTACGAATTACGTTAGCGTAGCGGTAGCGAGGAACGAGCGTCATTACGAATTATTTAATTATGCCTACCTACTTAATACAAGTGTAAACTCTTGAGATTACAGACAAAACCCACCTCTGCGGGTTGTAAGCATTAATTCTTGTTAGGCGGATGAAAGTATGTGTAGCCGCGATTTCTAATCGCCAGGGCTACATACGTTTTAAATCTTGTAAAACTGCGGCGGCTGATTGATAGCGATCGCTAAAATTATAGCAAACCATTTTATCTAAAATTGCCGCTAATTCTTCACTCACTTGCACCGGTTGCCGCCACATAATATTACCCGTTTCTGGATCTGGGTGGAGTTCTTGCGGTGCTATCCCTGTTATGGCTTGAATGCCAATCATTCCTAAAGCGTAAATGTCACTGCATAAGCGTGGATGACCGGCAAATTGTTCGGGTGGTGCATAACCCCGCGTCCCGATGGCTACTGTGGCTAATTCTGTTTGCTCACTACTTGGCGGTTGCATCAATTTTACTGCACCAAAATCAATCAATACCAGCCGATTATCTTGAGCGCATCTAATAATATTAGCCGGTTTGATATCACGATGAATGACTCGATGATAGTGAACAAATTCTAGAACTTCTAAAACTTGTT
Source organism: Nostoc mirabile CHAB5784 (assembly GCF_020829645.1). Taxonomy (GTDB): domain Bacteria; phylum Cyanobacteriota; class Cyanobacteriia; order Cyanobacteriales; family Nostocaceae; genus Nostoc; species Nostoc mirabile. Next base: position 57,818 of record NZ_JAIVFS010000031.1, on the reverse strand, counting down.
TTAACATCTCAATTACAAATGATTCGTTTTGCACATTCCGCACAGGTGGTAATTCTTCACTTAGGGTATGTCCCTCGATATATTCTTGAATCAAATAAAATTCTTGGTCATCTTCAAAATAAGCAAGTAGTTCGGGAATCTGATGATGTTTACCCAAACATTGTAATATTTCAGCTTCACTATTAAACAACCTACGAGCAACTTGCAAAAATCGTGTATCTTGACGGGCTGGCATTAACTTTTTAACTACACAAATCGGATTACCTGGGCGTTGAGTATCCTGTGCTAAATAAGTGCGGCCAAATCCACCAGCACCGAGAACTTGAGAGATTTTGTAGCGTCCACCCAAAAGCAAATCACCTGATTTTATCTCTGGTGAATCAACTGGGGGAGGAAAATCAAGATAAGAGTCGGGAAGTGCTGTTTTATCTTCTAAGAGTACATTTAATTGCGCGATCGCTTCTTGTTGTTTTTCAACTTGCAGAATAATCACCTGAGTTTGTCGCTGATTTTGGTAGCTAGTATAAGCAATCACACAGATGCTACTAATCACCAAAGCGAGGGCAGAGGGAACTAATGGTATCCATCCAGCTTGCAAAAACAAAGCAACGCAGATTACTACTAACCCAAGTAGAGTTGTCCCTGCCACCACTAGCAACAGCAACGGATTTTGCCACCGCCATGCTATAATTCCACCTAAGAGCGACCAGCCCCAAATCCAAATAAGTTCCGCCCAGTCTGGCCAATACCAAATTATAGGTTGCCCATCCAACACTGTACTGATGAGTTGACTTGCTATCTGTGCATGAATAACCAGAGCAGGCATTCTGGGTGGTTGATCTGGCAAAGCGCTGTAGGGTGTATAAAAGCTACTTTGAGGTAAATTAGCGGCAGTAGCGCCAATAATTACAAGGCGGTCTTTGACTAAATTGGGTTTGACTTGTCCACTGAGGACTTGTGTGAGGGTTACTTCGTCGGCGAGGCTGTTGGGGTGATGGTAATTTAATAATATTTGATAGCCATCTGCATCTAGATGTTGGTAGCTACCGGAATTTGGTTGTAAACGCGGGAACAAGGTTTTACCTAACTGAAAATCTCCTTTATTAGTAAAGTCATATTCAATGCCTTGTTTTTCCAGATAATTAATTGCTATTAACGCACCAAATGCAAATGATGTTGTACATTTTTTGTATGGAGAGTGAACAAATAACAAACTGCGGCGAAGAATTTGGTCGTTTTCATTGTCAGCAACCACATTGCCAAACCCAACATTATCTATAGGTAAATTTGGCGGTGGTGGGATTTCATCTCTACCCAAGCTGCTGAAAAAACAGGTGCTGACGATGTTATCTTTATTTTGCAAATTAGCTGCCAAATAGTTGTTTTCTGGTTGGAAAAGATATAAACCAACAATTCGCGGTTGATAAGTCTCTATTTTCTTTAAGAGCTGATTTATTGTATGATCTGATGGAGTCCCTTTCTCTCGTTTGAGATCCTCGTCAGTGATTTTTACCAGCAAAATCCGCTTATCAGGTGCTTCTGCTGGACGCGATCGCAACATCTGATCATAAACTCTCAACTCCCAAGGCTGTAACCATTTGAGTTCCCGAACTCCCCAGATAAAGGCGGTGACTCCTACACTGGTAACTAAAATCATTTGCAACCAGCTTTTGCTCTTGGAAGTTTCACGGGAATCCTGAACTTTGACAAAGGGGACACGGAGTTTTTCTAATAGTCCACTAATCACGGCGTTGCGGCGGTAGCCTGAATTGGGTAGATTTTGCAGGCGCAGAAGTTAATTTTCTGACTCTAGGTTAATTAGCTTTTAACCTGAGCTTCTATATTAATGTAACAATTTACTTGCTGCTTAGAGACTAGACAAGCGATTGGGTTATGCAGCTAATCATCCGTTTGAGATGTTTGAGCATCTTTAACAGCACTGGCAATTGGGAAAGAAATAGGATTAGTAGATGGGGTTAGTGAATCTAGCTCGGATTGTTCGAGTGATGCCTCAATGCTTGAATCAGCAAAATAGGAGTCAAATATTTTATCATAGTTAGAAGCAACAGCTAAAAAAGCGCCACCCAAAATATAGATAGGTAATGGCAAATTAAATTCTTGTAACCAGTCAAACAGTTCCGCCAAAGCAAACAGCACAAAAAAGCAGGCAAGCCAAACCCTCATATTTTCATTCCCTAGATTGAAACAACTCTATTAATAGCTTAAATAGGTTGCCTAATAGTTGATGTAGTACATAATCACCAACTTACAACAGACCTCTTGCAAAAGTCCTAGATGTGTGGCACAAGTTGGGTAGCATTGATGACGTTGGAAAAAAGAGAGAGAGAGTACCTTAGGGACTTCCAAGAAATAAATTATCCAAATAAACGAACCACAGAGACGCAGAGAACACAGAGGAATAAGGAGGAGAGAGTTTTTTGAGTATTTTTTTATTTGGAAGTCCCTTACCTACTTCCAAACAAGCAAATGCTGTCGCTCAACAAGCAAATGCTGTCGCTCAACAAGCAAATGCTGTCGCTCAACAAGCAAATGCTGTTGCTCAACAAGCAAATGCTGTCGCTCAACAAGCAAATGCTGTCGCTCAACAAGCAAATGCTGTTGCTCAACAAGTAAATGCTGTCGCTCAACAAGCAAATGCTGTTGCTCAACAAGTAAATGCTGTCGCTCAACAAGTAAATGCTGTTGCTCAACAAGCAAATGCTGTTGCTCAACAAGTAAATGCTGTCGCTCAACAAGCAAATGCTGTCGCTCAACCTGACTTTTGACGGGATGTGGAAAAGGGGATAGACTTTTGCAAGAGGTCTAACCTCTAGCTACCAGGTATCATCACCAATGACCCAGTAATCTTGCATGGATTGCTATCAAAGATTAAATATGTTCGCTTGGTACGTCGTATTCTCAATCAAAAAACCTACTGGTTCGTTCAATTGGTTTGTGAGGGTGATCCGTATCAAAAACCTAAAAACATTATCGGTGATGGTACTGTTGGTATTGATTTGGGCGTTTCAACCGTTGCGATTGTTGGGGATTCCGAAACAATTTGGACTCCATTCACAGTGGAATTAACCTCAAAACAAAAAATTGTTAGAAAACTGCAACGCAAAATGGATAGGCAGCGCCGCGCTAATAATCCTAACAATTTTAATTCTAATGGCACAGTAAATCCGGGTAAAAAGCGTTGGAATAATTCAAATCGCTATAAAAGAACTGCTTCTTTAAAACGTGAGATAGAACGTAAACAAGCGGCTCATCGTAAATCTTTGCATGGTAGATTAGTCAACCAAACTTTAGCCCTCGGTAAGAATATTAAAACTGAGAAAGTATCAGTTAAAGCTTGGCAGAAAAATTATAGTAAATCCATAGGGTTTAAATCACCCGCATCTTTTCAATCTGAACTGAAGCGCAAAGCTGAAAATGCTGGTGGTACAGATAAGAATGTTTTCGACTTCACTTACTGCACTTTCTCAAGGAATAGTTTGTGCGTAAATAAACAGAAAAAGTCATTATCTCAACGAGTGCATAACTGCTCTAAATGCAGTTTGACAATGCAACGTGATATTTTATCTGCTTACTTGAGTCGTTACATTGACCCCAAAACAGAAACTCTGTCAATCCAGTTAGCTAGAAATGGCTGGCGAGGGATGGAACAATCCTTGCTGGACGGTTGGCGAGTCGGGTCAAATCAATCAGCGAGAACCCAGGCGTGTCCAAAGTCTCCTACCAATGGTCTAAGCTACTCCAAACCAAAAAACTTGATGAAAAGACAATCCCTCAAGCGCTGAAGACTATTGAGCGAAATGCTAGGTTACAAGCTCAACTGATTGAAGACTTGCTGGATATCTCCCGGATTTTACAAGGTAAACTCAGCTTAAATATCTACCCAGTTGATCTGGCATCTGTGATTTCGGCAGCAATGGAAACAGTGCGGTTATCGGCAGAAGCTAAGTCAATTGAGATGCACATCAGCCTGGAACCAAATTTGGGGCAAGTTTTGGGTGATTCTGGCCGATTGCAGCAAGTCGTCTGGAACTTGCTCTCAAACGCAGTTAAGTTTACACCTGCGGGAGGACGGGTTGATATTCGATTGGAAAGGGTAAAGGGTATAGGGGACAGGGTACAGGGTACAGAAAACAATCCTGTATTTTATGCTCAGATCACAGTCAGCGATACTGGCAAGGGCATCGATCCCAATTTTCTGCCTTACGTATTTGAATATTTTCGCCAAGAGAACAGCAGCACAACCAGAAAGTTTGGTGGACTGGGATTAGGGTTAGCGATTGTCCGTCACTTAGTCGAACTGCATGGCGGCACAGTGCAGGTAGAAAGCAGAGGCGAAGATCAGGGGGCAACTTTTACCGTGAGACTCCCACTGCTGCAAAATCAATCAGAGATTAAACAGGAGAGTAATGACTCAGAGACATCTCAAATTTAAATGGTGTCAATATTTTAGTAGTGGATGATGATGCAGATACGCGAGAATTTATTGCCTTCTTGCTAGAGCAGTATGGGGCAAATGTGACAGCAGTGGCATCAGCAAATGAAGCACTAGCCGCTTTAAGCCAATCCTTGCCAGATATACTTTTAAGCGACATTGGAATGCCAGAAGTGGATGGATGTATGTTTATGCGACAGTTGAGAACACTACCAGCAGCAGAACAAGGAGGGCAAATTCGAGCGATGCCTACGGCGGTAAACTACGCACTTACTGCCTATGCTGGAGAAATCAACGCCAAACAAGTACTTGCAGCCGGATTTGACAAGCATCTTGCCAAACCAGTAGAGCCAGCCGAATTAGTAGATGCGATCGCTAACTTAATAGCTGAATAAACCTATCTCTAGCTGTTTAAGTTACTTGAGACGAACAGGCGTAATAGCTACATCAAGTTGAGTTGGAAGGATCGCATCTCTAATATCTATTTTACGGGGAATGATTTTTTCTTGGAAATAAAAGTCAGCAACGCGCTGTTGTTCGGCAATAATGGCAGGTGTTAGTCTTCTCAACCTAAAAGTACGTCGGCGTGCCACCTTTTCTAAAACTGATACCTCTAATTTCAGTTCGGGAGCAAAAGCTTTGGCAACTTCAGTTGGGTTTTTTTCAGCCCATTCTCCTACCTTGTCTGCTTCCTCTAAAAATACTCGCACCAATTCGGGATTTTGGGTGACAAATTTACGCCTACCAAGATAAAAGCCGCCGAGAGTGTTAATTCTTGCTGCATTTCTCAGATTCCGAATCGGTATAATTTTTTCCACAAGAGCCAAAAAAGGGTCACTACCTACCCAAACTTCAACTTTGTCTTGAATAAAAGCGTCACGGGCTTCAGATGGAGTCAAACCAACAATTTTAACATCCTTAATTTTTAACCCCACCTCTTGCAAGGCTTTTGCTAATAAATAGTGTGCATTCGATCCCCTCTGAAAAGCAATTTTCTTACCTTTAAGATCCGCTATCTTCTTAATTGGAGAATTAGCTCTGACTACAATACCTTGGTTTGCACCCTTGCTGGGTGTGCGTCCGGCAATATAGATAACTTCTGTGATACCTGCGGCTTGGGAAAATATTGGCGGTGTCTCTCCCACATTGCCGATATCCACCTTACCTGCATTCATCGCTTCTATTAGTTGCGGCCCGGCTGGGAATGGCCCAACCCATTTTACAGTCACACCCAATGCTTTGAAACGTGGCTCAACAACTTTTTTGACTTTGACAATATCTCCAGAAGTTTGATATGCCAAGTTGATGACTTTAGCACTAAAACCAGCTTTTTTTTGTGCTTGAGCGTTATTTATTAAGCTACCTATTAAGGGAGTTGATAGAGTAAACAATCCCAATACAGAAAGTTGGACAATGCGTTTTAAAACTGTGCGGCGTTGTGGAATAAATGGTATTTTCATCACTGGAATATTTTAGTTATAACTAATCATCAGTCCCAAATCACATCTCTAAAGAGGTTTGCGATCGCTTGTTCCTGACTCGGTTTTTGCTAATCCACCTACCATCCATCTCAATTAACCAGACAATAGGCTTAACAAGTTAGTTGAGCAACTTGTTAAGCCCGTTGTTAAAGCTAGGCAAACTTCCGCTACAGTGTACTAGCTGCTTTCATGATGATTTCACAAGCATCTTGCCAAACCAATAGAGCCAGCCGAGTTAATAGCTGAATAAACCTGCCTCTACCTGTTTACTCTTACTTGATATTATCAGGGATGATCGCTTGATATACTAGAGGAGCAAGAATCCCTTCTTTGATATCTATCTTACGCGAGATGATTTTTTCTTGAAAATAAAAATCAGCAACGCCTTGCTGTTCGGCAATGATAGCAGGTGTCAGTCTTCTCAATCTATAAGTACGACGGCGTGCCACCTTTTCTGCAACTGATGGATCTAATTTCTGTTCATCAACTAAAATTTTGGCATAAATGCTTGGGTTTTTTTCAGCCTCTTCTCCTACCTTCTGTGCTTCCTCTAAAAACACTCGCACCAATTGCGGATTTTGGGTGACAAATCCACGCCTGCCAATATAAAACCCGCCGAGAGTGTTAATTCCTGCTGCATTTCTCAGAACCCGAATCGGGGTAGTATTTTCCACTTCAGCTAAAAGGGGATCGCCACCCACCCAGGCATCAGCCTTGTCTTGAATAAAGGCGTCGCGGGCTTGAGATGGAGTCAAACCAACGATTTGAATATCGCTAATTTTTAACCCTACCTCTTGCAAAGCTTTTGCTAGTAACAACTGTGCATTCGACCCTACCTGAAAAGTAATTTTCTTACCTTTAAGATCCGCTACTTTCTTAATGGGAGAATTAGCTTTCACTACAATACCTTGGTTTTGACCAGTGCTGGGCGTGCGTCCAGCAAGATAGACAACTTCAGGGATGAGGCCTGGGCGTGCAGCTTGGTCAAATATTGGAGGTGTCTCTCCAACACTACCGATATCCACCTTACCTTCATTCAGCGCTTCTATCAATTGTGGCCCTGCTGCGAATGGCCCAACCCAATTCACGGTTACACCCAATGCTTGGAAACGTGGCTCAACAACTTTTCTGGCCTTGACAATATCACCAGAACTTTGATATGCCAAGTTAATTACTTTGGCTGTCTGCGCTTGGGTGCTTTGCACAAGGCTACCCACCAAGGAAGATGATAAAGTAAACAGTCCCAGTACTGAATATTGGACAATACGCTTTAAAACTGTACGGCGTTGTGGTTGAAATGGCTTGATCATGAGTTGTGATTTTCCTTGTAAGTTTTAGCTTTTACGTTGTCAGTCTTACTTTCTTTCAGCAAGTAAGATAATAGGAAGTTGCTATTTAAACCTCCTAGAACACCAATTTATGATTACAAATTGAGATTGTGCTAATTCAGCAAATCTTCTTTTGCATTTAGTAAATTGGTATTCTAGTTTGTTTTAAAAAGCAGACTTCATATCTGATTATTCTCTACTTTTCACTAATCAGTGTTGGTGGAGTAATAGCTGCATATTCTTTGGGTGTAAGCAATGCTTCCTGAACATCAATTTTTTTTGGTAAGATTTTTTCGTTATAAAATAAATCTGCAACACTTTGTTGAGCTTTCATCAACTCTGGAGTAATTCCTTTTAGTCGATAATTAGCGCGTCCAGAAATTATTTCTTGAATGGGTAGATCAATCTTAAGTATCGGTGCTATGAGTTTGGCCACTTCTTGACGATTTGCTTCTGCCCATTGACCATTTTTATCAATCTCTTCCAAGATAATCCGAAGTAATTCTGGATTTTCTCTAGCAAACTCGCGTGTTCCTACATAATATCCGCCTGGGGTTCCAATATTTCTCGCATCTCGCAGTACACGCGCACCGTGGAGTTTTTCTACCAAAGCTAAGTGAGGATCACCAGTTACCCAAACTGGAATAGTGCCCTGAATAAATGCACCACGGGCTTCCACATTGGGCATACTCAAAACTTTAATATCACTATATTTTAAACCCACTTATTTTAAGGCTTGGATGATAAAATAGTGAGAAGCAGAACCTTTTTGAAATACTACTTTTTGACCTTTGATATCAGCTAAAGTTTTAATTGGAGAACCTTTAGGAACTGCGATGCCTACGGCGGGCTACGCCTACGCACTCCCTTTACCGGAAGTAGGAGTAATTCTTCTCCCAGCAAGATAGACGATTCTGGCACCAGCCGCTTGGGCAAAAATCGGAGGAGTTTCTCCAACTGAACCAACATCAATTTTACCGACATTCATCGCTTCCATGAGTTGCGGCCCTTGGGCAAATTGCGCCCACTCAACTTTTACACCCAAGGGTTCCAAACGTTTTTCTAAAACTCCTGTCACTCTAACTAAATCACCAGAGCTTTGGTAACCCATTCGCAGCACTTTGGTTTTGAAAGTAATAGTTTTTGTTGCTGCTGTCTCTGCTTTAGCGTCAGTTGCATTATTTGTATTATTACTGGGTGAAGTACAACTTATTAAAGTGGTAGATAAAGCTAAAAAACCAGGCATTACAAATAATGCAATTTTACTGATTAGTGTTGACTTATTTTTTACAGCATTGCTAAACATTTTTTAAACTCCAGGCTTAACCAATTTTTTATGAAAAGGAAAATCATCAAATTTTCAAGTAATTTGATTTCCGCTTTTTAAGCTATTTGCAAATAGTTTTAATTATTAAGTCTCGTCTATATATTATCTAGTTATTTGATCTAAATAGAGTATTTATAAACACTATTTTTAGTAAAAACATATAAAATTTTATAGGTTTTTTTCGGAAACCAATAACAAATATATTTATACTTTTTTAATAAAATAAATATATTATTTACCATAGTTATTTTAAAACAATTCAACCCAATACGCTTGGGCTAAGGATTTTTGGTATTGATTTTAGGTATGTAGAGACTAGCAATTGCAACGTCTCTTGCATTGGATTTGGGGCTTAACCCAAGCGGATTGCAATTCAACTTAGTTATTCAAGCTTTTTGTCTTGTCTTATTTAGAAATTATGGCAGATAAATTTTGCCTATAATTCTAGCTTTTTAGAGACGCAATTTCTTGCATCTCTACTTCAGATATAGAGGTTAAAATGGACGACTACCTGCAAGGCTAACCCGCTTCAAGACCCTTCGCTCATTCGGAGCAAATGCTTGACGGTAGTGCAAAGTAGCTTGATTATCCCAGTAGACAATATCACCTATAGACCATTTATGTTGGTAGTAGAACTCCATCACATTCTCCTGTGTTTTAGTTTATTCTTGGGATAACTACTTATTCGCTAACACCTCTGAGGGAGTAATTTTGGCATACTCTTCAGGCGTTAAAAACCCATCTCTAACATTCACTTTTTTGGGGATAAGTCCTAAGCTGTACCACTTATCTGCAACTTCTTGTTGCTTGGTAATAGTTTGATCAGTGATTGGTAGCAACCCATAGTCATATTTATTATGCATTATTTCTAGAGTTGGTGGATCTAGCTGAGTTACAGGAGCAAGCAGTTGTGCAACTTCTTTGGGATGATCCTTAGTCCAGATTTCTGCCTTTTCTAACTCCTCTAGAAACACTTTGATAACATCAGGATGAGCCTGATAAAACTGGCGTGAGGTTGAGTAAAAGTTGCCAGTATCCCGCAACTTACCACCATCTGCTAAAACACGAGCTATTTTCTTTTGTACATTTCTGGTAGCGAATGGCTCCCAAATATACCAAGCATCCACCTTGCTCTGACTAAATGCCGCATTTGCATCTGGCGGCGCTAAAAAAACTGATTGGACATCGCTCAGTTTCAGTCCGACATCTTCTAACGCTTTAACTAATAAGTAGTGGCCGATAGAAGCTTTCTGAAAAGCCACTTTTTTACCCTTCAAATCAGTAACACTTTTAATCGGAGAGTTTACAGGAACTAAAAGTGAAATTGCTTTACCACTGGGACGTGTAGTAGCTAAATAAACAAGAGGCGCTCCTGCTGCTTGTGAAAATACAGGAGGCGATTCGGCTGTAGATGCGATATCCAGTCCATTGGCATTCAGGGCTTCTAGCTGTTGTGGCCCAGCCGCAAACTCAGGCCACTGTACTTTAAAACCCAGAGGCTCTAATCGCTTTTCTAAGGAACCCTGTTTTTCTAAAACTGCTAAAGCGGTAAGTTGTTTTGAACGTACAATCCGCACTACTTGCTTTTCAGTTGACTTCTCTGTAGTGCTAGATGAAGCAGCCGATTCAGGCGAAGCTACTGACTGCTGAGTGTTATTTTTGGCTTCACCACAACTCGATAAGACCGTCGATAGCATTAAGCAGTAGCCCAGAGTAAACAACAAGGAACGGCGTGTTACTCTCTGGTTTTTCTTGAATTCAAACTTTCCTTTTAAGGCTGGCATGGGTTGTTTTATTTATTCCTCGATCGGTGATTAAAACGATTATGATTAATTACGAATTAAATAATCCAAAGAACTTTTCCTTTCCCCTAAGACCTCTCAGAAGAAGAGAGGGGAGCTTGGTTACTCCTGAATTCTGAATTCTCTTTTAATAAATCAACTTTTAGGTTTCCATACTGCATCTTTGATTTGAAAAGTTTTAGGAATCAGCTTTTGACTGTAGAAAAGTTCAACTACCTGCTGTTGTTCAGCGACAAATTCATCAGTTATATCAAATACCCCTAAGATAGGTCGCCTTTCTAAAGCCCATTTCCAGACTCCTGGTTCTTGTCTAGTTTGCGCTGCCAACAAATTAGCAACTTCATTGGGGTTAGCTTTAGCCCATTCTTCTACTTTCCTTTGTTCTTCCAAAATCACCTTCACTAAGTCGGGGTGATTTTCAGCAAAATTGCGTGTAGCGATATAGTAGGCTCTTTGGGGAGCGACATCAGAACCTTTGGCTAGAACTCGTATTTCATTTGCTCGCTCTTTCCGAGCGTAAAACGGATCGCTAGTAGGTAAAACATCAACCCTGGCACTTTCAAAAGCAACCTGACTTTCTGGAATAGTCAGGTAAGCAGGTTGAATATCATTGAGAGTTAATCCAGCACTTGCTATAGCTTTCAAAAGCAAATATTGCAGAGCAGTTCCTTTTTGGATCGCAACTTTCTTACCCTTGAGTTCCGCAAGAGTTTTGATTGGTGAATCCTTACGGACAATAACTGCTTGAGCGCCTGCGTTGGAACCAGTTGCAGCAACATAAACAATGGGATTATCACCAGCTTGAGCAAAAATTGGTGGTAGATTCCCAACGTTGCCAATATCAACACTGTTTGCGGCCATTGCTTCCATCATTGGTGGGCCGCCCCGAAATTCTATCCACTTGATAGCAATGCCATCAGCAGCAAAGCGCTTTTCCAAATAGCCCTGAGCTTTGAGTAGATTCAAACCTGGTGTACCACTCTGATGACCAATGTTGATAACCTCTAGTTTTTTTGAGCTTGCAGTAGTTGGCTCAACTTGGAGACTCTTGCTTTGAGTGCTTGGAGAGCTACAGCCTGTAACTAACAGAAAAGTCGTAAACGCCAGCAAAAAATAACGAGCTATATTCGCAGGCAACCATGACTTTCTGTAGCTTATGAACATGATTAAATGTAATTTCTTGAGGTAAGTGGATATTTTGAGTTTTTATTTTGTTAGACTGAACTTCTTGGGAATTCAAATTGGAAAACTGGTTATGTATTAATACGCTTCAGTAAGGTTTATTGGTGTAGATGATTGGTTTTTTAAGACGCGATAAATCGCGTCTCTACAAGGGTTTTGGACTTATCTAAACTGTATGATTTATAGATACTTTGACCTCTTTTATAAAACCATTTTTATCATATTTAGGCATCATGGAGAACATTTTTTTAATAAATAAAAATAATTTTTGGGAATGTGTAAAATAGAAAAGAGAGTGGGTATTACCCACCCTATAACGACTCGAGGAACTGAGAATTTAAGAGTTGAGAGGGAAAAATTTAAGAAGTGGAGTGAGAAGGGCCCACTCCAGGGTCGTGCTAGTGGAAGATTGAAATTTGTGGCGTCTTGATTCTGACCAAAGGCGGAGTGTCTCCGGTTCAGCTTCTGTTAGCGGTAGCGGGGCGTTTAGCCCATTCTGACTTCTAAATTCTTCTTCAATCATGTTCAATTTTGCTAGTGCTTCCAAGCGACTAAAATTGTAGCTTTGAGTTCTTCTGTAAAGTGTCCAGACGGCTCAACTGCTAGTAGCGCTTCTCTGAGATCCTTTTCAAATGCTGGAGCGTTATCACCATAGAAAATTTTCAGAGAGAAGGCTGTAGTGTATAAGTAGCCGAGATAGCTATCGACAGTCCAAGATTTTTCAAATGGCACTTCATAGCTTTCTTGACGAGCAAAAGCCGAATTGGCAATTACGACTTCATGGGGAGGATCGACTGGCTTACGAGTGCCTTGTCCTCGGTGTCCAGTCCGCCGCTCTTCACCTAACCATTTTTTGACTACTCCAACAGCAGCTTGTTTCCAAGGTAGATTGCTTTCCCAAGGGTTATCCCCAGTCTGAAGCAGTGCTAATCCACCATCATCAGTTAGCAATTCATAAAGGCGCTCAAGCACTAATTCGCGTTCCATCCAGTGGAAGGCTCTACCAATAGTAGTTAACTTAAATTTCCCTAAACTAGAGTCGATTAACTCTGCTCCTTGTTCTAACCAAGTAATATTATTTGCTCCGACTGCTGCTGCTTGCCGTTTGGCTTCTGCAATCATTTCTGGATCGGGATCGATCGCCACAACTTCCTCAAATCTAGTTCGTAGAGGAATTGAAATCAATCCTGGGCCAGTACCCAAATCAAGGAGTCGTCCTTGACCATTGAGATTAAATATTTCCGCTAGTTTGTCGAATACAATCGGTGGGTATTTGGTTCTATATTGAGCATAGCCCTCTGCGGCTCCCTCAAATAAACTTGGGTCGTATGTAGGAAGTGTTTTTAGTTGAGTCATAAGTAGATAATTCGTAATTCGTAATTCGTAATTCGTAATTAAGAAAGTCAGATTTTTCTAGATTCTAGGTAAGTAAGGTAGATATTATCCAATGTCTATCCTACGGGATAGTGAGTAGACAGCTTGAATATTTTTTGACAGTTGACTATTAACAATTCCTAAGAATATTGAGTGATGGTTGGTAGCTGATTGTTGAGTACCCAATCGCCGATCGCTCGCAATTTGTAGTCCACAGGATCGTGAAGGGTAAAGGTTCGTAAATCTCGCCAGTAACGGTCAAATCCATATTTAGTTGCAGTAGCGCGAGTTCCCGTCACTTCAAAAATGCGGTTGGTAATATCTATACCTACACGGGTAGCTAATGCCTTGGACGCGGAAACTGCGTTAGCGAAGCTCGCCGCAGGCATCGCTACTTCTCCCCTCTCTTGATATTTAGGAGAAATGTAGAGTGGGCAAGGCCCACGCTACAAGTGAACAGAGGAAATGGAACATGGAACGTTGTAAAAAATTGTCCTTTGTCATTAGTCATTTGGACTTTGGTAATGACCAATACTTTGACTACGCTCAGTACAAGTGACTAATGACAGTTATTTCTTAGCCGCTAAATATTCGTTTGCGGCTTTCTCAACACCTGTACCCTTGAAGAAGTCTTGATTGAGACTGGTATACAACTCCAAAGGATGGATTGAGAGGAAGTAGCGGAGGTCTTCTTCGGTAATGATTTCGTGTTCTGCCATTGAGTAAGCGTTGGCAGTAACGGCGGTGATATCAGGCACATCCCAGTGACCGGAATCTGAACCTAAGAAGGCTTTAACGCGATCGCCAAAGGGATTAGCTGCACGATTAAAGGCTTGAGATACACGGGTATCGTCTGATTCTGTACCGAAGTAGAAGTGATTCAAAAAGCGATCGCGCACATCTTCTGGCTTCTCTATTCCCGCTAGTTCAAATTCGTCGAGTTCGCCTGGATTTTCTGGAGCCAATAGTTGATGGTGGAATCCTAAACCATCCCCAATTTGATCTAAGCGTCCATGCACAAGTTCGCCACCGTAGCGGGTGTACAGTTCTACTAGTGCTTCCTTATCGATAATGGCAGGATTGTTATTTGACAACAAATGTTGTTTGTTGCGGGTTTCCCAATGCCAAATAATATCAGCGTATAAACTAGCACCCCAAGCTGAACCACCTTCTAAGAAGGCAAACTTTAATTGCGGGAAGCGGCGGGTAACTCCACCAAAGAACAGCGATTTGCATAATGCCTCCGCCGCAAAGGCAAAGTGATTAATGTGATTATACTGGGCGTTGGTGACAGAACGCTGAGTTGTCCAACCTTGGCTGGAAGCGTGAGTTGTCGGTACAACTTTCAGTTCTACGCACTTAGCCCAGAATGGATCGTAATCATACTCGCTATCTAAGCCAAAGTTATCAATCCAAACCACTTCGTTAGCCACTTCTTTGCCATACTTTTCAAAGGCAGGAATTGGACGACGAACGTAACCGGGGATTTGAATTGCTTTGAGTCCTAGAACATTCACTGCATATTGCAACTCTTCAATCCCTTCTTCGGGAGTGTGCAGGGGAATGGCGGCGATGGGTGTTAAGCGATCGCTATAAGGACGGAAAATGTCAGCATGGTAGGTGTTAACTGCGCGACAAACAGCCCCCCGCATTTCTTCGTTACCGATATTCGGAGCCATAGTCGCCAAGTTGGGGTACACAACGGCAAAGTCTGTACCTGCTTCTTGCAAGCGTTCGTGCAGCAACTTGGGCAAGCTAATAGTAGCTAAATTCAAAGTATTTTTTGTAGGACGACCCCACCAGTTAGGGCGATTGGTGCGATAAGCAAAACGTTCTTCCCAAGTTTGTTTGTACCACTTAAAGCGGGAAGATCCTGGTAAATTCTCTTTGAAACGTTCGACAAGTGCAGTTCCACCAATTTGCTCTAAATAATCCAAGACTGCTGGTTCAAATTCCTGGGTATGTACATCAGTATCAATGATCGGATAACCAAGTTTTTCCCGAATTTGAGCAGACTTGGTTTTTTGTGGGCGGTCTAGAGCGATCGTCATGATAGTTTACCCTAAATTATTCAAAAGATTTGTGTATCTTTAGATCCCCCCTAGCCCCCGTTTTTAAGGCGGGAATTGATCCATTTTTTACCCCCCTTTTTAAGGGGGGTTGGGGGGATCATCAAGATTGAGTGACATAACGAGAAGATGGAATTAACGTCCGGCGCTAGCCAAAAATTCATCTGCGGTTTTCTCGACAGCCGTACCTTTGAAGAAGTCACGATTCAGGCTGGTGTACAACTCCAAGGGATGAATTGACAGGAAATATTGTAAATCTTCTTCGCTGATAATCTTGCGTTCTACCATTGAATAAGTATTAGCAGCGATCGCAGTAATATCAGGTACATCCCAATGACCAGAATCGGAACCTAAAAATGCTTTAACCCGATCGCCATAAGGATTAGCTTTACGGTTAAAAGCTTGAGCTACACGGGTATCATCTGATTCTGTCCCGAAGTAAAAATGATTCAAAAAGCGATCGCGGATATCCTCTGGCTTGGTAACTCCTGCTACGGCGAATTCATCCAAATCGCCTGGTTCTAAGGGAGATACTAAGTCAGCGTGGAAACCTAAACCACTGCCTAGTTGATCCAAACGACCATGTACTAATTCACCACCATAGCGGGTATAGAATTCTAGCAGTTCTTCATAATTAACATTGGCGGGATTGTTATTTTCTACCAAATGGTCTTTATTGCGGGTATCCCAATGCCAAATCAAATCGGTGTACAAACTAGCACCCCAAGCTGAACCTCCTTCTAAAAAGGCAAACTTGAGTGTGGGGAAGCGGTGAGTTACACCACCAAAGAATAAAGATTTACACAGTGCTTCCCCAGCCGAAGCAAAGTGACCAATATGGTTGTATTGGTAATTGCTAATGGAACGCCGATTGATCCAGCCCATACCGGAAGAGTGGGTGGTGGGTACAACTTTCAGTTCTACGCACTTCGCCCAGAAGGGATCGTAATCATACTTACTATCCAAGCCAAAGGTGTCAATCCAGATGGCTTCGTTAGCTACTTCTTCGCCATACTTCTCGAAGGCGGGAATCGGGCGGCGGATATGTCCGGGGATTTGAATGGCTTTGAGTCCCAAAACCTTCACCGCATATTCCAATTCTGCGATCGCCTCTTCGGGCGTATTCATGGGAATAGCAGCAATGGGTGTTAAGCGATCGCTATAAGGACGGAAAATATCAGCGTGGTAGGTGTTAGCTGCACGGCACACAGCCCGCCGCATTTCTTCATTACCAATGTGTGGCGCCATCGTTGCCAAGTTGGGGTACACAACTGCAAAGTCTGTACCAGCTTCTTGCAAGCGTTCATGCAGTAACTTTGGCAAACTAACGGTAGCTAAATTTAGGGGATCGTTAGTAGGACGAGTCCAGAAAGGAGGGCGGGCGGTGCGGTAAGTGCGGCGTTCATCCCAAGATTGCTTAAACCATTTAGAGCGAGATGCACCGGGTAAGTGTTCTTGGAAACGTTCTGCGATCGCAGTTCCACCAACTTGCTCTAAATATTCCAAAAATGCTGGGGGAAACTCTTGGGTATGTACATCAGTATCAATGATCGGATAACCCAATTTTTCCCGAATTTGAGCAGACTTGGTTTTCTTGGGACGGTCTAGTGCAATAGTCATAGCATTTTACCTGAATTTTCAAAAGGATTAGGGACTTCCAAATAAAAAAATACTCAAAAAACTGGCGAAAAAACTCTCTCCTCCTTATTCCTCTGTGTTCTCTGTGCCTCTGTGGTTCGTTTATTTGGATAATTTATTTCTTGGAAGTCCCTTAAACAATTTTAGATTTTAGATTTTCGATTGATTCCACAGATACTTGCTCTGTAGCATCAAGGAATTATTAGTTAGGAGGGAAGTAGGAAGCCTTTGAGCCTGAGAGTTGAGCCTTTGAGCCTGAGAGTTGAGCCTTTGAGCCTGGAAGTTGAGCCTTTGAGCCTGAAAGTTGAGCCTTTGAGCCTGAAAGTTGAGCCTTTAACCCTGAAAGTTGAGCCTTTGAGCCTGGGAGTTGAGCCTTTGAGCTTGGAAGTTGAGCCTTTGAGCTTGAAAGTTGAGCCTTTGAGCCTGGGAGTTGAGCCTTTGAGCCTGGAAGTTGCACCTTTGAGCCTGGAAGTTGCAACTTTGAGCCTGAAGATTGCGCTTTTGAAAGACTTAATTACAAAAATTTGTTTCTCTTGCTCAAAAAAGTTACTGATTTCTGCCTCCTCATCTCCCTCATCTCCCTCATCTCCCCCACTCCCTATTTTTCTTCAGCAACCCAATCGGTTAATTTAAAGTCCGACTTCGCCAAACCCTGCGAAACTAAAAACTTCTTTGTCCCCTCTACAAGTTTCACACCCTCGGCTGGTAATGGTTCTTCTGATACTTGTTTGAGCGGATACGATACTTTGATGATATCGAGGGGATATTTAGTAGTTTGGGCGTGATACTGATAATATTCTTCAGAATTAGCTTTTAAATCTTTGGCTGCTTCTGTGAGAATTGCATTAAATTTCTGGGGAAAATCAGGTTGTTTAGCCAGAAAGTTTTCGGTTGCTACAACTAATGATGTTCCAGATAAACCCTTATGATTCGCAGAAGAATCAATCACTGGAAACCCTTGTGATTTCAGAAAAGGCCCCAGATCACTTGAAGTTGCATAAGCAGCTATATCACCACGTTCTAAAGCAGCTTTTGCCTCAGTAGTCATCAAATGAACAACTTTTACATCCTTGGCAATTTTAGCTTCAGCTAACAGACCCAGCAGGTATCGATGCATATAAGAACCTTTTTGGGTAGCTATTTTTTCACCTTTGAGTTCAGCAAGCGATCGCGCCCCATTCTTTTTCGCTACTAACCAGGCGGTTGTATTAAATTGAGTAATCCGCAATAATCGGGTTTCCTGACCCCTCGCTCTCAAAACTATGGCTGGTGTATCCCCTAAAGAGCCAACATCTAATTGTCCGGCGACAAGCGCCTCATTTAGATCCGGCCCGTTAGGAAACCTTGCAAAAGTAATGTTTTTAAATCCCGCTTTTTGCAACTCACTATCTAATATTCCTTTTTTCTTTGCCCAACCAAGTGGCCCTGTAGGTTCTGAACTACCTACATAACCTATACGTAGGGTAGAAATGTTGTTAGATGCAGCTACAGCACTATTGGCCTTAATAGCCTCAATAGATTGAGCAGATTTTGTTTCCCCTTGGCTACATCCTGTAGTTAGTAGCAGTAGGATACAAGCCATTGAGGTTGATAATCTCGTACTAGACATAAGGTATATAGGGCGTGTTTTCAAACCTCTCGTTAAGCAACCTAGTCTTTGAAGATCCCCCCAACCCCCCTTAAAAAGGGGGGCTTTAAGAATTTCTTTTCCCCCTTCTTTAAGAAGGGGTTTTAGAATTTCTTTTCCCCCCTTTTTAAGGGGGGTTAGGGGATCTTCGAGTTTTAAAACAGTCACTAGACTCAAAATCCCTAACTTTTCTAGGACTACGTTCTGCTTCCTGCTTCTTGCCTCCTGCCTTCTTTAATGCCAGCATGACTCTTTTCTTTGCCGTACTATTTCATCTGCTTCAGAATTTGGAATGTTTGATCGGCTTTTGCTGTTGAGGTGCGTTTATGTCCCCAACCGATGTTTTCACGGTAACTACCCAGTAGCCCAACTTCTACCAATTCTGCCTCATTGACTGAAGTCTTCATATCGCTTTCTGGTGCAACATAAAGAGCGTCAACTGGACAATACAATTCGCACATATAACAGGTTTGGCAGTCACTCTGTCGGGCAATAGTTGGCGGCGCATCGGGTACTCTGTCAAATACGTTGGTTGGACAAATGTTCACGCAGATATTACATTCTATGCACCGCGACTCGCTGACCAACTCAATCACACTAATGCTCCTATTTTGGGTTGTGACTTTTCTGTACTATGTAAAGGTTGAGTTTTCACCCAGACTTGATCTAATCCACCGCTAATCAGGTGATGTTGCTGGTTAACATCAAGTTCTGGATAATCTAGATGTTTGTGCATACCACGAGTTTCTTTACGTTCAATGGCACTGCTGTACATCCACCTCGCTGTGGCTACCATCGCCGCCGCTTCTCGCGCCCGAATTAGCTCTTTATCTGATGTTACCTGGCTACTGCGGAGTTCTTGCCAAAGATGATTTAGCCTACCCAAAGACTCGCTTAAGCCTTGTTCTGTACGGAAATAGTTCTTTTCGTAAGGAAATACTTCAGCTTGGACTGCCTGAATTACTTCATCAGTTGCTAAGGTTTGAGAGCGATCGCTTTGTAATACTACCTCTCCAACACCCAAAACTAGTCGTTGAGTTTTGTGTTCTCCCAAACTGCGGCTATATTCAGCAGCCGATTTCCCCGACCAATAGCCAGAAGATATTGCCCAAGCTGCATTGTGGCTACCACCACCAGTAAATCCACCACAAATCAGTTCGCGTGTGGCGGCATCTCCTGCTGCATAAAGTCCCCGCACAGAACTGGCACAACTCTCATCTACAATCCGAATTCCTCCCGTACCGCGCACTGTTCCTTCTAGGCGCAGAGTCACAGGAAAACGTTGAGTAAATGGATCAATACCTGCACGGTCAAAGGGTAAAAAGAAGTTGGGTTGCGCTAAACGCATAGATGCCCGCATCGATTCAGCCGCTTTGTCTATGATGGCGTAAACTGGCTGTTGCAACAATGTCTGGGCAATTACTGAACGTCTATGAGAACTTGCACCCGGAATCACACTACCATCTTCGTAGGTGAAGGTTGCCCAATTATAAAACAGGGTTTTGGTGACTGAAGAAAAGGCGGGAGAGATGCCATAAGCATTAGAAAATTCCATACCCGACATCTCGGCTCCTGCTTCTGCCGCCATCAGATAACCATCCCCTGTCAGGACGTTGCATCCTAACGCTTTACTGAGAAACGCACAGCCACCTGTTGCGATAATTGTGGACTGCGATCGCACTACCCATTTACTACCAGTTTGACGGTTCACACCTGTTGCACCAGCAACAGCACCATCGTCATCTACCAGTAATTCTAAGGCGGGGCTGTTGTCTAAAATCTTGACTCCTGCCCGTTGAATTTGCCGCCGCATTAAGCGCATATACTCAGGCCCTTGCAGCGATCGCCGATAGGGTTTACCTTCATCGTCGGTAGGAAAGGGATAACCCCACTCTGCTAACTGATTGACGTTTACGTAGGTCTGATTCAATACCCGATCCATCCAGTTGCGATCGGATAAAAACCCACCCAACGATTCCCGACTTGCTTTTGCTGTTTCTCGTGCTTCTGGGTCAGGTGGCACATACCACACACCATTACCAGATGCAGCAGCGCATCCAGTCGTACCACAATATCCTTTGTCTACCAGGACAACTTTAGCTCCACTTGATGCAGCACTCCAAGCCGCCCAAGTGCCAGCCGGCCCACCCCCAATTACCAACACATCTGCTTGGAGGTCAAGTTCAAAATCGGTTGTTAACGTTTTCAGCATTTAAAATATCTTCCCCCACCGATAAAGTCTTAAGCATCAAGTCTTCAACCCATCGATGCTGCACACTATCCGAAATCTGTTTGCTTACCTACTTGATACCTTACTAGTACCGCAAGGCGGAATTCAAAATTCAAACAGGTATACAGCATAAGCGTTTCATTGATTTAGAATGGGTGGTTTATTTACGCCATGCTGTACTAGTAGGCTCATTGCGGCTCCTGAAAGCAGGTTACTAGCAGATTATTATAGCTTAAACTACTTTAATCTGATCGATTAACCGTAGTTTATTGATATAACAAAGCTTTTCACAGTTTCTAACAAAAAGCAAGCACTTTTACAAACAAATTAAAACGTAAAGTTCTGTAAAATAAATTTTCTATCCCTCAAAGGACACTTGCTTTTTACTGTGTTTTGTGCAAATATCCAAAGTTAGTTCGTAAACCACTAAATTTCGATAGACTTACTGTGGTTTACTGAGTTTCTCTAAACAAGTGCAAGGAGTGCGATTCTTGCTTGATGATTGGATTGTTAAAAGGCTTGAAACAATAATAGTTTTACTGAGCAACCTATAGCAATCTTTAGATAATCTGCTCCTGAATTCTGCTGTATATCCGGATGTTCGCTCTTCCACAAGTTCTTGTAGCTAATAAAAAAGATTAACCAACGAAATTAAGTTGATATTGTGTGAGGAACAAACAACCCATGTTTAAAATTTTGTGGAATTATTTGCTAGTGATTCCAGCCTTGTTAGGTGGACTCATAGTTTTATCTTCAGCAGCAAGTGCATCTGAAGTAGAAAAGACGACACAGCAATTAATACCAATTGACAAGAATATTGCTCAAAGAACTCCATCACTCTTGGATAACACAGTAAAAGTGCAAGTTTTAGGTGTTCCTAGCGATCGCTTAAAGCAAGTTACATCTGTATCACAACTGTCGGATGTAAACCCTACAGATTGGGCCTTTCAAGCGTTGCAGTCTCTAGTTGAGCGCTATGGCGTGATTACGGGATATCCAGATGGCACATTTAAAGGTAATCGGGCGCTAACTCGTTATGAATTTGCCGCAGGCTTGAATGCAGCCCTCGATCGCCTCAACGAATTGATTGCGACTAGCACGGGAGAGTTGGTACGAAAGGAAGACTTAGCTACTCTGCAAAAACTGCAAGAACAATTTGCATCTGAACTCGCCACACTGCGCGGACGGGTAGATGCTTTAGAGACGCGTCAAGCTAAGATAGAAGCCAATCAGTTTTCTACAACTACCAAACTGATTGGTGATGCAACATTCCTGGTAGCAGATACATTTGGCGATCGCGCCAATAATACTCCTGCTGATGATACAAATGATGGAACTCAAACCTTTTTTGCTTATCGTGCCAGACTTAACTTTCAAACGAGCTTTACAGGTAGAGATCAACTAACCACTCTTTTAACAGCAGGAAATAACATTCCTAACTTAGGGACGACTACGGGAACCCAGATGACCCGTTTTACCATTGATGGTGACGGGAGAGCTGATACCTATCTGAGTCAGTTAACATATCGTTTCCCGTTAGGCTCAAAAGCTACTGTATGGGTAGGGCCTAGAGCGCTTCAACCAGCTGTGTTTACTCCCACCTTAAATGGTGCGGTTGCTGGGCTAAACGGTGCTGTTTCTCGGTTTGCCACATTCAACCATACCATTTATCGACCAGGTTTTGATGGTGCGGGTTTAGCTTTTGGGTATAAGTTTAGCGATCAATTGCAATTAAGCTTAGGTTACATAGCAGATAATAATCAGGCTCCTAACCCTACCCGTGGACTTTTCAATGGTACTAATTTGGCACTTGCTCAGTTAACCATATCACCCACGCGCCAGTTAGATATTGGTCTGACCTACACCCGCAAATATTATACTGATAACACTAGTGGTGATGACCCTAATTTTAACGTCACTGGTGGTACAGGTAGCGCTTTCGCCAGAAATCCTTTTGAACAAAATTCCACTACAACCGATAACTTCGGATTTCAATTTAACTGGAGAACCAGTCGGAGCTTAATTTTAGGTGGTTGGTTCGGCTATACACGCGCCAATCAAAATAGAGGTGGTGATAGTGATGCGACGATTATTAATACTGCGCTGACAGTTGCTTTACCAGACTTGTTTAAGAAAGGCAACGTGGGTGGCATTATCGTTGGGATACCGCCTAAAGTCACGAGTAGTGATTACAGAAATAGCGCTGGGCTGCTTCGAGAAGATCCAAGTACTTCTTTACACCTAGAGGCTTTCTACACCTACCGGGTGAATGACAACATCACTGTTACTCCAGATTTTTATGTGATTACCAAACCAGAACATAACGATAACAACGACGCGATTTGGGTAGGTGCGCTCCGCACTACTTTTTCTTTCTAGCTCACAGAATTTTTCTTTAGCTATGAATTATTCGGTCAATACTTGTCTAGATTTTGAGTAGCATCCTGAAAATTATCTAGTTTGTCAGAATTGTTCGTTGAGTTGGAATTGTCATAGAAACCACCTACCTCTGCCAAAGTATAGAGGGGCCTGGCTTTAACTTCTTCATAGATGCGCCCTATATATTCGCCTAAGATGCCAACACTGACTAACTGCACAGATCCGAGAAAGAAGATTGCCATCAA
Source organism: Nostoc mirabile CHAB5784 (assembly GCF_020829645.1). Classification (GTDB taxonomy): domain Bacteria; phylum Cyanobacteriota; class Cyanobacteriia; order Cyanobacteriales; family Nostocaceae; genus Nostoc; species Nostoc mirabile. The sequence continues at coordinate 34,683 of NZ_JAIVFS010000031.1, read as the reverse complement.
AATAATCGTAAACCCAGTTAAAGGCGAATGGGGAACAAAAAGCCGCCAATACAAGATTAATAAAGCCATCAAGATAGCCGCCGCCGCCGCTACTAACCCTAAGTAGGTTGATAACCGCAGTGGTACTATTGAAAAGGACACTAGACCATTGATAGCAAGCGCCAAGGATTTGCTGAAAGTGTATTTAACTTCCCCAGCAAAGCGGGGGTTGCGCTCGAACCGAATTGCTGTTTGCTCAAAGCCAACCCAAGAACGCAGACCACGAATGTAGCGGGTGCGTTCTGGCATAGAATTGAGAATATCTACGATCTGCCGATCCATTAAACAAAAATCACCAGTATCAGTAGGAATCTCTACATCTGCAAGCTTCTTGAGGACGCGATAAAAGGAGTAGGCAGTAAAACGCTTAAACCATCCTTCCTTAAGGCGTTGAGTGCGTTGAGCGTAGACGACTTGATAGCCCTGTCGCCATTTTTCAATCATGTCGGGGATTAGTTCTGGTGGATCTTGTAAGTCAGCATCAAGGATGATGATAACTTGACCCCGGACAAAATTCAGACCAGCCGTAACTGCAATCTGGTGACCAAAGTTACGAGCAAAGCTCAGATAGCAAATACGCGGGTCTTTTTGATGGAGTTCTCGTAGTAGTTGTAGGGAGCGATCGCGGCTACCATCATTGATTAAAATTAATTCGGCAAGACCATCCAGCCGATTCATTACTGCACTCAGTCTGCGGTATAGTTCAGGAATAATTTCTTCTTCGTTATAAATTGGAACAATCAATGAATACTTTGGTAGCATCTAAAAATCTTGTTTAATTTTTGAACACCCAAGTTGACAGACTGCTTGTAATCATCAAGGTTTTGTTCTCAGTATACTTAGCAATAGTCAAGTCAGATTGCTATAGTTTATTTATTCTTCGGGTTGATGTCATCTGAAGGATTTGATTCTTTAAGACTTTCTACAGCTTTTTTGGGAAAACTCCGGCGATGGCGATACCAAGTAGACCCTGCTACCAGGGTTCCAGTTAAGGCCAAGGCGAGTACTAGCGGCAAGAAATCGCCTGTTTTGACTGCCTTAAGACCAGAACTACCCAGTAGTACAAAAGGTAATACACTAGGAACAGTACCAAGTGTTGTACCTAGAACATAATCTTTAAAGCTGATCGAAGTCAGTCCAGCAACAAAGTTGACCAAACCATAGGGCATGATTGGTACTAATCGGATAGCAAACATATAAAAAAGCCCTCCACGGCGCACCTCAGCATCCATCGCTTGCCAGCGTCCTGCTAGTCGTTTTGCAACTGTTTGCCGTCCAATAGTCCGAGTAAAAATAAAGGCAATTATTGCCGCAATGATTGCTCCAACACTAGTCCAGAAAGTACCCAGCCAAGGGCCAAAAATTGCACCTCCAGTCAAATTTAGCACTGTTGAGGGCAAAACTAACATAGTTGCTACAACGTACAAAGCAACATAAATAACAGGTGCCCAGATACCAGAAGATTTTAGCAAAGCTTGAATTTGTGCTGGTTCAATGCCGCCAAGAAGATATACTGCTATACCAGTCGCAATTATACAACTCAGTGTAAGTACTAAAATACCAGCTTTCAAGTTCCACACTAAAATACTCCTGCTTTTTTTGTAAAACAACCCATATTTGGCAAATTTCCCGATTAATTCTTGAAAACCTTGGTTTTGGAAAGTAAAGGAAATAATGACTGAGAGAATCAATGATTAGAGAGTCTAGCCATCAGTAATCATAACCTTTATCCAAGTACTGACTTTACTGAGCAGACTCCAAGGTTAACAATTCAAAATTCAAACATTTTAGACATTTTCAGTCGGGGTTTAAATCCCAATACTGCTCGGTTAAGAGTCGATCCCCCCAACCCCCCTTTTTAAGGGGGGCTAAAAATGCCTTATTTTCCCCCTTTTTAAGGGGGACTAAGGGGGATCTCTAATGACTATGCACCAAAACCCGAGCAGTATTGGTTTAAATCCCCGTCTGAAACTGATCGGAGGCGGAGTGGCTCCGACTCCGCGCTACATGTAATGGTTGGGGTCTTAAACCTTTTTATTTACGGTAAAGCTTGTTCGACAAAATAAGCTTTCGACAAAACTTGTATTCTTCACGACAGCGATCTTTGCTCCAAAAGTGTAATGATTACCAGGATTATCTGCAAAAAAGTAAATTTTGTCGGTAGTTATTCTTTATGAATCTACACTGGTTTTTTAAATAATTTCCTGTAAAATGCTGATCATAAACTACGGTAACTTTGTCAAATTAACGTAGTTTTTTATCCCTCATACCCTGACAAACATGCAAATTCTGTGGTTTATTCCGACTGGATCTCATGACGGACGCTATTTAGGCACAGATATTGGCTCTCGTGTTGCCACACCTGATTATTTGCAGCAAATTGCCCAAGCTGTGGATAATTTAGGCTACACGGGCGCATTGTTACCTACAGGGACTTCTTGTGAAGATGCTTGGATAACTGCCGCCGCTTTCATCTCTGTCACTAAGCAGATGAAATTTCTTGTAGCAATTCGTCCAGGAATTACTTCCCCAGGTGCTGCTGCCCGGATGGCAGCAACATTTGATCGGATTTCTAAAGGAAGATTGTTAATTAATGTGGTGACAGGTGGAGATCCGGTGCAACTTGCTGGGGATGGCTTGCATCTTAGTCATGACGATCGCTATGATTTAACCGATGAATTTCTTACAGTTTGGCGGGGTATCGTCAGTGGGGAAACAGTTGATTTTAAAGGAAACTACCTGGATATCAAAGGTGGTAAACTCCTATTTCCACCAGTTCAAAAACCCTATCCACCCTTGTGGTTTGGTGGTTCATCTGCTGCTGCCAAGCGGGTTGCTGCTAAACATATAGATGTTTACCTAACTTGGGGCGAACCTCCACAACAAGTAGCCCAAAAGATTGCTGAAGTTCGGCGACTGGCGGCTGAACAAGGTAGAACAGTCCGTTTTGGGATTCGCTTGCATGTAATTGTGCGAGAAACCGAATCTGCGGCTTGGGATGCTGCCAATGAGCTAATTAAGTATGTGGATGAAGATGCGATCGCAAAAGCTCAGAAAGACTTGGCTAGTTCTGATTCTGAAGGACAGCGGCGCATGAGTCAACTACATAGTGGTAGTCGAAAAACTTTAGAGATTAGCCCCAACCTCTGGACAGGAATTGGATTGGTGCGAGGTGGTGCTGGTACAGCCCTAGTTGGAGATCCCGACACCGTTGCCGCTAGGATGCTGGAATATCGCAATTTGGGCATAGAAACTTTCGTGTTTTCTGGATATCCCCATTTAGAAGAAGCATATCGCACTGCTGAATTATTATTTCCACGCCTACCTTTGCAGAGTGAACCTGCACCTTTAACGCCACCAGTCTTGAGTACTGTTAGCGAAATCATTACCAATGAAAAATTTGCTAAACAACTAACGAGTGCTTCATGACAATGCCAATTTTAGATTTTGGACTTCGACTTACCTCGGCTTCGGTTCCATAAGTCGCTCAGTCGAACGATTTGGGATTAAGCAAAAACACCAAATGTAAAGTCTAAAATCAAAAGCTTGATGCTTCTAAACTCATCTTTGTGAACAATCTAAAATCTAAAATCCCAAATCCACAATTTCATGACTATTACCTTTAAACACACCAAACGCAACAATAATATATCCCTGAGCGAGGTGTTAAACAACCCGCAAATCGAAAAAATAGTTCCTTGGATTGTACCTGTTCTAGTACTAGTACTTTGGGAACTTTCTTCCAGAACTGGTTTACTCTCAACCAGAATTTTACCAGCCCCTAGTGGCGTAATCGCTACAGCGATTAAACTAGCCTCCACCGGAGAACTTTTTCAACATATAGGAATTAGTGCTGGGCGGGCGATATCTGGTTTTATAGTTGGTGGCAGTATTGGCTTCGGTTTGGGATTACTCAATGGCTTTTCCCGTATAGCAGAAAAGTTATTTGATAGTTCTCTGCAAATGCTCCGCACTATCCCCAATTTGGCATTAATTCCGCTAGTGATTCTCTGGTTTGGGATTGGCGATCAAGCTAGATTATTTCTAGTGTCTATGGGAGTATTTTTCCCGTTATATCTCAATACATTTCATGGTATCCGCAGTGTTGACCCTGGACTGATTGAAATGGGAAAAGTCTATGGGTTAAAAACACCACAACTTCTGTGGCAAATCATTTTTCCAGGAGCTTTGTCTTCGATTCTCATTGGTGTCCGTTTTTCCTTGGGGATTATGTGGCTGACACTAATTGTGGCAGAAACGATCGCAGCAGATTCTGGACTGGGTTATATGGCAATGAATGCCCGTGAGTTTATGCAAACCGATGTTGTAGTCTTGAGTATTGTGATCTATGCATTGCTGGGTAAATTAGCAGATGCTGTTGCCAGAGGATTAGAAACCAAATTCTTGGCTTGGAACCCCAATTATCAAAAGTCATAAATGCCAAATTCACCAGAGTCAAAGTTTTAAAACTATTGATTTTAAATTTTGACTTCTAATTATTTTGAGTGTGATTTACAAATTCAACGTTTCATCAAACAATTAAATTCCGATTTTTCTAAAAAAGGAGATTTTGCAAGTGAGTTCTAATGTACAAGGTACACAGCTAAGTATTTTGGAGTTGACGAAGGCTTTCGGCAAAAAAACTGTTTTAAACTCGCTGAATTTAGAAGTTAAAGCAGGTGAGTTTGTCGCTATTGTTGGACGTAGTGGTTGTGGTAAAAGTACTTTATTGCGTCTTGTGTCAGGATTAGATAAAGCAACTGCCGGCGGAATACTACTGGATGGAGAACCACTGCATAGACTCAGCCGCTCCGTAACGGTAATGTTTCAAGACCCCCGCTTGCTGCCGTGGAAGCACGTTGTTCACAACGTGGGGTTGGGCTTGGAAGGTAATTGGCGTGAAAAAGCTTTGTGGGCACTCGATAAAGTTGGACTCAAAGATAGGGCTGATGAGTGGCCGTATGTCTTATCTGGTGGACAACGGCAACGGGTATCATTAGCAAGAGCGTTAGTCAGTCAGCCCCGTTTGTTGTTGCTAGATGAACCTTTGGGAGCATTGGATGCTCTAACTCGCCAAGAGATGCAGAATTTGATTGAGAACTTGTGGCAAGAGCGCAGATTTACTGCGTTTTTGGTTACTCATGATGTAGAAGAGGCTGTGGCGTTGGCAGACCGAGTGATAGTGATTGAACAAGGACAGATTTCTCTGGATTTACCTGTGAGACTTTCACGCCCGCGAGATAGAAGTAGCGAAGTGTTTGTCAATATCAGAGAAGCAATTCTCAAGCGAGTAATGAGCCATGAAGGTACTCAGCCAAATAACCAATTGTTGCAGTTGAGTAGTTGAGATTTAGCTTTCGTTAGTTGATTAATATAATGCTTGAGGTAGCTGCGGTAAAAGAGGCTACTTCGAGATTAAAACTTCCTCTTAAAAAGCAGCTATAGCAATCGAAAATTTTTTATGAACACTCAAAATACCTCTCAAGTCTTCTCTCTGCGGCTCTGGATGATTTTTTCTATATTCACGACCTAGATAAACTAGAAAATAAGAATTATTAATTTATATCGCTTTATTGAAAATAAACAATAAATATCTATTAATTATATTTAATTTAATGATAATTAGAAAATTAACAAAGTATGATGCAGAAGATTATAGACAGATCAGATTAGAAGCTTTATATAAAAATCCAGATTCATTTGGCACAACGTATCATGAAGAAGCAATTAAGACGATAGAACAATTTCGGGATAGAATACTAGTAGATAACAATAACTTTATTTTGGGCTGCTTTGAGGATAAAGAGTTAATTGGAATAGTCGCATTTCACCAAGAATCAAGAATAAAACTCAGGCATAAAGCATATATTAGTAGTATGTATGTTCAACAAGAATATCGAGGAAAAGGTATAGGTAAATTATTACTAAATGAATTAATTGAAAGAGCAAAAGCTATTAACGAGGTAGAAATATTATTACTTGATATTGTTAAAATTAATTTTTTAGCAAAAAAACTTTATTTATCATTAGGCTTTCAAATATATGGAATAGAGAAAATGGCCTATAAATTTAATAATCAATATTTTGATCTGGAGTTTATGTGTTTACAGATTAAATAAAAATATCTGAGTTCTTATTAAATATATTAATTTATGCCAAGAAAAAATGGCACTTAATTTTTTGATCAAACAGAGACAATTTCCCAAAATAGCCCTGTAAAGAAAGAAGAGGTAATCTACAATGAAGCTGATTTTGCCGCTTGATCTCGTTGCTGACATTGAACCTCATCTACCACCTGATACAGAGGTTGTCAGGGTAGATGTTGAAGGGAATTTAGATGGGGATGCTAGCGATGCTGAAGTTTATTTCAGTTGGTTTTTATCGAGAAGTCCGACGCTGCATAAAATACTAGAAGCAGCACCTGCACTGCGTTGGCATCATGCACCAAATGCAGGGGTGAATCACATCCTGACACCAACTTATTTGGAAAGAGATATTATCCTCACAAATGGGGCCGGAGTGCATGGGATTCCGATCGCAGAATTTGTAATCACTTATATACTGGCTCATGCCAAGCATCTACAGGAATTATATGCTTTACAAGCAGAACGTCACTGGAAAAGAGGCTTTGCCATCCAAGAGTTGACAGATGCGACCTTGCTAATTATTGGCGCTGGTGGTATAGGTCAAGAAATCGCCGCCCGTGCTAAACCCTTTGGCTTGAAAATTATTGGCAGTCGCCGTCATCCCCAAGAGCTACCAAATTTTGATAAAGTAGTCGGTGCTGATGAATGGCGATCGCTCCTACCAGGAGTTGATTATGTAGTTATTGCGACACCACTAACTCTAGAAACCAAAGAATTTATTGATGAATCTGTATTGCGATCGCTCCCAAAACATGCATACCTAATTAATATTGCTCGCGGTGGCGTAGTCGATGAATCGGCATTAATAAAAGCGCTCACAGAAGGTTGGATTGCAGGTGCAGCATTAGACACAGTTAACTCAGAACCACTACCACCAGAAAGTCCTTTGTGGTTACTCCCTAACATCTTTATCACACCTCATACTTCCGATCATTCCCCAAAAAGTAAACAGCGTTCAATAGCGCTATTTATCGACAATCTGAAGCGTTACCAAGCTGGTCAGCCGTTACGAAATATAGTAGACAAAGAAGCAGGATACTAAGTAATTCGTAATTCGTAATTCATAATTAACAGGTGCTGCGGCTTAGGTTGCACAATCCAAAATCCAAGTTGCGCTGGAAGCGCACCTTTGGTGCGATCCAAAATCCAAAATGAAATGAGGGAGTAGCAAATGGTGAAACTAATTTTACCCGATCATCTCATTGCTGATATTGAGCCACACCTACCATCTGATATAGATGTTGTGGAGGTGGATAGTGAAGGTAATCTTGATGGTGATGCTAGTGATGCAGAAATTTATGTTAACGGATTTTACCTAAAGACTTCTACCCTTAACAAAGTACTGACAGCAGCACCCGCGCTGCGTTGGCAACAGTCACCGAGTGCTGGGGTGAATCACATCCTCACACCAACTTTTTTGCAAAAGGATATTATCCTCACTAATGGCGCAGGAGTTCATGCGATTCCAATTTCGGAATTTGTACTAGCATTCATGCTCCATCACGCCAAGAATCTGCGGAAATTGCAAACTTTGCAGGATGAACACACTTGGGTAAGAGGAGTATTTCTCGAAGAGTTGGCAGACGCGACTTTATTAATTCTCGGCACTGGTAATATTGGTCAAGCGATCGCATCTCGTGCCAAAGCCTTTGGAGTCACAGTTTGGGGTAGTCGCCGCCATCCCGAACCCCTACCAAATTTTGACAAGATTGTGGATGCCAATCAGTGGCGATCGCTCCTGCCAGCAGCAGACTATGTAGTTATTGCTACACCATTAACTCCAGACACTAAAGGCTTGATCGATGAAGCTGCATTGCGCTCTATGCGTCAGTCTGCTTACTTAATTAACATTGCTCGTGGTGCGATCGTAGATGAAGCCGCATTACTCACCGCACTACGTGAGGGATGGATTGCCGGTGCTGGATTAGATACAGTAGCTACAGAACCTCTGCCGCCGGAAAGTCCCTTGTGGTCGTTGCCAAACGCCTTTATCACACCCCATTGTTCAGCCCTTTCGCCACGCCTCAGAGAGCGAATAGCACAACTATTTATTGACAATCTCAAACGCTATCAAACTGGTCAGCCCTTGCGGAATGTGGTAGACAAGCAAGCAGGATACTAAAATATAGGCAGAGGGGCAGGGGGCAGGGAGCAGGGGGAATGGAAAAAGAACCAATTAAAAGTCATGAAGACTTGGAAGTATACAAAATGGCATTTAATTAAGAGGCAGGGGGCAGGGGGAAAGGTACAAACCTCGCCCGACGTTAAGCGAAAGCACCCCTGCTCCAAATCTGCCGAGGGTTGAAGCCCCACCCCTTGTGGGTGGTTTTTCTCCCCAGCTAAGAGCTCCCTGCTCCCTGCTCCCCTGCTTTTTCACACAGCCATGAAAATATTTGAAACATCCAAGAAGTTTCCTGTAGAAGAGAGATATTCGTTAACTGACCAAATTCGTAGATCGTCACGTTCTGTATGTGCAAATCTGGCGGAAGCATGGAGAAAACGTCGATATGAAGCTGCTTTTGTAGCTAAGTTAAATGATTCGGATTCAGTTGCAGCAGAGACTCAGACTTGGTTGAAATTTGCTGTCAAGTGCAGTTATTTAGATGTTGATACAGGTCGAGAACTTTATGGAAATTATAACCGAGTATTAGGCATTCTAGTAACCATAATCAACAATCCATCCCCTTGGCTCATAAAACGCTAATTATCCCCCTGCCCCCTGCCCCCTGCCCCCTGCCCCCTGCCTCCCACTCCCCACGTTTGTATAAATAAGACTAATCCCTCTAAAGAAGTAAGCAATTTTGGTGATGGAAAAGTTGCCAAGCTGAAACAAAATAATATTAGGAATTTAACGTCATCCTCAAAGAGAAGGACTACAATCAAAACGGACAAATGTTTCATGCTCCAACAAGAGAGGATTACAAAGCTATGTCCGACTTAAATCGCGGAATTATGAAATTTGAGGGTGCAGATTCCCCAAAAGTAGTCACTATCTCTACCGTGTTGCTTCTGGGATCGATCGCTGCTCTCATAATCTGGGCGCTGCAAGCTGCCTATGCGCTAAACTAAAACCATTAGTAGCTTAGAAGGACACTGGCAAAAACGGTTGCCGTCGTAGCCAAGTGTCCATTCAGCAACTAGTAATTGAATAAGAATCTAGAATCCAGAATCCAGAATCCAGAATGCTTTTCCTTTAGGGATTCAAACCAACACCTAATTGTAGACCTCTAAATCTATAATTTGGAGCGCTGGAAACCCCTGTGTTCATCCCCTACTGATACTCCAATCCATTCTGAATTCTGACGACTGGCGTCTGAATTCTTTTTGATAAAAACGCCCTAATTACTACTATCAAAAATTTTAGAAAAACTTTAGATTTTAGATTTAAGGTTTTAGATGGAAAATTTAAATCTAAAGTCCAAAATTCAGAATGTTTGAACCTTGGGGTGTCTTAGTTATTTTAATTGTCTGCCCCCTCTTGGGCGGATTACCCCTGATTGCATGGATTACTTACGCGCTAACGCGCAAGCAATTATCACAAGTTGGTACAAAAAACATTAGTGTATCAGCTGCCTTTTATCACGGCGGTAACTTTGTCGGAATTCTGGCAGTCTTGTCAGAAGCTTTGAAAGGAGTTGCAGCAGTCTTACTCACCCGCGTTTTCTTCCCGGAGGGATCGTCTTGGGAATTGATCGCCCTGATTGCTCTGGTAATAGGTAGATACTGGATAGGCAGGGGGGCAGGTACAACAAATGTCGTCTGGGGATTTGTCGTACATGATCCACTGGTGGCAATATTTGTATCGTTCTTTGCAGGAATTAGCTTTACAATTCTGCAATCAAGAAAGGTAGTCAAATTTGGGGTTTTGCTTCTCTTTCCTCTGTTTGTGATCATTCTCCACATTAGCGATTTCCCCAGAATGCTTGCTGCTATCGCCTTAGCTGGTTTAATGGGCTGGATTTATACTAAAATTCCTGATGATATGAATCTGCCAGCCCAAGAGGCACAAACAGAATCTCTTGCGATGTTGGAATTTTTACGCGGTGATCGCGCTATGGTTTCTCTAGAGGAAGAGTTGGATGCTGCTATTGTCGGAGAAAAGGCGGCTACGTTATCTCAAATTAAGCGCTGGGGTTATCCAGTCCCTAAGGGATGGGTACTCGCCCCAATTGATGATCCCGAACTGTTGACAGAATTTCTCCAGCCATCAGAGTTATCTCCCTTGGTGGTACGTTCTTCTGCCATTGGAGAAGACTCAGAACACTCTTCTGCTGCTGGGCAGTATGAAACAGTTTTAAATGTTACCACCTCAGAGGCATTACAAGAAGCGATCGCTCAAGTTCAAGCTTCCTACAATCATCCATCTGCCGTCCAATATCGGCGCGATCGCGGCTTAAATGATACAGCAATGGCTGTGTTGATTCAACAACAAGTCCAAAGTGTATATTCTGGTGTAGCTTTCAGCCGCGATCCCATTACTGGGCAAGGTGATGCAATCATCATTGAAGCCCTTCCAGGCAGCCCGACGCAAGTCGTTTCGGGAAAAGTCACACCAGAACAATATCGCGCTTTTGTCATTGAAACAGAAAGTTCTTCCTCTGTGCAATTAGAGGGTCAAGGACGAATCCCCCAAGCATTAATTAAGCAAGTTGCATACTTAGCCTATCGACTAGAAAAACGTTATCATGGCACTCCTCAAGATATCGAATGGAGTTACGACGGTCAAACACTTTGGGTGTTGCAATCTCGACCGATCACCACTCTACTACCAATCTGGACACGCAAAATCGCCGCCGAAGTGATTCCCGGAGTAATTCACCCCTTAACATGGTCGATTAATCGTCCCTTAACTTGTGGAGTTTGGGGAGAATTTTTTACTCTAGTTTTGGGCAATCGCGCTTTAGGGTTAGATTTCACTGAAACAGCAACTCTGCATTATTCTAGAGCCTACTTTAATGCATCCCTCTTAGGAGATATTTTTATCCGCATGGGATTGCCGCCGGAAAGTTTGGAATTTTTAACTAGAGGAGCTAAATTAAGTAAACCGTCCTTGCAGTCAACCTGGGAGAATTTACCAGGACTAGGAAAGTTGCTGAGGCGGGAATTAAGTTTAGAAAAAGACTTCAAGGAAGATTATCACAAACGGTTCATTCCTGGTTTGTCGCAGTTGGCACAAGAAGATATAGATAACTTGGAACCAGCCAAGCTGCTAATCAGAATCGACTTTATTTTAGAGTTGCTACGTCATGGGACATATTACAGTATTTTAGCTCCCTTAAGTGCTGCTGTGCGGCAAGCGATTTTTCGGGTGAAGGATGGGCAAATTGATAATAGCGTTACTCCAGAGGTAGCGGCATTGCGATCGCTGAGTGCAATAGCAACAGATGCCAAACAAGTATTGCTTGAGTTTGAGCCACAGCGAGTATTTGAGCAATTAAAGCAAACCCCAGAGGGAGAAAAGATCCTGCGAGAATTTGACGAATTACTTCAGGATTACGGCTATTTAAGTGAAGTGGGAACTGATATTTCCGTTCCGACTTGGCGGGAAAATCCCCAGATGATTAAGCAGATGTTTGTGCAGTTAATGCAGGGTAACGAACCACAATCAGGCGCAAAAGACGCAATTAATAGCATCTTTGCTGGTAAGCGCAAACGTGGATTTGTGCAACGGCGTGTGGATATCAAGGGACGAGTTACCGAAGTTTATTCACGGCTTTTGGCTGAATTGCGTTGGAGTTTTGTAGCTTTAGAGAAGATTTGGTTAAAGTCCGGCTTACTCCAGAAAACAGGAGATATCTTTTTTCTAGAGTTTGATGAAGTGCGGCGTTTAATTGTGGATGACGATTCTAGGTTAATTGAGGAGTTAGATGAGTTAGTGGAATCGAGGCGATCGCAATTCGTCCAAGATAGCGAGATCATTCAAGTACCCCTTTTAGTGTACGGCAATACACCCCCTCACCCCTTAGCTCCCTCTGAACTTTACTCCGATCAAATCTTACAAGGGATTGGGGCCAGTCAGGGACAAGCTGAAGGCAGGGTGAAGGTGTTACGAAATTTACAAGACGTGCCAGACATTGATCGAGATACGATTCTGGTAGTACCTTACACAGATTCCGGCTGGGCACCTTTGTTATTAAGGGCTGGAGGATTGATTGCCGAAGTTGGTGGACGGCTTTCTCACGGTGCGATCGTTGCTCGTGAGTATGGGATTCCCGCAGTTATGGATGTTCAAGGCGCTACATGGCTACTGCAAGATGGTCAACGGGTAAGAATTGATGGCTCTACGGGTATTGTGGAATTATCTAACGATTTAAGACCCCAATGATTACCACTTCTCTCAAAGACCTACCAGAAGAATCTGTTTCTCACAATGCCGAAATCAAGAAAAAGGTGATGCTACGCTTCGGCGATTTGCCTCACCTAACTAACTTTTCTCAAGCCCGTTTTGCTCCCGGACAAACCGCACCAGCACACGCGCATCAAGATATGTGCGAAGTCTTCTTTGTGGAAGCTGGTTCGGGAGTAATTCACATTGATGGTACAGAATACCCCTGCTCCTCTTAACTGCGTGGCGATAGAACCGGGAGAAGTACATGAAGTTGTCAATAGTGGCTCAACTGAGCTTGTTTTGACGTACTTTGGTTTGCGAGTCGAGAAATCAGCGTAATTAATTTGAATACAAGATACTAGGACTAGCCCTTTCAAGGTGGGTAAAAATTTTGGTCAGAAAATTTCTCTTTAATCTCTTTACTCTGTGTTCTCTGCGACTCTGTGGTTAAATAAATTACTTTTAAACCGCAGAGGCACAGAGAACACAGAGAGAAAAAAACAGATTTTAGGAGTCACCTTGAAAGGGCTAGATACTAGGACTTACGCACTGTACAAATGCATCGTGATGTGAATTAACGATGCATAGGTTCTTTCAGGCTTTTCTTAATTAACGTGCGATCAGAAATAGACCGTGCTGTAGGGGCACAGCAATGCTCATAGGTGTCAACTTAACGTAAAAGCTATGTCCCGCAAGGAACTGAACTTCCTTGGCTTTTAGCGGAAGTCTTCTGTTGATGACTAAATATAGCCAAAAATCTTTAGTCTACTTCAGTAGACTTTAGCTATCAGCCTTGAACTTTAGTTCGAGGCGGGTGAGGAAGCTTTCAGTTAAGCTACTTTTAGCTTAAGTTGACACCAATGAGCAATGCTGTGCCCTTACGAAAGATGTGGTTTTTAAACTTATCCATATTTGGCATTTCTTGTCAATGCGTAAGTCCTAAATTGGTGAAATTTTGAATAATAATGTAGATTTGATTGAGCATTGCTAACCGAATTGCAAAAAGACAGTCTACGTCTTGAGATAGATTGTCTATTTGCCAAAACTAACCAAAATTTATAGAATTTATAGAAATAAAGGACTTTATAAAGTTTGAGTCGTATGCCTTTCCATCAGGATTACCTTGGTGTTGAACAACCAGCCGTGGGTCAATTGATTCGGGAACTCCGGCAAACCCTGAAGCTGACACAGGAGAAGTTTGCGACTCAACTCGGTGTGACGTTTCCAACGATCAATCGCTGGGAAAACGGACATGCGACTCCTTCTCCTTTGGCACTTAAGCAAATTGACACTCTGCTTAACCAATTGTCTGAGTCACCCAATGCCGCCTTACAAAAACACAGTCAGACAATTCGAGAAAAATACTTTCCGACAAAGGATCTCAAAGCATGAAGGCAGGGGAACACAAGGCTTGGGCTGAAAACCTCTTTGTTGGTGGCGGCGAGATAGGTGCATTGTTGAGATCGCACAATTGGTCGCAAACGCCGCTAGGGGCTGTCGAAACCTGGTCGGACAGCCTAAAAACGGCTGTGCAGATCCTGTTGACAGAACTCGATCAAGCCCAGCAGCCAGAAAAAACGCAGCTAGAATCTGATCTGTCGCCCGTTAGCACATCAACAGATGCCTTGCGTCATGCCCAAGCCCATGCGTTTCGAGTCAAGCTCACCAATGCGCTACGCCCCCTGACTGACGCTAATGAGATTCAGGCGATCGCTGCCCTCATTCTGGGTGAGTCTCTAGACGCAAGCCGCGTTATTTACATTGAAGTGTTACCGGGCGGCAAGGAAGTCATCGTTCATAAAAACTACACTAACGGTGTTGCCGAACTGAGCGGACTGTACCATCTGGAAGACTTCGGACGCAACCTGACAGATGACCATCGAGCGGGGCAAACGGCGATCGTTCCCGATGTGGCAAACTACCCCAAATACACAGCCAGCCATTCGGCAATGTATCAAACGATTGATATTGCCGCGCATATTGATGTGCCCCTGATCAAGAACGATCAATTTGTCGCGTTGCTAGCGGTGCATCAGGCAAACCCTCGTCCGTGGACGGAAGACGAGGTGAAACGAGTCGAGGAAACAGCAGAGCAGACGTGGGCAGCCGTCGAGCGTGCCCGTGCTGAAGCAGCATTACGCGAGAGCCGCACCGAACTCGAACGGCAACTGCGGAAGTTCGACGCGCTTGTCGCTGCAATTCCCGATTTTATTTACACCTTTGATTTAGCGGGACGGTTCACCTATGTCAGCCCGGCGTTGCTCAATCTTTGGCAGAAAACTTCGGATGAAGCTTTGGGAAAGAATTTTTTTGATCTGGATTATCCAACCGATTTAGCAACCCGACTTCAGCAACAGATTCAACAAGTGATCGCCACGCGCCAGCCGCTCAAGGATGAAACGCCCTACACTAGCGCAATCGGCACGCGTGCCTATGAATACATTTTCGTGCCACTTTTGGGCATAAACGGCGCAGTAGATGCAGTTGCAGGTGTGACGCGAGACATCACCGATGTCTCCGACGAGCTTCGCTTACGCAAGCGGGTAGAGCAAGCTTTGCACCAAAGCGAGAAGCAGGCTCGAAATATTCTGGAGAGCATCGCTGAAGCCTTCTTTGCACTGGATGAGAACTGGCAGTTTACCTATATGAATCCATCTGCCGAAACACTACTAGATCGTACTCCAGGCGATTTAGTTGGCAAGAATTTGTGGTCAGAGTATCCAGGACTGATTGGCAATGAGTTGGCGCAGGTCTACTGGAGCGCCATGCGCGATCGCGTGGCTGCGTCAATGACCGCGTTTTACCCGGATCACGATCGCTGGTACGAAGTTCGCAGCTACCCCGCCCCAAACGGCATCACCGTTTATTTCAAGAATGTTACCGAGCAGATTCAAACTGCCGCAACCCTGCGTCAATCCGAGGAACGCTACCGGACGCTGTTTGAGTCGATCGACGAAGGCTTCTGCATTATTGAAGTGCTATTTGACGAAAATGATCCGCCGAGTGCCTCCGGCAGTACGCTTCGCGCCAGCGACTACCGCTTCTTAGAGATCAATCCCACCTTTGAGGAACAAACGGGACTTCAACAAGCAGTCGGGAAAACGGTGCGTCAGTTAGTTCCAGATATAGAAGACCATTGGATTCAGATTTACGGTCAAGTTGCTCTAACGGGTGAACCTGCTCGCTTTGAAAATGGCTCTCTTGCAATGAACCGATGGTTCGATGTGTATGCCTGTCGCATGGGTGAGCCGGAGGGGCGAAAAGTTGCCATTGTCTTCAAAGATATTAGCGAACAGCAAGCTGCGCTACGCGAACGCAAACTCTCAGAAGAATTTTCGCGGCGAACCGCCGAATTTAATGCGTTCCGCGTCTCTCTCACCGACGCGCTCCGCCCCCTTGCCGACCCAGTGGAGATTCAAGCTACCGCCAGCCGTGTGCTGGGCAAATATCTCGGCGCGAACCGCGTAGCTTACTTCGAGGTTCGCGGCGCTGATTATGTCATTGAGCGTGATTATGTTAACAAAGCCGCAGCACTCGCTGGCAACTACCCGATTGATTCCTTCGGCCCGAAACTGGTCGCAGCGTTCCGTAATGGTCGCACCGTGTCCTCGTCTGATGTGGAAGCCGATCCCAACCTGTCCCCAGATCAGCGAGCAGCCTATGCCGCGATCCAGATCGGTGCTTACATCGGTATACCCTTGGTCAAGAGGGGCGAGTTCGTAGCGGGGCTGGCAGTTCACACATCCGAACCGCGAGCTTGGACGCCGGACGAGGTGTCCTTGGCGGAAGAAGTAGCCGAGCGCACTTGGGCGGCAGTCGAACGCGTCCGCGCCGAAGCAGCCTTGCGCGAATCGGAGGAGAAATACCGCACGCTGTTCGATTCGATTGACGAAGGTTTTTGTCTGGTCGAAGTTTTATTCGACGATGCCAAAAAGGCAGTTGACTACCGCTTTCTTGAAACCAATCCGGCGTTCTTGAACATCACCGCGCTCGAAAACGCAATTGGCAAAACCGGCCGCGAGTTGGTGCCGGACATTGAGCCGCACTGGGCGGAAACTTTCGGTAAAGTCGTCAAAACAAGACAGCCCGAACGGTGGGTCAACAGATCCGAAGCGATGGGGTTCTGGTTCGATTTGTATGCTTTCCCGGTGGACGAGCCGGAAGAGCATAAAGTCGCCATTATTTTCAGCAACATCACGGAGCGCAAACAAGCCGAACGACAAGTGGAGTTTTTGACCGAGTTAAGCCGAAGACTCGGCACGGTGACGGATGCAGTGGAAATCAACCGCATCGTCACGCGCGAAGTCGGAACGTTTTTGAACGGGCATCGCTGCTATTATCTCGATGTCACGCCGGACGGCAGCCAGGTAACGGTTCTACCCGATTGGCGGCTCGACGGATCAGATCTTGCCGGAACTTATGACCTTTCCCTTTTCGGCGCGAAGGAATGGTGGGAAACAGCGGCACGTTTACCGTTCGGGATTGACGACGTGAACGTGCATCCGTGGACAAAGGATTTCGCCGACAATTACACGCTCATCAATATGCAATCCTACGTCATCGCACCGTTTGTCCGTGAAGGGCGTTGGGTGGCTTCGATCGGAGTCAGTTCCAACAAGCCGCGCCATTGGACGGCGAATGAGATGTTGTTGCTGGAAAACGTTGCAGCGCGTGTCGCTCCGCTGATCGAACGCGCCCGCACCGAAGCAGCCTTGCGCGACAGTGAAAACCGCTTCCGCATGGCGATCGAAGCTGCCCAATTAGGCACCTGGGACTGGAATCTGATCACCAACCAATTGATTTGGGATGAGGGTTGCAAAGCCATGTTTGGCTTACCACCAGAAGCTCTTTGCAGCATTGAGGTCTTTTTTGCCGGACTGCACCCCGACGATCGCGACCGCCTAGAACAGGTGCTGCAATGGACTTTGAATCCAGCCAGCAGCGGCAAATATGACGCAGAATATCGCACGATCGGGATTCAGGATGGGGTTGAACGGTGGATTGCGGCCAGAGGACAGGTTTACTTTGATGCTGCCGACAATCCACGACGCTTTCTCGGCACTGTACTCAATATCACTGAGCAAAAACGCATTGAGGCAGAACGAGAACAACTCCTTGCCCGTGAGCAAGCCGCAAGAGAGGCAGCCGATCGCGCCAACCGGATCAAAGATGAGTTTTTGGCGGTGCTGTCTCATGAATTGCGATCGCCTCTCAACCCGATCTTGGGCTGGACGCACTTACTACAAAACGGCAAACTGAGCGAAGCCCAAAGAGCCGAAGCCTTGAAAATTATCGAGCGCAATGCCAATCTACAGACGCAACTAATCGAAGACTTGCTCGACATCTCCCGCATCATGCAGGGCAAACTAAGTTTAACAGTGGCTCCGGTCAGTTTGAACTTTGTGATTTGTGCCGCCCTTGAAACGGTGCATTTGGCAGCAGAAGCAAAAAATATTGCGATCGCTCTCGATCTTGACTCTGAGATCGCTCCGATTTCTGGCGATGCAGCCCGCTTGCAACAAGTGATGTGGAATTTGCTTACTAATGCGGTTAAGTTTACACCCAACGGTAGACAAGTGACCGTTGAACTGCGGCAACTCGACGCGCTAGCTCAGATTCGGGTAATCGATACTGGCAAGGGCATCAATCCACAGTTTTTGCCCCATGTATTTGAATATTTTCGGCAAGAAGACGGCTCAACGACACGCAAATTTGGCGGGTTGGGATTGGGGCTAGCGATCGTGCGGCAAATTGTAGAAATGCACGGGGGTACGGTTACAGCAGAAAGTCAGGGTGAGAATCAAGGCGCAACCTTCATCATCCAATTGCCTGTGATGCAGCAGGCAACATCGATCGCATCCGAGCTAATCTACACCCAGACAAAAGCAGAAGTGCCTTTAGACGGCGTTCAAATTTTGCTGGTGGATGATGAACCAGATACCCGCGAGTTTCAGGCATTTGTGCTGTCACAAAGCGGTGCAAATGTGACAGCCGTCGCTTCTGGCTTAGAAGCTTTGCAAGCTCTAGAGCAGTTCACTCCTGACGTGCTAGTGAGTGACATAGGTATGCCTGAGATGGACGGCTATATGCTGATGCAGCAGATTCGATCTCGCCCACCGAATCAAGGAGGAAGCATTCGGGCGATCGCACTGACTGCTTATGCCGCAGAAATTGACCAACAAAGAGCACTTCAGGTAGGATTTCAAACTCACATTACAAAACCTGTAGAGCCAGAGGAGTTAGTGAGGGCGATTGCAAACTTGCTAGAGGGCAACTAACTTTCCGCAGAGTAAGAAGAAAACAGAACAATGAAAAACGCCATTGAGCAAGGCATTAAGGGTCATCAATAAATTTGTAAAATCCTAATATACCAAGGGTGTGGCGCCGCGCATCTGACGTAAAGAATTTATACAAGCAGGACAATCGCAGCCAAATAAGTTAATTGCCACATTGCTTTCTTCGTCATTGAACTCCAGCATGGGAGCATCTTCTTGAGAAAACTCTATTTCACGCTGATAGTTAGGAATTTGAGCCAATACGGAAGCCCTTGCACATACTAAACCCACTTTATGTTTATTGCGTATACAAGATAGACGGTCTGTGGTTTTGGCTGCTGGTTCTGGCTCCATAGCTTGTGCGTGATTGAGCATTACTCCTATAGAGAGAATAGAGCTAATCAGCACAGGAGAAGAAAGCAAACTCAGTAGGAATTTGTTCATTAGTTTTTTTAGAAAACAATTGCGATCGCTCAGATTATCCGATTAAATCTTACAGTGCAAGTAAACGTCTATCAGGAATATATAGCGGTTCCCACTTAGATCCTATACAACATTATATCGCAAGGTGTAGGGGCACGGCATGCCGTGCCCCTAGGGGTGTACCTCACGTAAACGAGAACCGCTATAACAACTTGTATCAATTGTTCTGCCTCTTGGCCAATCCCATATAAAGCAAGTCTGTTTCTAATAACGTCAAAGCGGAAGTTGCTACAGACTGCGCGAAACACGGAAACGTCAAAGCAGAAGTTATTACAGGGAAGATGGAAGTTGCTACAGACTGCGCGAAACACGGAAACGTCAAAGCAGAAGTTATTACAGGGAAGACGGAAGTTGCTACAGACTGCGCGAAACACGGAAACGTCAAAGCAGAAGTTATTACAGGGAAGACGGAAGTTGCTACAGACTGCACGAAACACGGAAACGTCAAAGCAGAAGTTGCTAAAGGGAAGACAAAACAGAGAAATTTATAGCTAAAAATCCTGTCTCATGTCGCGTTTTGGAGAAAAATGCTGGTCATATTACTAATTATGCCTACTGTTCGGTATATCGACGCGGCGTATAAACCCAGATATTACCATCGCTGCGCTTGATAGTTCGGGTTTTTGTGGAACCAACGAGAATAATTGTCCGCATATCAGCGCTTGCTGGTGCTAACTGGTCAAGTGCGATCGCTTTTACCGTCTGTCCTGGCCTACCGAGATTCCGGGCCAACACTACTGGGGTATCCGGTGTTCTATGTCGCAGCAAAATATTTCTCGCTTCTGCCAGTTGCCAGGTACGCTCTTTGGAAACAGGATTGTAGAAAGCAATTACGAAATCAGCCTCAGCAGCAGCAGCAATTCGTTGTTTGATCGCAGACCAAGGTTTCAAGATGTCAGACAGGGAAATAGCACAGAAGTCATGTCCAAGGGGCGCACCAATGGCTGCTGCTGCTGCCTGCATAGCTGAGATGCCTGGTGCTACATGAATGTCAATAGTGTTCCATTCGGGTTTAGCATAGCGATCGCATACTTCAAAAACTGCTGTTGCCATTGCATAGATACCAGGGTCACCAGATGAAACTACAGCTACATATCGCCCAGATGCGGCCAAATCAAGGGCCATTTTTGCCCGTGCTTCTTCTTCGCGGTTGTCAGACTCATGCCGTTGCTTGCCATCAGCCAGAGAACCAACTAAATCTAAATAAGTTTTATAACCCACTAAATCAGTTGCCGACTTAAGTATCTCCTTGACTTCTGGAGACATCCATTGCGATCCACCAGGGCCTGTGCCAATAATCGCTAACCGTCCGCGTGGTTGACCGATGGTATTGGGGTCAATTGGTTGGGGGGCAATGGCGATCGCTATGTGGGGAGATGAGGAAGTTATGGGGGATGTGCCTGTGGCGGCGATCGCAGCTGCTTGGGCGGGGCTATAACCTTGTGATAACAGACTTTCTAGCTGATTTGGGGTAAAAAAGCGGGCAGGCACTCCCAAGGCGCTAGCTACGGCGTGGATTGCGGGATCGGCGGCGGCGGTGATGGGTGCAAATATCCCGGCGACTGATGCTTTTTCTATTGCAGCATCAGCTAGTAGCTGCTGTACAAAAGTGACTGCATCATCAATGATGCCACTAATTGCGATCGCGATCGTTGCTGGGTGGTAGACAAGGCAGTTGGCTGTAGGAGTCACCAAACGTTCCGTAACTTGAATGGTCAAATCTCCCTGTGGATCTATGGGCAGTTTGCGATCGCTTAACCAAGGCGCTATTCCTTCTAACTTAACTTGTGCCCCGGCTAGCAAATCTGAGATAAATTTCTTCCCATCCTGTGGGTTTGCTAAATGGTATCCGGGGGGAGGAGATAACAGGGTTGTGCCCAAACGTAAATCGCCTGTGGTCGTAATTGCAGGCTTGACATCAAGGGCTTCGGCAATGCGACGGGCCAAATCGTTTACCCCACCAAGTCCGCCCAAGAGGGGGACAACAGCACTACCATCTTCAGCTACAGCTAGCACTGGTGGTTCCTGTTGTTTATCTGAGAGTATGGGAGCTAGCGTCCTAATTAAAATGCCGGCGGCACAAATACCAATTAGCGGCGTTCCTTGGGCAAATAACTCGCGCAATGTCTCGCCAAAATTAGTAAAGCTGACATCAACTCCCGATGTGCGACCCGCTAGACCGTATAGTGTTGCCCCTGGTAGGACAGTGATTATTTTGCGTGCTACTGTCACGCTATTTTGACCTAGTACTACAATGGCGGGTGCAACGTTCATCATAAGTAGATATCTTGCAAAATCTGATATCCTTCAAATGAAACCACAAATTTAGACACACAGCTACTTCCCGTTTACGAGTTTGAGGGATTTCAGAGTGCGATGTCTACGACGGACTATGCATGTCCTGTCTTCGTAGTAGCTTTCAAAAACCTATTTTGGGTTTATCCTATATTAGGTTTTACAATTTAACTGAGTTCAGCAATATGTACTAACTCTCATCGAGATCGAATAAACCATCGCCAGAAAAAAGGCAAGCTAAAGTGCCTAAATCAGTTTTCAGCGAAGAGTACAATCGGTTTCGCCAGCTACTTATCGAAGCCCGCAAAGCTGCCAAGCTCACTCAAGCAGAGTTGTCAGCAAAGCTAGAGCTTCCGCAATCCTATGTATCAAAGTATGAACGTGGAGAGCGTCGTCTTGACGTAATTGAATTTTTACAAGTTGCTCAAGTTCTTGAAATAGATCCGCTTGCTTTTATCGAAGAACTGTTGAAATACCAAAAGGAGGCATAATAATCATTATTCAATATGTTGACTTTAACGCAGCAGATACAATCATTAATACCCAATACCAGAACGAATGGCATGAGATTATTACTACTCTCACTAGAATGCCTTTGCACATCAAAGCTTCAGATCAAGCTGGAATTCAGGGTAATGCAATATTCGATCCAGTAGGTACGAACGAATACATTAAAGCTGCCTTTATTCATGATGATTGGAAATCAAATATACCTATTCCAGTACCTTACAGATTTTTGGGTACAGAGGTTGATTTTGTCAAAGCTGGCATCATCATTGAAATTCAGTTTTCTAATTATCCTTTCCTACTCAATAACACCTTGCGCTCAGAATTGTTCTTCAAAGCTAAAACTGAATTTGTTGGATACCCGACTAATCTGGTAATTCTGGTGACAAAGGCTCTGATGTTTCCTGCTTCTAATAGCACTCTTTATTACGAGCAAGCTGTTAATCAGTTAACAGCTTTGACTAAATACCAAGTTTTTGATGTACCAATCAGACTGGTTGGATTATTTGAACAACAGAATACAATAGTGCCTATCATCTGGACTGAGTATTCATCTAAAAGATATTCTAGAACCGTGAATATTAGAGTTAGTCGCCAATGTCAAATCATTGCTGGACGTTCAGCCCGTAGTCGTTGTTTACTTAACTTATTGTAATAATTACAGCAGATTTCAAGTTAGTGAAGTACACAAGCTAAGTCTCAAAGCCAGATATAAAGCCTGTTTAACTTCTGTTAGCGCAGCGGGGCGTAGCCCATTCTGACTCCTGAATTCTGAATTATCCTGTAATTTATTAACTCCATAATCTCAATTCAATTTGTTCTATTTTTTCTACTTCTTTTACTATTTTATTTTGCAAAGAGGTCTTTTTCCCATTACCATTAAGCTTCGGATCTACTGGAATCTCTTCACCTCTTAGATTAGCTGCAAAAGCAGATTCTTCATAGATTAGTCTATCTTCCATTTCTTGTAAGTGATACTCTTCTGGATAAATTTTTGCTTTGCTGTGTTCTGAGGCTTTATTTCCTACTTGCACATCA
This sequence comes from Nostoc mirabile CHAB5784, assembly GCF_020829645.1. Lineage (GTDB taxonomy): Bacteria > Cyanobacteriota > Cyanobacteriia > Cyanobacteriales > Nostocaceae > Nostoc > Nostoc mirabile. Next base: position 11,572 of record NZ_JAIVFS010000031.1, on the reverse strand, counting down.
AACTTAAATTTATCAATAGATTGACCAGTTTTTTCAACATAATCGCGCAAGGTTTTTAAATTTGGAAAACAACCATCTTTATCTGGATTGCCGCTAAGACGATGCAACGCAACTTGATGATATTTTGGTTCAATTTCTGATCCGATAAAATGGCGTTCATGATCTCTCGCAACCACTGCCGCAGTACCAGAACCCATAAATGGATCTAAAACAATATCATTTTTGTTAGTTGTAGCTAATATAATTCTAGCTACCAAGTCTTCTGGAAATTGGCAGGGATGTATAGTTTGTTCTTCATGGTTGTGTTTAACATTCCGAAATAGCCAAATATCACCAGGATTTTTACCTTCTGGATTGCATGAAAGTTCCCCCTTCCTATTTCCTCGATAATGCTTCTTATTTTGATACTTTTGCGGAACTCTAATAGTATCTAGATTAAATTTATAATTATCAGATTTAGTAAACCAAAGAATAGTTTCATGTCTACAAGAAAACTTTTTCTGGGCATGAAGACCATGTTGCCTAGCCCATATAATTCGGTTGCGAGGAATTAATCTGCATGACTCTAAAATCGGAAAAAAGCGAATATCCAGAGGAATCAGCATTCCTCGGTCAGAAAAAGCACCAACTTGCCAAAATAGCGAACCTGTATTTTTTAGAATCCGGCTACATTCAAGTAGAACGGCTGTTTGTTCTGCCAAATAGATATCAAGAGCCTGCCTTGATTCGTATTCTTTGCCTAGATTATAAGGTGGAGAGGATACAACTAAGTCAACACATTCATCTGGCAGATTACTAAGCAGTTGTAAGCTATCCTCTAAGAGAATCTGATCTAAGGGTAGATTCTCTTTATTAGTCTTCATTACGATACCTACCTTGCAAGTAATACTAGACCTTCGTCATCATAACCTATTTTAGGTTATTAGCCAATTATTGAGAAAAATATCAATAGTAAGTAGAGTATAATACCCTCCCTACTTAACTTTAATGATCTACTTTGCTGCCGTAGACATACCTAAAGGCGATCGCCTCTTTAAAAAAAATGCGATCGCTTGCTTCTTATTTCAATTAGCTTTACGCTCTTTCAGAACTTGATCTAGCAAATTTCTAGCCGATTGTGCTTTAGCCAACGCTATTTGATGGTCATTATAAGCACGAACAAGGCGAGAAAGACTGCTCACACCTGTCTTGAGTTGCTCAAGTTCTTCACCAGCAACCAATTCTCCATCAAGCATCCGCCCGATTAACGGTTTGATGTCGCCCACTTCCTGCCGGACTTTTTGGAGTTTTTCTAGACTACTCAGTAAGCTTTTGAGTGAGTTCAAGATGTCGTCAATATCCTGGACATCCTCCACAGCTTCCGGTAAATCTTCAATTGTCACTGTATCTTCATCTGATATTGTAGGCAATTCCTGTGCAGACATTTCAGTTTTAACCCCGTTTGCTCGTGCCATCAAAGCTTCCTCAAGGAATTTTCCTTAGTGTATCGCTGATTCAGCCTATGTTAAGCAATTTCGCCATAGCCAACCGTTGCAGTTTCCCGGTAGCACCACGAGGTAGTTGATCCAAAATGTGAATTTGCTTAGGAACTTTGAAGTCTGCCAGCATGGTTGAACAGTGAGCTAAAAGTTCTTTTTCGCTGACTTCTCCTTTGAGGACAACAGCAGCATGGATATCTTCTCCTAAAGATTTGTGGGGGACGGCAAAGGCTAAAGCTTCGGCGACGGCGGGATGGCGCAGCAAAACATCATCCACTTCTAAAGGAGAAATTTTTTCCCCACCCCGGTTAATCAATTCTTTAATGCGTCCAGTCAAGCGGAGGTAGCCGTCTGCGTCCAGTGTACCCTGATCCCCTGTGCGGAACCAACCGTTTACAAAAGCTGTGGCGTTAGCTTCCGGGTTGTTTTCGTAGCCATCTATGACATTGGGTGCTTTTACCACCACCTCGCCCAAGCTTAAGAGAGATAATAGGTTGCCTTCGGAGTCCATAATGCCGACTTCCACACCGAAGCCATAACCTACAGTACCCGGTTTCCGCACTTTTGGCGGTAGGGGGTTGGTGGTCATTAAGTGAGATGCTTCAGTCATGCTGTAAGATTCCACCACCGGAGCATTGAGAGTTGCCTCTAGTTGTTCAATAATAATTGGGGGCAAGGGAGCGCTACTAGAGCGAATGAAACGAAAGCGATTAGCTTTGACAATTTCTGTGTTGCGGCTAGCGCGTGCCAAAATTGTCTGGTGCATGGTTGGCGCTGCGGAGTACCAGGTAGGTTTGTAGGTATCTACCAGTTTCCAAAACTCCAGGGCATTAAAACCATTGGGACAAATTAATGTGCCGCCCGATGCGAGAGTTGCCAGCAAACAGCCTACCAATCCGTGAATGTGGAACAGGGGCATTAGGCAAAGTGTAGTGTCAGCTGCTGTGAGTGAGTAAGCACCAATGATGTTGCCAGCTGAGGCGATTAAGTTGCGATGACGAATCGGCACACGCTTGGGACGGCTGGTGGTGCCGCTAGTGTGGAGAATCATCGCCAGATCATCGGCGTTGGGGGCTGCGGGATTCGAGGATTCTGCTGGTTCTGAGCCTGTTTTGACTAATTCAAAGCTCAGTGTACCGTCAGTGTTTACCTTGGCATTAATCAGCATCATGTCGGGTGTGACGGCGGCAATGGCTGCTTTTGGCGACTCAGACAACGTAATCAGTGCTTTTGCTTGGATATCTTCGTAGTAGAAGGCAAATTCTTCTTGTTTGTATTTGGGATTTAAGGGTGCAGCAGTACCACACAAGGCGGCAGCCAAAAAGGTAATAGCCATTGGTGAACCGTTAGTCATGACTATGGCAATGCGTTCGCCCTGTTTCAATCCAAAGCTGTTGAGTTGGGATACCAGTCCAACAATATTCTCGCGCAATTGCTTATAGGTTAGCGATCGCTCCTCAGGCGTAACTAGGGCTAGATGATCGTCTTCCCCTGCTAAAAGCTCAAATAAGTTCATTAGTTTTTCCGGCCTGTAAACAGTAGTTTCTCGTAGATTGTCTTGGATCTTGACGTGATACATGATATGGTTTACAGAGTTAAAAGGTTAAAATTGTTTTAGTAAATAAGTCGGTACGATAAAATTCATGTATGTTTAGTTTTGTAAAAACTGTGGAATGACCAATTTATAAGGTATTCGCTGATTTTATATTTCCTCACATAGCTTGATTTTTTAATGCTGACTTACTTAAATGTTTAAAAAGTTCTAATAAATCTACTATAAATCCTCTATTCAAAACTCTCCCCTACTCCTGAGAGGCTTTGAAACTCCCATACCCCCATAGGAAATGAGGGTTATGTTTCTGATATTTTGCTATTACCAATAATACTTTTTAAATATCCTTTATCTAAATAGCAGTATACTAAGTTTCAAAAATAGATTAATAGCAATTATGATTTCTATAAAGATCACTATGTTAGGCAAAAGCTTGGAGCGCCAAGGTAGAATACTGTGGAAAAGCTGATTCTGGAAGAAACTACCTTTGATATTTATTTTCTCAAACAAACGCAGAGGTAAATGCCAATGAAGCGACTACAGGTATTAATGCTGGGGGCTAGTTTAGAACAAAATGGAGGAATAGCAACAGTTGAAAAATTGATAATTAAGTATAGTTCTCCCCAGATCGAAATCCAGCACATAAACACCCATGATGAAGGTTCAATTGCCCACAGAGTAATTGTTTTCGGAAAAGCTTTAGCTACATTTTTTTGGAAATTATTAAGTCAGAAAATAGATATTGTACACATTCAGATTTCCGAGGGTGGCAGCATTATCCGAAAAGCAATTTGTTGTGTTATTGCCTTTATCTTTGATAAGCCCGTCTTAATGCACACTCATGGCGCCGAATTTCCTCTAACTTACGCTAAACTTCCTCAAGGAGTACAGCAAGTTTTAAGTAAACTATTTCAGCGCTGCCAAGGGTTTATTGCTCTTTCAGAAAGTTGGCAAGATTACTATGTGTTGAATCTAGGTTTAAATCCCAAACAAGTTATTGTCTTGCCTAACCCCTGTGAATTACCTACAGAAATTCCTGACCGCAAAAATCAGACTCAAATCAGTTTGGTCTTTTGTGGGCGAGTCGGTCAACGCAAAGGGACATTTGATTTGATTAAGGCATTTGCTAACCTGCCGGATCATCAAAGAAAATGTACTCGGCTAATTATAGCAGGAGATGGTGAAATAGAAAAAGCGCAGCAGTTGGCTGCTAATCTCAACCTTGCAGACCAGGTAACTTTTCTGGGTTGGATTAATTCCGAAAAACGGGATGAAATTTTGTCACAAGCAAATGTGTTCATTTTGCCTTCTTACAACGAGGGTTTGCCTCTGGCGATTTTGGAAGCTATGGGTTGGAGTTTGCCTATCATTGCAACCCCTGTTGGAGGTATTCCTGAATTAGTGATTTCAAATCAAAATGGTCTGCTAGTTACCCCAGGAAACATTCAACAGTTATCATCAGCGATGGAATTGTTGATTGGAAATGAGGATTTACGACTTTCTCTAGGCATTACTGCTAGGAAAAATGTCGAACCTTTGGATATTAGAAATTACTCCATTCGTTTAGAGGATATCTATTATTCATTATCACAATTTAATTAACTTGAGGTGCTTATGAGAATTAATCTTTGTGGAGTCGAAATCGACAAATACAGTTTTGATGAGGTTGTACAACAAATTGTTGAACATGCGTCCTGCCAGAAGAAGCCAGAATATGTCGTTACTCCTAATGCTATGCATATTCTGAGCTTACAGAAGGATAGCAATTTTCAAGATATTTATCGCAAGGCTTTTTTAGTGGTACCAGATGGGGTGTCACTGCTGTGGGCGGCTAAGTTTTTACAAACTCCACTGAAAGGTAGAGTTAATGGTACAGATTTGTTCGAGAAACTTTGCGCCATTGCTGCTGAAAAAGGATTGAAGGTCTTTTTATTAGGAGGTCGCCCTGGTTCTGCCGAAAAAGCTCAAGAAACTCTTGTTGCTAGATATCCAAGTTTGCAGATTGTTGGTACTTACTGTCCTCCCTACGGGTTTGAGTCTCAGCCAAGAGAATTAAATTTAATCAATTCAACAATTACAGCGGCGGCTCCCGATATTCTATTCGTAGGTTTGGGAGCACCTAAACAAGAAAAATGGATAGCTGCCAATTATTTGTCTTTAGGTGTGCCGATTTCTGTAGGTATTGGAGTCAGTTTTGAGTTAGTTAGCAACATGGTGAAAAGATCCCCAGTTTTGATGCAAAAAACAGGTTTTGAATGGTTATTTCGGCTTTTGGTTGAGCCTAAGCGCTTATGGAAGCGTTATATCCTCGGTAATCCTATTTTTATTTGGTTGGTAGTCAAACAGTATATAGGACTTCCAAATAAAAGGATATCCCGTCGCTTTTAAGGCCAAGGAGCAGGGAGCAAGGCAAATGTATCCAAATTGTCTCTAAACATCAGGTATACTATAGCAATCCGAATTAATAAGTAAGAAAAGACGTAGATAGAAAGTACATATATAGGTATTTCAGCGATTTTCTTTCTCACGAATGATTTAGGATTGCTATAGAACATTATAGTTTTGTCAGCACTTGTGGTAATCGCATTGCAAGATGTACAAGTTATCATTGAGAACTTCGACGATACAATACTCAAATACTCTTATGAGATGGCAAACCTCTTAATTTATCCATTCTACAAGGTTTATCTTGAATCTTTTAGATAGAGATAAAACTGTGGATGCAAGAATTATAATTAAACGATATTGAGCAGGTTGAGATCATAACTATCTACTTCAAGACTATCTACTTCAAGTTGTCACTGCGATCTAAATCTTCCCTCCTTTTAAAAGTATAATTATCAATCGGAGTTTTAGGTTGACTAAAATCATTTTTTCATGAAAAAATTACATTAACTACACAATAAAAATCTGGCTTTACAGAAGTTTTTAGGTATTTATACCACAATTTAGACAATTACTTCAAAAGCGCTGTAAATATAGCAGTTTGCAGTTGAGTCTAATACAGACCTAACCTCAACCCCTTCCCTACTAGCGTTAGAGAGTAAGACTCAAAGCCTCTCTCATTTTAAGAGAGAGGAATGGAATTGAGGTCAAAACTGTACTGTACTCAAGTGGGAACCGCTATATAAGTATAAGTTTTGTGAAAAAATTGTGATTTTGTATAAGTAAGTATTATTGGGTTTCTTTCTCAAGTAAGTTGACGACAGAAATAAAAAGTTAAAATTAAGCAAATAGCTAAATATAAGCCGTATCTGCTATTAGCAGTAATCATAAAAATCATTTTACCAGGTCAACCTATTAATAAAATATGGATCGTCGGAATTTCCTAAAGTATGTCACTTTAGCAGGATCTAGCTTTACCTTAAGTAGTTGTGTTCAAGGCAAAAATTCCAAACCGCAGGGGGAGTTGTCTCCCTTTGCGTCGCCTGTGGCTATAAATGAACCTCTCAAGGTGGGATTTGTGTATGCCGAATCTGTGGGTGATTTTGGCTGGACTTATGCCCATGATTTAGGCCGCAGGGACATGGAAGCCAATCTTCAAGATAAGGTAAAAACTACCTTTGTGGAAAATGTTAACGAAGGTGCTGATGCCCAAAGGGTGATTCGCCAACTCGCATTAGATGGTAACAAGTTGATTTTTACAACTTCCTTCGAGTACATGAATCCAACAATTAAAGTTGCTAAGGACTTTAGTGATGTTGTCTTTGAACACTGTAGAGGATACAAACGTGCTGTCAATGTCGGCACTTATCTGGGACGCTTTGAAGAACCGCGTTACTTAACCGGCATGATTGCTGGCAAGATGACAAAATCAAATGTAGTTGGTTTTATTGGCGCATACCCAATTCCAGAAGTAATTCGGGGAATCAGTGCATTCACTCAGGGAGTAAGGCTAACAAATCCCCAAGCAAAAGTTAAGGTACTTTGGGTAGAAAGTTGGTACGATCCAGCTAAAGAAAGAGAAGCGGCTCAAGCTTTGGTCAATTTAGGTGTGGATGTACTGACGCAGCATACCGGCTCTGGTGCCGTTGTCCAATTGGCACAGGAGAAAGGCATTTATGCTTTTGGCTACAACACTGATATGAGTAAGTTTGGTCAAAAAGCCCACCTGACATCAGCTATTAACAAATGGGGCAAATTCTATACAGATAAAGCCTTGGCTGTAATGAGTAATACTTGGAAATCTCAAGAGGTTTGGGATGGCATTGCTCAAGGAATGGTAGATATTTCCCCGATGAATCAGGTAATTCCGGCGGATGTACAACAACTGGTGAATGCGAAGCGCGATGAGTTTATTCAGGGTACTGCACATCCTTTTGATGGCCCGGTGAAAGACCAAAAAGGGGTGGTGCGAGTGCCAAAAGGTAAGGTTTTGGATGATCAGAGACAACTGGCGATGGATTGGTATGTTGAGGGAATTGAAGGGTCAATTCCAAAGAGTAAATCTTAGCACTCGACCAACCCAATTTTGCCGAGTAAAACCTAGTTTTAGAATTTTCTCTCTTTCTCTCTGTGTCGCGCCAGTTGCTACAAGTCTCTTAACCGCAAGGGCGCACTGGCTTCTCTGTGCCTCTGCGGTAGCCTGCGGCAAGCCCTCCGGGTGACGCTCGTACCTCTCTACGAGACGCACTCGCGAACGCTTTCGCTGCGCTAACAGCAGTCGCTCATGGGGGAAACCCCCAGACGCTCGCGGACTCGCTAACGCTGCGCTATGCGCGGCATCGTCTCCCCTTGGGAGACGTTATTTGATTGACACAATAGTAGAATTTCTTTTTTGAATTTTGGATGCTGGATAGGGGGAATTGGCTTTGATTCTGATCGGCGGCTTTTTCCTTGTTGCACGACTAGTGCAACTTGTCAAATAGCCATGCCAAAGCACCATCAACATCAGCAACCTGCTTCCCTGGCGGTATGGCTGGACGATTTACCATAACAACCTTCACGCCCAGTTCTCGCGCTGCAATAATCTTGGACTTTGTTGCATCGCCACCGCTATTTTTACTGACGATGGTATCAATCTTGTTATGAATCAGGATTTGCTTTTCATTATTGAGGGTAAAGGGGCCGCGATCGCACAATATCATTCCTGCTGGCACTAAAGCATCATCACTAGGAGGGTCAATCATCCGCATCAGAAACCAAATTTTCTCTAGGTGAGCAAAAGCGGCGAGTTCTTGTCTGCCAACTGTCAAAAATACTCGCTGTGCCTGGTTTGCTACAGATGCGGCGGCCTCAACGCTGTCAACTTCAATCCAGCGATCGCCACTTACCTTTTCCCAAGGGGGGCGTATTAACATCAAACGGGGTACTCCGACTTCGGTTGCAGCAGCTGCGGCATTGAAAGAAATCTGAGTAGCAAAAGGATGGGTTGCATCAATTAATAAGTCGATTTGCATGACTCGCAAATAGCTAGCCAATCCAGCCACACCACCGAAGCCTCCAACCCGTAAATCGCCTAAGGGTACTGATGGTTCACGGGTGCGCCCAGCTAGAGATGTGATTGTTTCTAACCCTTGGATAGTTGACACTCTAGCAGCTAATTCTGCCGCATCTCCTGTACCACCCAGAATCAAAACGCGCATCATTAAATAATTCGTAATTCGTAATTCGTAATTCGTAATTCGTAAATTTTGTTTTGTAATAGGGATTTAACCCCAACACAAAACAAAATTTTTATTGAACCGGGGGACTTAAACCCACGGACAGGAGTTAAGATAAAGGTGGAATTTTTGCCAAAATGCCTTTTTTCAGGGCTTCTGGACGCTCTGACCAAGGCAGTAAACCATCTGCTTTGACATAGTATTGACTAGCACATTCTAGTATCGCAGATGCACTACCATCAACGGCTAAATCACCAAATAAATATGTTAATTTGCCCTTGGCAGCAAAGGCAACTACACAGGAACGATTACAAGCACTCATGCATTCAACTTCCTGAATTGGGAATTCATCTCGTAAGTCCCAATCTTGTGCAAGCTGCTGAAGTTGAGATAGAAGTTTTTGACCGCCACTTTCACCTAAGCGTTTTCCATCTTGCCAAACGCTAGCACAAGTTTTGCAAATAAATAAAGTATGGTCAGCAACACCCAAGGAACTAGTCGGGGTAATATTTACAGTAGTAGTCATCTGTACCTCGCAGATATGTGGAACTAATAAATCTATTTCGGCGGGCATCCTGACTCACTCAATTTTTGATTTTAGATTACTTAGTTCGCTAATCTCAAATCTCAAATTAGTTCACAGTTGCGGGACAGCGCCGGATTTGCACCGAACTTTCCCCGTTACCTCTGGTAGCTGCTCCCCACCAGAACCGAATAACCTTATCGATCATACACTAGGGTATCTAGGAAAAGGATATTACCAAAAATTGCTCAGGAGCGATCGCTCATCAACTATCGCAGACAGATATCAATTTAGGACTTACGCACTGTACAAATGCATTCTGATGTGCATTAACGAGCTTGAGGAAGTTTTCAGGCTTTTCTTAATTATCCTGCGATCGTAAATAGACCATGCTGTAAGGGCACAGCATTGCTCATAGGTGTCAACTTAACGTGAAACCCAAGTCATAACGTGATATTGAGTTCATTCACTTACCATCACGATCCGCATTACCCCACCCCGGCTTTGCTGACGCAAAACCTCCCCTCCCCGATGCTTTGGGGAGGGGATTGAGGGGTGGGGTAGAACGGTTGTGGGACATAGGTTTGAGCTTAAGTTGACACCAATGAGCATTGCTGTGCCCTTACGAAAGATATGGTTTTTAACCTTAAATCATATTTGGTATTTTTTGTCAATGCGTAAGTTCTACAATTGTTGATTTAATTTTGTCGTAAACTACCCCAAGAAAGCTTAATGGCCGAGGCTGGGGACTCTTAAGAATATATTGATTCTGGCTCAAATTACAGAGTTTTCTTAATTTGCGCCTTTTATTTTGGCATATTAAGCAAATGTATGCTATGGTTATAAATCGTGTGGTAAGGACGTATAGCTCAGTTGGTTAGAGCGCTACGTTGACATCGTAGAGGTCACTGGTTCGAATCCAGTTACGTCCATTTGTGTTAACAGTGACAGATTCTTTGTCACTGTTAACACAATTAATTTCAATTTTAACTGATATCTTGCAGCATTATCGATTAGCACTATTGTCCGCCCAGAAATAAATTTCACAGGCTTTTAGCTTAACATTTTTGAGGGGTCTAAGTCCCTCGCTTCTAAATCGCGACAAGTTTTGCGGTGGGGTTAAAATCCCCAGACGCTCTCGAAGAGACGCTAAAAGCGAACGCGGACTCGCTAACGCAACTCTTGGAGACGCACTCGCGTTCGCTAATGCAAAACAAAATTTACGTTAGCGCAGCGGGGCGTTCGCGTTTAGCGTCTCGAAGAGAAGCCCATTACGAATTACGAATTACGAATTACGAATTACGAAGTGGACTCAAACCCTGTTCAGTCTTCAATAGATAGACTTTAACTATTAGCCTCAGAATTCATTCTGAGGCGGTTGTTGGGACTGGTGCAAGATATCAATTTAAACAAATTAGAACAAGCGATGCCTAATATCATGTCCGCTTGATTGCTTATTAAATCCGAAGAACCCCACCCCGCCAAAGCTACGCTTTGTCTCCCCTCCCCGCTTGCGGGGAGGGGTTGGGGGTGGGGTGTAATGAATGTGGTTAGCATAACTATTTATGCGGACATGATATAACGCCAAGCCGCCTAGCGTCTACGCCCAAATAAAAGCAGGCCAATCTGTAATTCCAGTATGGTTGGATACCATACACGAGCGTATAGCCAGCAAGTTGAAAGATTAGACTTCAGCAATTTGGAAGTGTGTTGGAGTGTCTCTCAACAAGAGATATACTGGCAAAGCATTAGTGTCGCAATCTCAGCATCTACTATGGGCAAACTCACGCTGCCGCAACTAGAACGTCATCTTTTTTCTGCTGCGGATATTCTGCGGGGAAAGATGGACGCTTCGGACTTCAAAGAATACATCTTCGGGATGCTTTTTTTAAAACGCGCCTCGGATGTATTTGAGCCGCAGTATGAGCAGATTTTGCAGCAGAATTTGCAAAGGGGACGCACACAAGAAGAAGCAAACATGAGGGCAGAAAGCCCCATCAGTTACCAAGAAACTTTTTTTGTACCAGAGAAGGCGCGGTGGGCATATATTCGTGATGAGCTACATAAAAACGTCGGACAAGGGCTAAATGATGCTTTGACGGCATTTGAGGAAAGTAACGAAGCCCTGACAGGTGTATTAAAACATATTGATTTTAATCGTCAAGCCGGTAAAAATCGGATTCCTGATGTCAAATTGCGCGAACTGATTAAACACTTCAATAAATATCGCTTGCGAAATGAGGATTTTGTATTTCCTGATTTGCTGGGTGCTGCTTACGAGTACCTGATTAACGCTCTTTTATGTCTCTGGTGAGAGAAAAATGCTCTGATTTGCTGAGATTTTTGAAATTCCTTGAAGACTGTGAACAATACAGGCGCTGCTATGTCGGAAATATTGAGAAGTAATCAAATATAT
>NZ_JAIVFS010000030.1 GCF_020829645.1 Nostoc mirabile CHAB5784 | reverse complement strand
ATAAACCCTGTAGTTTTTGTATATTTAATGCCTTGATAAAAGAACGAGACTCCAGGTGATAAACCGGAATTTTTTAATTGTAGCCAAATTTCTGGTTCTATTTCTATAAAAGCATCTTTTTTTATACATTCTGCACGTCCCAATTCTCGCTTGAGATTTATTTCGTAGAATTCTGGTAATATTATCATTAAATAGAGCTTGTTGCGAATGAATGCTCTTTTTCTTTTACCACAAATTGCTACACTCTTTGTAATATAAGCATTCTAGACCATTTTGTCCCCCCGCAAGGTAGTTGAGTCCCTCACGAATACCAGCAATTAAACTAACAATCTTGCTGCTTGCATCAGAATTTTTTATCATCACAGTATTTGGCTTAAAAGTGCCTTTCATCAGCCAAAGTGTGATGACTGCGAAAATGAAAGTAGCAGCATCAATTGCAAACGCCTTTTCAATACCGCTAGTAGCAATTAGTAAACCACCTAAAGCTGGCCCAATTAGTAAAATTAGTTGGGAAGTTGCTTGGAGTAAAGTATTACTCGCTACCAACTGTTCTTTGCTAACAAGACTAGGTAATATTGACTTCGCGGCTGGGATAAAAAAGCCATCTACGACTCCAAAGGTGATAGCAAATAAGTAAAGATGCCATAGTTGGGTGACTTGCAAGCTAACTATTATTGTTAGTAAGATTGTTAGCAAAGCACGTAAGGCATTGGAAACCAGCATAACTAACCGGGGTGAGAAGCGATCGCTAACTACACCGCCAATTAGCATTAAAATAGCACGGGGAATGGCTGCTGCCATCAACACAGTGCCTACACTGACACTAGAGTTTGTTAGCTGTATAGTCAGCCAAGGCAATGCTACTAAGTAAAATTGATCACCTATAAGTGAGATGTTTTCACCGATGAATAGGAGTAGTAAGTTGGGTATGGTTAGCGGTTGCCAAAGACTCGAATTTGTTGATTTTTTCATAGTTATTAGATTTTTTCAACGCATAGGCGCTTCGCCTTCCCGTAGGGTAGGGGCGCAGAGGTAACGCAGAGGAACGCCGATAAATGCAGAATTTTACTCAATTAAAAAATTTAATTACGAATTACGAATTACGAATTACGAATTATTTTAATTAACTTTTCTTTGATAACCTTGCCAATATTTTTTTCGAAGTTTGGCTTTTTGTAATTTCCCACTTGGTGTTCTTGGTAATGATTCAGCAAATTCAACACTTCTAGGTAATTTGAAATCAGCAAGTTTACCACGCACAAATTGAATGATATCTAGTGCGGTTGCGTGCATACCTGCTTTTAAAACGACAATAGCTTTAATAGTTTCTCCGAAATCTGCATCTGGAACACCAATTACTGCAACTTCGGCGACTGCTGGATGTTCGTATAAAATATTTTCAATCTCGGCTGGATAGATATTCTCGCTGGCACAGCAGATCATATCTTTAATGCGATCGCAAATATAAATGTAACCTTCTGTGTCAAAATAGCCAGCTTTTATTAGTTTTTTAAGCTTAAGGCCATTGGGTTGATGTTGGCGAATATCTTTGGCGTATTCAACAGCCATCTTATCAATGCTGTCATATTCGGGAAGCGAGTTATTCAAAGTATGAGATTGTAGACCATAGATAGGTTGATTTGAAGCTAAACAAGCTGCCAAATGCTGATACACCATCACTTGTCCCCCAGATGGGTGAATACAAAACAGCGGTGGCTGACTTCCTTCAACTCGGATAGGAACTAAAACTGAAGCAACAGTATTTTTAATGAGAGAATTTGCTAAACCAGCTACAGTTGGATACTGAAAAAGTGTACTTATGGCTATATTTTTCCCAAGTTTTTGATGAATTTTACCAATTAATTGCGCGATCGCCTACTTCAAGATATGTTAAAGTGCGATCGCTCGTAACTACAGCCATCTGCTGTGGACGCAAAGATACTTGCTGAAAAACTAAAGTATGGAGTAAAGCTGTTTCTGGGATTGGTTTATCTGTCGCATTTACAGCGAGTCGTTGCTTTCGTTGTGTTGGTGGTAATAGCGATCGCTCCGGTGCATACCATACTTCATCATCTGTGGCTAGTTGTTGCAATAAATCGCAATAAGCACCAAACATATCATCTAAAAGACCATCAGGAAAAAGTTCTTCTACAACATCCCAGTTAAATATTAATGCGCCATTTTGCTCCGTAACTTGATAATCTAAAGAAACTTGTGGTGTTTGGCTGATACCATAGACTATCTCACCTAAAAAACTGAATTCTAAATCTCCCTGAGTGAAAGAACTTAAACCTAAAACACTGCTAAAAACTATTGGCATAATAGCAGTTAAACCAGTTTTTTGCCGACGCGCTAATTCTCGCAGTACCTCAACTCCACTGATTTGCAGATGGTCTAAATCTTGTAACAATTGCTGCTGTATTTGCAAAGCACGAGCAATAAATGTATTTGGAATTGAATTGTCTACTGCCAAGAGGTTTGTATTAGTAAAATCTCCAACAATTTGATTTATTTGCGGGTGAATAGGAAGACGTTCCAACACCGTGAGATTGATAGTAAAGCGGGGATTTTTGCTCCATACTGTTAAAACTTCCGCAAAAGCAGCCAGCAAAATCACCGAAGGAGTTAAACCAGCATTTTGCCCTCGCTGCTTTAATTGTTGCCAGATATTGGGTGACAATTCGGCACGGTAGCGTTTAAATTGATATTCTTTTAACTCACTGGGAAAACAAGCTAAAGGTAATTCTGGTGCTGGTGGTAAAGTATCTAAACGGCTAAACCACTATTTTATGCTCTGCCAGTGAGTCAAATAGGTCTTTTGTCAATACTCCTTTGGGTGCTTCAATACTTAATTTGTCGTTTTCCACCCATAATTTCACACCCCATTTATCCAGTTCAGTTAAAAGTTCATTTCTGTTCATATATAGCAGTCTCAAATCATTTATCAAAAACTCTCTTGATTTTCCTCTCTGTGTCCTCTGCGTCTCTGCGGTTCGTTTAAAAAATCCTGTTTACATCAAAATATGGATTTGTCTCACGCATTCGCCATTATATCTAAGTAGGTTGGGTTGAGGAACGAAACCCAACATTTCCCGAAATTTGTTGGGTTTCACTTCCCTACGGAACGCTACGCGAACGTTCAACCCAATCTACAACTTTCTTAACTATATTTGGAATATTTCTGTATCATTATTCAATTGATTAGACAAAGGTTTTTGCTTGATTTTCACTAAGGTTAATTGTTCATCTACAGCCAAAGCTAGTTTGGCGATGTTATTTGCTTCTACTAACAATTGCTGCATGGATATATTGACTTGTAGTGCAGAAAGCAATTTGTTTTTCATCTGTACTAACTTCAAGGAATCCATACCCAATTCAAAAAAGTTATTATCGATATCTAGTGCTTCTATTTGCAGGAGTTCTTGCACAATTTTGGCTAAACTGTGCTCTATTTCAGTTGTTGGTGGTGTTAAAACAGCTACCGATTTTGAGGCTCCAATTTTGGGGACGGGTAGCGCCTTGCGGTCTACTTTACCATTGGGGGTAAGAGGTAAAGCATCTAAGAAAATATACTCGCAAGGAATCATGTATGTCGGTAGTTTTTGCCGCAGGTAGTCTGACAACTGGGTAGAAATGGGGAGGGAATTTCGATGTTTGGTTTGTAGCAGGTCGATTTTCCCAGCTACAAAGCTATAAAATAGAACCTGACTTGATTCCAGGTGAAATAAATCTTGTAATTCAGTAAATTCTAGATAGCCAATGGGACACAGACCAATTTGCTGTGTTGGTGCGGTGTTCATCAACAATTGACCTATGTGGCCTGCTTCTAAAAGACAGAAATCCTTTGCTAATTCTCCATACATCGGAGCGATCGCACTCATTTTACCAATCAAAAACACCGAAAAGGCAGATTGCTCAAAAATTAATCGATTTCCCCCATAAACACTGCTGTCAACTTCGCCTAACTGTTTATTGTTAACCTCTAAACGCTGAATTCCTGATGGCCAAGAGAGGTTGCAATTTAGATGGGGTTGGGTAACAACTAATTTAACTTCCCCTTGAGAGAGCAAATACCATTGTCGTTCCTGTGGTAGTGCAGGGTCGATGGATAGATAAGCTGCACCAGAGATTAAGATTCCCAATACTGCGACAATTTGCTCCCAGCCTTTGTCCATCACCACAGCCACTAGGGTGTTGGTAGTGGCTCCCAATTGCCGCAAGCGATGTGCTAATTGATTGGCTTTTTGGTATAGTTCTTGGTAAGTAAAGGTGGATTTTGGGGTAATTACGGCTGCTGATAGCGATCGCACTTTAACTTGATTGATAAACAAACTGTGCAAAGTCTCCTGAGAAACTGAAGCCGCAGTATTATTAACCGCCAATCTTTCCCGCAGTTGAGCTTCTGGTAGTAATTCTCGGCTGTTCTCAACCCAAGCTGAATTTTTTGTTGCTAGCTGCTCCAACAAATTGCAGTAAGCTGCAAACATATCATCTAAAAGACCATCAGGAAATAATTCTTCTACAGCATCCCAGTTAAATACTAATGTCCCATTTTGTTCTGTAACTTGATGATCTAAAGAAACTTGTGGTGTTTGACTAATACCATAAACATTAATATTTCTTGACGTTTAATTACAGTTACTTCTAGTAATTGCTGCAAAAATTTATTATCTTGGTTTGACACCTGGTCTGCTTCTTTTTGTAATTCAGTAGCCTCACAGTGATTCCTCGTCAAGAACTGGAAGACGGTCAAATTAGTTCTTTTCAAGGTATCGCCAGCAACACGCCCAACTTTACCTTTTCTCCCACTTCATCTGGCGGTACTGAATATAACTACTACAGTATGCGGGGTTTGAGTAATTTCAACTCACTCGCCAACCAAGATAGTGTTGCTTTTTACATTGATGATGTACCCTTTGACTACGGTGGCTTTTTAGACCTAAGCTTGATTGATTTGGAACGAGTCGAACTACTGCGTGGCCCCCAAAGTACCTTCTACGGCAGAAGCAGTCCGGCTGGGGTAGTGAATGTGATTTCCCGTCAGCCGACTCAGAAGCCAGAATTTGGAATTTCAGCTAGTTATGGCAGCTACAACAGCCGAGAAGTAAAACTTTCCCTCAGCGATGCGGTAATTCCTGATAAACTATCATTTCGACTGGCGGGTGTCTACAGCGCACGGGATGGATTTATTGACAATGTGACATTAAATCGCACCGTTGGCGAAGTATCGAAAGTAGCAGGACGAGCGCAAATTCTTTGGACACCGACACCAGAATGGAGCGTGTCTTTTAATACTTATGCAAATGATAGTGATGGTGGCAATCCCAGCTTTAATCTCCGTAATGCCCTTGACCCCTTCCAGATAGACCAAAGTGTAGATGGCTTTGCCCGGTTGAGCAGCAATACCCAAGCCCTGAAAATTGGCTATGAACGCAAAGAGAAATTAGTCCCAGACTCTTACCAATCCCCGCCTGTACGAAATTCCACCCCACCCAAAGAAGTTTGGGAGAAGAACGGGTTTTTAACCATGCATCCAGGGGTTTAGTCCCTGACTGTCTAATTAGTATACTTGTGCTTATCCCTTACCGATTATGGTGGATTTCAAGCTTTCAAATCCGTTGCCATATACTGTTAAGACAGCCAGGGAGTTTAGTCCTGACAGGCAAGCGATCGCTCTGATGAGGGCAAGCCATATTAGAGCGATCGCTCCTTTCTTGAGCTAACTATCCAATATTCCAACCATCAAACAAATTGGGTTGGTCTATTCCATACTGTTGCTGCACCAACCGCTGCAGTTCGTCCACAGAATTAGCCGACTTCATTAGAATCAAAATTGAGGTAACGTGCGGGGTCAATCAATTTTCGTTTCCGAAGATAGCATCTGAGTGAAGCAATAAAAGAGAGGTCTGTATTCAATGCTTTCCAAAGGGTAATCATTACAGCCTTCGCTATTCTGGGAATGATTGCCTTTTTTAATGGGGCGTTCAAGTCTCGTGAACCAGCACAAGCTGTAATTAACCCACCTGCTGGTCAACAGCGTTGAGCGAGATGAGCATCCAGCGCCAGAAATTTACCGCAAAAAGCTGAAGTGTTATTGACAGGACTTACGCAACTGGCACAATGCGATCGCCATTTAATAGTACATAAGTATTATTTAGTTGCCGTTCCCAAAGTTTTGTATTCAGAATAGAAATGGCATTAGTGAAGCACTATTGAAATATTTATGAGAAAATAAGTGGAGAGTATACAAGTCAGCGTGATAACTACGACCAGTACCTCCCGCGTCACTGAAGATGAGAATACGCTTTTCATCACCCATAAATGCCGCAGTTTCGGCAATATTCGCGCTAGAGCCACGCGAATCCACCTTGGGTAGGAGTTAAGTCAATCTCCAATGTATCGTACTCAACACCTTCAAAGGAAAGCGATCGCGCCAAATAAAGACCTAACGCTTTCAAATCCCTAGCAACCACCTCCATTGCCGCAATACCACCGCCCTCAATAGACTCTACAAAATCCTCACGAGAGGTAAAGGGGAAATCTCCTGTCTGCCAAAGTCCCAGACGGTTCGCGTAAGACAAGTTAGAAACTTTCGTCGCTCCGGTGGCAGAGACGTAAACGACTCGTGCTTGGGAGAGTGCATTTTGCAGCCGAAGCCCCACGAT
Organism: Nostoc mirabile CHAB5784; assembly: GCF_020829645.1. GTDB lineage: Bacteria > Cyanobacteriota > Cyanobacteriia > Cyanobacteriales > Nostocaceae > Nostoc > Nostoc mirabile. The sequence goes on along the minus strand of NZ_JAIVFS010000030.1, from coordinate 84,936 downwards.
ACCTTGCTGGGATGCTGCGACCATACCGAGTTTGGCGAACTGTGCCATCGCATTCCCCATACTGTGGCATTCATCGAAAGCGATCGCTCCCTCAAAATCCTTACCTGCCCACTCAACGATTTGCTTGAGCCTTGATTTGTCATTATGACGCGATCGCAGGGTTGAGTACGTAGCGAACAGAATACCTTGGGTGAATGGTATGGGTTCACCTAATTTGATTTTGCTGAGGTCGATGATGTCCTTTTCATTACCTCCCAAGGCACACCAGTCTCTACGGGCATCTTCGATTAAGGCAGAACTTTTAGAAATCCAGATTGCCTTTCTTTGCCCCTGACACCAGTTGTCGAGCAAAATACCAGCAACCTGCCGTCCTTGTTGCGATGGCCTCCTGTGTGGAACTAGTACCCAAAATTATGGCTGCCGCTTCGAGCGCTTGGGTGTTGTTCATGGCAAAGCTTAGGTTTTTCAGTGCCATGCCCATGAGGCGTAGACATTCTTGGGCATTTTCTTTGGGTGGTTCAAGAGCAAGACTTCGCAAATCACAAATCAATGGTTTTTTCTAACGCCTCTTTGACTTGCTTGTTCAACACTTTAGTCGCCTGTTGCGTCATAGTATTGCCCCATTGTTGAGAAGGACGTTCCTGTAGCCCCAGACCTCTCTACGTTCGCTTTCTCGTGTCGCAGACAGACGCTCTTGCTAGCTTGCTTAAGAGCAGGGGTACGCGGACTCGCTAACGCAACTCTTGGAGACGCACTCGCGTTCGCTATCACAAAACGTAATTGTGTTAGCGCAGCGTTAGCGAGTCCGCGAGCGTCATTGCGAATTGCGAATTGCGAATTGTTTAAGATTTACCCCCAGCAGCTTCTTCCATTTTCTTGCGAAGACTAAGTGGTCTCATATCAGTCCAAACTTCTTTGATGTAATCTAGACATTCTTGTTTCAAACCACTTTTGCCAGCATTCTTCCAGCCGAGTGCGTTTTCTCTGTCAGCAGGCCAAATGGAATACTGTTCTTCATGATTGACTACAACTTTGTAAATTGTTGTGTCTTCTTTGTCGTCTTGGTACATAATTTGTCTCCTGCTATTTAATTGGCTATGCTTTTTAAGATTTGATAATCCAGTACTTCACGACAATAAGTTAGTAGTCGGTGGCTCTAGTCGTCATTTAAGCAATAAAGTGCTTACTATTAACTCGTTTAACCTGTCATAATCACAGTTGGCAAACTACTAGTACTAACTGCCTCTAATTCCTAATACTCGCTTGAAGGCGAGAAGGAAACTACGTAATTAAGTTTGGGCAAGGGTTTCAGGCATTTAAAATGGGTGGCTTATTTACCCAGATGTCTACTAATCCATCAACCTTAATAATTTGCACGGGGAAATCTCACGATTCCACTGGTTCAAGGTGTCCCTTACCTTCTAAACTTGCCAGTTCAATATCTGCAATACATCGAACTTTCACGTAATTCAGTGTCAAGTTTCCAACCAGATGAACCCTCCCTGTTTGATGCTCAAAGTCAGCTTCTTGCAAATTAGATGCTTCTGGGTCGAGTCTGACACCTAAATCAGTACCTCCGCTAGTATTTGTGAATTTGATATGTACGTACCCTCGGTCAATACTTTCTTTCAGTGCTGTAGCTGTTTTTTCGGGTCGTAAGCTTGCTTCAACAGAATGTTCCCCGGATGACAAACGTTGCACTAATTCATTCATACACATGTCTCCCTCTTAAGAATTACTTTTGTTTTGATTTGTTGATGCTTGTACAAATACAGGCTCGTAGACTGGAATCTCAAATGCTAAGGTCTTGTGGCAAAACTCCTTCCATTCGGGAGTTATATTGTCAAAAATGATATTCTCATCCTTGAAAATCCCATCAGTCACTACGTAATTTTCTTGTAGGTAAAGAAAGTCATCATCAGTTAACTCTCTATTACTTTCGACTTCCTTACCCTCAACTGATTTGTTTTCTCTCCTTGTATTTTCAGTACACTCAGTCCACTGACTGAACTCACGTAATTTTTTCAAAGAGTAAGCTTTGCAATACTTTCCCATTGTTGCCATAGTAATACCTCAGTTCAGATTCTTTTCGCCAGTGATGTTATCAGGCTATGTTTTAACAAAACAGAATTCAGGAGTCAGGAGCCAGAATGGGCTAAACCTTAGCTATCCGCTAACAGAATTGAATTCTGAATGATAAAGCGAATAAATAAAGGGGTTTAAGTCCCCCACTAAATCTGCATGTTTAGTGGTCAACTGTCGTAGTGGCGGGTCTGAATCCCCCACTCAAAGATTGCTGAATTCTGAATTCTGAATTCTGCATTCTTCTTCAATATTTCAACAAAATTGGCAGAATTGGTCGTGCATCGAGATTTTTTTCGCTGATCCCCTCGTCAAAGGTCAACTCTAGTAGTGGAGGTTCCCCTCGTTCAATAGCGACAGCACTATGTGTACTAAGCAGAGACATCGCATCAGTCAAATGTTTGTCGCTATTAATTGTGATTTTTACGCTCGTTAGTTTTTTTACACCCAAGGGATGAGAAATTAACTTCTGATGCGCTGTTAATGATGGATCAAGCCAAGCTGTCAGAGCAATACTGTCAGGAATTATAAAGCAAAAAGGTTCTTCCTGATTCACAAGATTTTCTGCCGCAAAACTAATAGACATCTGCGATCGCATCCACTCAGACCAGTATAAAGTTGAATGGGATACCAAGTTGCTATGATTAAACTTCCTACGTAGACCGACACCAAAGGGTGATGTTTTGACTTGCTAAATTTACTTAATAACAAACATTATCATTAATTTTAGAAAATATCAAGCTACTTACTTAACGTCTTCCCTCATCCTTGTCCTTCTTGAGCGTGATTATTCTTCTTGTATGAAAAACCATGTCCAAAAGGGGAATGGGGAGCAGAGGTCTAAGGCAGTCAGATTTAAAGGAGCAGCTGATTGACCAGCTAATCAAGATGTTTTCGGCATCTGGGGATATAGTGGTTTTTCCCTGGCTGCCAAGTAGGGATATGATCGAAATCGCTCATCAGCTAGATCGGCTTTGTGTTTGCGGGAGATCCTAGTTTTGAGCGTTGTCGTCAGGCGATGCCTGCGGCGGGCTACGCCTACGCACAGTCCCAATTAACAACTGAGCCATTAGACTATCCTTAGACTACAGAATTTCATCATCAGCCAAAATCAGGTCGTTGAAAGCAGCAGACTTTTTCCAGCCGATGACATCTATCAAAAGTAATAGAATATTTTAGTAATAGTGGGACTTAGACAAAAAACACCCAGAAAAAAGCCTCAAATCTATATACAGAAAGACTTTTACCGTCGCTTCTCGAAATTCAAAATTCAAAAATAATTAAATAATTTTTAATTCCGACATTTTTGAATTGCATGAATTTTGGATTTTAGTTTGGATTGGAGCAACGGTCTTGCGCGAAGATTTATGAATGGAGGTATAAAAAGCGCAGCATCATTATTTCAAGCCCCCGGATAAATCCTTTGGGGATTGATAATTTTGAACTTTGAATGCGTGAATTTTGAATTCCCCCGAAGGGGGTTGACATCGTTTTGCTTAGTTTATTGATATATCTGGGTTTGAGCCATTTTTGAGCATTTGGTGTATTTCCCTTACCCTGAATGGGTTTGAGGCTTGTTTATCCCTCAAAAATGTTTAAGTCCCGATAGTCTAAAACGACACATATTTCCAATATTGATAATTATTCGCTATTAATTACAGGATTGCCAAATACCACAATCCCTAGTAATGTAAGAAAGTATAAATGAAAATTACTAGCAATATAGAAGCTTGCATGGCTGACTTACTAACTTCGCCCTGTCTTACCTAAAGCAACATTCAGGTCTATTCAAGAGTTTTCCCAATTGAGTTAAAAAATTCTGTAAAAGCAGCACTTTGAGCGACAAAGAGTTGTGACTGTTCGATGTTTGCTGTATTTAAGTAGATTTTTAAACTAAGATACCCACAAAAACTGACTTAAACCCTTGTTCAGTCAGGAGTGAGTATGAGGTTAATTTTGCCACTATTGTTTGCGTGCATCTGAATTACCTGAGGCATAATAATGACTCCAATTATCAATAAAATTCCAGAAATTCTCCCTCAGTGTGCGACTATCGTTGATATTCTGCGCGATCGCAGCTGCAAGATACCGCATAAACAAGCTTTTACTTTCCTTGAAGATGGAGAGACTCAGGAATTAACACTGACTTACCATGAATTTGAAAACTTCTGCACAATAAATTCTATTGCCAATTTAATTGAACGTAAAACTGCTATTCTCATGCAGTAGTACAACAGAATTTTCCATTCATCTTGAGGAGTATGTTAAACGATACTCAAGCATTTTTTTACTAACTTCAGTACCATTAAAAGTCAAGATATGGAGTTTATAGCGCATTTTTTACAAGTTAAGCGTTCGCAGTCGTAAAACATGAGTGAAGGATGATCCTTAATTTTGCAGATAAATAAAATGCTTTTATCACTCGATAAAAGCAAATTCGTAATGGAGGAAAATAAAAGTGACTAATTTGCAAGAAGATCAAGAATATAAGGAATCTCTCCAAAATGATAAAATATTGCCTAATTCGGATAATATAAAGATAAAAATATTTTTTCTGCTACTCAAATCATTAGCTTTTTTGTTTCCTAAAGGTAATGTTCAGAGATTTGAAAAGTCTCTAAAATTTTATTTGGGGCTGATAAATATTGATGATTGTAATCCACAACAAAAACCAACATTGTTTTTATATCTTGGTCTTCCCTCTAAACCTTGGTATGAACCTGATGATTACGACGTTTTCAAAATAGTGGCAAATACCCTTGAAGAAAGTGCAAAAGAGATAAAAAGTGAGTTGTTAATAAATATCCCTAATAAAAATGATTTCTTAATTCCAGTCATTGATCCAAGTAGTGATCGTTCAACTTATGAGCAATTTACTGACATTGAACTACCTGCATCTCATAAAAAAGATGACTGGTTACTATTTAGATTGTGGTTAAATGGTAAATTTACTCAAGAAGCCAGATATTTATTTCCAAAAACTGTAAATATTTTGTCTAAGTTGAAATCTTTTATAGATCCTTTTGAAGATGTTTACTTTCTTGTTTTAAAACCAGGAGTTGTCTTACCTCCACACCATGATACTTCAAATGCTTATATTACCTGTCAGTTGGGATTAATAATTCCAGAAAATTGTGGAATTAGGGTCGGAAGTGAAACGCGGAGTTGGACTGAAGGGAAAACTTTATTTTTTGACCAGAGCTTTGAGCATGAAGCCTGGAATAAAAGCCAGAAAGAACGAGTAGTTCTGTTAGTGCATTTACGTCACCCACAATTGTCAAAATTGGAAAATTTTTTATATGAGTTTTTTTATAAGGCATTATAACTTTGACTTCCTAATTTCGCTCTGTCTTCCCTAGAGCAATTGAGGTCTGTTCTTTGAGTTTTCCCAATTGAATTAAATAATTCTGTAAAAACACTATCTTGAGTAAGAAAGAGGTATGTCAGTTTAAGGTTAGCTGTATTTAAGTGGATTTTTAAATTAAGATACCCACAACAACTGACTCAAACCCTTGTTCAGCCAAGAGTGAGTGTGAGATTAATTTTGCCACTATTGTTTGTGTGCATCTGATTACCTGAAGATAATAATGACTCAATTTATCAATAACTTCCAAAAAATTCCGCCTCAGTATGCGACTATTGTTGATATTCTGCGCGATCGCAGCTGCAACATGCCGCACACACGAGCCTTTACTTTCCTTGAAGATGGAGAGACTCAGGAATTAACACTGACTTACCATGAATTGGATCGCCGCAGTCGGGCTGTAGCAGCTCAACTCCAAGCTCTTGGTTTGAGTGGAGAACGTGCCATATTACTGTATCCTCCTGGACTGGATTACTTAAGCGCATTTTTTGGTTGTCTATATGCTGGGGTAGTGGCGGTTCCAGCTTATCCGCCTCGCAATCAACGTAAAACGCCTAGAATACAAGCTATTAGCACAGATGCACAGGCAAGTGTTGCTCTCACCACAACAGCAATGCTCCCCACATTACAATCAATACTCACACTCCTAACAAAACAGGGAAATTTTCACTGGCTGACAACTGACAACATTGCACAGGGTATAGAAGATTCTTGGCAACAACCTGCAATCAATGGGGATACCCTAGCCTTTCTGCAATACACATCAGGTTCTACAGGGACACCAAAAGGAGTCATGCTCAATCATGGCAATCTGCTGCACAACGCCGCCGTAACCTACCAAATGATGGAACATTCGCCTAGCAGTAAGTTTGTATCCTGGCTACCTGTTTACCATGATATGGGATTGATTGGTGGGATTTTGCAACCTTTGTATGGTGCTTTTCCTTGCATCTTAATGTCTCCAGCATCTTTTTTACAACGACCTTACCGCTGGTTACAGGCGATTTCCCGCTATAAAGGCACCACGAGTGGTGGCCCTAACTTTGCTTATGAACAGTGTGTTCAAAGGATTACTCAAGAACAAAAAGAAACTCTCGACTTAAGTAGTTGGAGTGTTGCGTTTAACGGTGCTGAACCAGTCAGACAAGATACTCTTGAACTATTTGCAACCACTTTTGCAGAGTGTGGCTTTCGTCCAGAAGCATTCTACCCCTGTTATGGCATGGCGGAAGCAACTTTGATAGTTTCTGGTGGGATCAAAACAGCTTTAGCCCAAGTCAAAACTGTAGAGAAATCTGCACTTTCACAGAACCAGATAGTTGAAGCAACCGCCCAGAGTCAAGATATTCAAAGCTTTGTCAGTTGTGGTGAAACTATTCCTCAACAGCAAATTGTCATTGTTAATCCTGAAACATTAACTCGCTGTTCATCAGATGAAGTTGGCGAAATCTGGGTATCTGGACTGAGTGTAGGTCAGGGTTATTGGAATCGAACAGAAGAAACAGAGCAAACATTCCACGCTTATCTGAAAGATACAGGAGTTAGCGAAGCGGGACGAAGTCCGGGGCCGTTTTTACGGACTGGTGACTTAGGCTTTTTGCACAATGGAGAACTTTTCATTACAGGTAGAGCAAAAGATTTAATTATTATTCGCGGTCGCAATCTTTACCCGCAGGATATAGAATTAACCGCAGAACGCAGTCATCCATCATTGCGTTCCGGTGCTAATGCAGCATTTACAGTAGAGGTTAACAATGAAGAAAGGCTCTTCGTTGTACAAGAATTGGAGTTTCGCGCCAAGCCAAATTTAGCAGAAGTAGCTAGTGCAATTCGGCAAGCTATTACTGAAGAACATGAGGTACAAGTTTATGCAGTGATTTTAATTAAACCAGGTAGTATACCCAAAACTTCCAGTGGTAAGATTCAACGTCGTGCAACTCGCACTCAGTTTCAAAATGGCGAACTGAATATAGTTGTCAGTGACATTCTCAAGATTAGTGATATTGCTAGAAAGGAAACTCAATTACAGCGTTCTGAACTTTTGGCGCTTTCCCCAAGGGAGTGTCAACCGATTCTAGAATCTTATTTAATTGAACTCTTGGCGGGAGTACTTTCCATCTCATCAGATGATATCAATACTGAAGAACCATTAAGCTCTCTGGGACTAGACTCTTTAAAAGTATTTGAGTTGAAAAATCGGATTGAGGTTGATTTAAAAATAGAAGTATCTGTAGCAGACTTCTTTGAAGGAATGAGTACGCCATCGCTAGCGACAAAGATCCTTGCTCAATTGACAACAGACGCAATACCCTTAATATCCCTTACTCAACAAGAGGAAAACACATCTATTTATCCTCTATCCTTTGCCCAGCAGGGATTATGGTTTATCAATCAGCTAACTCCCGATACTGCTACATATAATATTCCTATAGTTATTAACTTCAAAGGTTGCATTAACTTAACAGCCTTACAAGATAGTCTGAACGAAATTATTAGACGACACGAAGTATTACGGACAAGCTTTACAGTGGTTGATGGACAACCAACCCAAGTTATAAATCAAGCACCACCTTTAACTTTGGCGATTGAAGATTTGCGTTCACTATCAGAAAGCGAGAGTCCTTCCCTTGAGGACGCTGCACGAACGGGCACGCTTCTCTACGAGAGGCTCCGCCAATGCGATCGCACTCAAGAAGCACAACGTTTGGCTATAGAATTCGCACAGGAACCATTTGACTTATCTTGTCAATCACTTTTACGTGCTAAAGTTTTAAAATTAAATGATAAAAATTATCAATTATTCATCACTCTGCATCATATAATTGCAGATGGTTGGTCTATCGGTATTCTAATTAAAGAACTAGCTGCACTATATGAAGCATTCTCTAAGGGGAAACTGTCGCCGCTTCCTGAATTACCTATTCAGTATAGAGATTTTGTCAATTGGCAACGAAAATGGTTTGATGGCGAGAGCGCTACGCGCACGCTACGCGATCGCATTCAACCAAAACTTACCTATTGGAAACAAAAGTTGCAGGGTGAGCTACCTGTACTAAATTTACCAACAGACCGGCCGCGATCGCCAGTTCAAACCTTCGCAGGCGCTCAAGCGAAATTAGTTCTTTCTCAAACTCTGACAAAAGAGCTAAAGAATTTGAGCCGTCATTCGGGAGTAACTCTGTTTATGACCTTGCTGACAGCCTTCAAAACCTTGCTGTATCGCTACACAGGTCAGACTGATATTTTAGTTGGTTCGCCAATCGCCAATCGGAACAGAGCAGAAGTTGAATTATTAATAGGACTTTTTGTCAATGTTTTAGTTCTGCGTACAGACCTTTCTGGTGACCTCAGTTTTCAGGAGTTACTAGCACGAGTGAAGTCTACAGCTTTAGAGGCTTATGTTTATCAAGACTTACCTTTTGAAAAGTTAGTAGAGGAGCTACAGCCAAATAGAGACTTGAGTTACAATCCACTATTTCAAGTGATGTTCGTTCTCCAAAATGTTCCAAAACCCAATCTAAGCCTATCGGATGTATCAGTTACTTATGAGGAAGGTTACAACGGCACATCAAAATTTGATTTGACATTGTTTATGGAGGATTCTGAGCAAGGGTTGGTTGCAACTTGCGAGTACAACACGGATTTATTTAATGCAGATACTGTTGCTCGGATGCTGGGACACTTCAAGACTTTGCTAGAAAGCATAGTTAGCGATCCCCAACAACGCATTTCAGACTTGCAATTACTGACACCATCTGAACTAGAGCAATTATTAGTTGAGTGGAATGATACCAAGACAGACTACCCACAAGAAAAGTGCATTCATCAATTGTTTGAGGCACAGGTAGAGAAAACACCAGATGCTGTTGCAGTCGTCTTTGAAAATCAACAATTAACCTATCGGGAATTAAACAACCGGGCAAATCAACTGGCGCACTATTTGCAAAAGTTAGGAGTAAAACCAGAGGAGCTTGTTGCTATTTGTGTGGAACGCTCCCTAGAAATGGTGGTCGGACTTTTGGGCATCCTCAAAGCAGGTGGGGCATATATACCGTTAGATCCAGCATATCCCCAGGAGCGCTTAGTCTTCATGTTGTCAGACTCACAGGTGAAAGTGATTTTGACTCAGAAGGAATTGATAGCAGGTCTTCCTAAGCATCAAGCACATATAGTTTGCTTAGACACAGATAAGAGCTTAACTCTAGCTGCAAGTGAGAATAACCCTGTCAGTGGGGTTAAACCCGATAACTTGGCTTATGTAATTTACACCTCCGGATCTACAGGACAGCCTAAAGGGGTGATGATATCTCACCACGCAATTTGCAATCATATGTTCTGGATGCAAACGGAGTTTCCTCTGACTGAAAAAGATAAAGTTTTCCAAAAAACTCCATTTAGCTTTGATGCTTCGATTTGGGAATTTTACGCACCGTTGTTAGTAGGGGCACAGTTAATCATAGCCGAACCAGAGGGTCATCAGGACAGTGCATATCTTGTTAAGCTAATAACTAACTTGAAGATCACTACTGTTCAAGTTGTCCCCTCCTTACTGCGAATATTCTTAGAAGAAGTGAAAAGTCAGAGATGTAACTCCCTCAAACGAGTCTTTTGTGGAGGCGAAGTTTTACCAATTGATATCCAAGAGCGCTTCTTTGCGAATTTAAATGCAGATTTGTATAATTTATACGGCCCTACCGAAGCTTGTATTGATGCAACATTTTGGGCTTGTAAACGCCAGAGCGATTTACCAATTGTCCCTATCGGTCGCCCAATTAACAATATGCAGGTCTACCTACTAGACTCCAAGGGGAAGCCTGTTCCTATTGGTGTGCCAGCAGAACTGCATATAGGTGGAGACGGACTAGCCCGAGGCTATTTTAACCGTCCCGATCTCACTGCTCTTAAATTTGTCCCCAACCTGTTTAGCAATAATCCGGGAGATCGCCTCTACAAGACTGGTGACTTAGCCAGTTATACACCTAATGGAGAGATTAAGTACCTTGGTCGTATTGATAATCAGGTAAAGGTTCGCGGCTTTCGCATTGAACTAGGAGAAATTGAAGCGTTATTGAGTCAACACTCAGCAGTACAGGCAAGTGTGGTTGTAGTTCGAGAGGATGAACCAGGAAATAAGTCTCTGGTAGCTTATGTAGTCTTTCAAGCAGAACAGTCACTTACGATTACTGAGTTGCGCCGCTTCTTAGAGGAAAAGCTACCTAAATATATGGTGCCTTCTTTCTTTGTATTGCTAGAAAAACTGCCACTATTACCCAACGGTAAAGTAGATAGGCGATCGCTACCAATTCCGGAAACTCTTCGCCCAGCGTTGGAAGTCGCTTATGTAGCCCCACAAACTGAGATGGAACAAACCATTGCTGCTGTTTGGCAAGAAGTACTCCACCTAGAAAAAGTAGGCGTTAATGACAATTTCTTTGACATTGGCGGTCATTCTTTACTGATAGTTCAGGTGAATAACAAACTACAAGAAATTTTGAACAGGAATTTATCAATTGTAGAAATGTTCCAAAACCCGACTATAAATTCATTAGCACGATATTTAAGTCAAAATACTGAGGAGCTTTCTACTTTTGGAGCAATTCGTCAAAGGGTACAACAGCAAATAGAGGCAAGCAATCGACGTAAAGAGTTATTAATTAAACAACAAAGAAAAATGACTCATTGAAAGTAAAATTTTATAGTTTAGAGGAACCCTATAATGCTTACAATTGAACAATTCGGAAGTAGTACGGGAAAAATAGTTTCTAGCAAAACTTCTCAAAGTATTCTTAGTTTGTCAAGCGATGAAGTTTTAGAACAGTTCAAATTGTTTGGTCTCCTCTTTTTTCGGGGTTTTGGGGTGACTTATGAGGAAATGAGAGAATTTTCGGAAAAATTTAGTTCTAAATTTGTTCGTGATCCCGCTAGACAGATAGTTGGTTCATTCGATGATTTTATCCAGATGGTAGATAATGGAATGGATGAAGTTCTTCCTCATTGTGAGAACGCCGTTAGTCCCTTTCGACCTGATATAGTTTGGTTTTGTTGTGGTGTACCCGCAGCACAGGATGGTGAAACATTATTTTGGGATGGTATAAAAGTTTGGGAAAAATTAAGTGAACCAGTAAAAGAACTATTTCTTTCAAAAAAAGTCAAGTTCAGGTTCATTTTTCCTGTTGATAATTGGAAGCTTTTTTTTGGGCGGGAAACTACTATTGCTGACGTGAAGCAAATATTCGATAAGATTAAAGAGGTAAATTACCACTTCCAAGAAGATGATTCTATCTATTTTGAATATACTTGTTCAGCTGTAGTTAAAACAAAGTTTGATAATCAATATGCATTTGCTAATAGTATAATAATATGGCATAAAGAACAAGATGATTTTGAAAAAGAAGCTTTTGATATACAAGAAACTGACCTTGTAGTTGTTTTTGAAGATGGTTCCTTAATTCCTAATGCAGTTATTAATGAAATTAAGGAAGTGATGGATAAACTCACTGGTGTAATTTCTTGGCAAACAGGGGATATTGTTATGATTGATAATTCCAGATTTTTGCATGGTCGCAGAGCATTTCAAGATAATCGACGACAGATTTTTTCTCATCTCAGTTATCTAAAATCTTAATTTGACAGGTTTTATAGGCGGCAACTAGGAACTTGCAAGAAAATAAGATACTAGTCAAGCTGGGACAATCCTAATATCCCATTTAGGTAGTGTTTCAGAAGGTTGCCAGAGATGCGTACTGACTATCTTCTTTTGATGGCATGATTATTGTTTACAATTTAATTTTACTTTTGAATAGAAATGTTCAAGGCTCTATCAAATTAGGAGGTACTAAAAAATGCTAGTTTTAGGATTTTCTGGAGGACCAGAACTAATTCACGAGAATCTATATGGAATTCCACCAATATCGGGTCATGACTCAGCATGCGTTTTGCTTGAAGATGGAAAAGTGATTTTAGCAATTGAGGAAGAGAGACTCAATCGAATAAAGCATACAAGCAAGTTTCCAACTCAAGCATTCTACTTATGCTTGAAGAACCATGATATAAAACTACAAGAAGTAGATTTAATCGCATTTTATAGCAATCAACAGATTGAACACTTTACTAAGGAGATTTTTCTGACCAATGTCCAAGAACCAAAGCTTTTTGAGCCAAAAACTTTTGTGCAGCACCTTCTTTACAAAGAATTCAATTATAAAATAGACCTAGATAAGCTCTGTTTTGTTAATCATCATCATGCACATGCAATGAGTGCATTTGCATTTTCTGGCTATGAAAGCACGCTTGTTAGCACGTTTGACGCAGTAGGAGACTATTCTTCTGGTATGATTTTCAATGGTAATGGAACAACTCTTGAACAAATCATTGACTTGCCAGAATCGAAATCTATTGGTTTTTTCTATCAAGACATAATAGCTTTTTTAGGTTATAGCGTATTTGATGAATACAAAGTAATGGGACTAGCTCCTTATGGAAAGCCGGAAAGATATAGAAATTTATTTAAAACATTTTATACATTACTTTCTAATGGAGATTATGTGATTCACCAAGATAAGATAATTTCACTTTTTGATTTAGGACTACCGCGTCGAAAAGGAGAATCCTTCACGCAAATCCATAAGGATATCGCCGCATCACTCCAGGAGGCTCTGGAGAATATAGTTTTTCATGTCATTCAATACTATCAACAGGAAACTAAACAGAAAAACTTATGTATGGCCGGGGGAGTAGCTCATAACTGCACTCTCAACGGAAAAATTTTGCGCTCTGGAATGTTTGAAAATGTATTTGTTCAGCCAGCGGCTCATGATGCTGGCTGCGCCTTAGGTGCTGCTTTATATGCATACTATCAAGCTAAGCCAATGGCTGAGAAGCCTTCCAAACTGGAGCATATTTACTGGGGAACAGATATTGGAAGCGCACCCTCAGTGTTAAGCCAATTGAGGCAATGGGAAGATTTCATTACTATCGAAGAATTGATGGATGTTTCTGGAAAAACGGCAGAGTTGTTAGCAAGCGGTTATGTTGTGGGATGGGTACAAGGTCGCTCCGAGTTTGGACCTAGAGCTTTGGGTAACAGAAGTATTCTTGCAGATCCTCGACCGAATGAAAACAAAGCCCGTATTAACAAAATGATTAAGAAGCGGGAAGGCTACAGACCATTCGCCCCTTCTGTTTTAGAAGAGGATGTTGATGAGTTCTTTGAAGTTCCGCTTAATCAAAAACAGTTTCCGTTCATGATATTTGTGGTCAATGTTAAAGAAGAGAAACGCAATCTTCTAGGTGCGGTAACCCATGTTGATGGTACAGCAAGGATACAAACTGTATCGCGGAAAACAAACGAAAGATATTGGGACTTAATTCACTCATTTAAAAAGTTAACGGGTATTCCGGTTTTACTTAACACATCATTTAATAACAATGTTGAACCAATTGTAAATTCTGTTGAAGATGCAGTGGTTTGTTTTTTAACTACGGGATTGGACTATCTCGTTATCGGAGAGTATTTGATTAAAAAGAAGGAGATATCTTGGCGGAATTATCTGTCTGTTAGACTTTCACTCCCCCCACATATTTCGTTGCATCAGGTTAAGAAATCTAGTTCAGACGGTAAGTTCAGCAATTTCTTTTATATCGGAAATAGTTATAATACAAAGTTTCAGGTAGGGGTGTCAGCCGAAGTCTTTCGTGTTTTGACGTTGGCGAACAGCGAGAGAAGTGTGGGGAGCCTCCTCCTGGAAAATGGCGAGACTGAAGAAGGAAAAGCGCAAGGAATCGTTGAGGAGCTTATGGAATTATGGTCGCAGCGTTTGATTTTGCTACGACCGTAAGTGAGTTCCATGTTTGCTTGGGTTAGTGATTGAATAAGATGCTTTTGACCTGACATCCATGCACACACAATTGATCAAGCAAGAGAAAAAACAAATCATGGGTAGCTCAGAAACATATAAATCAATGGAAGCCATTGCCATCATTGGCATAGCAGGGCGTTTTCCCGGTGTCAAAAATATAGAGGAATTTTGGTATAATTTACAATCCGGTGTAGAATCAATCTCTATCTTCACAAATGAAGAGGCAATCTTAGAGGGAATAGACCCTGTTATATTAAGCGATCGCAATTATGTAAAAGCCAGTGCCATATTAGAAAATATCGATTTATTTGACGCTTCATTTTTTAGTTTTAATCCAAAAGAAGCAGAAATCACTGACCCACAACACCGGATTTTTTTAGAGTGTGCTTGGGAAGCATTGGAAAATGCTGGCTATGATTCTAATAGATGTGACAGTCGAATTGGAGTTTACGCTGGTGCTAGCCTCAATAACTATTATTCATTAGATTTGAACCGCGATCGCCTGGGTTCAGCCCAATGCTATCAAACAGTAATTGGTAACGATAAAGACTTCCTCACAACTCGTGTTTCTTATAAATTAAATCTTACTGGCCCAAGTATTACAGTCCAAACAGCTTGCTCAACCTCATTAGTTGCAACCACACTCGCTTGTCAAAGTTTGTTGAATTATCAATGCGATATGGCTTTGGCTGGTGGGGTTTCTATCCACGTACCCCAAAAAACGGGTTATTTGTACGAACCAGGAGGAACACTATCTCCTGATGGTCACTGTCGTGCGTTTGATGCTAAAGCAGAGGGAACAACTATCGGTAATGGTGTAGGAATTGTTGTCCTGAAGCGATTGAGCGATGCTCTAGCAGATGGTGACTGCATCCATGCTGTAATTAGAGGTTCAGCTATTAATAATGATGGTTCTGGTAAAGTTGGCTACACAGCGCCTAGCGTCAATGGTCAAGCAGAGGTGATTGCCGAAGCGATGATGTTGGCGGGAGTTGAACCTGAGACAATAAACTATATTGAAGCTCATGGTACTGGTACAGCTTTAGGCGATCCCATTGAAATTGCTGCACTTTCTCAGGTCTTTCGTAGCACTACCACGAAAAAAGGCTTTTGTGCGATCGGTTCAGTTAAAACAAACATCGGTCATCTAGATGCAGCAGCTGGGATTGCCGGACTAATCAAAACGGTTTTAGTCTTGGAACATCAGCAGATACCACCCAGCTTAAATTTTGAGCAACCCAATCCCCAAATTGATTTTGCGAACAGCCCTTTTTATGTGAATACAACCCTTACAGAATGGAAAACGGGAAGTACCCCTCGGCGTGCTGGTGTGAGTTCTTTGGGTATTGGTGGGACTAATGCTCATGTGATTTTAGAAGAAGCACCAGTGCTGGAACCGTCTAGTTCTTCTCGTCCCTGGCAATTGTTAGTACTTTCTGCCAAAACTGACTCAGCTTTAGAAACTGCAACAGAAAATCTGGCTAATCACCTCCAGTTACATCCCGATGTGAACTTAGCGGATGTTGCCTATACCCTGCAAGTAGGGCGGGCTGAATTTAATTATCGTCGCCTGCTGGTGTGCCCAGATATCGAAGATGCAGCCAGCGCCTTAAGAGATCCACAAAGAGTTTTGACTCGCTTAGTGGAAAATGGCGATCGCCCCATCGTCTTCATGTTCTCTGGACAGGGCGCTCAGTATGTGGACATGGGTAAAGAACTTTACCAGATTGAGCCGATTTTTCAAGAACAGGTCGATTTGTGCTGTCAATTGCTGCAACCACATTTAGGATTGGATTTGCGTTTGCTGATTTATCCCAACGAGTTGGAGTCAAAAGCCGCAGCCGAAAAACTGCAACAAACTGACATCACTCAACCTGCATTGTTTGTCATAGAATACGCTTTGGCTCAATTGTGGATGTCGTGGGGGATTTCTCCCCAGGCGATGATTGGGCATAGCATTGGGGAATATGTCGCCGCCTGTTTAGCTGGTGTAATGTCTGTTGAGGATGCTTTAAGGCTGGTAGCTGCTCGTGGGCGACTGATGCAACAACTTCCACCTGGTGCTATGCTCTCCATACCCCTGCCAGAAGTGGAAGTTAGAGATTTACTGAATGAAGAATTATCTTTAGCTGCTAGTAATGCACCAGCCTTGTGTGTGGTATCGGGAACTGATAATGCTATAAATGCGTTGCAAAACAAGCTCCAAGGGATAGAGTGTCGGCGTTTGCATACCTCCCACGCTTTTCATTCTCCGATGATGGAAATCATCTTGGAGCAATTTGAGAAGGAAGTCAGTAAAGTTAGACTACATCCCCCGAAAATTCCCTTTATTTCTAATGTTACGGGCACTTGGATTACGGCAGAGCAAGCCACAGATCCAAATTATTGGGCGAGACATTTACGCTCCTGTGTTCGATTTTCGGAAGGAATATCTGCATTACTGCAAGAGCCAAATCGCATTTTACTGGAAGTTGGGCCTGGACATACTTTATCTACCTTCGCCAAAAAGCATTCAGAACAGATAGCATTATCTTCATTACGACATCCCCAGGAAAAACACTCAGATGTAGCGTTCTTAATGAACACATTAGGCAAGCTCTGGCTATCTGGAGTAAATGTGGATTGGTCGGGATTTTATGCTCATGAGCGCCGTCATCGTCTTCCCTTACCAACATACCCCTTCGAGCGCCAGCGTTACTGGATTGAAAACTATAAACAGCGACAGCAGAATGGCGCTAAACCTGTGTCACTTGGTAAAAAGCCAGATATTGCTGACTGGTTCTATTTACCTTTATGGAAGCAATCCATACCTCCAGCATCACTGGAACAGAAAGAATTAGCAGTTCAAAAATCTTGTATTTTAGTGTTGACTAATGAGTTGAACTTAAGTTCTCAGTTGGTTCAACAACTGCAAATACACAATCAAGACGTAATTAGTGTGGAGATTGGGTCTAAGTTCAGCAAGCTGAACGATAATAAATACATTCTCAATCCTCAACAATGTAGTGACTATAATACTTTGTTTCGAGAATTGTCTGCACGAGAAAAACTTCCAACAAAGATTATTCATTTATGGAACATTACATCACCAAATCACATAGCGTCAGAATTAGAACAGCTTGAACTTGTTCAAGAAAAAGGATTTTACAGTCTGCTGTTTATAGCACAAGCATTAAGTAAATTAAATGTTTTAAATGAATTTCAAATCACGGTTGTTTCTAATAATATGCAGCCAGTGACTGGAGAAGATATCCTCTATCCAGAAAAGGCAACTTTACTCGGCCCAGTCAAGGTCATTCCACAAGAATATTCAAATATTCGCTGTCGGAGTATTGATATTGTTCTTCCCTTGGAAGGAAGTTTGCAAGAGGAGAAACTGACAAATTATCTATTGAAGGAACTTACAACCCCTACCTTTGACTCAGTGATTGCTTACCGTGGTAGTAATCGTTGGGTGCAAACTTTTGAGCCTATTAAATTAAATGAAACTAAAATAGAGACATCAAGATTAAAAGAAAAAGGAGTCTATCTAATAACTGGTGGACTTGGAGGAATTGGACTTGTTTTAGCGGAGCATCTAGCGAAGACAGTACAAGCTAAACTGCTCTTGATAGGACGTTCAACAATTCCTCCGAAACACGAGTGGCAACAATGGCTCAATACTCATGATGAGCAAAATAACATTAGTAGAAAGATTCAGAAAATACAAGAACTTGAAGCGCTAGGTGCTGAAGTATTGGTAGTCAGTGCTAATGTAGCCAGCATCGAGCAAATGGAAGAAGCGATCGCACAATGTGAATCGCTTTTTGGGAAACTAAATGGTGTCATCCACGCTGCTGGAATTACTGAAGAAAAGTCGTTTTCATTTATTGAGCAAACAGGTCAGATTGATTGTAAGCAGCAATTTCAGCCCAAAGTGTACGGACTGTTTGTTTTAGAAAAAGTCTTAAAAAATCAAGATGTTGATTTTTGTATATTGTTGTCTTCTTTATCCTCAGTTTTAGGAGGATTAGGATTTATTACTTACTCTGCTGTTAATATTTTTATGGATGCTTTTGTTCATCGACACAACCAAAATAATGCAATAGCGTGGACAAGTGTAAACTGGGATGCTTGGCAAACTGTAAAAGAAAACAAACAAAGTGAATCATATTTTGCTACTGGTTTAGCAGATTTGGCAATCAAACTGAATGAGGGTACAGAAACTTTTCAAAGAATTTTGAATTGGAGTCAAAGTAATCAGATTGTTGTATCCACTGGAGAACTACAAACTAGAATTAATCAATGGATTAATTTTGAATCGTTTAAGACAAAAAAAGTTAGCCAAAAAGCCAATTCATTATTACTCCATCCCAGACCTAATTTACAAAATCCTTATGTTGCTCCTAAAAATGAAATCGAGCAAAGAATTGCTGTCATTTGGCAAGAACTCATTGGGACAGAACAAGTAGGTATTTACGACAACTTCTTTGAGTTGGGGGGTGATTCACTCCTAATGGTGCAGGTACGGAGCAGATTGCAAGCAGCTTTTAATTGTAACGTTTCCACATCGGAATTATTTGAATATCCCACCATCAGTGCTTTGGCAGGATATCTTAGCCAAACACAAAATGAACAACCAGTCTTTGAGCAAGCACAAGAGCGTGCCAAGAGGCAAGAAGCGGCGATCGCTGAAGAAATGCAGCTGATGAAGCAAAGAAGGAAAGTATTATGAATAATGGGTTGAAAGGCATAGCTATCATTGGTACGGCAGGTCGGTTTCCTGGAGCCAAAAACGTAGCTCAGTTTTGGCAGAATTTGTGTGATGGTGTGGAGTCTATTTCCCTCTTCAGTGATGAAGATTTAATGGCGCAAGGCGTAGATGCAGCTTCTTTGCAAGACCCTAATTATGTGAAAGCAGGGTTTGTGCTAAAAGACATCGAGATGTTTGACGCTTCATTCTTTGGCTACTCTCCTAGAGAAGCCGAAATTATTGATCCTCAACAGCGAATTTTTTTAGAGTGTGCATGGGAAGCTTTAGAAAATGCTGGTTATGACCCCAAAGCAGACAACAACCTAACAGGTGTATATGCTGGTGCTAATCTAAGTACTTATTTGCTCAACAATCTTGCTTCACATCCTGAACTCCTGAAATCGCTAAGAATGCAAATTGGTCTTGGCAACGATAAGGATACTTTATCTACACGAATTTCCTATAAGTTGAATCTCAAGGGGCCAAGCCTCAGCGTTGGTACAACTTGTTCTACTTCCCTAGTAGCTGTTCATCTGGCGTGCCGAGGACTGCTAAGTTATCAGTGCGATATGGCGCTGGCTGGTGGTATCGCTATCCAAACTCCCCAAATAGAAGGTTATTTCTATCAAACTGGAGGAATCGCTTCTGCTGATGGTCACACTCGCAGCTTTGATGCTAGAGCTACTGGCGGCCCTTTTGGCAGAGGCGTGGGTATTGTAGTCTTGAAGAGACTAGAGGATGCTGTAGCGGATGGCGACTATATTTATGGGGTAATTAAAGGTTCAGCTATTAATAACGATGGTGCAGTGAAAGTCAGCTACACAGCACCAAGTGCCGTAGGTCAAGCAGAAGTGATTGCCCAAGCTCAAGCGATCGCCTCCTTTGAGCCTGATACCATTACCTACATTGAAACTCATGGCACTGGTACAGCCTTGGGCGACCCAATCGAAATTCGAGCGCTAGAAAAGGTGTTTCGTGCCGGGACCAGTAAGAAGGGTTTTTGTGCGATCGGTTCGGTTAAACCCAATGTCAGCCATTTGAATACAGCTGCTGGCGTGACGGGCTTAATTAAAACAGCTTTGGCTTTAAAGCATCAACTAATACCACCCAGCTTGTATTTTGAAGAACCTAATCCTGAGATAGACTTTGCCAACAGTCCTTTTTACGTTAATACCCAACTGTCTACATGGCAAACAAACGGAACACCACGCCGCGCTGGGGTAAGTTCTTTTGGTCTTGGGGGTACTAATGCTCATGTTGTTTTAGAAGAAGCACCTGAAGTGGAGCAGGGGAGCAGAGGGGCAGGGGAGCAGGGGAGAAACTATCAATTGCTGGTAGTTTCTGCCAAAACTGACTCTGCTTTAGAGACGGCGACTACAAATTTGGTTAATCACCTGCAACAGCACCCAGAACTTAACCTTGCGGATGTAGCTTATACATTGCAAGTCGGTCGGCATGGTTTGAGCCATCGGCGGACAGTTGTTTGTCAAGATACTCAAGATGCGATCGCAGCCCTCCAAAATCCCAAACGAGTCCTCACTAGCACTCAGGACATGAATGAGCGCCCAGTAGCCTTTATGTTTACTGGTTTGGGAACTCATTATGTAAATATGGGTTCTGAATTATACCAATTTGAACCAACTTTCCGCGAACACCTGGATCGCTGTTGCTCTTTATTTGAACCTCTATTGGGTCTTAATCTCAAAGAAGTTATTTATCCTACTTCCTCCGTTAAGCAAGAAGCAACAAAAGAAAAATCGGGTATCGATTTACGCCAAATGCTTGGTCGCGATCCCCAATCACCAGATCCCGCCGCCCAACAATTAAATCAAACCTATCTCACTCAGCCAGCGCTGTTTGCCATTGAGTATGCTTTAGCTCAATTATGGATATCCTGGGGCATTCGTCCAGTAGCAATGATTGGTTACAGCATCGGTGAATATACCGCAGCAACTCTAGCAGGAGTATTGTCTCTAGAAGATGCGATTACTCTTGTTGCCAAAAGAGCGCAAATGATTCAAGAGTTGCCAGAGGGAGCAATGCTAGCAGTTCCCTTAACAGAGCAAGAAGTGCAACCTTTGTTGAGTGAAAAACTTTCATTATCAGCAGTCAATGGCTCATTCCAGTGCGTGCTTGCGGGAACCACACAGGCTGTAGAGGAATTGGCAGGTGAGTTGAGCGCTAAGGGGTTAGCCTGTCGGCAATTGCAGACTTCCCACGCCTTTCATTCTTTCATGATGGGGGCGATCGCTGACTCTTTCACCGAACTAGTGCAAACTATCAGTCTCAAACCACCACAAATTCCTTATCTGTCAAACGTAACCGGAACTTGGATCACATCAGAGCAAGCCACAAATCCAAGTTACTGGACACAGCATATGTGCCAACCCGTGCGCTTTGCCGATGGAGTAAATCAGTTGTGGGCAGAACGTAGTCCCATTTTCTTAGAAGTGGGCCCGGGACAGACCTTAAGCAGTTTAGCAATCCAATGTTTAGATAATGTTTCTGATGATAACAAGATAATATTATCCTCGCTGCGCTATGCTTATGAGCGACAATCTGATGTTGCTTTTATCCTCAATACATTAGGACAATTATGGCTTGAGGGAATCAAGATAGATTGGTCGGGATTTCATAGCCATGAGCGCCGACATCGCCTTCCCTTGCCAACATATCCCTTTGAGCGACAAAGATATTGGATTGAACCACAAAAATTATTACCTGCACAAAGTAATTTCCAGCCCAAGTTAACAGCATCAGAGCTTTGGAAATCTTTGGTAGAAGCTGGTCAACTCCAGGCTAGTGCAGGGGCTTCGGAATTTGACGAGCAAACTTCTCAACAGAAAAGGGAGTGTTTAGATAGTTTATGTCTTGCTTATATTAATCTTGCGTTAGCACATTTAGAAGCTTTTAGCAATCACAATAAAAAGTATTGTTTAGAGGAATTATTTGACCAATGTCAGATTATTCCTTCCTATAAAGAATTGTTCAATCGATGGCTGGAAATATTGGTAGAGCAAGGTCAGTTACATGAAGAGCAAGGGCTGTTTACGAACTTTCTACCAATATCAACAAACTTTGTTAATGAGCTTTTGGTAGAAGTCAGAGCCAAATGGGCGGATACACCGCAACAAATAGATTTGCTGCAACTGTATGGCGAAAATATTGTAGCTCTGCTTACTGGTAAAAAAGAACCATTAGAGTTCCATGTTTCTACCTTATTAAAATCAGGAGAATTTTCAGTCCAACAATTGCCTGAAAATAAGTACTACAACTCAATCATGCGGGTATGCTTAGAACAGGTGTTAAAAGCACTACCACCTGAAGTTAATCTGAGAATTCTGGAACTTGGCGCTGGAACTGGTACTGGCACGGCAGAACTATTACCTATACTGCCATCAGAAAACACTAATTATACTTTCACTGATGTGGGAGGTTTTTTTCTGAATGCAGCTAAGAAGAAATTTAGCAATTATCCATTTATTGAATATCGGTTGTTAGACCTTGAGCGATCGCTACAAGAACAAGGATACTCAAGCCACAGCTTTGATGTAATTGTAGCTTTCCAAGTGTTGCACGTCGCTCGAAATATTGGAGAAACTCTTGATCGCATTCGCTCTTTACTCGCTCCTGGAGGTTTACTTCTATTTTGGGAAACAACTCAACCCAGGTTAGAATTTGAGTTCATTGACGCTCTGCTCATGAATCCGATAGAAGACGCAGAAAGCGATCGCAATATGTGCAATCCCTTTTTATCCAAAGAGCAGTGGCAAGCAGAACTCAAATCTCATGGTTTTGTGCAGGTGACAGCTTTCTCAGAATTCACACCTTTTACAGACCACATAATTGTCGCTCAAGCTACTACGCCAGCAACACACGAAGTACCAGCAGCATTTACAGCCTTGCTTAATGAACAAAAACCAGACAAGACGCAAGAAGTATCATTAGGTAAAAAGCCTAAAATTGCTGACTGGTTCTACATCCCTTCCTGGAAACGTTCACTACCACCACAGTCAAACGGTCAGGTGAAACAAGCAGAATGCTGGTTGGTATTTGTCGATGAGTATGGGTTAGGCGCTCAAATCGTGAAGCGACTCGAACTTGAAGGTCATGAGGTGATTACCGTCAGAATTGGGGAGCAATTTAGCAGTAGAAGTGAATTTTCAGACGAGCAGCTTGGCAGGCGTACATATATAATAGACCCTCGACAACGGGATGATTACAAAACCCTGCTTAAAGAACTTCACACCCAAGACTTCATACCAAACAGAATTATTCATCTGTGGAGTGTCACACAGTCAGAGCTTGTAGACTTTAACATAGCCCAAGAACAAGGATTTTATAATTTGCTGTTTTTGGCACAGGCGC
Source organism: Nostoc mirabile CHAB5784 (assembly GCF_020829645.1). Taxonomy (GTDB): domain Bacteria; phylum Cyanobacteriota; class Cyanobacteriia; order Cyanobacteriales; family Nostocaceae; genus Nostoc; species Nostoc mirabile. Next base: position 61,532 of record NZ_JAIVFS010000030.1, on the reverse strand, counting down.
TAGGAAAACAAAATTTTACTAATGAGTTACAGCTTGCAGTTATCTCCAACAATATGCAAGCTGTAACTGGAGTTGAAAATCTCTGCCCAGAAAAAGCAACACTACTTGGACTTGTTAAAGTCATCCCACAAGAATATTCAAATATTAAATGTCGTAGCATTGATGTTACTATTCCCTCACCAGGAAATTGGCAAGAAGAGAAATTTGTCAATCAACTGCTGACGGAACTCAAAGCCAATTCCTCTGACTCAGTTATTGCTTACCGTGGTTTGGAACGTTGGGTGCAAACCTTTGAGTCTGTCCAATTAGATGCAAACGTACCCGATACACCCAGGTTAAGAGAAAAAGGAGTCTACTTAATTACTGGTGGACTAGAAGAAATAGGACTTGTAGTAGCTGAACATCTAGCAAAGACAGTACAGGCAAAACTGCTGCTTTTAGAGGTTGAGGATTTTCCCAACCGACAGGATTGGTTAGAGTGGCTGACAACTCACGATGAGCAAGATAACATCAGCCGCAAGATTCTCAAAGTACAAGAACTGGAAAATCTAGGCGCAAAAGTCTTAATCAAGAGCGCTGATGTAGTAAATTTAGCACAAATGCAAAGTGCGATCGCTCAAACCCAAGAACAGTTTGGTCAACTCAACGGGGTATTTCACACAGCTAAGATACCTGTAGAGAATTTATTCACTCCTATTGCAGAGATAGACCCAACGGAGTGCAAACAACAACTTCAACAAAAGAGACAAGGACTCTTAGTATTAGAAGAGATTTTGCAGTCCCAAAAACTTGACTTTTGTCTATTGATGTCTTCATTAACCTCTGTTTTAGGAGGATTAGGCTCTGTTAGCTACTCAGCAACAAGTCTTTTTATGGACATTTTTGCTTACCAGCATAATCAGAAAAATTCTGTTCCTTGGATGAGCATTAACTGGGACGCATGGCAATTTAGAACAGACAATCAACCAATATTTGCTAGTACAAGCTTGGCAGAATTCGGCATCCAACCGCAAGAAGGTATCAATGCCCTTGAACGTATTCTTTTGTGGAGTCAATATCATCAAATAGTTGTCTCAACTGGTAATTTACAATCTAGAATTGACCAATGGATTAAGCTAGAATCTTTACAAGATAAAAGTACTGCTCAACAAGTCAGTTTATCTTCTCGTCACTCAAGACCAAATTTAAAAAATGCTTATGTTGCTCCTAGTAACGATGTAGAGCGCAAACTGGCTGATATTTTTCAAGAGTTACTAGGTATTGAGCCAATCGGTATTTATGACAACTTCTTTGCATTAGGTGGTGACTCTCTCACAGGAACTGTACTTATTTCCCAGGTTCGCAAAATTTTCCAGGTAGAACTACCTGTTCGTTCTCTGTTTGAAGCACCCACTGTAGCTGATTTAGCTTTGGTCATTGAAGAAATTCTCATAGAAGAAATAGAACAATTATCTGCCGATTGGGAAAGAGATAAAACTTTTGATGTGCAATTGTCAAATTAGGTCAGTTCAGGATATAAATCATGAAAATTAAAGTTGTAGGTGTAGTCGGAGCAGGTGTGATGGGAATTGGGTTAGCCCAAAATCTAGCGCAAACTGGTCATCAAGTAATTTTAGTAGATATTTCTGAAGAAATTTTGGAACGTGCCAACGCACAAATCAAAAAAAACATTCGTTTTCAAGGATTTTTCAATAAAAATGAAAAAGTAGAAAATTCAGATAACATTCTGCATAAAATTAAATTTTCTACAAATTATAAATTTCTTGAAGAAGCAGAATTTGTGATTGAAAATGCTACGGAAAAGTGGGATATTAAAAAGGGGATATACGCGCAGCTTGATGCTATTTGTCCCGAAATGACTGTATTTGCAGCCAATACCTCTGCTATTTCTATTACTCGTATTGCTTCAGTCACTAAACGTGCTGACAAAGTTATTGGAATGCACTTCATGAACCCAGTACCCATGAAGCCGATGGTGGAAATGATTCGTGGGTATCACACATCCGATGAAACAATCTCGACAGCAAACGAATTGTTGTCACAGATGGGTAAAGAAAGCATCCTTGTCAATGATTCACCTGGTTTTGTTTCCAACCGAGTTCTGATGTTGACGATAAATGAATCCATTTTCTTGCTACAAGACCAAGTTGCTTCAGTGGAAGAAGTGGATAGAATTTTCAAAACTTGTTTTGGTCACAAGATGGGCCCACTAGAAACTGCTGACTTAATTGGATTAGATACGATTCTTTTCTCCATCGAAGTTTTGTATGAAAGTTTCAATGATAGCAAATACAGACCCTGTCAATTGCTAAAAAAGATGGTAGACGCCGGGTTGTATGGTCGCAAAAGTGGGCAAGGTTTTTATACTTACAATGGAGCAATTTGAAATCAAAGATTGAGACGCAATTGTTATTAAAATAAGGGAAATAAAAAATGCAAGAAATCCAAGTAAAAATCAAAGAGTTTTTATCACGTTTTTTTCGTAATCATGACTTGCAGCTAGATGAAGACATCTTTACTCTTGGTTTTGTCAATTCTATGTTTGCCATGCAACTTGTCTTATTCATTGAACAAGAATTTAAAATTACTATTGAAAATGAAGACTTAGATTTTGCAAACTTCAAAACAATAAATGCTATGACTCGTTTGATAGAAACCAAGACAAATTTAGTTCCGCAAACATAAGTTGTTGATAACTGTGAAACTTTTTATATGGAAGTCAAAAAATGAGAATCGAGTTGACTGCTCAACAAAAAGACGCTCAAGCTGAATTTAGAGCTTTCGTCAACGAAGAGATTGTTCCTTACGCGAATCACTACGACCAAGAAGAGTATACTCCTCCCAAACTCATTGAAAAGTTCGCTCATCAAGGATATTTGGGTGCCCTATTACCCAAAGATTTTGGTGGTAAAAGTATAGATATCATTACCTATGGTCTTCTGAATGAAGAAATTGGGCGGGGATGTTCTTCACTACGAAGTTTGCTCACCGTTCATAGCATGGTTGCTTATGCTTTGTGTAAATGGGGTAATAAGTCTCAAAAAGAGTATTGGCTTCCTAAGTTAGCATCTGGTGAAGTAATAGCTGCTTTCGCCTTAAGTGAACCTAACGTGGGTAGTGATGCCAAAAGTATAGAAACTACAGCGACACTTTCTGGTGATTCTTATATCTTAAATGGGCAGAAAAAGTGGATTACCTACGGACAAATTGCAGATGTTTTTTTAGTATTTGCCCAATGTTCGGGTAAACCCTCTGCTTTTTTAGTGGAAAAAAACAGCCCAGGACTTTCAATAAAACCCATTTCTGGGATGTTGGGTGTTAGAGCTTCCATGTTAGCAGAATTACATTTTCAGGATTGTCGAATTCCCCAAGAAAATTTAGTGGGCAAGTTAGGTTTTGGTTTCTCTTATGTCGCTTCTTCTGCACTGGATTACGGAAGATACAGTGTGGCATGGGGTTCTGTGGGTATTGCTCAAGCTTGTCTAGAAGCTTGTATTCAATATACAAGTGAACGCAAGCAGTTTGGTGTTTATCTTAAAGAACACCAATTGATTCGACAAATGATCACTGAAATGATAGCTAATGTAAAAGCAGCAAGATTATTGTGTTATCAAGCTGGCTATCTTAAAGAAATTGGCGATCCAACTTCGATAATCGAGACTTCAATTGCTAAATATTTTGCCTCTACAACCGCAACCAAAGTCGCCAATGATGCTGTACAAATCCACGGTGCCAATGGTTGCACAAGTGAATATTCTGTTGCTAGATATTTGCGAGATGCCAAAATCATGGAAATAATTGAAGGAAGCACGCAAATACAACAGATAACTATTGCTGATTACGGTTATCAGGAGTATATGTCACAATCTACTCTTACTGTGCCTCAAAAATTATTGGCAAGGATGTGAAAACATGATTAGTATAAAATCTGAAGTTTTAAATAACAAACAAGCTGGTCAAAAAGCTATTAAATGTGTGGTTTGGGATTTGGATAATACACTTTGGGATGGTGTGTTGTTGGAAGATGATCGCGTTTCTTTGCGAAACGAGGTAGTCGAGATTATCAAAATATTGGATAGTCGTGGCATTTTACAATCTATCGCTAGTAAAAATGATGCCGCCAAAGCAATGGCACAACTCCAAGAGTTTGAATTGCACGAATATTTTCTTTATCCCCAAATAAACTGGAACTCCAAATCTAGTTCTATTCAGGAAATTGCTCAGTCCCTCAACCTGGGTATTGATACATTTGCTTTTATAGATGACCAATTATTTGAATTAGAAGAAGTCAATTTTTCACTGCCTGAAGTTCTTTGTATTAATGTGGCTCAACTAGCAGATTTGCTAGATATGCCAGAAATGAATCCTCGTTTTATTACGAAAGATTCAAAAATAAGACGATTAATGTATATTAGTGATCTAGTTAGAAATAATTCTGAAAAAAAGTTTGTCGGCACTCAAGAAGAATTTTTAGCTACACTCAATATGACTTTTACTATCTCTTCTGCCCAAGAAGAGGATTTGCAAAGAGCCGAAGAATTAACAGTCAGAACCAACCAACTTAATACAACTGGCTATACATACTCCTATGATGAACTCAATCATTTTCGGCAATCAGACAAGCATAAACTACTAATCGCAAGTTTGGATGATAAGTACGGTAGTTACGGCAAAATTGGGTTAGTTCTTGTGGAATGCCAAGAGTTGGTATGGACTATAAAACTTTTGCTGATGTCTTGTCGTGTTATGTCCAGAGGCGTCGGCACAATTATGCTGAACTATATTATGACATTGGCTAAAAATAACAATGTTCGTTTGCGTTCTGAGTTCCTTTCTAACGATCGCAATAGAATGATGTATGTCTCTTACAAGTTTGCAGGTTTCCAGGAAATTGCCAAGAACGGAGATTTGCAAATTTTAGAAAATGAACTCACACGCCTTCAACCCTTTCCTGAATATGTAAAGGTCAATATTCTCAATTAGAAGTGCTTGTAACTTAATAGGGACATTATGGACAACACAAAAGATAAACTTTTACAACGACGGTCAAAACTTTCACTCACTCAGCGATCGCTCCTCGAAAAACGGCTGCGGGGTGAAGTTGATTCTCAATTAGAAGTTATTCCCAGACGTTCCCAAACAAGTCCTGCTCCCCTATCTTTTGCCCAACAACGGCTGTGGTTTCTTCATCAGTTAGATCCTGACAATCCTTACTATAGTGAACTAGCGTGTGTACATCTCTTGGGTGCGCTCAACGTGGATGCGTTAGAAAAAAGTCTCAACGAGATTGTGCAACGCCATGAAGCGTTACGTACTACTTTTGAAACAATTGAGGAACAAGCAGTTCAGGTGATTCATCCTGCTGTAACCGTAAAGCTGCCAGTGGTGAACTTGCACTTGATGCCAGAAGTTGAACGACAAGCACAAATCGAGCAGTTAACAACAGAGATAGCTCAAAAACCTTTTGACTTAGCAACTGCTCCGTTGCTGCGAGCTATGCTGCTACAAACAAGTGCCAAAGAATACTTGCTGCTGTTCACGATCCACCATATTGCTGTTGATGGCTGGTCTATAGGATTGTTAATCCGTGAATTAGTAGTACTCTATGAAGCCTTTTCTACAGGCAAAACATCCCCTCTTCCTGAATTACCCATTCAGTATGCAGACTTTGCTATTTGGCAGCGTCAGTGGTTGCAAGGGGAATTACAAAAGACGCAGCTTGACTATTGGAAGCAACAGTTGGCAGGTGCTGCAACCTTAGCTCTGCCCACAGATCGTCCCAGGCCACCAGTCCAAAGCTTCCAAGGCGCAGTTGCTTCTTTTGAGCTATCAGCGAGCCTAACTGATATGCTCAGGGATCTGAGCAACGCCGAAGGGGTAACCCTGTTTATGACTATGTTGGCGGCGTTTCAAGCTTTGTTGCACCGCTACACTGAGCAAGAAGATATCTGCGTTGGCTCCCCAATTGCTAACCGCAATCAAAGCCAGATTCAAGGGTTAATTGGTTTTTTTGTCAATACCCTTGTGCTGCGGACTCATCTTTCTGGTAATCCAAGTTTCTTAAAATTCCTGAATAAAGTGCGCGAAGTGTGTGTGAGTGCGTATGCTCATGCAGATATACCTTTCGAGCAATTGGTAGAAGAACTGCAACCAGATAGAAATCTCAGTCATATGTCTTTGTTTCAGGTGATGTTTGCCTGGCAGGAAGATACTCAAAAGGAACTGACACTACCTGGTTTAACTCTGAATTGGCTACCTACTCATACTCAGAGTGCTAGGTTTGATTTAACTCTGCACATAGTAGATGCAGAGCCAGAATTGAGGGGGTTATTAGAATACAACACCGACTTGTTTGATGCTGAAACTATTACTCGGATAGTAGAGAATTTCCGGACTTTGCTAGAGGGGATTGTAGCAAATCCACAAGCAAGATTATCAGATTTACCAATATTGACGGCAGATGAGTTAAATCAATTACTAGAGTGGAATAACACTGAAGTTGAATATTTTCAACAGCAATGTATTCATCAGTTGTTTGAAGCGCAAGTAGAACGCACACCCGATGCTGTAGCAGTAGTATTTGACTCGGAACAGTTAACCTACTGCGAACTTAATACCAAAGCGAATCAATTAGCACACTATTTGCAAAAGCTGGGAGTAAAACCAGAGGTATTGGTGGGAATTTGTGTAGAGCGATCGCTTTCTATGCTCATCGGACTATTAGCCATCCTCAAAGCAGGTGGTGCATATATACCGTTAGACCCTAGTTATCCTCAAGAACGCATAGTTTTTATACTAGAAGATACTCAAGCGCCAGTGTTGCTCACTCAAGCCTCGTTTGTGGAGACAATACCCCAACACAAAGCGCAAGTCATTTGTTTAGATACTGACTGGCAGAGCATTGCCCAACAAAGCAAAGAAAATTTATTCTCTGAACTAAGTACTAACAACCTAGCTTATGTCATCTACACCTCTGGTTCAACAGGCAAACCCAAAGGCGTACAAATCCCCCACAGCACTTTGAGCAACTTTTTGTACTCAATGAGGCAAACCCCAGGTTTAACTGAGGAAGATACCTTACTAGCACTCACCACTATATCCTTTGATATTGCTGCGCTAGAACTTTTCTTACCAATCATAGTAGGTGCTCGCTTGGTAATCGCCAGTCGAGAAATCGCCTCCGATGGAACGCAGTTGTCAGCAAAACTGATAGACTCAAAAGCTACAGTTATGCAAGCCACACCAGCGACTTGGCAGCTACTTCTAACAGCAGGCTGGAGTGGAAATCATCAATTAAAAATTCTCTGTGGTGGAGAAGCTTTACCCGCACACTTAGCTAATCAATTATTGCATCGGTGTGCCTCTTTGTGGAATATGTACGGCCCCACAGAAACCACCATTTGGTCAGCAGCATCTCAGATAAAAACTGATGGTAAGATTGTACCAATTAGTCACCCGATCGCGAACACACAACTTTACATTTTAGACCAACACAGCCAGTTAGTTCCTATTGGTGTAGCAGGGGAATTGCATATCGGTGGAGATGGTGTTGCACGAGGCTATTTCAAGCGCCCTGACCTAACAGCAGAAAAATTTATACCCAACCCATTTAGTAAAGAAACTACACGTCTGTATAAAACAGGAGACTTGGCACGTTATCTGCCGAATGGAGAAATAGAGTACATTGGTCGGATTGACAACCAAGTTAAAGTACGTGGTTTCCGCATTGAACTTGGAGAAATTGAAACACTCATTACACAACACCAAGGAATACAAGAAACAGTAGTTGTAGTACGCTCAGATTCAGCAGATTCTCAACGACTAGTCGCATATGTAGTTCCTCAGAAAAATCAAACACTAAGAATTACTGAACTAGGTGGCTTCCTAAAGTCAAAGTTGCCAAACTACATGGTTCCAACAGCTTTTGTCATATTGGAGACGTTACCACTAACACCTAATGGCAAAGTTGACCGGAAAGCACTGCCCGCACCTGATACAGCAAGACCAGAATTAGACAAAGAACTAGTAGCACCGCGTAATTCTGTAGAAGCCAAGCTGACTGAAATTTGGGCAGAAGTGCTTGGTGTAGAACAAGTGGGTATTTTGGATAACTTTTTCGAGTTAGGCGGGGATTCTATCCTTGCTATTGTAGTTATCACTAAAGCGAACAAAGCTGGTTTACAACTGACCGTTAAACAGTTATTTCAACATCAAACAGTTGCTGATTTGGCATCTGTAGCAGTTATAAAAAAGGTAAACCAAGCTGAACAAGGACTCATCACAGGCTTAGTCTCTCTTACACCAATACAATTTGACTTTCCAGAAGCAGACTTAAACCAACAAGACCTCGAACGGTTTTTGGGAAAAATCAACTCAGGGAGTAATAAAACAAAATGAGAGAAAATATCCAAGATATATACCCACTATCTCCAATACAGCATGGTATTCTCTTTCATGGTTTGCACGCCCCGGAAATGGGACTATACCATATGCAGTTTGTCTACACTTTTAGTGGTAATCTGAATCTTGCTGCTTTTAAATATGCTTGGCAGCAAGTCGCAAGCCGACACACAATCTTGCGTACCAGCTTCTATTGGGAAGAATTAGATAAACCATTACAAGTTGTGCATCAGCAAGTAGAAGTACCTGTAGAGTACCAGGATTGGCAGGAACTCAATCCATTAGAACAACAAGAGCGTTTAAAATCTTTTATCGACAGCGATCGCCTGCGGCGTTTTGATTTTTCCCAAGCACCTCTAATGCGTGTGGCTATAATCCAGATTCAAGAACACGCTTACTATCTTGTTTGGAGTAGCAACCTGATCATTCTAGATGGTTGGTCATATCCATTGGTATTAAATGATGTGATTGAAATTTATGAAGCATATTGTCGGGGTCAAGATCCATCCTTAGCAGAGGGCAGTTCCTTTAAAGACTACATCAAATGGTTGAAACAGCAGGATTTATCCAAAGCAGAGGAGTTTTGGCGACAACAACTCAGTGGAGTAAAAGAGCCTACTCCCCTAACTAACCTATACTCAAACAACTTGTCTAATTTAGAAGAACGCTATGAGGATATACAAATCAGTCTATCAGCAGCAACTACAAAGAATCTAGATTCATTAGCAAGACAGCATCACCTGACTATGAATACACTAGTTCAGGGAGCTTGGGCTATACTCCTTAGTAGTTACAGTGGCAAAAATGAAGTAATTTATGGCTGTACTACTTCTGGTCGTCCAGTAGATTTAGAGCGCTCGGAGTCAATGGTAGGGGAAATGGTTAATACCTTACCAGTAAACATCAAGATAGATTTGGACGAGTATTTATTATCTTGGCTTCAGCAATTACAAACTCAATTGGTAGAAGTTCGAGAGTATGAGTATTCTCCACTGGTAGATATTCAAAAGTGCAGTAAAGTACCGGGTAATGTACCATTGTTTGAGAGCTTTGTAGTGTTTGAGAACCAAAAAACAGGCAAGTTTCTGCAAGAATGGGGAAGTCTAAACATCTCTGAGCAAACTAGTTATTACAAAACAAATTATCCTCTAACTATAGTTGGGTATCCTGGCTTAGAACTGACGATTGGAATTAATTATGATTTTCGCCGCTTTGATGCTGCAACAATCATTAATATATTAGAGCATTTAAAAATATTGCTCGAAGGCATGGTGACGAATCCTAAAGTACATCTTAAGGAGTTATTGTTGCTTACGGAGCAAACACCTGATATAAAATTATTAATGTTAGACAAAGAAATGTCATTGGACTTCGATTTTGTTTTGGCCAATTAAATGGCTAAGAAATAAATCCTTAAATATCAAGGATTTTGACTTCAAAATTTATTAATGTATTTTGCAATCCCAAAAATAAAATTTTCATGAATATATTTGAGAAGCACGAATCAAACGTCAGAAGCTATTGCCGAAAATTTCCTGCTGTATTCCATCGAGCTAAAGATTCTATAGTTTATGCTGAGTCAGGCGAAGAATATATAGATTTTTTTGCTGGTGCCGGCGCTTTAAATTATGGACATAATCATGACTACATAAAACAAAAAGTCATGTCATATTTAGATGCCGATGGAATTGCCCATGCTTTAGATATGTATACTTCAGCTAAAGAGAAGTTTTTAGCCAAGTTTGATGAGGTAGTATTAAGTTCAAAAAACCTAGATTATCGCATTCAGTTTTGCGGGCCAACAGGAACAAATGCAGTTGAAGCGGCTTTAAAATTAGCGAGGAAAGTCAAACAAAGATCAGGTATATTCTCCTTTATGGGAGCATATCATGGAATGACTTTAGGTAGCTTATCGATTACTGGTAATATCGGAATCCGAGCCGGGGTAATTGGGACATCAAGTAATGTAACTTTTATGCCTTATCCCTATGGATTCATGGAAACTTTTGACACAATAGAATATATAGAAACAGTCTTAAATGATGTCAATTCGGGAATTGAAAAACCAGCAGCAATTATCTTTGAAACAGTACAGGCAGAAGGTGGAATTGTTATAGCTCCTATTGTCTGGATGCAACGACTGAGAAAGTTATGCGACAAGCATGATATTTTATTAATCTGCGATGATATTCAAGTTGGCTGCGGGCGAACAGGGTCTTTCTTTTCTTTTGAAAGAGCAGATATCGTTCCTGATATGGTAATACTCTCTAAATCTATTAGTGGGTATGGGTTTCCAATGTCGCTATTATTAATAAAACCAGATTTGGATATATGGGAACCGGGTGAGCATAGTGGTACTTTTAGGGGTAATCAGTTGGCATTTATAGGAGCAACAGCTGCTTTAGAATATAGAGAAAGTAGTAGTCTTGAAGAGCATGTCAAAACTAAAGAGCTTTTCTTGAAAAATTTTCTCACTCAAGAAATAGCATCAATTAGTGAAAAAATAGCAGTACGTGGAATTGGCATGATTTGGGGTATTGATGTTAAAAATTTTGGCGGTAACAGTTTAGCCAAAAGTATAACCTCTCGTTGTTTTGAGCTAGGTTTAATAGTTGAACTAGCAGGTAGAAATGATACCGTAATTAAAATTATGCCCCCATTGGTAATTGATATGTCTACATTACAAAAAGGTTGTTCAATTATCAAAAAAGTTTTTGATAATTGCATATCACAGTAAATTTATATATTAGTGTTTATAACTCAGCAAACAATTGGTTATTAAGGATAAGAACTATGGATCTACATCTACACTCGAATGACTTATTATCTCAAAAAATTTATTGGATAAATAAATTGTCGGGAAATTTGCCAGAAACAAATCTGATGCTGGACTATGTAAGACCTTTACTTTCTAGTGCTAATAACAAATCTCTTAGCTTTGATTTACCAAATAATTTATCTAAAGGAATCATTAAACTAACTAAAGGCTCTTACTTTTCAACGTACTGGATACTTGTATCTGCATTGAAGATATTGTTGCAAAAATATACTCGAAATAATGATGTTATTGTTGGAATACCTATATACGAGGAAATTAGTACAAATTGCGTAAATACTAAAGTTATTCCCTTACGTACTCAAGTAAAACCTCAACTTTCATTTAAAGATTTTCTTTTTCAAGTAAAAGACGCAATTATCGGTGCTTACAACAATCAAAACTATAATTTTGATGAATTAATTAAATTGCTAGAAATACCAAAAATTCCTAATCGTTGTCCATTTTTTGATATAGTAATTTTACTAGATAATATTCATAGTAAAACTAATTTAAATCAACTCAATAATGACATAACAATTTCTTTGAAAGTTAACGGTGAAAATATTAGTGCCAATATAGAGTACAGGGAAGATTTATTTCAAAATGAAAGTATAAAATCGATGATTAGATGTTATACCAATGTCGTTGAAAGCATTATCAATAATATTGATACTAAAATATCAGATATTGTTTTATTGAAAGAACCTGATAAATATCAGTTGCTAAAATCATATAACAACAATGCTAAGGAGTACCCAGTTGAGCAAACAATAAATAAATTATTTGAGAAGCAAGTATATCAGACTCCAAACAATATAGTTGTTATTCATAAAGGAACTCAATTAACTTATCAAGAACTAAATCAAAAAGCTAATAAACTAGCTAGATTATTGCAGAGATTAGGAGTTAAAAAAGGAGAGTTTGTAGGCATTTTTAAAGACCGCGATATAAATTTCCTAGTTGCTATCCTTGCTATATACAAGGCAGGTGGAGCATATGTACCTATTGATAGTACTTATCCACAAAATCGAATTCAATATATGCTATCTAATAGCGAAGTTAGATTTGTATTAACAGATTATTTACTATTAAATGTCTTATCGTATTTAGTAGAAAATTGTTCAAAGTTATCATCTATTATTTGTTTAGATGACATCATTGTTGACAAAAGTAATCTTGCTAATAAAGTAGGATTAAAGATATATAACAAATTGGATTTTGCTCAACTGCCTAATGATAATGTAGAACATATTAATGATGCTGTAGACCCAGCTTATATGCTTTATACTTCCGGGTCTACAGGATTACCCAAGGGGGCAATTGTCAGGCATGATGGCGCAATCAATCATATTTATGCCCAAGTCGATGAGTTGGAGTTAACGCAGGATTTTTGTTTTCTGCAAAGCGCTCCTTCTTCCACAGATATTTCTGTATGGCAATTTTTGGCACCACTTTTAATAGGTGGAAAAACAGTAATTGTAGATATAGAAACCGTTGCTATTCCTGACAACCTATTTAAGGTACTGAAAGCACAAAAAATTACAGTTGTTGAATTAGTACCAGCATTATTTGTAGGCTTCCTTGAATATACTTCCCAGCTACCTAGTCATGAAAGAGAATTACCTGATTTGAAATGGATGATTGTTGGGGGTGAAACGGTATCAGTAAGTTGGGTAAATAAGTGGCTCCAAATGTATCCCGAAATCAAAATTGTTAATGTTTATGGCCCCACCGAAGCTGCTGATGATATTACCGAGTTTATTATTAACAAGCCTTTGCCAGAAAATCAGCGGACAGTTCCAATTGGTAAACCATTAGCAAACTTAAATCTCTACATTCTTGATGAGGAAATGGAACTATTACCTATTGGTGTTCCTGGAGAAATTTGTGTATCGGGAATTGGTGTAGGTGATGGTTACTGGAAAAATGAAGAAAAAACTAATTTAAGCTTTGTTCCCAATCCGTTTACAGATACTAGGAAGAACTTACCAGATAATCGTAGAGATTTAATCTATAAAACTGGAGATTTAGGAAGGTGGCTTACTGATGGGAATATAGAATTCCTCGGACGTATTGATAATCAAGTGAAGATTCGTGGCTTCCGGGTTGAGCTTGGAGAGATTGAGGCATTTTTGGGTCAACACCGAGCTGTTAGGGAAGCTGTAGTTGTATTTAGAGAAGAGAACCCTGATGATAAACGCTTAGTGGCTTATGTTGTTCCTAGCCCTGAGTTTCATCAGGATGACCCAACTAGTAGCGAACTAGTTCAACAGTTACGCGATTTACTCAAAGAAAAACTACCAGGGTATATGATACCCTCTGCTATTGTACCGCTCGAAGGATTACCTCTAAGCCCCAGTGGTAAAGTAGATCGTCGCGCATTACCTGTACCAAATTTCAAGAATGAATCTGAATTTGGCTTCGTTGCACCCCGTAATCCCGCAGAGGAGATAGTCGCTGACATCTGGAGTCAGATACTAAAGCAAGAGCATATAGGTATTCACGATAACTTCTTTGATTTAGGTGGGCACTCTTTACTCGCGACCCAAGCTATTTCCAGGTTGCGTCAAGCATTTAAGGTAGAGTTACCTTTACGCAGTTTGTTTGAAGCACCTACAGTAGCTCAACTGGTAGAACGTATCGAGAAGATGCTTACAGTCCAACAACTACAGCTTATTTCTACAGATGCATTAGACAATGACCGCGAGGAGATAGAATTATGAAAGCTATTGAAGAGTTTTTGTCTTATCTTTGCAGTCTTGATGTCAAACTCTGGGTTGAAGAGAATCGTCTACGCTGTAGCGCTCCAAAAGATGTGCTGACACCAGTTATCAAAGAAGAACTAGCTGAACGCAAAGAAGATATCCTCGCTTTCTTGGGCAATAACAGTGTAGCTTTAGTTGCTGATAAGCAGCCTATTCGCCCACTAAAACGGCAGGAAAATTTACCGCTATCATTTGCTCAACAGCGTACCTGGTTTACAGAACAATTGACACAAGTTAGTCAGGTGTTTGATGTCCCTACTATTTCATACTTAAAAGGCTCACTGAATGTAGGAGTACTGGAATGTGCCATCAATGAAATAGTGCGGCGACATGAAATACTTAGAACAAATTTTATATCAGTAGAAGGGCAACCAGTTCAAATAATTCATCCTACTTTAAGCTTATCCTTACCTGTAGTCGATTTGCAAGAATTACCAGAAGCAGAGCGGGAAATTGAAATTCAAAGGCTTATTGATAATCTCGATCCATCAGAATTATTTAACTTAACTGAAAGCCCATTGCTATTGTGTATTCTGATAAAGTTAAGTGAAGAAGAACACATCTCATTGTTATTAATCCACCACATTATTACAGATGGTTGGTCAGTGGGGATAATTAATAATGAATTAACAGCACTCTACAAAGCCTTCTCTCAGAATCAAGCTTCACCATTACCTGAATTATTTATTCAGTATGCAGACTTTGCTGTTTGGCAACGACAGTATCTACAGGGAAAAGTTCTTGACAATCTCCTCACTTACTGGAAAGAAAAGCTGAGTGGAAATTTGCCTGTCTTGCAATTACCCACAGACTATCCCCGACCAGCAATTCAGACTTTCTCAGGTAAAAGAAAATCATTTTTTCTATCCCTAGACTTAACACGAGCGTTAAGGACACTTAGCCGCAATGAAGATGCGACTCTCTTCATGACCTTATTAGCGGGGTTTAAGATATTACTACATCGCTACAGTGGTCAGAACGATATCTTAGTTGGTTCACCCATCGCTAATCGTAATCAGGACTATATTGAACAACTAATTGGCTTTTTTGTCAACACCCTTGTGTTACGTACTAATTTGAGTGGTAATCCTAGTTTTCAAGAATTGCTGAGGCGTATACGTGAAACAACTTTAGGAGCTTATAATTACCAAGATATGCCTTTTGAGTTGTTAGTAGATAAGCTGCAACTACAGCGAAATTTGAGTTACACACCTCTATTTCAAGTGATGTTTGTGCTTCATAATGCACCAATATCTGATATAGAGATGCCTGGTTTAACTTTCGGGTCTGTGGAAACTGACAGTAATCGCGATATCATGTTTGATTTAATACTCCATATTACAGAAACAGAGGAGGGACTGGATGGAGCTTTAGATTATAATACTGATTTGTTTGATGAAAATACAATATGTCGGATGGCGGCTCATTTGCAAACTTTGCTTGAAGGAATTGTTGCGAATCCGCAGCAGCGTTTGTCGGAGTTACCATTGTTGAGTGAATCTGAGCAACATCAATTACTCAAACAGTGGAATGATACAGAGGTTGAATATCCTCAACAACAATGTATCCATGAATTATTTGAAACGCAGGTGCAAAAAACACCTGATGCTGTAGCAGTTGTGTTTGAAGATGAGCAATTAACCTACTATGAACTAAATACTAGAGCAAATCAACTAGCTCATTATTTGCGCTCACTGGGAGTAAAACCAGAGGTATTGGTGGGAATTTGTGTAGAGCGATCGCTTTCTATGCTCATCGGACTATTAGCCATCCTCAAAGCAGGTGGTGCATATATACCGTTAGACCCTAGTTATCCTCAAGAACGCATAGTTTTTATACTAGAAGATACTCAAGCGCCAGTGTTGCTCACTCAAGCCTCGTTTGTGGAGACAATACCCCAACACAAAGCGCAAGTCATTTGTTTAGATACTGACTGGCAGAGCATTGCCCAACAAAGCAAAGAAAATTTATTCTCTGAACTAAGTACTAACAACCTAGCTTATGTCATCTACACCTCTGGTTCAACAGGCAAACCCAAAGGCGTACAAATCCCCCACAGCACTTTGAGCAACTTTTTGTACTCAATGAGGCAAACCCCAGGTTTAACTGAGGAAGATACCTTACTAGCACTCACCACTATATCCTTTGATATTGCTGCGCTAGAACTTTTCTTACCAATCATAGTAGGTGCTCGCTTGGTAATCGCCAGTCGAGAAATCGCCTCCGATGGAACGCAGTTGTCAGCAAAACTGATAGACTCAAAAGCTACAGTTATGCAAGCCACACCAGCGACTTGGCAGCTACTTCTAACAGCAGGCTGGAGTGGAAATCATCAATTAAAAATTCTCTGTGGTGGAGAAGCTTTACCCGCACACTTAGCTAATCAATTATTGCATCGGTGTGCCTCTTTGTGGAATATGTACGGCCTCACAGAAACCACCATTTGGTCAGCAGCATCTCAGATAAAAACTGATGGTAAGATTGTACCAATTAGTCACCCGATCGCGAACACACAACTTTACATTTTAGACCAACACAGCCAGTTAGTTCCTATTGGTGTAGCAGGGGAATTGCATATCGGTGGAGATGGTGTTGCACGAGGCTATTTCAAGCGCCCTGACCTAACAGCAGAAAAATTTATACCCAACCCATTTAGTAAAGAAACTACACGTCTGTATAAAACAGGAGACTTGGCACGTTATCTGCCGAATGGAGAAATAGAGTACATTGGTCGGATTGACAACCAAGTTAAAGTACGTGGTTTCCGCATTGAACTTGGAGAAATTGAAACACTCATTACACAACACCAAGGAATACAAGAAACAGTAGTTGTAGTACGCTCAGATTCAGCAGATTCTCAACGACTAGTTGCATATATAGTTCCTCAGAAAAATCAAACACTAAGAATTACTGAACTAGGTGGCTTCCTAAAATCAAAGTTGCCAAACTACATGGTTCCAACAGCTTTTGTCATATTGGAGACGTTACCACTAACACCTAATGGCAAAGTTGACCGGAAAGCACTGCCCGCACCAGAATTAACACAGCTATCATCACCCAATTATATTCCGCCTGCCACACCAATAGAAAATTTATTAGCAGGGATTTGGGCAGAAATACTGGGACTTAACAAAGTAGGTATTCATGATAATTTCTTTGAATTAGGCGGTCACTCATTAATCGCCACTCGCGTCATGTCCCAAATCCGGCAAGTATTTCAAATAGAACTGCCTTTACGTTGTTTATTTGAAAAACCGACAATCGCAGAGTTAGCCAAAGAAATTGAAGCAGCCAACAAAGCAGGCTTAGGACTTGCAACAACAAAGATTGAGCCAATTGAGCGATCGCCACAATTACCGCTATCATTTGCTCAACAGAGGTTATGGTTCCTAGCTCAATTAGAGCCAGACAGTCCCTTCTACAACATACCTGCGGCTGTTCGCCTGAAAGGAGAATTAAACATCAAGGCGCTACAACAAACTTTCAACGAAATTCTGAGCCGCCACGAAGCATTGAGAACCAATTTCCAGACAGTTGAAGGGCAAGCAATAGCTGTGATCTCTGAAACAAAGCCCTTAAGATTACCAACAATCGACATTAGCGAACTATCTTTAGATAAACAAGAAGTTGAAATCAGGCAACAGGCTGCACAAGAAGCACAACAACCCTTTGACATTAGCAGCGATTATTTACTAAGAGTAAAACTATTACGTCTCGATGCACAAGAACACATTGTACTACTGACGATGCACCACATTGCTTCTGATGGTTGGTCAATCGGCGTACTGGTGCAAGAGTTGGCAACACTTTATCCAGCCTTCTGTAATGAAAAATTATCACCCTTAACTGAACTACCGATACAATATGTAGACTTCGCTGCTTGGCAACGACGATGGCTGCAAGCAGAAGTACTCTCAACTCAAATATCTTATTGGCGAAAACAGTTAGAAAATGCGCCCAAAGTATTAGAGTTACCCACTGATTATTCCAGACCAGCAATTCAGACATTCCGGGGTGCAACTTACTCATTTAATTTATCTAAGGAACTCTCTGTTTCTCTGAATAAATTAAGCCAGCAGCAGGGGAGTACCTTATTCATGACTCTGCTAGCAGCTTTCCAAACACTGCTATGGCGCTACACAGGGCAAGAAGATATTGTGGTTGGTTCACCCATTGCTAACCGTAATCGAGCAGAGATAGAAGGGTTAATTGGTTTTTTTGTCAATACTTTGGTGTTGAGAACCAATTTGGCTAGAAATCCCAGCTTTGAGGAGCTACTCAAACGGTTGCGGGAAGTAGCATTGGGAGCTTATGCACATCAAGATTTACCGTTTGAGTTGTTAGTTGAACAAATACAACCACAGCGAGATTTAAGCCATACACCACTATTTCAAGTGATGTTTGTGCTTCAGAATGCACCGATTGTCTTGGAGTTGCCTGGTTTGACTTTGAGTCATGTGGAAAGTGATAGTCATACTGCTAAATTTGATTTGACCCTATTCATCACAGAAACCGAGTCAGGATTAGTTGGGAATTTAGAATACAATACTGATTTATTTGCCCAAACTTCCATACAAAGAATGGCGGCTCATTTGCAAATGTTGCTGTCTGGAATTGTTGCGAATCCACAGCAGCGTTTGTCGGAATTACCACTGTTAAGTGAATCTGAGCAGCATCAATTACTACTGGAGTGGAATAATACAGAAGTTGAGTATCCTCAACAACAATGTATCCATGAATTATTTGAAGCGCAGGTAGAGAAAACACCTGATGCGATCGCAGTCGTTTTTGAAGACCAACAGTTGAGCTATCGGGAACTGAACGCCAAAGCAAATCAACTGGCGCATTACTTACGATCACTGGGAGTAAAACCAGAGGTATTGGTGGGAATTTGTGTAGAGCGATCGCTCTCTATGGTGGTTGCAATATTAGCCATCCTCAAAGCAGGTGGTGCTTACGTACCACTAGATCCTAGCTATCCCAAAGAACGCTTGGCTTATATGTTGGAAGACTCTCGACCAGGTGTATTGTTAACACAACAGAACTTAGTAGAAAGTATACCAATTAACAAAGCTCAAGTAATTTGCATCGATAGCGACTGGGAACTAATCGCTGATGAAAACAGAGAAAATCCTGAATGCAACATCACAGTTGAGAGCCTTGCTTACGTCATTTACACCTCTGGTTCCACAGGAAAACCCAAAGGTGCAATGAACACCCATCAGGGAATTTGCAATCGCTTACTGTGGATGCAGGATACCTACCAATTAACAGCAGCAGATAGTGTTTTGCAAAAAACGCCCTTCAGTTTCGACGTATCTGTGTGGGAATTTTTCTGGACGTTGATGACGGGTGCGCGATTAGTAGTAGCTCAACCAGAAGGTCATCGAGATCCCAACTACATAGTTAACTTAATTCTACAGCAGCAAATTACGACCTTACATTTTGTGCCATCAATGCTGCAAGCATTCTTGTCAGCAGAAGGATTAGAAAGATGTCAGTCTTTGGTAAGAGTCATAGCCAGTGGTGAAGCGTTAACAGTCCAACTACAACAGAGCTTTTTTAATCGACTTGATGCCCAATTGTATAATCTTTATGGTCCTACTGAAGCAGCCGTAGATGTGACTTTTTGGCAGTGTCAAGATAGTTTTAGCAACCAAAAAACAGTTCCGATTGGGCGACCAATAGCAAATATTCAAATTTATTTACTTGATAAGTATTTCAATCCTGTTTCTATAGGTGTAGCAGGTGAAGTTTATATTGGTGGTGTGGGAGTAGGTAGGGGTTACTTAAACCGTCCCGATTTGACAGCAGAAAAATTTATTGCCAATCCTTTTAGTGATAAAGCAGCAGCACGTCTGTACAAAACTGGAGATTTAGCACGCTATCTGCCGAATGGAGAAATAGAGTACATTGGTCGGATTGACCACCAGGTAAAAATACGTGGTTTCCGCATTGAACTAGGAGAAATTGAAGCGCTCATTACTCAACACCCCGTAGTCCGAGAAACTGTAGTTGCAGTTTATTGTTCACAAGCAGATTCTCAACGGATAGTCGCCTATGTAGTTCCACAAAAAGAGCAAACACTGCTAATTCCTGAACTACGTGTCTTTTTGGAGTCAAAGTTGCCAAATTACATGATACCAGCAGCTTTTGTCAAATTAGAAGCACTACCACTCACACCCAATGGTAAAGTTGACCGTAAGGCATTACCTGCACCTGACACAGTGCCTCCAGAACTAGAAAAAGCTTTCATCGCACCTCAGACGACCATTGAAAAACAATTGGCTGTTATCTGGTCACAGGTACTAGGTTTAGAAAAAATAGGTATAAACGACAACTTTTTTGAATTAGGAGGGGATTCTATCCTCAGCCTTCAAATAATATCCAAAGCCGACCAAGCAGGACTGCACTTAACTCCTAAGCAATTATTTCAACACCAAACCATAGCAAAACTAGCCGCTGTAGGTGGTACAAGTCAGAAAATTTCAGCAGAACAAAACTTAATCACTGGTTCGCTAGAGTTAACACCTATTGAGCATTGGTTTTTTGAACAAGAGCAACCAGAACCACACTACTGGAATCAAGCGGTAATGCTAGAAGTTAAAGAGCGCATTAACCCTGTAGCTTTAGAAAAGGTAGTACAATTTTTACAAAAGCATCATGATGCGCTACGTTCACGATTTATAAAAAATGAATTAGGTCTTCAAGCGATTATAGTCAGTCCTGACAATTTAATACCAACAATATATTTAGACTTGTCAGCACTACCAAAAGATCAACAAGTGGTACAGATGGAAGAAATGTCAGTTCAGCTACAAGCCAGCTTGAACTTGACACAAGGACCATTATTCCGAATTGCTCTTTTTGACCTGGGTATTAATCAACCAAGTCGCTTACTTTGGGTGATTCATCACTTAGTTGTTGATGGAGTTTCTTGGCGAATTTTAATAGAAGATTTTCAAACAGCTTACGAGCAAATTTGTCAGGACAAAGCACTACAACTGCCACTTAAAACAACTTCTGTCAAGCAGTGGTCTAGTTATTTACAAGAATATGCACAATTGCCTGCATTGCATTCGGAGCTAGAATACTGGCTGACAATACAGCAGCAACCTGTTAGGTCTATACCCATAGATTTTAACTATGGGAACAATCTAGAAAAATCAGCTTGTACTTTGACTGTATCGCTGAGTGAACAAGAAACTCAAGTTTTATTACAACAAGTGCCAGCAGTTTATCAGACGCAAATTAATGATGTGTTGTTAACTGCACTTGTACAAACATTTAGCCAATGGACAGGAGAAACTTCATTACTAATTGACTTAGAAGGGCATGGTCGAGAAGAACTATTCGAGGATGTAGATTTATCGAGGACTGTGGGTTGGTTCACAACTATCTTCCCGGTACATCTGAGTCTTGACAGTGCTTTCGACTCACCAGGAAAAGCCCTCAAATCAATTAAAGAGCAGTTAAGAGCGATTCCAAATCGAGGTATTGGTTATGGAGTGTTGCGCTATCTCAGCAAAGATATGGAAATTAGGGAACGAATCAGTCGTTTGCCGAAAGCTGAAGTGGTTTTTAATTATCTAGGACAGTTTGACCAAGTTTTACCACAATCGTCTTTATTTGGCTTTGCTACCGAATCGAGTGGTTCCAGTCGTAATTTGCGAAGTCAACGAACTCACTTGCTGGAAGTTAACGGCGGTATTTCTCAAGGACGCCTGGAAATGAACTGGACTTACAGCAATCAGTTGCATAGTCAATCCACGGTTGAAACTTTTGCTCAAAGCTTTATTGAGGCATTACGATCGCTGATTACTCATTGCCAATCTTCTGATGCAGGAGGTTTTACCCCTTCCGATTTCGCTGAGTTTCAGCAAAGCCAATGGGAGCAAACCGATCTTGATGCCATTACAGCAGCTATAGGAGATATTTGACATGGGCGTAAAAAACAAAAACATTGAAGATTTTTATCCCCTCTCGCCCATGCAGCAGGGCATTCTCTACCATAGTCTTGCAGCCCCCAAATCTGGCAACTATTTTGAACAGTTTAGCTGGACTCTCCACGGAAAACTAAACATTACAGTCTTCCATAGCGCATGGCAACATATTGTAGAGCGCCATTCAATTCTACGAACCTGTTTTGTTTGGGAAGGCTTAAAAGAACCAGTACAAGTTGTGCATCGACAGGTAACTCTACTGTGGCAGGAGTATAATTGGCAGCATCTGTCTCCAGATGAACAACAACAAAAGTTAGAGGTTTTCTTGCAGAGCGATCGCTCTAGTGGCTTTGAACTTACGCAACCACCATTGATGCGTCTAACACTGGTTCAACTTTCAGATACATCCTATAACTTTACTTGGAGTCATCATCATCTGTTACTAGATGGGTGGTCTGTTGCCCTAATTTTTAAGGAAGTTCTTGCTTGTTACAAAGCTTTCAACAACGGTGAAGACGTATACTTAGAAGCTATTCGCCCTTATCGGGATTACATTGTCTGGCTACAGCAACAAAACCTATCTATGGCTGAGACTTTCTGGCGAGAGACACTCAAAGGTTTTACGACTCCAACATGGCTGTGGGCAGATCAAGGTGCTAGAAAATCACTGACTTCAGAAGATGGCTATGCCGAACAGAAAATTCAACTTTCAGCAGTCACAACCGCAGTATTGCAATCCGTAGCACAGCAGCATCAACTAACGCCAAATACTCTGGTACAAGGAGCTTGGGCTTTGCTGTTAAGCTGCTACAGTGGTCAAGAAGATGTAGTTTTCGGGGCAGTAGCTTCTGGTCGTCCCCCAATCTTAGCTAAAGCCGAGTCGATGGTAGGACTGTTTATTAATACACTACCAGTTAGAGTCAAAGTCTCGCCCAAAGAATTTCTTTTACCTTGGCTGCAAAAAATTCAAACTCAATTACTTGAAGCGCGTCAATACGAATATAGTCCGTTAGTAAAAGTCCAGGGATGGAGTGAAGTTCCTAAAGGTTTTGCTCTGTTCGATAATATATTAGTTTTTGAGAATTATCATATATATCCTTCTGTGCAAGAGAGGGATATAAATTTTGAAATAGAAGATTTTCATGGTTTTGAAAGAACTAACTATCCTGTAACTCTAACTGTTATTCCAGGTAAGGAGTTATTATTCAAGATTACTTACGATGATAGCGATCGCTCCGATACCGTTACCCGAATGCTCAGACATTTGCAGACTCTGCTAGAGGGTATGGTGGCTAATCCACAGCAGCGCCTTTGTGAATTGTCGCTTTTAACAGAAACTGAACGACATCAGTTACTTGTGGAGTGGAATAATACAAAAGTTGATTATCCTCAACATCAATGTATTCATCAATTGTTTGAAGCACAAGTAGAACGCACACCTGATGCAATCGCTGTAGTATTTGACTCGGAACAACTAACCTATCGTGAACTAAATACTAGAGCGAATCAATTAGCACACTATTTGCAAAAGCTAGGAGTAAAACCAGAGGTATTGGTAGGGATTTGTGTAGAGCGATCGCTCTCTATGGTGGTTGCAATATTAGGCATCCTGAAAGCGGGTGGTGCTTATATCCCAATCGATCCAGCGTATCCACCAGAACGTTTAGCCTTTATATTGCAGGATGCTCAGGTATCATTATTACTAACGCAGCACCACCTAATAAAGAATTTACCACAACATCAAACTAGGGTTGTTTGTTTAGATACAGAGTGGGGAAGTATAACTCAGGAAAGTCAACAAGATCCAATCAATGACTGTACAACTGATAACTTAGCTTATATTATCTATACATCTGGTTCAACAGGTCAACCCAAGGGGGTATTAGTCAATCACAGCAATGTGGTTCGTCTATTAGCAGCAACCGAATCTTGGTATAAATTTAATCAAGATGATGTTTGGACACTGTTCCATTCCATAGCCTTTGATTTTTCCGTTTGGGAACTCTGGGGTGCGCTGCTGTATGGCGGCAAAATAGTGGTAGTATCTTACTGGCTAAGTCGTTCACCCGAAGACTTTTACAAATTGTTGTTAACACAACAAGTTACGGTACTTAACCAAACGCCTTCCGCTTTTTGCCAACTCATACAGGTAGAGGAATCTTTGGGAACTGCCAAAGGGCTAAATCTACGATTGGTCATCTTCGGTGGAGAAGCGCTGCAACTTGAAAGCTTAAGACCTTGGTTTGAGTGTCATGGCGATCGCTTTCCCCAGTTAGTCAATATGTACGGCATTACGGAAACAACCGTTCATGTTACATATCGCCCATTGACAAAGGCAGACTTAGAAGTAGGATTAGGAAGTATTATTGGTCGTCCAATTCCTGACTTGCAAGTTTATTTATTAGACCAGTATCAACAACCAGTACCGATTGGAGTTAAGGGTGAGATGTATGTTGGTGGTGCTGGTGTCACACGAGGTTATTTAAATCGGCCAGAACTAACAACTGAAAGATTTATTTCCCATCCCTTTAGCGATCGCCTAAATGCCCGCCTTTATAAATCCGGTGACTTAGCGCGTTATCTGCCCAATGGAGACATTGAGTACCTGGGACGTATTGACGATCAGGTGAAGATTCGCGGCTTCCGCATTGAATTGGGAGAAATTGAAGCACTCATTAGCCAACACCTAGCAGTGCGGGAAACTATAGTTGTGGTAGCAGAGTTTCAAAGAATAGTAGCCTATATAGTCCCGCAAACCGAGCAAACACTGGTAATTTCTGAATTGCGAAGCTTCTTAGAGTCAAAGCTACCAAGCTACATGATGCCAGCAGCTTTTGTATTGCTAGAGGCACTCCCTCTCACACCCAATGGTAAAGTTGATCGCAAAGCACTAAAAGCACCTGATACAGCACGTCCAGAATTGGAGGTGGTTTATCAGCCACCCCAAACTGAAGTGGAACAAACTATTGCTGATATTTGGCAACAAGTACTGAATGTTGAGAACGTAGGAATCCATGATAATTTTTTTGAATTAGGTGGTCATTCGCTACTTTTGGTTCAGGTTCATAGCAAATTGCGTGAAGTATTTCAGAGTGATTTATCTATCCTCGATCTGTTTAGATATCCGACCATAAGCTCTTTAGTAGATTATTTTAATCAACTCAAAAATGGAAAACTATCTTCTGGTGTAGTAGACGTTGCTACAGAAAAAATTGCTGATGGTAAAGCTCAACAAAGAAAGCGTCTGCAAAAAATGAAATCAATTGAAAATATTTAAGGATGGATCGTTATGTAACTAGTTTTGTAAATAACAAATGATAAAAACTTGCAATTGTTAAACCATTTCCTGTAAGATTTATTCTTGAAGTTAGAGTAAATAACTCATGTGCTACTAGCATTGATTCTCTTTAGCTAGATAGTATATCCAGGTGTGTAGAGTAGTCAATGAAACCAAAGCAGTTATCGCCAATTTTATTACTAACGAGTTCTGTTTGGCTGTGGTGTGCAATGAGCGCAACGGCTCAAGATATACCAAAGTCAGAGATACAGAGTAAATCGATTGCATCACTAGTACGTAAATCCCGGTCAATTAGAGAGATTCCCAAACTGAGTGAAGTTGAGCGTCCCAGCACTAGGGTAATCATGCTGGTGCAGTCGCCAGCACCCCAAACAGCCCCCTCATCAGAAATTGCACAGGTGACGGGAGTGCAAGCTAATCCCACAGAGAAAAGGGTGGAGGTGATTTTACAGACGACTGGTGGAGAACAATTGCAAATCACCAATCGCAGTGCTAAGAATAACTTTATCGCTGATATACCTAATGCTCAATTACGTTTACCCAGTGGCGATGCTTTCACATTCCGCTCCCAAAAACCAGTTGAGGGAATTAGTGAAATAACAGTTACAAACCTTGATGCCAATACTATCCGAGTGACAGTCACGGGTGAGACTCTTTTGCCAACAGTAGAGTTGTTTGACAGTAATGAAGGGTTGATTTTTGCGTTGACACCTGGGACAACAGCAATACAGCCACCACAGCAAACTGAACCTGAGCAGCCAACAAGTGAAACACCGCCAGAGACACCTTCAGCAGAAAATGATGAGCCAATTGAGTTGGTAGTGACGGGAGAGCAAGATGGGTATCGTGTTCCTAATGCCAGTATAGGCACTCGCACCGATACGCCCCTGCGGGATATTCCCCAGTCGATTCAAGTGATACCCCAGCAAGTGCTACGGGATCAAAACGTCACTGATCTAGGTGAAGCCCTCAGAAATGTCCCTGGTGCAAGCTTGGATAATCCCTCCAGATCTTTTATACAGTCAGCTTTCTACCTCCGAGGTTTTTATGCTGGCGCCGATGTCTTGTGGAATGGGTGGAGGGAAAATCCGGGTGCTGGTATAGTCGGCTTTGATGCAGCAGGGATTGAACGGATTGAGGTTATTAGGGGACCTGCCTCCGTTCTCTACGGTCAAGGGGGGCTAGCAGGAACTGTTAACTATGTAACCAAACAGCCATTGAGTGAATCCTACTATTCGTTAGAAGCTTCTGCGGGTAGTTTCAGCTTTTATCGCGGTGCTATTGACCTTTCGGGACCGCTCAATGACAGCAAAACAGTGTTGTACCGACTGAATCTAGCCGCGCAAACGACAGAAAGTTTCTTTGATTTCTTCAACGCGCAGAGATACTTTGTCGCACCAACACTCGCTTTTCAGATTGGCGATCGCACAAAATTGACCCTAGCTGCGGAATATCTTGCTAGACCCCAATCCTCCAATCAAGGCTATGGTCTCCCAGCCGTAGGAACTGCGTTGCCAAACCCTAATGGGGAAATACCACGTAACCGGAGTATAGGTGAGCCGGATGATATAGAAAGTTCGTATTCGACTCGAGTTGGCTATGACCTCGAACATCGCTTTAGCGAAAATTGGCAGCTACGAAATGCCTTGAAATATACGCAAGGTGAGCTACGTAGGAGATTTGCCTACGGCACTGCCTTAGCTGATAATAACCGAATTCTGAGCCGAAACTACAGTGAAACAACAGAATATTCCAACAGATTTTTCAACTCTGACACTTACGTTGTTGGTGAGTTTTCTACAGGTAGTATTCGTCATCAAGTGGTGACAGGTATTAACCTTACCAGAAGCGAATTGGACTCAGCTGGGTTTAGTGGCCAAGCAGCTCCCATTGACCTATTCAATCCTGTCTATGGTCAACCACTTGGTGATGTTACTTTCAGGAATGATAGTTTTAGTAGAACAGATGCACTGGGCATTTATGTGCAAGACCAGATCACACTTGCTGAAAATTTGAAGCTGCTGTTGGGCGGGCGGTTCGATACTTTTAGTCAAAATGATCAGAATTTTCTCGCTAATACAGAAACAAATCAATCTGGCAATGCCTTTAGTCCTCGTGTGGGCATTGTCTATCAGCCTGTTGAGCCAATTTCACTCTATGCCAGCTACAGTCGCTCTTTCACTCCAACGCTTGGCACTGTCTTTGGTGGTGATGTCTTTCAACCGGAGCGCGGCACCCAATACGAAGTTGGGATCAAGGCAGATTTAAATAGCCGACTTTCGGCGACGCTTTCCTTCTACGACCTGACCAAATCCAATGTTTTGACTGAAGACACCAGACCAGGCGTGCCTGACGGGAATTCGATTCAAGTGGGTGAACAGAACAGCCGAGGCGTTGAACTCACCCTTGGGGGAGAAATTCTGCCGGGATGGAACATTACTACGGGCTATGCCTACATCGATGCAAAAGTGACTCGGGACACCACGCTTCCCGTGGGTCTTCGTTTTCTTGGTATCCCTGAAAATACCTTTAACCTGTGGACAAGCTATGAAATTCAGCAGGGTGATTTGCAAGGGTTAGGATTTGGACTGGGATTATTCTTTGTCGGAGAACGGCAGGGCGATTTCAACAATACCTTTCAAGTACCCAGCTATCTGCGGACGGATGCCGCAATTTTTTATAAACGCGATCGGTTTCGCGCTGCCCTTAATTTTAGGAATTTATTTGATGTAGATTACATTGAAACTGCTTTCGCTAGGACTCGAGTTTATCGGGGTGATCCGTTGACGGTGCAGGGGACAATTTCCTTTGAGCTTTGACCCCTCCCCAGCCCTCCCCAATCCATCGGGGGGATTAAGGGGGGTAAAGATTGACACACAACTGAGAATCCTAAAAGGGAATTTATATTTTGAGGTTTACGAATGAGCAGGTCTATCAACAACTGGATAAGGTGGTGGAGGCGATTGCTCAGACGATTCGTCAGTTACGGCGATCGACCCCACCCCACCCCTCCCCTTGCAAAGGGGAGGGAGCAAGACCTAGCTTCCCCCCTTGCAAAGGGGGGATTGAGGGGGGTAAAGCAATGGCTATTGTTATCACTACTAATAATTGCGATCGCCTCAGCTTGTAGTAGTACGGTGATTGAGCGAGTTCCAACGCCTGCTTCAGAAGCATCTCTTGCCCCTTGCCGAACCGTCAAACACGCGATGGGTGAAACCTGCATTCCTCAAAATCCACAACGAATTGTAACTCTATGGATGAGTACTTTTGGTAACACCTTAGCATTGGGTATCAAACCCATTGCAACTACACAAAGTCTAGGTGAACCTTTGCCAAAATATCTTCAAGGCAAAGCCGACGGAGTTGAATCTGTTGGAACCTTAGTCCAACCAAATTTAGAAAAGATTCTCCTACTAAAACCCGATCTAATTTTGTCGATGACTCGACCTTACTTAGAGAATATTTATACGCAGCTATCTGACATAGCACCTACAGTTGTCATGGATATTTCCACCCCACCTTCTTCTTGGGAAAAACATCTAGAAGATGTTGCCAGCCTCTTTGATAAGGAACAGGAGAAAAAACAGTTAATCGATCAATATTGGCAACGAATTAAACAACTCAAACAAGCTTTGGGCGTTGGCGTAGCCTCTCCAAAGGAAAATCGCCGCCATCATCTTCAGGTATCCGTTGCCACTGTGGATCAAAATTATGGGATATACACCTATGGGAAAAAGTCTCCCATTGGGGTAGTTCTAAATGATATTGGATTACAACGCCCATCCGCACAAAGGGGGGATTTTTTCACAAAAAGCAATATTTCTCAGGAGAATCTATCTGAAGTTGATGGTGATGTTTTATTCCTTTCGCACTGGGGAGGAGAGTCGGGCAAAGAAGTTTTAGAAAAGCTGAAACAATCTCCTTTATGGCAAAATCTGAAAGTAGTTCAAAAAAATCGGGTTTATTTCGTCGATGCTTACAATTGGTACGGTTTTGATGTTTTGGCAATGAACGCCGTTATTGATGACTTATTTAAGTACTTAGTTAATACACCCTAAACCTATGCCCCAAAACATCATACCCAAATTTAAATTACTTGATTGAAACTTATGCTCATTTTCAATGATTAAATCTAAACAAGAATTTAATCATTCCAATATCCTCAAATATATCCATTGAAAATATTCAAGTATTAAGTGAAATTATGACTATTCCAATAGCCTCTACTTATAGAAACGGCTCAGAAATAGCGATTATCGGTTTAACAGGACTGTTTCCTGGAGCCAAAAATATTGATGAATTCTGGGATAATCTCCAAAATGGAATAGAATCAATCTCTTTTTTAACAGATGAAGAATTGTTGTCTTCAGGTATAAATTCATCGATATTAAATAACCCTAACTATGTAAAAGCACAGGCTGTACTAGAAGATGCAGAATTATTTGACGCTTCGTTTTTTGGCTTTAATCCCAGAGAAGCAGAAATCACAGATCCGCAACACCGACTTTTCCTAGAATGTGCGTGGTCAGCCCTGGAAAGTGCTGGATACGATTCACAAACTTATAAAGGTGCTGTTGGTGTTTATGGTGGCTCTAGTCTGAGCAGCTACTTACTTAATATTTATCTAAATCAAAATATCATAAATTCTATCGATCCTCAGCAACTCACCATAGCAGCCAATAAAGACTATTTAACCACGCGTGTTTCTTATAAACTAAATTTAGAAGGGCCCAGTTATGCTGTGCAAACTGCCTGCTCAACTTCATTAGTTGCTGTCCACTTAGCTTGTCAGAGCTTACTGAATGGTGAATGTGATATCGCTTTGGCTGGTGGCGTTGCTATCAATGCGGAAAGGAAAACTGGATATCTGTACACAGAAGGGGGAATATTGTCTCCCGATGGACATTGCCGTGCATTTGATGCTTATGCACAGGGTTCTGTGGGCGGTGAGGGTGTGGGTATTGTGGTATTAAAGCGATTAGAAGATGCTTTGAACGATCGCGATCGCATTCATGCTGTAATTAAAGGATCAGCAATCAATAATGATGGTTCATTCAAGGTAAGCTACACAGCACCCCGTATCGATACCCAAGCAAAAGTAATTAGAACAGCCCAAGCAGTAGCAGAAGTAGAAGCGGAGACAATTACTTACATCGAGGCTCACGGTACTGGAACAGCCTTAGGAGATCCCATTGAAATTGCCGCCCTAACACAAGCTTTTCGTTCTAGTACCCAAAATATTGGATTCTGCGCCATTGGTTCCGTCAAAACCAATATTGGGCATTTGGACACTGCGGCCGGTGTGACGGGATTAATCAAAACAGTACTGGCACTCAAGCACAAACAAATACCTCCCAGCTTACACTTTACTGCGCCTAATCCCGAAATTGATTTTGCCAACAGTCCTTTCTACGTCAACACCACACTTACTGAATGGGAAACAAATGGCACTCCCCGACGTGCAGGAGTTAGTTCCTTTGGGTTAGGAGGAACCAATGCCCATGTGATTCTCGAAGAAGCCCCAATGGTCGAAGTTTCCAGCCCCTCACGCCCTTGGCAGTTATTGATGTTATCCACCAAAACCGATTCGGCCCTGGAAACAGCTACCACAAATCTAGTTAATTACCTGCAAAAACATCCCGATTTAAACCTTGCCGATGCGGCTTACACATTGCAGGTTGGGCGCAGAACTTTCGACTATCGGCGTGCAGTTGTCTGTCGGGATCTTCAAGATGCTATCAACGCACTTCAAGATTCCAAGCGAGTTATCACCACTACTCAGAAAACTCAGGAACGCCCTGTTGCCTTCATGTTTTCTGGACTAGGAACTCACTACGTTAATATGGCTCTTGAACTTTACCAAACTGAGCCAACATTTCGCCTTTGTGTTGACCAATGTTGTGAACTCCTCAAACCCCACCTTGGTCTGGATTTGCGAGATGTCCTGTATCCCAGTAGAAACAGTGAGAATGGAAATAAATCAAGCACTCTCTCTGCTGGGCTAGATTTGCGAAAAATGTTAGGTCGGGGAACGGAACAAGCAGATCTACGCACTCAAAAACTGAATCAAACCTTTCTCACCCAACCAGCTATTTTCGTCATTGAATACGCTTTAGCTCAATTGTGGATATCGTGGGGGATTCGTCCGGCGACAATGATTGGCTACAGCATCGGTGAATATGTAGCAGCAACTCTAGCCGAGGTTTTATCTGTTGAAGACGCTTTAACCCTGGTAGCTAAAAGAGCGCAAATGATTCAAGAGTTGCCGGAAGGGGCAATGTTGGCGATCGCTCTCTCAGAAAATGAAATACAGCCTCTGTTGAACGATCAACTCTCTATGTCTGCAATTAACGGGTCATCCTTGTGTGTGATTGCAGGTTCCACAGATGCTATAGAAGAATTGGAACGACAATTGAGTACACGGGGTTTAGTTGGGAAGCGTTTACAGAGTTCTCATGCTTTTCATTCTGTGATGATGGAGGTGATCGCACCGACTTTTCACGATTTAGTGCAAACCTTCAGCCTCAAACCACCGAAAATTCCCTATTTATCTAACGTTACCGGAACTTGGATTACAGCCGAACAAGCAACAGATCCCAGTTATTGGGTGAAGCATCTCTGTCAAGCAGTCCGCTTTGCTTCGGGAGTACAACAATTGTGGCAAAAAGACAATCCCATATTACTGGAAGTTGGCCCCGGTCAGGCATTGAGTAGTTTTGCCCTGCAATGTCTAGAAAGTGATGATAGAGCCAAATCAGTGATGCTCCCTTCCCTACGGCATTCCTACGAGCAACAGTCAGATGTAGCCTTTTTAATGAATACATTAGGGCGCCTTTGGTTGGCAGGGGTAAAAGTAGACTGGTCTGGTTTTTACGCCCATGAACAACGCGATCGCATCCCCTTACCGACATATCCTTATGAACGTCAGCGTTACTGGGTTGATGCTAATCCGGAAGCGAATTTGGCAACGCGATTGCCACAAGAATTACACAAAAAACCAAATATTGCCGACTGGTTTTATATCCCTTCCTGGAAACGTTCTCCACATATACCAGCGAAACCAGCACAAAAGTTAAGTTATTTAGTATTTGTTGATACTCTTGGAGTTGGTTCAGAAATTGCCAAACAGTTGGAATTACAGGGGCATGATGTGATTACTGTAACTGTTGGAGAGCAGTTTACTAAGTTAAGCGATCGCTCCTACACAATTAATCCCCAAGCTAGCTGTGATTATGATGCCTTGTTAAAGGAACTATTGGATTTTAAACCAAATGCGATCGCGGAGCGTGCCGGATGGCATTTCGCTCATTTTTGGAGTCTCATCCCCAACACACAACCAGAATCATCCCATCAGTTCTTTAAAGAATGTCAAAATAATGGTTTTTATAGTCTACTTTTCCTAGCGCAGGCATTGGGAAGACAAGAAGTTACCGATGATTTGCAAATTCTGGTTGTTACCAACAATGTGCAAGAGGTAAATGGCGATGAAGAGTTGTGTCCAGAAAAGGCAACTATCATGGGAATTTGTAAAGTCATTCCCCAAGAGTATCCCCATATCACCTGTCGTAATGTTGATGTTGTCATTCCTGAATCAAGAACATCTCAAAACAGTCAACTCATAGGCCAACTCGTAACAGAACTCACTCAGACGGCATCTGAGAATATGATTGCCTACCGTGGTAAACATCGATGGGTGCAAACTTTTGAACCAATACAACTTGAGGAACCAAATCAAGAAACAATTCCCATCAGGGATGAAGGAGTGTACTTAATTATTGGTGGTTTGGGAGATATTGGCTTGGTGTTGGCAGAATATCTCGCCCAAACAGCACATGCCAAGCTAATTCTCACAGGGCGTTCTAGTTTTCCTTTAAAACAAGAGTGGTCACAATGGCTAGCAACTCATGATGAAAATGATGATATCACTTGCAAAATTCAGAAAATGCAAGCATTGGAAGCATTGGGTGCTGAGATTATAATTTGCCGCGCCGATGTTGCTAATCTCGAACAAATGCAAGCAGTAATGACTGAAGCATCAAACCGTTTTGGTCAGATTCATGGTGTAATCCATGCAGCAGGGATAAAGTTGTTTAGCACTGTTCAACAGATAAGTAAAACTGAGTGTGAAAGTCAATTAAGCTCAACAGGCTATGGATTATTTGTATTAGAAAATATCCTACAAGGAAAAGAGCTAGATTTTTGCGTAGTCATATCCTCATTAGCATCTATTTTAGGGGTAATGGGCATGGCTGCCTATCCAGCAGCGCATCTATTTACTGATGCTTTTGTACATAAACAGAACCAAACAAGTCTTTTCCCCTGGCAAAGTATTAATTATGGCGATTGGATTACTCAAGAATCTTCGGAATCAGTAACCTTATCCAAAGGTGCAGATTCGATGATGACAAGGCAAGAAGGACTAGAGGTTTTTAAACGTGCCTTATCTGTGAGAAAATTTACTCAGGTAGTCACATCAACGGTAGACTTGCAAGTTAGTATCAAAAGATGGATTAAACTTGAATTTAGTCCAGGTCATCAACTTACACAAAAAGCCAGTTCTGCTTCACTTTATTTAAGACCTAATTTAGATAATGACTATGTTGCTCCTAGAAATGAGATAGAGCAATCCATAGCCAATATCTGGCAAGAACTCCTTGGAATTGAACGCTTAGGCATTGAAGATAACTTTTTCGAGTTAGGTGGAGACTCCGTAATTGGCATTCAAGTCAGTGGTAGAGCCGCTAAAGCAGGTTTTCGGCTGACTCCTCAGCAATTATTTGAGCACCAAACAATTGCCGCTCTAGCAAACGTGGTAAGCATAAAGCAAGTAGTACAGGCTGAACAAGGCTTAGTAACTGGTTCGCTGCCTCTTACACCTATCCAACACAATTTTTTTGAACAGAATCAACCAGAACCGCACCACAAGAACATATCAGTCTTCTTAGAGGTACTGCAAGTTCTCGATCCAGCTTTGTTGGAACAAGCATTGCAGCAATTATTAATACACCACGATACACTTCGCCTTCGGTTTATACCCTCTGAATCTGGCTGGCAGCAGGTCAACGCTAGCCCTCAAGAAGTGATACCTTTTACATACATAGATTTGTCGGCATTGTCAACAGAGATTCAAAAATCTGCTCAGGAGGTAGCTGCCGCTGAACTACAAACTAGCCTCAACCTCTGTGAAGGACCGACTGTGCGGGTTGCCCTTTTTGAACTGGGCGCCAACAAGCCAAGTCGCTTGCTAATCATCATCCACCACTCGACTGTAGATCCCGCCTCTTGGCGGATCTTGTTAGAGGATCTTGAGACTGCTTGTCAGCAGCTCAGTCATGGTAAGGCAATTGAGCTTCCACAAAAAACAACTTCCTTCAAACAGTGGGCTTTACAACTAGAAGAATACGCTCAATCAGCAGAGTTGCACAAACGGCAAAATAACTGGCTGAGCGAACGTCACAAAGAAGTTTCCCGCCTACCTATGGATTATCCTGGAGGCCTTAACACTGTTGTGTCGGAGCAAACTTTGTCAATAATGCTGAACTCACAAGAGACTCAAGCATTGCTTCAGGAAGTTCCAGCAGTCTATCGAACTAATACACAAGAAATTCTGCTGAGTGCCCTTGTACAGAGTTTTGCCCAATGGACAGGCGTAAACTTGCTACTAGTTGATCTGGAAGAAAATGGGCGGGAGGTAAGTACAGGTGGTATAGATAATGTGGATATATCACGGTCAGTTGGTTGGTTTACTATTCTCTATCCTGTACTTTTGGATTTGGAAAAGTCCGACAATCCAGGCGATGCATTGAAAGCCGTCAAAGAGCAATTTCGTCGCATTTCTAATAAAGGCATTGACTATGGAGTGCTACGCTACCTAAGCAAGGATACAGTAATTGCAGACAAAATTCGGTCAATTCCCCAAGCAGAGGTATTTTTCATCTATTTTGGTCAATTTGGTAAGAGCTTTCCTCAGTTTTCCCTATTCAAACCGACTGAAGAATTCACTGGGTCGACGCTCAGTCCCAAAGCGAACCGGACTCATTTGCTACGTGTGAATGCGAGTATTGTTGAAGGAAAGTTAGAAGTGTCATGGATGTATAGCTCGAATGTTCATAGACGTGAGACAATAGAAAAACTATCTCATAGTTTTGTAGAAGCGCTCAGGTCTCTCATTGCCCACTGTCAGTCTCCTGAGGCAGGGGAGTACACTCCTTCAGACTTTTTGCAAGCAAACATCAATCAAGAAAATTTGAGTAAGTTACTGACTCAGATTGGTTAATCTGACCAATACCTTAGCCAAAAAAAGAAGTTCTGCTAGCTTTTGCTGAAATAGCCCAACACAAGACCATGCTTGATTATTAAGTAAAACGTAAAACCCCAGTCCAGACGTACAGGACTTTCATTATTACTTCCACACAAACTTTTGCAGATTTTATTGGCTCAGTTTTTTGCCATCCAGCAAAAACAAGCGTGTAAAATCTTAGGTTTGTTCTATATCAAGGCTCGTAAATTGGCGAAGGTATTGCTGACAGGAGGAATTTTTAATGAAACAAAAGAATATTGAAGATATATACGAACTTTCACCCATGCAGCAGGGTATGCTTTTCCACACGCTTGCTGCACCTAATTCCGGAGTGTATTTTGAGCAGTCTTGTTACACCTTGCAAACTCAGCTTGATATCTTAGCTTTTCAGAAAGCTTGGCAGCGAATTATAGAGCGACACCCGATTTTTCGTACCTCCTTCTATTGGGAAAATCTTGATAAGCCATATCAAGTGGTGTATCGGCGAGTGGATTTACCTTGGGAATTTCAAGACTGGCGGAAACTATCCTTACACGAGCAACAAAAGCAACTAGAAGTTTTTTTAACAGAGGAACCCAAGCGAGGCTTTAAACTCTCCGACTCACCACTATTACGCTTGACATTGATTCAGGTAGCTGACAACACTTATCAATTTGTCTTTAGCTATCACCACATTCTAATGGAAGGGTGGTCTTTAACTTGGCTGTGGAAGGAATTCTATGAGTTCTATAATGCCTTTTGCAAAGGTGAGGATTTACATCTAGAACCCCCCCGTCCCTACAAAGAATATATTGCTTGGCTACAACAGCAAGATTTATCCAAGGCTGAAGATTTCTGGCGCGAGACCCTCAGAGGATTCACGTTACCGACACCACTTTTGGTAAGCAAGGCTTTAAGTAGCTTCTCTAGCCAAGAAAAAGACTATGAAGATCAACAGGAGATCCAGATATCAGCGACTGTGACAGCCGCCATAAAATCCTTTGTGCAAAAGCATCAGATAACTTTGAACATTCTAATAAAGGGATGTTGGGCGCTGCTTTTGAGCCGCTACAGTGGGGAGGAAGATATAGTTTTTGGAGCCACATCTTCAAGCCGACCTGCTGCACTGGCGGAGGCAGAGTCTATGATGGGACTGTTCATCAATACACTACCGCTACGAGTACAAGTACCATCTAATGCTTTCCTCGTACCCTGGCTGAAAGAGCTTCTGTCTAAAGAAGCGGAAATACGTCAGTACGAGTATAGTCCGCTGATGCAAATCCAACAATGGAGTGAGATCCCCGGTGGTTTACCACTATTTGAGAGCCTTTTAGCTTTTAATAACTATTTAGTAGATCCTAGCCAAGAAAAGCTAGCTCAAAGCATGATTGTCGGCGGTTCTCAGTCGTTTTTTGGAAAGACGAACTATCCCCTTAGTGTACAAGTCTATCCTGGTTCAGAATTGAGACTGATTATTGGATATGATACCCGTCGCTTTGACAGATATACCATTAGTCGAATATTAGGACATTTAGCGACCTTGCTGGAGGGTATCGTGGCTAACCCTGATCGACAACTTCGGCACTTGCCGTTGCTTACTGCTCAAGAAAGTTATCAATTACTGCTGGAGTGGAATAATACAGAAGTTGAGTATCCTCAACAGCAATGTATCCATCAGTTATTCGAGACTCAAGTAGAATTGACACCTGATGCTGTTGCAGTGGTGTTTGAAGATGATCAGCTAACCTATCAGGAACTCAACGCCAGAGCAAATCAGCTAGGGCATTACTTGCGTTCATTGGGAGTAAAACCAGAGGTATTGGTGGGGATTTGTGTAGAGCGATCGCTCTCTATGGTCATCGGGTTATTAGCCATCCTCAAAGCTGGTGGTGCTTATGTACCGATAGACCTAGCTTATCCCCCAGAACGTATAGCCTTGATGTTGCAAGACGCTGAAGTGACAATATTACTCACACAGCAACACTTAATAGAGAATTTACCGAAACATCAGACTAAAATTGTTTGTCTAGACACAGATTGGAAAACTATAGCTCAAAAAAGCCAAAAAAACCCCATTAATGACTGTAAAACTGATAATTTAGCCTACATCATCTATACATCTGGTTCGACAGGTCAACCCAAAGCTGTATTAGTTAATCACGCCAATGTTGTCCGTCTTTTAGCTGCAACACAGTCCTGGTATAACTTTAACCAACAGGATGTATGGACACTATTCCATTCAATAGCCTTTGATTTTTCTGTTTGGGAAATCTGGGGTGCCTTGCTGTATGGTGGACGATTGATAGTAGTACCGTACTGGCTGAGTCGTTCACCTGAAGACTTTTATAAATTGCTAGTAACACAACAAGTAACGATACTTAACCAGACACCTTCCGCTTTCCGCCAACTGATGCAGGTAGAGGAATCGCTGGGAAATAGTAACAACTTAAGCCTGCGAAAAGTTATTTTCGGTGGGGAAGCTTTGCAACTTGAGAGTTTAAGACCTTGGTTTGAGCGTCATGGCGACCAGTCTCCAGAGTTAGTCAATATGTACGGCATTACGGAAACAACCGTGCATGTTACATATCGTCCCCTAACAATGGTAGACTTAGAAGTACCATCAGGAAGTGTAATTGGTCGTCCAATTCCTGACTTGCAAGTTTATTTACTAGATAGCGATCGCCAGCCAGTACCCATCGGAGTATCAGGCGAAATGTATATTGGTGGTGCTGGCGTGGTACGGGGTTATTTAAACCGGCCAGAACTAACATCTCAAAGATTTATTCCTAACCCCTTCCCAAGAGGCAGGGGAGGGAAAAAAGACCAATCCTCAAATTCCGAACGCTTGTACAAAACAGGCGACTTAGCGCGTTATCTACCCAATGGAGACATTGAATACCTGAGACGTATTGATGATCAGGTGAAGATTCGCGGCTTCCGCATTGAACTAGGAGAAATTGAAACACTCATCAGTCAACACCCAGGAGTGCAAGAAACTGTAGTTATAATACGCGATGATTCAGGAGATTCTCAACTAATAGTTGCTTATGTAGTCCCTGAAAAAGAGCAAACACTGATAATTGCTGAACTACGTAACTTTTTAGAGTCAAAGTTACCAAACTACATGATGCCAACAGCTTTTATCACACTGGAGACACTACCACTAACACCAAATGGAAAGGTCGATCGCAAAGCGCTACCTGCACCTGATACAGCACGCCCTGAATTGGAAGCAGTTTACCAGCCACCCCAAACTGAGGTCGAAAAAACTATTGCCGATATTTGGCAAGAAGTACTTAATGTTGAGAACATAGGAATCAATGATAACTTCTTTGAACTTGGTGGTCATTCGCTGCTTTTAGTTCAGGTTCATAGTAAATTGCAAAAAATATTTCAGAGAGATTTTCTGTTGGTAGAAATGTTTCAATATCCAACCATCAGCCACCTAGCTAGATATTTTAGTCAGGAATCAAGAGAAGAAACATCTTTTATCAAACATTCTCATGTTTCTGAAGATAGGACAGCTTCATTACAGCGTCGAAAACAAGCCAGAAAAGAACACCGAACAGCCATCAAAGAAGGTATAGTTTCGCCTAAATCAGGTGAACAATAAAATTTATCCAATTAAAGAAACTAACCGTATATGGCGCAAAAAACAGGGAAAATGAGAGATCGAAAGGTTTTTGCGTAAGTTATCAAAAGTATTAGCAATGCAGAATAAAAATTACCTATTGCAGGAGAAAAAATGACATTAAGTGAAAAAAGTTTTTTATCTACAAATAGCTTTTCTCAAACTGAGCGAATATTATATTCTGAAATTGGTGAGTATGTCAAACAAATGTTTGTACCTACTCTAGGGAAATCTATTGAAACGCGGATAGATGAGATAGTTAATGATTTTTCTGAGGAATTTTTAATTACAAAAAGCGCAAATACTAATGTTGAGATTGACTTGATAATCAAAAGATTTAGTGAGAGCCAAATACCTTTAGAACCTACTGATTTTGAAAGCTATTTCCAATACTTAGGTGATAACGTTGTTTCTGACTCTATACATACATCTTCGCCACAATTTATCGGCCACATGACCTCGGCGCTTCCTTCTTTTGTACGACCTCTAGCTAAACTAATGACAGCAATGAATCAAAATGCTGTCAAAATAGAGACTGCTAAAGCTTTGAGCTTTTATGAACGTGAAGCTTTAGCAATGATGCATCGACAAATTTATAGTTTTTCCGATAATTTTTACACCCAGCATATTCAAAACAATCAGAGTACATTAGGAATTTTAACTTCTGGTGGTACAACAGCCAATATTACAGCACTGTGGTGCGCGCGAAATAAATCCTTGGGAGCTAAAAATGAGTTTTTAGGCATAGAAAAAGAAGGTTTAACAGCAGCCCTAAATTTTTATGGCTACAAAGGAGCAGTTGTGATTGGCTCCGAATTGATGCATTTCTCTTTTGATAAAGTTGCAGATTTGATGGGCATTAGTACCCAAAATTTGATTAGAGTAACCGTTGACTCGAACAATCGAGTTAACATACAAGCACTACGTCAAGCTGTTGCAGAATGCCGCGAACAAAAATTACATATCATAGCCATTGTCGGCATTGCTGGAACTACAGATTCTGGTAGTGTCGATCCCCTAGAAGATATTGCGGAGATCGCTCAAGAAAATAATATACATTTTCATGTAGATGCTGCTTGGGGTGGGCCAGTTATCTTTTCCCGAAAACATCAACATAAGCTTGCTGGTATTGAAAAAGCTGATTCAGTAACCATTGATGGACATAAACAATTATATTTACCAATGGGTATTGGTATGGTCTTTTTCCGCGATCCTTATCTAGCTTCTTCAATAGAAAAACAGGCTAGTTATACCATGCGTAAGGGATCGTTTGATTTAGGTAAACGTGCTTTGGAAGGTTCTCGACCTGGCATGGCTTTATTTTTACACGCTGGTTTAAAGCTAATTGGGCTTAAGGGATATGAGTTTTTGATTGATGAAGGAATAAGGAAAACTCAATACATGGCTACTCGTATTTCAGCGATGCCCGAATTTGAATTGTTGGCAGAACCTGATACTAATTTGTTAATTTATCGGTATATTCCAGAGAAATTTAGAAAAGCTGTTGCCAATAAGCAGTTAACAGAAAAAACTAATGAAATGATCAACGATTTTAATGAAGATTTACAAAAAATGCAGCGTCATATTGGTCGCACTTTTATCTCAAGAACGACAAAAAATAGAATAAACTTTGATAAAGAAATTACTGTAACTGCCATGCGTGCTGTCATTGCCAATCCATTAACTACTGAAGAAGATATTGATGCAGTTTTAAATGATCAGATTCAGATTGCTTCTGGAATTTCAATTAAATAATTCTCATTCAATGCTTGGATGTTAGACAAAAAATATTTAGATTTGGGCTTTTACTTATGGATATAGCAAATAAAGACGAAATTGCTATTATTGGTATGGCGGGTCGTTTTCCTGGAGCAAATAAAGTTGATAGCTTTTGGGAAAATTTGCGGGATGGTGTAGAGTCAATTTCTTTTTTTACAGATGAGGAACTAATATCTACTGGGGTAGATCCGTCATTGCTTAACGAGCCAAATTACGTTAAAGCAAGCGGTATATTAGAAAATATAGATTTATTTGATGCTTCATTTTTTGGCTTTTCTCCCAGAGAAGCTGAGATTACAGATCCACAGCATCGGCTTTTTCTAGAATGTGTTTGGGAAGCTTTAGAAAATGCTGGCTATAACTCGGAAACTTATAGCGGTCAAATAGGTGTTTTCGCCGGTGTAGCTGCAAGTACATACCTACTTTCAAACTTATATTCCAATCGTGATTTGATGGAATCGGTAGACAGCCACCAAATTTTGATTGGAAATGACAAAGACTTTTTACCCACGCAAGTTTCTTACAAATTGAACTTGAAAGGGCCAAGTATCAACGTTCAAACTGCTTGCTCTACATCATTAGTTGCCGTGCATTTAGCTTGCCAAAGTTTACTCAATGGTGAAAGTGATATTGTTTTAGCAGGGGGTGTTGCCGTTGGAGTCTTGCAAAAAACTGGTTATCAATATCAGCAAGGAGGAATTCAATCTCCTGATGGTCATTGCCGAGCTTTTGATGCTCAAGCCAAAGGAACTAATGGTGGCAATGGTTTAGGTGTAGTAGTCTTGAAAAGATTAGAAGATGCTATTGCCGATGGTGATTTTATTCATGCAGTAATCAAGGGTTCAT
The DNA here is from genome assembly GCF_020829645.1 of Nostoc mirabile CHAB5784. Classification (GTDB taxonomy): domain Bacteria; phylum Cyanobacteriota; class Cyanobacteriia; order Cyanobacteriales; family Nostocaceae; genus Nostoc; species Nostoc mirabile. The sequence goes on along the minus strand of NZ_JAIVFS010000030.1, from coordinate 19,773 downwards.
CTGTTAATAATGATGGTTCTTTAAAGGTTGGATATACAGCCCCTAGTGTTGATGGTCAAAGGGAAGTAATTTTAGAAGCTTTAGCCTTGGCTGGAGTCGAGCCTGAGACTATTACTTATGTAGAAGCCCACGGTACAGGAACCATCTTAGGAGACCCGATTGAAATTAAGGCTCTCACACAAGCTTTTCGTGCTAGCACAAATAAAAAAGGTTTTTGTGCTATTGGTTCAGTTAAGACTAATATTGGACATTTGGATACAGCAGCAGGTGTGACAGGATTAATTAAAACAGTCCTGGCATTAAAACATCAACAAATACCTCCTAGCTTGCACTTTAGGCAGCCCAATCCACAAATAGATTTTGCTAATAGCCCGTTTTACGTCAACACCAAATTATCAGAGTGGCAAACTAATGGTACACCCAAGAGAGCAGGTGTAAGTTCTTTTGGCATTGGTGGGACTAATGCCCATGTGATTTTAGAAGAAGCTCCAGTAATTCTGGCTTCGAGTCCCTCGCGTCCTTGGCAATTGTTAGTTCTTTCAGCCAAAACCAGCACGGCTTTAGAAACTGCAACAGCACAACTGAGTGCCCATTTGCAGCAAAATTCTGAGATTAACCTACCTGATGTTGCATACACCCTACAAGTGGGTCGTCAAGCTTTTAATCATCGCCGCATAGTCCTTTGTAGTGATCTTGAAGACGCAGTTAAAGCGCTAGCTGACCTCGACCCACAACGTGTTTTTACTAACTACTACAAGCCTAGTCACTGTCCAGTCATCTTCATGTTTTCAGGACAAGGGGCGCAATATGTAAATATGGCAAAGGAATTATACGAAAGGGAAGCAACATTTAAACAACATATAGATAATTGCGCTGTTATATTGCAACCTTACCTTGGTGTTGATATTCGTCGCCTACTTTATCCTAGGGAACAAGATATTGAAAGTGCTTCTTTTCAACTACAACAAACAGCTTTTACCCAAAGTGCATTATTTGTCATTGAATATGCCCTCGCTCAATTATTCATAGAATGGGGGATACGTCCAGAAGCAATGATTGGTCACAGTATCGGGGAATATATTGCAGCAGCGATCGCAGGTGTATTTTCTTTAGAAGATGCCCTAGCAATTGTGGCCAAAAGAGGACTACTGATGCAACAATTATCCACAGGAAGTATGCTGGCGATTAAACTTCCAGAAAAAGACCTACACTTACTCTTAGAAACAGAGGCATTGTATAAAGATTCTCTAGAACTAGCAGTTGTTAATAGCCCATCTTCATGTGTTGTTTCTGGAACAAACGAGGCAGTTGCCAGACTACAAAAACAATTATCCTCTCAAGAAGTTGAATGTCGTCTGTTGCATACATCTCATGCGTTCCATTCTGTGATGATGTCACCAATATTAGAGGAGTTTGTGCAGTGGGTAAGTAAATTTCAACTAAATCCGCCTCGGATACGCTTTATTTCCAATGTAACTGGTAGTTGGATTACCAATGAACAAGCCACAAATCCCAGTTATTGGGGGCAACATTTACGACAAACTGTGAGATTTTCAGATGGTATATGCCAATTAATACAGCAGTTTGAAGGAGTTTTTCTGGAGGTTGGGCCAGGACATAGTTTAAGCACATTCACAAAACAGCATTTAGATAGAAGTGCTAAACAGGTAGCGCTGACTTCTTTACGCCATGTTAAAGAACAAGTATCGGATAGTAACTTGTTGTTGCAAACATTAGGTCGGTTGTGGCTTTCTGGTATAGATATCGATTGGTCAGAATTTTATACTCACGAATTCCGTCATCGTCTACCTTTACCCACTTACCCTTTTGAACGACAAAGATATTGGATTGAGCCTCAAAAGTCAGGACAAGGACAAAATGGCGGTCGCACTCCAGTATCACTCAGTAAAAAAGCTGATATAGCTGACTGGTTTTATATTCCTTTTTGGAAGCCTTCTTTAGCTCCACTACAACTCCAACATCAAGAATCAGTATCTCAAAAATCCAGCATTTTGGTGTTTGTGGATGAATGTGGCTTGGGTATCAAATTAGTAAGCGAATTAGAGAAACAAAACCAGGATGTAATTACTGTAAAAATTGGTGAACTTTTTACTATAAAAAGTGAATTTGAATATACTATAAATCCCCAAAAAAATCATGATTATGAGGTTCTAATAGAGGAAATATTCAAACAAAAAAAAATACAAAAAAAAATTATACATTTATGGAATGTCACACCGACTACTAACCAAAAATTAGAAATTGAAAAAGTTAATCAAGCTCAAACAACAGGATTTTATAGTCTTTTATTTCTTGCCCAAGCTCTGGGAATACAAGACACTACTGATAATTTTGAAATCACAGTTATTTCTAACGACCTACAGTCAGTAACAGGAAATGAAGTGCTTTCTCCGGAGAAAGCCACTTTACTTGGTCCAATTAAAGTTATATCTCAAGAATATTCAAATATAAACTGTCGGAGTATTGATGTTATACTTCCAGAAAGTGGAAGTTGGCAAGAAGAAAAACTTCTAGAACAATTGCTGGCAGAATTTAAAGTTCCTGATTCTGAAAAACTCATTGCTTATCGAGGTTTGAATCGTTGGGTGCAAACTTTTGAGCCAGTGCGCCTTGAGAAAACTAAAATTGAAAATCCTCGACTCAGAGAAAAAGGAGTCTATTTAATTACAGGTGGACTCGGTGGTATTGGACTTGTTTTGGCAGAATACTTGGCTCGAACTGTACAAGCAAAGCTACTGTTGATAGGACGTTCTGCTTTACCTAAAAAAGACGAATGGGAACAATGGCTCAATACTCATGATGAAACTGATAACACTAGTCATAAAATTCGCAAAGTTCAGGAACTAGAACATTTAGGTGCAGAAGTTTTAGTGGTGAGTGCTGATGTGAGCAACACACAACAAATGCAAAGTGCTATTGTTCAAGCTCAACAGCAATTTGGTCAAATAAATGGTGTTATTCATGCTGCTGGGATTGTTCAAGGCAAATCTTTTGAAGCAATTGAAAATATCAGCCATGCTGATTGTGAACACCAATTTCAACCAAAAGTATATGGACTTTTAGCCTTAGAAAAGGTCTTGGAAAATAGAGAGCTTGATTTTTGTTTATTACTATCTTCATTATCGTCGGTGTTAGGAGGATTAGGATTTGTTGCCTACTCAGCAGCGAATATCTTCATGGATGCTTTTGTAGAGCAACATAATCGAAATTATCCGGCTTCATGGAGTAGCATAAGTTGGGATGGCTGGCAAATTGAAAACATAAATGAAAATGAACAAAATACAGATTTAGGTGCAAATTTGACTGAATTGGCTATTAAGTCGGAAGAAGGAGTCAAAGCTTTTGAAAGAATTTTAAATTACGCTGTACTTAATCACATAGTTGTTTCCACTGGAGAACTTCAAGCTAGAATTAAGCAATGGGTTAAGCTCGAATCATTGCAACAACAAGCAGAGAGCCAGCAAAACAATTTTTTACTATATTCTAGACCGGATTTGCAGAATCCTTACGTTGTTCCTAGCAATGAAATTGAACAAGAAATCGCCAATATTTGGCAAGAGATTCTGGGAATAAAAAATGTAGGTCTTCATGATAATTTTTTTGAATTAGGAGGAGATTCTCTATTAATAATTCAGGTTCGCAGTAAAATCAAAAAAATATTAAATAAAAACTTATCAATTGCTGATTTATTTGAATATTCGACAGTAAGTACTTTAGCTGAATATATCGGTGGAAAGCAGATTGAAGAAACGATATTTCAACAAGCTGATGACCGTGCTAGCAGAAAAGAAGCAGCTATGCAGGAAAAGCGACAATTAATGAAGCAAAGGAGAAAAATAGATGTCTAATCAACAAATAGACGATTCTACTAAAGGCATAGCTGTCATCGGTGTAGTTGGTCGTTTTCCAGGAGCCAAAAATGTTGATGAATTTTGGAAAAATTTGTGCGAGGGACGAGAGTCAATTTCTTTTTTTAGTGATGAGGAATTAGAGGCGAATGGCATAGATCCAACATGGCTGAGTAACCCTCAGTATGTAAAAGCTGGTGCTATTCTGTCAGATATTGAGATGTTTGACGCTTCCTTTTTTGATTTATCGCCAAGGGAAGCTGAAATTATAGATCCTCAGCATCGTATTCTTATCGAATGTGCTTGGGAAGCATTGGAAAATGCTGGTTATGAACCTGCTTCAGGCAAAGGCTTGACCGGTGTTTATGTGGGAACCAATATGAGTTCTTACTTTCTAAGAAATTTAAGTTCCCATCCTGACCTAATTGAATCTATTGGTCTTCCGATTATATATGGCAACAGTCAGGATTTCGCCGCTACACGAGTTTCATATAAATTGAACCTTAAAGGACCAAGCATCAATATTCAGACTTCTTGCTCGACATCATTGGTAGCCGTTCACTCAGCGTGTCAAGGATTGCTAAATTACGAGTGCGACATGGCTTTAGCTGGTGGTATTTGTATTGAATCTCTGCAAAAAGAAGGTTATTTTTATCAAGAAGGGGGTATCACTTCTCCTGATGGTCACTGTCGAGCCTTTGATGCTAGTTCCCAAGGAACTATTTTCGGGGATGGAGTCGGTCTTGTTGTTCTCAAAAGATTAGAAGATGCTTTGGCAGAAGGTGACTATATTTACGCAGTAATCAAAGGTTCAGCTATTAATAACGATGGTGCTGCTAAGGTCGGTTACACAGCTCCAAGTGTGGCTGGTCAAGCTGAAGTGATTGCTGAAGCTCAGGCGATCGCTGGGGTTACTCCTGAAACAATCACTTACATCGAAACTCATGGAACTGGTACGCAATTGGGAGATCCGATTGAAATTAGTGCCTTAAAAAAAGTATTTGCACGCAGCAAAGAAAAGGGATTTTGTGCGATCGCATCAGTAAAAAGCAATGTTGGGCATTTGAATACAGCAGCGGGTGTGACAGGACTAATAAAAACAGTCCTAGCATTAAAATATAAACAAATACCTCCGAGTTTGCATTTTGAAAAACCCAACCCGGAGATAGACTTTGCCAATAGTCCCTTTTACGTCAACACGAAATTATCAGAGTGGCAAACCAATGCTATACCTCGCAGAGCAGGTGTAAGCTCTTTTGGCATTGGCGGAACTAATGCCCATCTTATTTTGGAGGAAGCTCCAGTAATTGAAGCTTCTAGTCCCTCGCGTCCTTGGCAATTGTTACTGCTTTCAGCCAAAACCAGCACGGCTCTAAAAACTGCTACAGCCCAATTATGTACTTACTTGGAGCAAAATCCTGACATTAACCTAACTGATGTCTCTTACACCTTACAAGTGGGTCGTCGGGGTTTTGACTATCGCCGCATACTAGTTTGCCAAGGTCTAGACGATGCACTAAAAACACTGGCTTCTTTCGATTCACAACGTATTTTTACTTATCACCGTCAGCCAGGTCATTGTCCGGTCATCTTCATGTTTTCTGGACAAGGGGGGCAATATGCAAACATGGCAAGGGAATTATACAAAACCGAACCAACATTTAGAAGATATATAGATACTTGCGCTCTTATTTTGCAACCCCAACTCAATCTTGATATCCGTCATATACTCTTTCCACAGCAAGAACAAATTGAAGCAGCTACCCAACAACTACAACAAACAGCGCTCACCCAACCAGCATTATTTGTCATTGAGTACGCCCTAGCTCAGTTATTCATGTCTTGGGGTGTCTTACCTGCGGCGATGATTGGTCATAGCATTGGGGAATATGTTGCCGCAACCATTGCAGGTGTATTTTCTTTAGAAGATGCGTTAGAAATTGTCGCAAAAAGGGGACAACTAATGCAACAGTTATCTTCAGGAAGTATGCTGGCAATTCCACTTGCAGAAAAAGATGTACAATTGTTGTTAAAATCACAAACATTGGATAAAGATTATCTCCAAATAGCAGCGATTAACAGCCCATCTTCCTGTGTTGTTTCTGGAACAAACGAAGCAATTGCTGTCCTACAAAATCAACTATCTTCTCAAGGAATTGAATGTCGGCTGTTGCATACATCTCATGCGTTTCATTCTGCGATGATGGAACCAGTATTAGAAGAATTTATCCAAGCTTTCAAAAAAGTGAAGTTCAGCCCACCTCGTATACGCTTTATTTCCAATGTAACTGGTAGTTGGATTACCAATGAACAAGCTACAAATCCCAGTTATTGGAGCCAACATCTACGACAACCTGTGAGATTTTCTGATGGTATATCTCTACTGTTAAAGCAGTTTGAAGGTGTTTTTATAGAGGTGGGGCCAGGACGAACTTTAAGCACATTAACGACACAGCATTTAGATAAAAATGCTAAACAGCAAGTAGTGAGTTCATTACACCATGTCAAAGAAGAAAAATCTGATGTTTCTTGGTTATTGCAAACATTAGGTAGGTTATGGCTTTCTGGTGTAGAAATAGATTGGTCAAAATTTTATACTCACGAACGGCGTCATCGTCTACCTTTGCCCACTTACCCCTTTGAGCGACAAAGATACTGGATTGATGTTAAATCTTCATCACCTTCTTTAAGTAGCCAGTTAGCAATATTAGATCAGAAACAAGATATTGCCAACTGGTTCTATATTCCTTCATGGAAACGCTCTTTGCTGCCTCATTTATACTCTTATAAAATAAAAACTACACAGGAACAATGGCTGTTTTTTGTTGATGATTGTGATATTGGTGATCAATTAATTAATGCATTCAATAATCAAGGCAAAAATTTTATTTTGGTTAAGCAGGGAGACAGCTTTAGGAAAATAAGTCAGGTTTTTTATACAATTAATCCATATATAAATGAAGATTATAATACTCTGTTTAAAGAATTAATATTATTAGGAAAAATTCCTCAAAAAATTGCCTATTTATGGAGCGTCAATAATCTTGAAAATCGGCAAAAAGAGGATTATTTGGAATTTAATAGTTTGTTGTTTTTAATGCAAAGTCTTAGTAAATTAAAGATTAGCGATCGCTTACAACTTTATGTCATATCAAACAACATTCAACAAGTAAATGGGAATGAAAAACTAGACCCAGAAAAGGCAACAATATTAGGTTTGTGTAAAGTTATTCCTCAAGAATATCCTAATATTAGCTGTAAGTGTATTGATATTGCCTTCAAAAATCAACAAGATGGAGAAGAAGAAAATGATAAAAGTATTATTAATCAACTTTTAAGTGAGTTAACAAATGTATCTTCAGATTTAGTTGTTGCTTATCGTGGTTCCTATCGTTGGGTACAAACATTTGAGCCAGTTTGCTTAGAGTCAATAGTTGAAGAAAAAATACCGTTGAAGAAACAGGGTGTTTACCTTTTTCCTGGTGGATTAGAAACGATTGAAGTTGTACTTGCAGAATATTTAGCAAAATCTCTACAAGCCAAACTCATATTTATCGAGGATTCTGCTTTTCCAGAAAAAGATGAATATTTACGATGGCTGGAAACTCACACGCCAGAAGATGAGATGAGCCGCAAAATCCAAAAACTACAAGCATTGGCTGAGTTGGGTGCAGAAATTTTGGTCTTGGGGGCAAATAAAACCAACTATGAACAAATGCAGGATAGTCTTGCACCTGAGAATATTGGTCAAATTCATGGGGTTATTTATTCGACTGGAATAAAGCGTGAAAATATATTTAGTTCAATTCCAGAAATTGGTAAGATAGAATTAGGAAATTTATTTGACTCTCAACATCGCCAAATTACTGTATTAGAACAAGTCTTAAAAAATAGAAAATTAGATTTCTGTGTTGTATTCTCTTCTTTATCTTCCATTTTAGGAGGATTTGGTTTAGGTTTATATTCGGCAGCTAATCATTTCATAGATGCCTTTACTAACCGACATAACCGAAATAATTCTTTACCGTGGTACGTTGTAAATTGGGACAAAATACAACTCAATACGACTCAAGATAAAAAAACACTTGAACAAGCATTTGGGGTGGAATTAGCCATTACTCCAACAGAAATTGTAGAAGTATTTAAACGAATATTATCTCTAGATAAAGGAACTCAGTTTGTTGTTTCTACGATAGATATAAAAGCTAGGTGGGAGCGCACATTTAATCTCGACTCTTTACCAGATTTAAAATCTTCCTCTCAAGTAGACTCATCCTCACACTACTCCAGACCTAATCTGAGTAATTCCTATATTGCTCCAACAAATGAGTTGGAAAAACAAATTACCCAAATATGGCAAGAGGTACTTGGAATTGCAGAAGTTGGTATTTACGATAACTTCTATGAGTTAGGAGGAGATTCCATCATTGCAACCCAACTAGTTTCTCGATTGCGAGCAAAATTTCCTGTAGATTTACCACTACGCGACCTTTTATTAGAAGCAATGATACCAGCTAAACAAGCAGAAATGATTGAGCAACTTATGTTAGAAAAAATTGAAGAGTTATCCGACAAAGAGGTAGAATCTTTTTTAGCTAATCTTCCACAATAATTATTCAATTTTCAACTTTTATTTGCAAACAGGAAAAATAGTTTATGTCTCTACTCAGTCCTATTCCAGATTATGAAGCTTTTGCTCGGATGCAGAACGAATTAAAGAGTACAGATGAAGAAATAGTAGCAGGTATAATACCTATTTTAGAAAACTTAATGCTACAACATATTCCTAAGGAAGCACATATTCTCGACCTTGGTTGTGGTTCAGGAAAATTAGTACAACAGCTTCATCTTAAAGGGTATCAAATGACTGGACTTGATGCTTCTAAGGAACTGTTGCGTTATGCCAGAATCAACGCACCTAAGAGTAAATTTATCCTTAATGATATACGTCAATTTGAACTACCAGCTACTTTTGATGCCGTTTTATCGCATATTGTTCTACTATTTATTTTAAACGCTGAAGAATTAACATCTGTTTTCCAAAACGTCTATGCAGCACTGCGAGATAATGGATTATTTGTATTTACTATACCAATAACAGATTGGTTCCATGAAATTGCTCCACCAATTTTCAACCATGTTAATGTTAATGACGAATGTGCACTGATTGAAATATTCCACTATAAACCAGAAGAAAGGATTTGGGAAATTAAGGTTACTGGATTTGAGTTAATAGAAAATATTTGGAAACGTTCAGATACTACTTGGTTAAGAAGAGATTTCTTTTTAGCAGAAGTGCAATTTGGTCTAGAAAAAGCGGGTTTTACAGATATTAGTTACTACAATCTCAAAGATTTTGGCGCTGACGATAATAGTATGACTTGCTTTGTTTGTCGAAAGAAAGGAATATAACACGCAATTGTAAATGTAGAGATGGGATATATCCCTTCCAAGAAATAATAGATTTACGCATATCTAAAATTAGATTGTTATGAATTGGATTTTTATATAGCTCATACACAATCTAATGCGAAAGGTTTAGTATGGATATAGGTGCAAATCATGGATCAAAAATACTCTAATTTATCACCCGCCAAAAAAGCCCTTCTAGAAAAATGGAAAGGAGGAAAGTTTCAAGCTGACACCATTCCCAAACGTCAAGTTTCTGAGACTATTCCTTTATCTTTCTCCCAACAAAGATTATGGTTTATTGACCAACTTTATCACGGGAGTTCTTTCTACAATATTCCTACCGCTTTTCATATCAAAGGCCAACTCAATGTCACAGCTATTGAGCAAAGTTTGAATGAAATCCTCAAGCGTCACGAAGTTTGGCGGACAAATTTTACGCTTGTCAATGGAGAGCCAGTGCAGAATATTATACCAGAATTAACTTGGGATTTACCCATGATTGATCTTGAGCATTTGTCTGGTAAAGATTGGGAATCAGAGGTCAAACAACTTGCAGCACAGTCAGCAAAAAAACCTTTTAATTTAGCTTCATGTCTTTTAGTCAGAGCAACTTTACTGCGCTTGAGTGAAGGAGAACACGTTTTGCTTGTTACCATGCACCACATTATCACCGATGGATGGTCTTGTGGTGTGTTCCTGCGGGAGTTGTCAACGCTATACGCTGCTTTTTCTACAAATCAGCCCTCTCCCTTACCTGAACTCCCCATTCAGTATGCAGATTTTACCATTTGGCAGCGCGATCGCATTCAAGGCGAATTCCTCAGAACCCAATTAAATTATTGGAAGCAACAACTCAAGGGTGAGTTACCTGTACTCCAATTACCCACAAACCGTCCACGACCTAGCGTTACTACTTTCACTGGTGCTAAACAATACTTTACATTCTCCACAGTTTTAACTAATGCACTCAGACAATTAAGCCAGCAAGCAGACACCACTTTATTTATGAGTTTGCTGGCAGCATTTAACATATTATTATATCGTTACACAGACCAAGAAGACATCTTAATTGGTTCTCCAATTGCCAACCGCAACCGTGCAGAATTAGAAGGGATGTTAGGTTTATTTGTTAATACTTTGGTGTTACGTAATAACCTCAGTGGTAATCCCAGTTTCCGCGAACTTTTACATCGAGTGCGTGAGGTAACTCTCAATGCTTATGCACATCAGGATTTGCCTTTTGAGATGCTTGTAGAAGAATTACAACCCGAACGCGACTTAAGTCGAAATCCACTTTATGAGGTTATGTTTGTCCTGCAAAATACTCCAACGTCTGTGGAAGAAGTGTCTGGATTAACCTTGCGTACTTTAGACTTTGACAGCGGTACTGCTCAACTAGATATTTTCCTATCTATGTCTGAATCCGAAGAGGGATTAACAGGATGTTTGGAGTATAATACGGATATTTTTGATTCAACAACAATTACCCAATTTATCAACAACTTTGAGACCCTGTTGGAAAATATCGTTGTAAATCCAGAGCAGCATCTCAGGGAATTGTCTCTACTAACTGCTTCTGAGCAAGAGCAACTATTATTTAAGTTTAATCAAACTCGTGCAGATTATCCCCAAGATGCGTCTCTACATCAATTATTTGAACAGCAAGTTGAACTAACACCTGATTCTTTAGCACTAATTAGCGAGTCCGAGGAATTAACTTATCGTCAACTTAACCATAGAATTAATCAACTTGCACATTATTTACAAAAACAGGGTGTAGCAAAAGAAGCTCTGGTTGCTCTATGTCTAGAACGCTCCATAGATATGGTAGTAGGAATTATAGCTATTCTGAAAACTGGCGGTGCATATATTCCTCTTGACCCAAGTTATCCAGTAGAGCGTCTGAATTTTATGCTCTCTGATTCTCAAGCATTGCTGTTAATTAGCAACCAAGAGATATTAGGAAAACTATCATTGTCTTCGAGTAAAATCGTTTGTTTAGATATCCACAAAGACGAAATTACTCAAGAAAGTTTGGAAAATCCTATTAACATCTCTTCATCTGATAATTTCGCCTATATTATCTACACTTCTGGTTCAACTGGAATACCTAAAGGTGTTCTTGGCACTCATCGCGGTACAATCAACGGCTTACACTGGTTATGGAAAACCTATCCTTTTACTGAAGGAGAAGTTTGTTGTCAGAAAACAGCCATTAGTTTTGTAGATTCTGTATGGGAAATTTTTGCTCCTTTACTTCAAGGAACTCCTACAGTAATTATTAGCAATGCAACTGTACTAGACCCACAATTATTTATAGAAACTCTAGCGCATTACAAAGTTACTCGGATCATACTTGTACCTTCATTACTACGCTTGCTTCTTGATAATTACAGCCATCTAGCCAAGAAGTTATCACAGCTAAAAGTCTGGATAACTAGCGGAGAAGCACTTTCTGTTAAGTTAGTTAAAACTTTCCAAGAATTGATACCATTTGCAAAACTCATCAATCTTTACGGCTCATCGGAAGTTTCCGCCAACGCCACTTACTACGACACCACTTTATTGCAAGAGCAAGCAAATAGTGTACCCATTGGTCGTCCGATTGACAATACCCAAGTTTATGTGCTGAATCGTGATTTACAACTAACACCGATAGGAGTTGTTGGTGAACTTTATATTGGTGGTGACGGATTAGCAAAAGGTTATTTACATCGTTCAGAATTAACTGAAAAAAGATTTATTAATAACCCCTTTATTCCAGGAAATCAACTTTACAAAACTGGCGATTTAGTCCGATATATCAAAGATGGTAATCTAGAATATTTAGGTCGAGATGATGAACAAGTAAAAATCAGAGGCTTTCGAGTAGAATTAGGTGAAGTTGCGACTGTTATTACACAACATCCAGACGTACAACAATCGGTTGTAATTGCCAGTAACGATGCTCAAGAAAATCAGCGTTTGATTGCATATTTGGTGACAGATAAACAGGATATAGCTACACAATTGTTGCCAGAATTGCAGCAAAAGTTGCCTAACTATATGCTACCGTCTACTTTTGTTGTACTGAGTAAACTTGCACTTACACCTAATGGTAAAGTAGACAAACTTGCGCTACAAAATAATGAAATTACACAATACAATACTAATAAATCATTTGTTAATCCCAGAAATTTTACGGAATTAGTTTTAGTAAAACTTTGGGAAAACCTTCTCAATACTAGCCCTGTCGGGGTGATAGACAACTTTTTTGACTTGGGTGGCCATTCATTTTTGGCTGTCCGCTTGATGGCTCAGATTCAAGACAAATTTGGGCATAATCTTCCCCTGTCTACTCTTTTTGAAAATCCCACGATTGAAAAACTAGCGACTATTGTTAGTCAGCCATTCCGTCAGACTGCTAATTCTCATCTAGTAGCAATTAACTCTTCTGGTGACAAAATACCTTTCTTCTGTATACATGGTGCTGGTGGAAATATTAGCCCATACTTTAATTTATCCAAGAGGCTTGGTGAAGATTATCCACTTTATGCTTTGGAAGATACTCTAGAACAAGATAAACCAGAAGTCATTTCCGTAGAAGAAACAGCGACTCGCTACCTGCAAGAAATCCGTAAAGTACAGCCAAATGGCCCTTATCTTTTAGGTGGTCATTGTTACGGCGGTGTACTAGCCTTTGAAATAGCGCAACAATTACAAAAACAGGGACAAACAGTAGGTTTATTGGTTGTTATCGATGCCATATTATCAGAAACACCCATTGAATCGACAGACGATGACGATGCAAAATTTTTACTTCGCATAGCTGAATCAATAAAAACTGATAATAATATAGATTTTTCAGTCCCTTTTGAAGAACTTCGAGATTTGCCATTAACTGAGCAACTTAATTTAATTAATGAAAAGGTAAATTTCATCTTTAGTGATGCAGAAATTGAAGATTTCCTCCGTCATTACCAACTTTTTAAAGCGCATGTTAAAGCTATGCGGAATTATGTGCCTCAAGTTTATCCTCAGTCCATAACTTTATTTAGAGCTAACCAAGAAATAATTCATGACTTTGACAATCCAGAATGGTATAGTAATGACCCCTTATTAGGTTGGGGTAAATGTTCTAGTCAACCTATTCAAGTTATTGAAGTTCCTGGGGATCATTTCTCTATTTTCGTTGAACCTCATATTCAAGAATTAGCTAAACATCTCAGAAATTGTATCGATAATGCTGTATGTGTTCTAAATAATGCGAGTAAAAGAAGCTGATGAAACTACCCCCAGGACCAAAAACTCCTTCTTGGTTAATAGCTCTGCAATTCGAGACCAATCCCTTTGGCTATATGGATGCTATTTCCAAATGTTATGGTGATATAGTTACTCTAATGTTTGGTTCTACACCAACAATTTATGTCAGTAATCCTTCAGGAATAAAGGAGATTTTCAACAACACTAAAGAAATTACAGCTAGGGGCGAATTGAACCTGGGTTTCGCCTTGTTGACAGGAAATCAAGGAGTTCTCCAACTTGATGGTTTAATTCACAAAAATCGACGCAAATTGTTAATGCAAACTTTTCATGGAGCGCGGATGCAAGCCTGTGGGCGACGTATCTGCGAACTCACAGAAAAGATTATTAGTAAACAGACATTTGGAAAGCCTTTTGTTGCATACCCAACAATTGAAGATATTACCTTACGAGTGGGTATAGAAGTTGTAATGGGTTTAACTGAAGGAAAGCTTTCTGATAAAATCAAGCATTTGTTTATTTCTATTCTGAGATATGGACAATCACCAATAGATAAGATTCTGAGGAATATTTTTGGAGAAAGAGATTTAGGTCGATGGAGTCCACAAGGATATCTCCTCTACCTTCGACAAGAGCTTTTTCAATTGCTATTGACTGAGGTTGAAGAACGTCGTAAGCAAGCAGATTTTTCACGCGCTGATATGATTAGCGATCTGATCTTTGCTGAAGATGAAACGGGTCAACCATTAAGCAATGAAGAAGTACGGGATCTGTTATTATCTCCTATATTTGCAGCTGGTGATGCTTCTGGAACTGCGATCGCTTGGTCTTTGTATTGGATTCATCGTTTACCTGCTGTGCGATCGCGCCTACTATCAGAACTCGACAGTCTTGGTGAAAACCCAGACCCCATGAGCATTTTCGCCTTACCATACTTAAGTGCTGTTTGTAATGAAGCTTTGCGAATTTACCCAACTCAGTTATTTGCATTTCCTAGATTGGTAGAGTCTCCAGTCAAGGTGATGGGCTACGAGTTGAACCCCGGAACAATACTGCTTGCTAATATTTATTCGACACATCAGCGTGAAGATTTATATTCACAACCAAAAGAATTTCAGCCAGAGCGCTTTTTAGAAAAACAATATTCTCCCTACGAATTTCTGCCATTTGGTGGTGGTTCTCGTGTGTGTATTGGCGGAACTTTTGCCCTATTTGAAATGAAACTGATATTAGCAACCATTCTTTCACGTTACGAGTTAGAGCTAGTCAGTCAGCGTCCAGAACGTCCCAAATTTGGAGGTTTGATTTGTTACCCTGCTAGCGGCGTGAAAATGGTCGTGCGCGGTGTGCGTCAAAATAAAGGACAGCTACAACCACTTGTTTCTGGCTTATTTTAGCCATCAGATTTATAACCCATTTTTTTCAAGCTAAAAATATATTTCATTATCGAGGAAGTAGGTATGACAAAGAATAATAAAGGTGCTGTCGTTATAACTGGAGCATCCACAGGTCTCGGTCGAGCAACCGCGCTTTTACTAGACAAGCAAGGATATCGAGTTTTTGCGGGAATCCGCACAGAACAAGATGGTGAATCCCTAAAGCAGGCTGCATCTGGAAATTTAACACCCATTATCATAGACATCACAAAAGCCCAAGAAATCAAATCAGCTTCAGAATTTGTCTCATTGGCGCTCGGTAATGAAGGATTATTCGCATTAATTAATAATGCATATGCTGGGGTAGATGGGCCATTAGAATGTATTCCAATAGACGATATAAGATGGAATTTTGAAGTAAATGTTATCGGTCAAATTGCAGTCACACAAGCTTTTTTACCAATGCTCCGACAAGTGAAAGGTAGAATAATTAATATTAGTGCAATTTGTGGTAGATTTGCCATACCATATAGAGGGCTTTTATCTACTTCCAAAATTGCACTTGAGGCAATTACAGATACTTTGCGAATAGAATTACGTTCCAGTGGAATTGAAGTACTATCCATATTACCAGGGGGAATAATCACCCCAGAACAGGCTGACAAAGTAGAAGCTAATTGCCAGAAAGTTTTAGGAAATATGTCAACTGAAATGAAAGCTATATATGGCAAGAATTTCAGAATATGTATGGAAGATTCCGCAAAAGGAAATCGCAGTGGAGGTTTACCAGTTGAAAAAGTTACAGCAGTAATATTGCAGGCTCTCCAAGCTCCGAAACCCAAAAGAGAATATTTTGTTGTGCAATCACCGTGGCAGTTGAAGCTGTATGCATTGTACAAAAGATTAGTACCGCACCAGTATTTTTATGACAATCTTTATAAGGATATATGAAAAACATGAAAATTAGTATTTTACACCTTTTTCATTCTTTTTCAATAACAAACATCTGTAGCAGAGTATAGAAAATATGCAAACTCAACATACTCATGAATTACTCACAGCAGATTGTCGTTTTTGTTCCTTAGTTTCTAAAGCTAATGGAGAAGATCCAATTGGTACAGCAGATACTTGCGATCATTGGTTAATAATGGAAATTTCACAACCTTGGCCGCAAGAAATATTTGAGAAAAATCCCATTATTAGAGGGTTGATGGGTTTATTTCAGGAGTTAGTTTTTAATCATGGGGTCAAATTAAAACCGATACTAATTGCTCCTGACCGCGAGTATTCTTATCCCGGCTTTACCCGTGTCTTGTACTACTATCGCCCTGCAAAGCTATTTTCTCAGTTTGAGAAACAAGAATTTATTGTTCCAGAAACCAAATCTGCTGCTTTAGTAACGGCAATATTCCAGCAGTTGCTGCAACAACCCAATGATTTATCAGAATTTCAGCAATATCAACA
Source organism: Nostoc mirabile CHAB5784 (assembly GCF_020829645.1). Classification (GTDB taxonomy): domain Bacteria; phylum Cyanobacteriota; class Cyanobacteriia; order Cyanobacteriales; family Nostocaceae; genus Nostoc; species Nostoc mirabile. The sequence continues at coordinate 3,410 of NZ_JAIVFS010000030.1, read as the reverse complement.
ACAAACAAGTGACATTCGCGAACTCATGGTTTGTACCCATGCTCAAGTAGACCTTGCCTGTGGCAGATTTGGGAATCCTATATATCGACAATTACGTAAAGAATATGCTCCTGCTTCCAACGGAAAGTTAAGAGTCTGGCAAACAACTCATTTTGGCGGACATCAGTTTGCTCCTACCCTAATTGATTTACCTCAAGGATGTTTGTGGGGACATTTAGAGGCAGATGTATTGGATTTACTGGTGCAGCGAAATGGTTCAGTTTCTGGTTTGCGTCAATACTACCGAGGATGGACTGGTTTAAGCGAATTTGAGCAAATTGCCGAGCGCGAAATTTGGATGCAGTCTGGGTGGAGTTGGTTAGATTATTTGAAAGCAGGCAAAGTACTGGCGATGGAAGAGGTTGTCCAAGGACATAATCCTGACTGGGCAGAAGTTCGGATTGATTTTGTTGATGGCGGCAAAACAAGTGCCTATGAAGCCAGAATTGAAGTTTGTAGTGAGGTGATGAGTGCATTGAACTCAGCCAAAGAAATGGAATTAAAAGCAGTGAAGCAGTATTGTGTTAGTCATTTGGTTAAGGTTAAGTAAACAAATGACTTCACAAAAACAATCTCAAATCACGAATGAAATCCTTCAAGGCAATCTTATTAAATTGATGTTTAAATTATCAATACCCAGTATTCTGGGGATATTGATGCTTAGTTTAAACACTTTTCTCGATGCTTTATTTGCAGGAAGATTCATTGGTGAAACGGCTTTAGCTGGTATATCAATTGCACTACCACTTACAAGTGTAGTAAATGGTTTTGCTGGCTTGATTGGGGTAGGTTCAGCTTCTGTTCTCAGTCGAGTTATTGGTTCTGGAGATATTAAAACTCAGTCCAAAGTTTTTGGCAACCTCATAATTATGAGTATTGTTATCTCTTTTTTTATTACAATTATTGGCTATAATTTTGATCGACAATTAATTGCATTCATGGGAGGAAGTGGTGAAGTTGCTTCCGAAGGAACGAAATATTTTAAGACTTATATACTAGGCTCTGTCTTTTTGATATTAGGAGAAGCTTGTAATACAGTTATAAATTCCGAGGGACAAGTTAGATTTACTACAATATTTAACTTGATATTTGTGGCTGTTAACATTTTATTAAATTATATATTTATTACTGTATATCATTGGGGAATCCAAGGTATTGCTCTAGCTACAGTTCTTGCAATGGTTATTTATAGTATTATGAACTTAGCGTACTTTTTTGCGGGTAAAAGTTCTATCCCATTTAATCCGAAAAAGTTAGCGATCGCAATAGATTTATTACCTGCAATTTTTTCAGTGGGAATATCAGCACTATTTTATCCAGCTATGATATTGGTTCAAGAAGTTGTAATGTTTAATTTAATTTCCTATTACGGAAAAAATAGTGATATTGCTTTTTTGGGAGCAACAATGAAAGTTATTTCATTACTCTTTATTCCTGTCGTTGGTTTTGCACAAGCATTACAACCTGTAATTGGTATGAATTATGGTTCAAAAAATTATAGTAGGCTCAAAAAAGCATACTTAATTTTTGCAATAATTGGAGCTATCGTATTACTACCGATTTGGCTGCTTTTACAATTATCTCCTAGTACATTCTTGGGCATAATTTTGCCAGGGATTAATTTCACAAAAGATGATATAATAAATTTTAGAATTATCAATATGTTAACACCGCTATGGCCTTTAGCATATTGTAGCAATACTCTATTTTTATCTATGGGTAAAGGTAAGATTGTATTATTCGCCATATTTTTCAAAAGCATAGTTTTCAACGTACCAATGATGGTCTTATTATCAAGATTGATAGGTTTAAGAGGTATATATATTGGCTCAATATTTGCAGATATTTTATTTATGTTATTAACTTTTGTTTTAACATTTATAGAATTTAATAATTTATCTAAACTCAACTTTACCTGATATTTTTATTATTTTATATTGATATTATATTAATACTCAATACGAAGCCTCAAGGTCTTACTTTACTGAGTAAAGTTGGATTTACCTGTCATTATTGAGTAACAGTAATCCATCTATTTCACAACTTTTTATTATTCAATGGAGAGTTTTCATGGTGACATCTTCTATTTCTCAAGAACGGGTGTGGTTTATTACTGGTAGCTCAAGCGGTCTTGGTCGAGCTTTAGCAGAAGCAGTACTAGAAAAAGGTGAAGCAGTAGTTTTAACAGCACGAAAAGCTGAGAAAGTTGAAGATTTAGCTTCAAAGTTTCCAGGTCGTGCCATCGTGGCGCAACTTGATGTTAGGAAACCCGAAGAGGTAAGGGAAGCAGTAAAGCAGGCAATTGCTTACTTTGGACGTATTGATGTACTTGTTAACAATGCCGGGGTTTCCACTATTGGGACAATTGAGGAAGTCAGCGATGAAGAAGTTCGTCGTCTATTTGAAACAAACTTTTTTGGTGTTTTAGAAACGCTACGGGTAGTGTTACCTTATATGCGACAACAACGCAGCGGACACATCCTTAATGTTTCATCAATAGGTTGCTTTTCCACTGCTAATGCCTGGGGATTCTACAACAGTAGTAAACTTGCGCTAGAAGGAATTTCTGGAACATTGCTAAGTGAAGTTGCTCCATTCGGCATTAAGGTTACAATTGTTGAACCTGGTGCTTTCCGTACAGATTTTATTAAACGTTCTGTTGTTGTAATTGATACTCAAATTGAAGACTATGAAATATCAATTGGAAATATACGCCAGAATATGTTGAATCACGATTTAAACGCACTTGGAGATCCAAAAAAAGCAGCTTTGGCAATGATTAAAGCTGTTGATAGCGATAACCCACCAATTAGATTGGCACTGGGAGCAGATACCATAAAAACTATTAATGCTGCATTGGAATTTATAAAAGAAGAGTTGGATGCTTGGAAGGAAGTATCTTTGAGTACTGATTTTGATGAAGTGGTAGCAGAGAAAACTGGCGTTGCTAAACAAGGAGAGCGATTTTTTTCGGGGGAGATGGGACTGGGAATACGGTAAGATGAACCAATATCCGATTCTGAGCAACTTGTAATCTACCAGCTTCATATTTTTATCCTGGGCATTAGTCCCAGGGCTATTTCATTCTAAAAAATTGCTTAAGTGTGTCTAACCCAAATGAACATAAACGCCCTCGCTTGTACCATATTTTCAAACATTTGACTTCGATATAAATTCAGAGTTAAATTACGAGCGATAGCAAAAATCTGGGGTAAAGGTTTAGTACGAATTCTAGAAGCGTCTTCGTAAGGATTCAGGTGGCAGAGTATTGACAAGGAGGACACTTGAGGGTGAGTATCACAAATATGAACCAAAGCCAGCCTGAAGAATTAGACCGAGAAAGTTTGAGCCAGTTGCCCAAAGAAGAACTG